>NZ_JYKO02000001.1:4346850-4946850 GCF_000949385.2 Pseudomonas sp. LFM046 | reverse complement strand
GGCCACGCCAAACAAGGCCAGGAGGTAGGCAGCGCTGATCAGGATCAGCTGCGTGAGGCTAAAGCTCATCAGCATCGCGTTGACTCTGCAGAATGAAGGTCACCACGATCAGGATCAGCCACAGCAGGTAGGGTCTGTACCAGGCGCCGTTGGGGTCGATCCACCAATCCATGATGGCGGGGGAGAACAGGTAGATTCCCACCACCAGGAGCAGGACCAGTCGATAGATGTACATGCCACAATTCTCGTCGTGTCTGCGGCGATGGTAGCGAATGCCCCGGAGCGCCGCGAGTGGCTAGCGCAGCTGCGCTTCAGCCAGTGTACGGCAGCGCGGGATACGCCCGGCGATCCAGTGGGTGATGCCCCATTCCAGCACCTCGTGAGGGCGGCAATGGGACAGTTCTTCTGGCGGCTCCTGGCCAAGGGCGCGCAGGGCTCGAGTCAACAAGGGACCAGCGCTGTCGGCGGGTAGCGGCGGCGAGCGGTAGGACTTGCCCAGCTTGTGGCCGTCCGGCTGGATGATCAGCGGGACATGCAGATAGCGTGGCTGGCTCAGCCCCAGCAGTTCTTGCAGGTAGAGCTGGCGCGGGGTCGAGTCCAGCAGGTCGGCGCCGCGGACGATATCGGTCACGCCCTGCCAGGCGTCGTCCAGAATCACGGCCAATTGATAGGCATACAGGCCGTCGCGGCGGCGGATGACGAAGTCGCCCACCTCGCGGCCCAGGTGTTGGCGGAACTCACCCTGTACGCGGTCGACGAAGTGGTATTCCAGCTCCGGTACGCGGATGCGGATGGCCGCGTCGTGCTGCGGGTGCTGGGCATTGCGACAGATGCCGGGGTAGACGCCGTGGTGGTTTTCCAGCTGCTTGCGCGAGCAGGTGCAGGCGTAGGCGATGCCCATTTCGTAGAGGCGATCGATCACCTTGGCGTACGCGTCATGGCGCTCGCTCTGGCGTTCCATTTCGCCATCCCACTCGAAGCCGTAGATTTCCAGCGTCTGGAGAATCGCCGCCTGGGCGCCTGGGACTTCCCGTGGCGGGTCCAGGTCTTCCATGCGCAGCAGCCAGCGGCCGCCGTGAGCGCGAGCATCGAGGTAGGAAGCGAGGGCAGCGACCAGCGAACCGAAGTGCAGATAACCGCTGGGTGTAGGGGCGAAACGCCCGATATAGGCAGGGGACGTCATTGGGGCGGGGCCCTGTAAAGCGACGGGGCGCCGTTGGCGCCCCGTTTCGGCATCAGGAGCCGAGCTGTTTTTCCTTGATTTCCGCCAGGGTCTTGCAGTCGATGCAGAGGGTGGCGGTGGGGCGGGCTTCCAGACGGCGAATGCCGATCTCGACGCCGCAGGAGTCACACCAGCCATAATCGTTGTCTTCGATCAGTTGGAGGGTCTCGTCGATCTTCTTGATCAGCTTGCGCTCGCGGTCGCGGGCACGCAGTTCCAGGCTGAATTCTTCTTCCTGGCTGGCGCGGTCGGCCGGATCGGGGAAGTTGGCGGCTTCGTCCTGCATGTGGTGCACGGTACGGTCCACCTCTTCCATCAACTCCAGCTTCCACTTGTTGAGGATGTTGGTGAAGTGAGCGCGCATGCGATCGCTCATGTACTCCTCGCCCTTGGTCTCTTGGTAGGGCACGAAGCCACGAATCAACTGGCTGCTCTGTTGTTTTGCGTTGGTGGGCATGGATGGCCGCCTCTCACTTTCTCTAATCCATTGCGCAGGATTATGGTCCATCGCCGGTGGTGCCGGCCCTGCGGCTGCAAGCGGGCGAACTTACCAGATCAAATCCGGGTACGCCACTCCCCGACGTCACGCATGCTGCAGCGTCCAGGAACCATTGGGTAGAATCCTCTCTTTGCCTTAATAAAGGAAGGCCAATGGCCCAGTCCTACAGTGCGCGCAGCCGCGCCATCGAACCCTTTCACGTCATGGCCCTGCTGGCCCGAGCCAATGAACTCCAGGCGGCGGGTCACGATGTCATCCACCTGGAGATCGGCGAGCCGGACTTCACCACTGCCGAGCCGATCGTCCAGGCCGGGCAGGCAGCCCTGGCCGCCGGGCATACCCGTTACACCGCCGCTCGCGGTGTGCCGCAACTGCGTGAGGCGATCGCCAGCTTCTACGCATCACGCTATCGGTTGAACATAGACCCAGATCGCATTCTCATCACCCCCGGCGGTTCGGGTGCGCTGCTCCTGGCCAGCAGCCTGCTGGTGGATCCGGGCCGGCACTGGCTCCTTGCCGACCCCGGCTATCCCTGCAACCGCCACTTCCTGCGCCTGGTGGAAGGTGCGGCCCAACTGGTTCCGGTGGGCCCCGAGACCCGCTATCAGTTGACCCCGCAATTGGTCGAACGGTACTGGGATTCCGACAGCGTGGGTGCGCTGGTGGCCTCGCCGGCCAACCCGACCGGCACCGTGCTGCATGCCGACGAACTGGCGGAGCTGTCCCGAACCCTCAAGGAGCGTGGCGGTCATCTGGTGGTTGACGAGATCTACCACGGCCTCACGTACGGCATGGACGCCAGCAGCGTGCTGGAAGTGGATGACGATGCGTTCGTCCTGAACAGCTTCTCCAAGTACTTCGGCATGACCGGCTGGCGCCTGGGGTGGCTGGTGGCGCCGCTGGACGCCGTGCCGGAGCTGGAAAAGCTGGCGCAGAACCTCTACATCAGCGCGCCATCGATGGCCCAGCACGCGGCCCTGGCCTGCTTCCAGCCTCAGACCCTGGAAATCCTCGAGCAGCGCCGCGAAGAATTCGCCCGGCGCCGGGACTACCTGCTGCCGGCCTTGCGCGATCTGGGCTTCCGGATCGCCGTGGAGCCGGAAGGCGCCTTCTATCTTTATGCAGACATTTCCGCCTTCGGGGGCGATGCCTACGCCTTCTGCCGCCATTTCATCGAGACCGAGCACCTGGCCTTCACGCCGGGCCTGGACTTCGGGCGTCATCTGGCCGGCCAGCATGTGCGCTTCGCCTATACCCAGAGCCTGCCGCGCCTGGAAGAGGCGGTGCAGCGCCTGGCCCGTGGCCTGAAGACCTGGGCAGACCGGTGAGATTCGCCCTGGCCCTGGAGGAGGGCAGGCTGCTGAAGCGCTACAAGCGCTTCCTCGCGGATATCGAGACGGTCAGTGGCGAGCAACTGACTATCCACTGTCCCAACACCGGCTCCATGCTCAATTGCATGAGCGAGGGCTGCCGGGTCTGGTTCAGTCGCTCCAGCGACCCCAAGCGCAAACTGCCCGGCACCTGGGAAATCACCGAGACGCCCCAGGGTCGCCTTGCCTGTGTCAATACGGCTCGGGCCAATGCGCTGGTAGAAGAGGCGCTCAAGGCGGGGGTGATCACCGAGCTGGAGGGATTCAGCGCGTTGAAACGGGAAGTCGCCTACGGACTGGAGAACAGCCGCGCCGACTTCCGTCTGGACTTCGCCGATGGTCCGGCCTTCGTCGAGGTGAAGAGCGTCACCCTGGGCTTCGATGGCACGTCCGTGGCGGCTTTCCCCGATGCGGTCACCCAACGCGGTAGCAAGCACCTGCGCGAACTGGCCGCCCTGGCCCGTGCTGGTGTTCGGGCCGTGCAGCTCTACTGCGTCAATCTCTCGGGGATCGAAGCGGTGCGGACAGCGGACGAAATCGACCCGGCCTATTCGGCGGTACTGCGTGAGGCGGTTTCCGCCGGTGTGGAAGTGCTGGCCTACGGGGTGGAGCTGACCCACGAGGAAATCCGCGTCAGTCGCCGCCTCGACGTGAGGCTCTGAGCCTCAGGCGTCGTCGTCCAGCCAGATGCCGTGGGCGTCTTCGCGGATGGCCACCGGGTCCAGGGCCTCGCCGACACAGGGCCCGGTCACGCATTCCCCCGACTCGATCAGGAACAGTGCGCCGTGGGTGGCGCACTGGATCAGGCTGCCGCTGTGGTCGAGAAACTGGTTCGGCACCCAATCCAGCGGAATGCCCCGGTGCGGGCAACTGTTCACGTAGGCATGGACCCGCCCTTGCCGGCGCACCAGCAGGATTTTCAGGTCATCAACGGTAAAGCCCCGGCTTTGGCCTTCGGCCAGGTCGTCGGGGCGACAGAGCAGGATCATCGGTATCTCCACGGCAGGCGCGCATTATCGCGCGCCGCCGTGGCTTGCCCAAGGGGCACATCCCTGTGCTGAACAGGTTCTCAGATCTCCCAGACCAGGTTGACTGAAACATTGCGGCCCGGCTGGGTGAAGCGGCCCAGGCTGCGGCTGTCGGCGTCCAGGCCCTGGACGTCGCCCCACTGCCAGTACTGCTTGTCGGTCAGGTTGAACAGTCCGGCATTTACCGAGAGGGCCTCGGTGACCTGCCACCAGGTATTCAGGTCCAGGGTGCCGTAGCCGGGTGTGGCGAACTGCTCGTTGATGCGCAGGCTGGCGTTGTTCGTCTGGTCGATGCGGTCCTTGGCCTGGACCAGGGTCCAGGCCAGGTCGCCGCCGAACTTGCCGCTCGGCTCGGCGTAGCCCAGACCGATGACCGCATTGAGCGGATCGATGCTGTTGATCGGCTCACCGGTTTCCTCATTCTTGCCGCGGGCATAGGCGATGGTGCCCAGCAGGCGGGTACCGACGGGTAGCCCAAAGCTGTCGAGAAAGAGCTCTCCCCGTGCTTCGGCACCGCGAATGGTCACCTTGTTCAGGTTCTGCGACTGGAAGGTGAGCAGGTTGTTACCCGTCGGATCGGGAATGGTCACCTGGTCGATGAAGTCTTCGTAACGGTTGTAGAACAGCGCCACGCCGAAGCTGCCGGTGTCGTACTTGCCGCGCAGGCCGATCTCGTAGCTGTCACTGGTTTCCGGCTTCAGGCGCGGGTTGGCGATGTTCTGGTAGCCCATCGCGGTGTTGACGAATTCACCGAAGATATCCACAGGCTCCGGCGCCTTGAAGCCGGCGGCGTACTGGCCGTAGAGGCTGTGGGCGTCATCCAGCCGATAGGTGACGCCGAGCTTGGGCGACAGGGCATGGTCGTCGAAGTCGGACGGATTGCGGTCGACAGGATTGCTGTTCAGGTATTCCGGGGTTACGTGAGGCTTGAGCTCGTAGTAGTCGTAACGCAGGCCCGGTAGGAGGGTCCAGCGGCCGATTTCGATGCTGTCCTGGGCGAACAGGGCGTATTCGTGGGTGACCGGGTCGGGGAAATCGCTCAACGGGAAGGTTTCCGCGCCGAATGCGGGTGGCAGAGGTTGGCCGGTGCTGACGCGGAATTCATTGCCCTTGCGCAGGTCGCTGCTTTCCAGGCGCTTGAGATCGACACCATAGATCACGTGATGCTGGGTGCTACCGAGGGCGAAGTGCTTGTCCAGCTGGCTGTTGAAGGCCCAGAGCTTCTCTTCGTAGACCGAATCCCGGGTGCGCAGGCGCTCGAAGGCCGAGGCAGGCGGCACCGGGTTGGTGTTGAATGCCACCCAGCTGAAGCGGTTGTTGAAGGTCTGCTGGCGAATCTCGCTGTCCTGGTGGCTGAGCTGCCATTTGAGCTGGTCGGCGAAGGCCGCGTTCAGTTCCAGCTGATGCTCCAGGCTGATGCGTTCGCGGTCGGTGCTGTCCTTGGCGTTGCTGGCGGCGGTCAGGGCGTTGCTGAACATGCCGCCGCCCAGGGCGGTGGAGGTGAGGACCGAGGCGTCGCTGAGCACGCGGGTGTCCACATTGTTCTCGAAGCGCTCGTAACTGAGTTGCAGGCGATCATTGCCGGCATAGTTCCAGCCGACCTTGGCCAACAGGTTGTCGGTGGTGAAGTCCTGCGGGTTGGCTTCTTCGCGGCCCTTGCCCGCACCTCCGGCACCGCCAAAGGTTTCGACTTCTTCGCCGCTGCGTCGGCCGAGGTGGAGGACGCCATCCAGTGAGCCCTGGCGGCCGGCGAAGGTAGCGCTGCGCAACCAGCTGTTGTCGGCGCTGCTGTAGCCGGTCTTCAGGCGGGCGTAGGCGTCATCGCCTTCGTCCAGGTAGTCGGCGGCATCCTTGGTCAGGAAGCTGACCGCGCCGCCAATCGCGTCGCTGCCATAAAGGGAGGACGCCGGGCCCCGGATGATCTCCACCTGCTTGACGATGTCCGGGTCGATGTAATTGCGCTGGGCGTTGAGGAATGGACCGAAGTTGAATGCGTCCGGCACGGAGACGCCGTCCACCTGGGTCAGGACCCGATTGCCGCCGATGCCACGGATGGTGAAGCCGGAAAGGCCGAAGCGGCTGCCCGTGCCGCTCACCGAAACGCCCGGCTCGTAGCGCACCAGATCGCGGATGTTGTTCACGTTCTTCTGGTCGATATCGCGTTCGGTCTGGACCGAGACCGTGCTCGGTACCTCGTCGAGGCGCTGCTCGCTGCGGGTGGCGGTCACCGTCATGGTGTCGAACTGGGTGGCGGCCTTCTCGGCGGCCAGGGCAAGGGATGGGCAGAGCAGCAGCAAGGCAAGCCCGGATCTACGGGCAAAGGGCGGACGCAGCGCCATGGGGGACACTCCCGATTGCAGAGGCGTACCAGAAACCGATTGGAGGCGCCGGTTCGCTGCCGGCTATGAAGGGGCTAGGTTCCGCGATGTTCGCGGTTATTGAAGGCTCGTTCGTCGGTGTTGCTGGTGATCGCAGGTTGATATCGGGGTTGGAACATAATGACATTGACAGTCAAATGCAAATAATTATCAAATGAATTTGCATTTGAAGATGACGAGCCACGATGCCACGTTTCCCCCTCTATTTCGGCCTTTCCCTGGCAGTGCATGCTGGCGTGGGGTGGTTCCTGCATGACATGCGGGCAGAGGCAGGCGCGGCCCTGGAAACACCAATGCCGATCGTGATCCAACTGGTAAACCCCGAGCCCGTTCAGGTGCCGGCGATGGCGCAGCCGACCCAGGCGCCACGGCCGGCACCAAGGCCTTTGGGGGCGAGCAAGCCGAGGCCGGAGGCAGCAAGGCCCGCCTCGAGCAGCGAGCCGAAGGTGGAGCAGGCCATTGCCATTGCACGTACCGAGCCGGCAAAACCTCGGCCCAGCTCGCCGACCAAGCCGCAGCCCGTGGCAGCAGCCACGTCATCCGACGAGGTGGAGCGTCGCTCGGTCGCCAGTGCGCGGCCAGCCCCGGCCAAGCCGGTGGTCACTGAGGTGTTCAGCCGCGAGCCGGCCTTCCTCACGCCCCCCAGGTCGCCGGTCTATCCGGCCCAGGCGAGGCGTCGCAATCAGCAGGGGCAGGTCCTGGTGGAGGTTCGCCTTGATGCCCAGGGGCGCTTGCTGGAGGCGAGGTTGCTTCGCTCGTCCGGTGTGGAAAGCCTGGATCGATCGGCCCTGGACGCGGTTGCCGGATGGCGTTTCCGACCTGAAACCCAGGACGGCCAGCCGGTGCCCAGCCGCGTGCACATTCCCATTGAGTTCGCCCTCTCGGCGAGTCGCTGAATCACAAGGAGCTTCAGATGAGCCTGCAATCCCCGATGCCCAGCCAGGTATCTCCTCTCTATCAGGCCTGGCAGACGCTGCGTTCCGAGCAGCCGCGCCTGCGTGCCCGCGATGCGGCCCAGTGCCTGGACGTCAGCGAGGCCGAGCTGACCGCCAGCCGCCTGGGCGTCGACGCGGTGCGCCTGCGCCCTGAGTGGTCCGCTCTGCTGCCGGCCCTGGGCGAGCTGGGTTACATCATGGCGCTGACCCGTAACGAGCATTGCGTCCACGAGCGCAAGGGTTACTACCGTGAGGTTTCGGTGGCGGCCAACGGCCAGATGGGCCTGGTGGTGTCGGCTGACATCGACCTGCGCCTGTTCCTGACGGGCTGGTCCAGCGTGTTCGCGGTGGCAGAGGAAACCCCGCGCGGGACTCAGCGCAGCATCCAGATCTTCGACAAGCAGGGCACTGCGGCGCACAAGGTCTTTCTCACCGGCGACAGCGATCTCGCAGCCTGGGAGCCGCTGGTGGAGCGCTTCCGCGCCGAAGAGCAGACGGCCGAACTCGGTCTGGTGCCTCAGTCCGAGTCCGCCCAGGCCAAGCCTGACGCGGAGATCGATGTCACCGCACTGCGGGAAGGCTGGGCTGCCCTCAAGGACACCCACCATTTCTTTGCCCTGCTGAAGAAACACGGCGCCGAGCGGACCCAGGCCCTGCGCCTGGCGGGCAGCCAATGGGCGGAGCGGCTGGACATCGCCGAGCTGCCGCGCCTGATGGAAGAGGCCGGCGAGCGCCAGGTGCCGATCATGGTGTTCGTCGGCAACCAGCACTGCATCCAGATTCACAGCGGCACGGTCAGCAGCCTCAAGTGGCTGGACACTTGGTTCAACGTGCTTGATCCGGAGTTCAACCTGCACCTGCAGACCGCTGGCGTGACCGAGCTCTGGCGCGTGCGCAAGCCCAGTACCGACGGTGTGATCACCAGCTGGGAAGCTTTCGACGCGCAAGGCCAATTGGTGGTGCAATTGTTCGGCGCCCGCAAACCCGGTATTCCTGAGCGGGAAGACTGGCGAGCACTGGCGGAGCACGCCCCGGCGATCTGAGTTCGAGTCGCCACGGGGCGTGCGTGCCCCGGCCCCGGCCTACGCCCTGTGACCGCAGGGCGTAGGCGTTTCCCGCAGTCAGCGATGGAGTTGTACTTGATGCGTCTATTTGTCGGTGTCGCCAGCCTTTGCGTGGGCATGCTGTTTTCCCATCAGGCCGCCATGGCCGAGGCGCTTCCCCAGCGCTGGGTCAGCGCGGGTGGCTCGGTCAGTGAGTGGGTCGTGGCCTTGGGCGGACAGGACAAACTGGTGGGCGTGGATACCACCAGCCAGCACCCCGAGGCATTGAAAGCGCTGTCGAGCGTCGGCTACCAGCGGCAGCTGGCGGCAGAGGGCATTCTGTCGTTGCGCCCGGATATTCTGGTCGGCACCGAGGAGATGGGGCCGCCGCCGGTGCTGGCTCAGATCAGCGCGGCAGGCGTTCGCATCGAGCGTCTGGCCTCCACGGCTGACCTCGCAACCCTGGAAAGGAATCTCAAGCTGATCGGCGCCCTGCTGGGTAATGAAGCGCGTGCCGACCAGGCGCTTGCTGACTACCGCCAGCGTCTCGAACACCAGGCCGAATGGGTCAGCCAGGTCCAGCGGACCCAGAAGTCCCCGCGGGTACTCTTCCTCCTTGGCCATGCCGGCAGCGGTCCGCAGGCGGCGGGCAAGGACACCGCAGCAGCCTGGCTGATCCAGCGTGCAGGAGGGCAGAACCTGACTGATCACCAAGGCTATAAGGCCATCTCCAGTGAAGCCCTGGCCGCCCTGGATCCGGATGTGGTGGTGATCGCCGATCGCCGCCTGGAAGGCGAGGCCGCCCGCGACGCATTGCTCCAGCAGAGCCCCGCCCTGGCCGCCACCCGCGCGGCGCGTGAGGGTCGCCTGCTCAGCCTTGACCCGACCCTGCTGGTGGGCGGGCTGGGGCCGCGCGTGCCTGATGGCATAGCCGCGCTGTCCGCCGGCTTCTATCCTTCGGCACCGGCACCGGCACCGACCGCGAAGAGCCCGAGCCAGCCATGATCGCTTCACTTCGTTCCCGTCCGCTGTTCATCTCGCTGGGCGTCCTCCTGCTTTTAGCGCTGTGGATGTCCCTGGCGCTGGGGCCGGTCAGCCTGCCCCTGGGGGAGACCCTGCGTGCGGCATTGCGGCTGGCCGGCCTGCCGTTCTCCGGCGAAGGGCTGGAGCAGGCCGAGCTGATCCTCGGCCAGATACGTCTGCCCCGCACCCTGCTGGGGCTGGCCGTGGGCGCTGTGCTGGCGCTTTGCGGTGTGGCGATGCAGGGGCTGTTCCGCAACCCGCTGGCCGATCCTGGCTTGGTCGGGGTGTCCAGTGGTGCCGCATTGGGCGGTGCCCTGGCCATTGTCGGCGGCGCTGCAATGGGCGGTCTGCCGGAAGCGTTCGCGCCTTATCTGTTATCCGTCTGCGCCTTTGGTGGCGGACTTGGCGTGACCCTGCTGGTCTATCGCCTCGGGCGTCGGGACGGCCAGACCAGCGTGGCCACCATGTTGCTCGCCGGAATCGCCCTGACCGCCTTGGCCGGTGCGGTGATCGGCCTGTTCACCTATCTGGCCGACGACGCCACCCTGCGCAGCCTGACCTTCTGGAACATGGGCAGCCTCAACGGCGCCAGCTACGCGCGCCTCTGGCCGTTGCTGATCGTCACCGTTGTGGTGATCTTCTGGCTGCCGCGTCGGGCCAAGGCCCTGAACGCCCTCCTGCTGGGGGAATCCGAGGCGCGGCACCTGGGGTTTGATGTGGAGCGGCTGAAGCGTGAGCTGGTGTTCTGTACCGCCCTCGGTGTGGGGGCGGCAGTGGCGGCGGCGGGCTTGATTGGCTTCATCGGCCTGGTGGTGCCGCACCTCGTGCGCCTGGTGGCCGGTCCGGATCACCGCATTCTGTTGCCGGCCTCGGCCCTGGCCGGGGCCAGCCTGATGCTGCTGGCGGACCTGGTGGCGCGCCTGGTGCTGGCGCCGGCTGAACTGCCCATCGGCATTGTCACGGCGCTGATCGGTGCGCCTTTCTTCCTTTATCTGCTGGTGCGAGGCCGTCCCTGATGTTGCGTGTGGAACAACTGGACGTGGTCCGGGGCGGCAAGCAGGTGCTGGCCGGTGTCGACCTGGCATTGCAGCCGGGTGAAGTACTCGGGGTGCTGGGGCCCAATGGCGCGGGCAAGAGCACCCTGCTTGGCGCGCTGTGCGGTGAAGTGGCGGCTGCTTCAGGAGAGGTCAGCCTGGATGGACGTGCCCTGGACGATTGGAGCGGCCCCCTGCGCGCACGTCGCCTGGCCGTGTTGCCGCAAAGCTCGACCCTGAACTTCGCGTTTCGGGTCGAAGAGGTCGTGGCCATGGGCCGCATGCCCCATGACACGGGGCGCGAACGAGACGCCGAAGTCGTGGCTGAAGCACTGGGCGCGGCCGATGCCAGCCACCTCGCCGGGCGTAGTTACCTGGCGCTTTCGGGGGGCGAGCGCCAACGTGTGCACCTTGCGCGGGTGCTGGCGCAGCTCTGGCCTGGGGATTCCGGGCAGGTGCTGCTGCTGGATGAGCCCACGTCCATGCTCGACCCCCTGCACCAACACACCACCCTGCAGGCCGTGCGGACCTTTGCCGAGCGTGGCGTTGCCGTGCTGGTGATCCTCCATGACCTGAACCTGGCCGCGCGCTACTGCGACCGCCTGTTGCTGCTGGCCGGCGGCCGTCCCCATGTGCTGGGAACGCCGGAACGTGTACTCCAGGCCGAGCCCCTCAAGGCCGTGTTCGGTCTGGACGTGCTGGTGCAGCGCCACCCGGTACGGGGCCACCCATTGATAGTCGCCCGCTGAATCGAACAAGGATTTTCCATGCGCGTTCTATTGCTTTGCCTTCTTGGCCTGCTGACCGCCTGCCAGAGCCTGCCGCCGCTGCCTGAATGGCAGAGCCCCGAAGGCCGTGATCGCCCTGAGCTCGGTGTGATTCGCGACCTGCGTAGCGGCGAGCAGCTCACGCCGGAACAACTGGTGGAGCGGCTTGCCGCCGAGCCGCGCGTGCTGGTCGGCGAACAGCATGACAACCCGGATCATCACGCCCTCCAGCTTTGGTTGTTGGAGGCCCTGGAGGCGCGGCGGGAACAGGGCAGCCTGCTGCTGGAAATGCTCGATCCTGTGCAGCAGCCACGGGTGGATGTCGCACGTAAGGGGCCGCTACCGCCCGATCTGCCGGAAGCGCTGGCCTGGCAGAAGAACTGGGACTGGGCGCTTTACGGTCCCATCGTGCGGCACGCCCTGGAGCAGCCTTATCCGCTGCTGGCGGCCAACCTCGATCGCAGTGAAATCAAGGCGATCTACCTGGAGCGTCCGACGCTGCAGGGCAAGCTGTCCACGGTCGAAAGTGTCCGGGCGCCGCTGCTGGAGCAGATCCGGGAGTCCCACTGCGGCCTGCTGCCGGAGTCCCAGATGCCGGCGATGCTGGCGGTGCAGCAGCAGCGTGACCGGCGTATGGCTGAGCGTCTGTCGGCAGCGCCCGGCCCGGCACTGCTCTTTGCCGGCGCCTTCCATGTGCGCCGCGACCTGGGCGTGCCCCTGCATCTGGCCGATCTGGGGCAGACCGATGGCAATGCCGTGCTGATTCTCTCGGAGGCGGGTAAGCCGGTGAACGCGGGCGCCGCTGACTATGTCTGGTACACCGCCGCACTGCCGGCCATCGATCACTGCGCAGGAATGCGCAATCAGGCTCCGGCCGCACGCTGACGCGCCGGCCTTGAACGGGGGCGGAACCTGCTGAATCGCGGGCAAAAAAAGACCCGGCAAAGTGCCGGGTCGAAAACCGTGATTAGCCTGATGAGGAGATAATCTGAAGAGTCCGACTGCTTGGTCTCCCAGCTTACCGACCGATCTCGCGATCAGTTGCGTCAATAATAACAATTCTCATTATCGAGTCAAGTACGTTTCCGGGATTTCTTTTTCGGTGTTTTCCCAGGCCTGAAAACAAGAACCCCGGTGTGGCGCCGGGGTTCTTGTGTCGATCAGGCCCTCTCAGGGGATAGCCGCAACTGGGTGACTTCCTTGTTCAGCAGGTCGATGCGGCGCGCCATGCTCTCGATCAGGCTGTGGGCGATGCGCGGGTTGCTCTGCATCAGGCTGAGGAACTGTTCCTTGGGGATCACCATCACAGTGCAGGCTTCGCTGGCGACCACGGTGGCGCTGCGCCTTTCCCGGGTGAACACGGCCATGGCGCCGAAGATCTCGTCCTTCTGCACGTCACCCACCTTCTGCCCATCGACGAAGGCTTCGGCATGGCCTTCGATGATGATGAAGACGTGGTCGGCTTCGTCGCCCTGGTGGATCAGTTCATCCCCGGCGGAGAAGTGCTGGAAGCCGGTGGCGGGACGTACATCCGGTTGCTTCAGGCGGGCCACGGCGTCCGAGAGCAGGGCGGTGTGGCCCACCAGGTACTGGATGAACAGTTCCTGGCGCTTCTCGTTGCCGTAGATGTGCTTGAACACCTCGCCGCGATTGAAAGGCAGCAGGCTGATGGGTTCGTCGCTGCTGTAGCGGCAGGCCGGCAAGTCGATGCCCTGGCGCAGGCCTACGAGGTCACCTTCCTGCAGATAGAAAAGCGGGCGCTCGTCGACGGTGGCGTGGAGCAGCCCGTTTTCGATCAGGAAAATCTGGTTGCCCGGCAGCAGCGGGGACAGGTCGTCCACCTGTTCCAGGCGCACGGCAGGGCCAGCCGGCTCCAGGCCTTCGAGCAACTGTCCGGGGATGCTCTGCAGTCTGTTGATCAGCTGGTCGGCGTAGGCCGGTTGCTCCCCGAGTAGGTACATGGCAGTAATTCCTTGAACTGTCTGGAATGGCAGTGACGTACGAAGGTCCCTGAAACAATAGGGACCTCTGCCTTGCCGGTAAATCACTCTTGTCGGAGGTTGTGAGCTAGCTCTTGTTGTTGGCGATAGGAGTGTCCAGTTGGTGGTTCAGTTCTGCCTTGTGGCCGGGGGGCAGATCGTTCCAGTGAACGTCCAGCAGAGCACCTTCTATGGCGTAGAGCAGTACTTTCGAGGCCCTGAATCCCCGCGCCCGGACGGCCTTGTAGGCGCCTACCGCGCCAAGCCTGCGCAGGTCGGATGCGCTGTGGATGCCGACGGCATGCAGCCATTGCGCTGAAGTCTTGCCCAGGTTCTTCATGTGTTGCAGTTCGTCGTTCATCGAGCCTCCGTGCAATGGGTAGAGCGCGAAAGGGACAGGGCTGTGGATAAGTGTAGCGGCCATCCACGAGGGCGTGGCTTAGTGCTATCGCCCATCCTCGCGCGTTCCATGCGCGGAAAACGATCACTGCTCGTGCGATAGGGCCGGCTCTGAAGGGCTTCTTCCGGGTAAGGGGCGCCTCTGGCCCTTGGGGCTTTTGGCGACTGCGGAAGGTGCTTCGGGCTTCGGCTGTGGCGGGAGTATAGAAGCCGCGACGGAGCTTGCCGTCGCGGCGGGGGATGGACGGATTCAGGCGCCCGGCAGGTGGGCGCGAATCTGCTCGACCAGGCTGTCGAGGCTGGCTTCCTGGTCGGTGTCGATGCGCTTGCTCTGGGCCTGTTCGCCCGCGTCGAGTGCTTCGCGGCTGGCCAGTTGGGCGCGCACCACCTCGAGCGTGGCGTCGGACGGGTCACCGCCTTCCGCCTGGCGCTGGGCGAGCCAGGCCTCGATCACCGCTTCCGGTGCATGGCAGTCGAGGATCAGGAATGGCGTTGCGGTCTCCTCCGCCACCTTGCGGGCAGCCTGGCGCTGAACCTGCTTGAGGAAGGTGGCGTCGATGACCACCGGGAAGCCGGCGCGCAAGACAGCACTCGCCAGTTGGCTCAGGTGCTGGTAGGTGGCGGCGCTGGCGTCCTGGCTGTAGATACCGCTCTGCAGGCCCTCGGCGTCGGCCTGTTGCTCGCCGAACAGGCGCTTGCGCTCCACGTCCGAGCGCAGGCGGATGGCACCGAAGGCTTCCACCAGACGCAGTGCCACGTGGCTCTTGCCCGAGGCTGATACACCGTGGGTAATCGCAAGGAACGGGGAGGGGATGGCGCTATAGCTCTCGGCCAGCCCGGCATAGTTGCGGTACTGGCGGATGGTGGCGGCCTTTTGTACGGCGTCGGTCTGGTGGGCCAGGCTGAACAGGGCAATCTTCGCCCGTACCATGGCGCGGTAGGCCTTGTAGAAGTTGAGGAGCTCCAGGCCTTCGTAATCGCCGGTCTGTTCCAGGTACTGGTTGACCAGGCGGCGCGAGAGGGACTTGAGGCCGCGGTCTTCCAGGTCCATGGCGATGAAGGCGATATCGGCATAGACGTCGGTGAAGCGGAAGGGCTCGTTGAATTCGATGCAGTCGAAGAGCACGACCTGGCCATCGATCAGGGTGGCGTTGCCCAGGTGGATGTCGCCGTGGCATTCGCGGATGAAGCCTTCCTGCTTGCGTCGTGCCAGCAGCGGCTTGAGGCGCTCGAAACTGCTCTCGGCCCAGGCTTCCAGTGCGTCCAGTTGCGGCAGGTCGGCCTTGTCGTCGAGCATCGGGCGAATCTGCTCGAAGTTCTGCCGCACGGGCATCATTACCGCGTCCGGGGTGCCCAGCGGGTGGTCCATCGCCACCCTGGGGGCGGCCAGGTGGAAGCTGGCGATCTGTCCCGCCAGGGCGTCCACATGGGCGGGCGTCAGTTCACCGCGGGCCTGCAGGGCGCTGAGCAGGTTTTCCTGGGGGAACTGGCGCATTTTCAGCACGTATTCGATGGCCGGACCTTCGCCGCCGATCTGCGGGGCCTCGGGGCTGCCGGTGATGGGCAGGACTTCCAGGTAGAGGTCGCGGGTCAGACGCTGGTTAAGGCGCAGTTCTTCGCCGCAGAAGTGGCGGCGGGAGTCGAGGCTCGTGAAATCGAGGAAGCCGAAGTTCACCGGCTTCTTGATCTTGTAGACGTAGCTGCCGGTCAGCAGCACCCAGGAGATGTGCGTCTCGATCACCTGGAACCCGTCCACGGGGTGGGAATAGAGGGCCGGATTCTGCAGGGCTGCTATCAGGGACTGGCTCACGGGCGTTCCTTGTTCACTCGCTGTCGAAGCCGCGCATTATCGCCTCTGCGAGCAGGCCTGCAAACCGTCAGGGCGTGCATGTTGGCTGTGGATAAAGTGCGTATAATGCGCCGCCATGACACGTCCCCGATCCCCCAAATCCCGCTCTAAACACCGCTCCAGCGGCCTTCGCCCATGGTTGGGCTGGGCCTTCAAACTGGGCCTGGTTGGCCTGGTGGTACTGGCCGGTTTCGCTATCTATCTCGATGCCGTGGTGCAGGAGAAATTCTCCGGCAAGCGCTGGACGGTTCCTGCCAAGGTCTATGCCCGGCCCTTGGAGCTGTTCGTCGGCTTGAAGCTGTCCAAGGATGACTTCCTCAAGGAACTGGATGCCTTGGGCTATCGACGCGAGAGTGTGTCCAACGGCCCCGGCGCTGCCTCGGTTGCGGGTAGCACCGTCGATCTGAACACGCGTGGCTTCCAGTTCTATGAAGGCGCCGAGCCGGCCCAGCGGGTCCGCGTGCGCTTCTCCGGTGACTACGTCGCCGGCCTGACTCAGGCCAATGGCTCCAACCTCGCGGTGGCCCGCCTTGAGCCGCTGCTGATCGGCGGCCTCTATCCCGCCCACCACGAAGATCGGGTCCTGATCAAGCTGGACCAGGTGCCGGCCTACATGGTCGAAACCCTGGTGGCGACCGAGGACCGGGAGTTCTTCAATCACTACGGCGTTTCGCCCAAGTCGATTGTCCGCGCTTTCTGGGTCAACGCTACCGCCGGCGAGCTGCGCCAGGGCGGCAGTACGCTGACGCAGCAGTTGGTGAAGAACTTCTTCCTGACGAACGAGCGAAGCATTTCCCGCAAGGCCACCGAGGCCATGATGGCGGTGCTGCTGGAGCTGCACTACGACAAGCGCGAGATTCTCGAGGCCTATCTCAACGAGGTGTTCCTCGGTCAGGACGGCCAGCGCGCCATCCACGGCTTCGGCCTCGCCAGTCAGTACTACTTCAGCCAGCCGTTGGCGGAGCTGAAGCTGCACCAGATCGCGATGTTGGTGGGGATGGTCAAGGGCCCGTCCTACTACAACCCGCGCCGTTATCCCGAGCGTGCGCTGGAGCGCCGCAATCTGGTGCTCGATCTGCTCGCCGAGCAAGGCGTGGTTACCCCCGAAGAGGCCGCCGCGGCCAAGCAGAAGCCGCTGGGCGTGAGTACGCGCGGCAGCCTGGCCGACAGCTCCTACCCGGCATTCCTCGACCTGGTGAAACGCCAGCTGCGTGAGGACTACCGCGAGGAGGACCTGACCGAGGAAGGCCTGCGCATCTTCACCAGTTTCGACCCCATCCTGCAGTCCAAGGCGGAGACTTCGCTGAACGAAACCCTGAAACGCCTGGAAGGGCGCAAGGGCGTGGATCAGGTGGAATCGGCCATGGTGGTGAGCAATCCGGAAACCGGCGAGATCCAGGCGCTGATCGGCAGTCGTCAGCCGCGCTTCGCGGGTTTCAACCGCGCTGTCGACGCTGTGCGCCCCATCGGTTCGCTGATCAAGCCGGCGGTCTATCTCACTGCGTTGGAGCGTCCCAGCCAGTACACGCTGACGAGCTGGGTGGCTGATGAGCCGTTCTCCGTGAAGGGGCAGGACGGCCAGGTCTGGCGTCCGCAGAACTACGATCACCGCGCCCACGGCACCATTTACCTGTACCAGGGGCTGGCCAATTCCTACAACCTGTCGACTGCCAAGCTCGGGTTGGAACTGGGCGTCCCCAATGTGCTCAAAACCCTTGAGAGGCTGGGGGTTTCCCGCGAGTGGCCGGCTTATCCCTCGATGCTCCTCGGCGCCGGCGCGCTGAGCCCGATGGAAGTGGCGACCATGTACCAGACCCTGGCCAACGGTGGCTTCAACACTCCGTTGCGGGCGATTCGCAGCGTGCTGACCTCGGAGGGTGAACCGCTCAAGCGTTACCCCTTCCAGATCCAGCAGCGCTTCGATCCGGGCGCGATCTACCTGGTGCAGAACGCCATGCAGCGAGTGATGCGCGAAGGTACCGCGCGTTCGGTGTACAGCCAGCTGCCGTCGTCCCTGACCTTGGCGGGCAAGACCGGCACCACCAACGATTCGCGGGACAGCTGGTTTGCCGGCTTCAGCCAGGACCTGCTGGCCGTGGTCTGGCTGGGGCGCGATGATAACGGCAAGACGCCGTTGACCGGCGCTACCGGTGCCCTGCAGGTGTGGACCAGCTTCATGCGCAAGGCTGACCCGCTGCCACTGGACATGCCGATGCCGGACAACGTGGTACAGGCGTGGATTGACCCGCACAGTGGCCAGGGAACCGACCCGAGCTGCCCGGGTGCTGTGCAGATGCCCTACATTCGTGGCAGCGAACCCGTCCCAGGCGCGCCTTGTGGCCTGGGCGCCCCCGTGGACTCGGTGATGGACTGGGTTCGCGGCTGGATGCAATGAACCGAGAGGATGAAACGTGAGTAAAGCCTGGATTCCCGCCCTTGCGGCAGTCACCCTGCTGGCGGGTTGCGCCTCCCCGCAGCGTGGTGCCATTCCTGTGGTTGACTCCGGCGCGGCGCTGTCCGAACTGGAGCAGGGAGCCCCCAATCGCGGTGGCTACAATCAAGCGCCTGCAGCGCCTCGCAGCACTCCTGAGGATTCCGGCGTGGTCGTGATGGTGCCCGGCGCCAGCACCGGTTCCGCAGTGGCAGCACCGGCTCCCAGCGCGCCCATCAGTGGCAGCATCACCAGCGGCGCCATTACGCCCGGTCCGATTACGACCGGCCCTGCGGCCGCGCCCAGCGCACCGACCTATGGCGCTCCCAGCTATGGTTCGCCGAGTTACAGCGCACCGGCTCCGAGCGCGCCGAGCGGTATTCCCAGCAGCGGCGGTCTGGCTGCCGACGAGCAGCTCGATGGCCCGGTGCTAGCGCTGCTGACCACCGCTCAGCAGCAGCAGGGCGGTGGCGACCTCAACGGTGCCGCTGCCAGCCTGGAACGCGCCCAGCGCATCGCGCCGCGCGAGCCCCAGGTGCTCTATCAGCTGGCTGAAGTACGCCTGGCCCAGGGCGACGCCGCCCAGGCTGAGCAGTTCGCCCGTCGTGCGTTGACCTACGCCAACGGCCGGCCGGCCCTGCAAGCCAGCCTGTGGGATCTGATCGCCCGCTCCCGCGAGCGTCAGGGCGACCCGTCTGGTGCTGCCCTGGCCCGTGACCGCGCCAAGGTCAATCTCTGATGGATCCGCGCTGCGTCGCCGTGGCTGACCAACTCCTGCTCATTGAGCGGGAGTTGCGCGGTCTTGGATGGTGGGCAGAAGTCGCGCCCAGTGCGGATGCCCTGGCCAGCACCGCACCCTTTTGCGTGGATACCCTGGCCTTCGAGCAATGGTTGCAGTGGATTTTCCTGCCGCGCATGAAGGTCATTCTCGAGAATGACCTGGAGTTGCCTCGCGCGTCGGGAATCCGCGCCATGGCGGAGGAGGTCTACCGGGAGCGGCTCGCCGAGGTGGGGCGGTTGCTAGATACCCTGGGCGCCTTCGATCGGCTTATAGGTGGTGCGAACTGAGGCCTGGCCTCAGTTGCAGTTGTCCCTGATCGCCTTTTCGGCTTCCTTGATACGAGATTGCCGCTCGTTTTCATCCAGGCGCCGCACTTCGCCGTTCACTTCTGCCCGCAGGCGCGGGTTGTTCTGTAGCTGAGCCAGGTTGGTGCGAACGTTTTCGCAGTACTTGCGGCGTTCCGCTTCCTGGCTGGCGACTTCCGCCTTCACTTTCTCGTCGATGGCCTTCTGGTCACCCACTGGCTGCTTCTCGGGTGCCGGCTTCTGCGGCGCGGCCTGCTCGCTGTCCAGGCGCGGAAGGCTGGGGCGCGGCTTGGGCACCGAGGTATTCACGCTGGTGGCTTCCTGGCCTTCGGGCGGCTGCGCGCCGAAATGGGTGACGCCCTGGGCATCTACCCACTTGTAGACCTGGCCGGCCACGGCGGAGCTGCTCAGTACCAGCAGCAGGCTGCCGGCGAGAATCATGCGATGCATGGGGTTTCCTTCTGATGACGGAGAATCCTCCGGTAACTATAACCAAAAGCCGTCAACCGTGATCCTGCGTCGCGTCACAGCAATCCAAGCAAGATTCCGCAACGGATTACTTGACTTGTACGGTGCTTATCCGAAGAATCCAGGGTTCGCTGTTCCAGTGGGCCGGCCGCAAGTCGGAAGCTGTAGCAGTCGATGAGGTGCACACCCGCGCCGACCTGTAACACCCGCAACGCGTTACCTCGCGCTGGGTGGGAAAGCCCCGCAACAACTCTCAGGGGCCGACCCAATGCCTGTTCAGTCAGTAGCTGACGTAGTCGGCGACCACCAGTCGCTCACGCGCTGATTGCAGGCAAACCTATTCAGGCTGTCCGGTCGCGGGCGGTTATCTGGCGTTCTAGAGGTGAAAAACGTGGAGCTTTTATCTGGCGCTGAAATGGTCGTCCGCTCGCTGCGTGACGAAGGCGTTAAGTACATTTACGGGTACCCGGGTGGTGCCCTCCTGCATATCTACGATGCCCTGTTCAAAGAAAACGAAGTGACCCATATCCTGGTCCGTCACGAACAGGCTGCTACCCACATGGCTGACGGTTACGCCCGTGCCACCGGCAAACCCGGTGTAGTACTGGTGACGTCCGGCCCCGGCGCGACCAACGCCATCACCGGCATCGCCACTGCCTACATGGACTCCATCCCGATGGTGATCCTGTCCGGCCAGGTGCCGAGCGCCATGGTCGGCACCGATGCCTTCCAGGAGACCGACATGGTCGGTATCTCCCGCCCGATCGTGAAGCACAGCTTCATCATCAAGCATCCCTCGGAAATCCCCGAGGTGATCAAGAAGGCGTTCTACATTGCCCAGTCCGGCCGTCCCGGCCCGGTTGTGGTCGACATCCCGAAGGACATGGGCGATCCGACCCAGAAGTTCGAGTACAGTTACCCGAAGAAGGTCAAGCTGCGCTCGTACAGCCCTGCCGTTCGTGGCCACTCCGGCCAGATCCGCAAGGCCGCCGAAATGCTGCTGGCCGCCAAGCGCCCGATCCTCTACTCCGGTGGTGGTGTGATCATGGGCAATGCGTCCGAGCAGCTCACCGAGCTGGCAAAAATGCTCAACCTGCCGGTCACCAACACTCTGATGGGCCTCGGCGCCTTCCCGGGCACCGACCGCCAGTTCGTCGGCATGCTGGGTATGCACGGCAGCTACACCGCCAACCTGGCGATGCACCATTCCGATGTGATCCTGGCCGTCGGTGCGCGCTTCGATGACCGCGTCATCAACGGCGCTGCCAAGTTCTGCCCGAACGCCAAGATCATCCATGTCGACATCGACCCGGCTTCGATCTCCAAGACCATCAAGGCCGACATCCCGATCGTTGGCCCGGTGGACAGCGTGCTGTCCGAGATGGTCGCCATCCTCAAGGAAATCGGCGAGACCCCGAACAAGGAAACCGTCGCGGCCTGGTGGAAGCAGATCGATGAGTGGCGTGCCGGTGGCGACCTGTTCCCCTACGACAAGGGCGACGGCAGCATCATCAAGCCACAGAGCGTGATCGAAACCCTCTGGGAAGTGACCAAGGGCGATGCCTACGTCACCTCCGACGTGGGCCAGCACCAGATGTTTGCGGCGCAGTATTACCGCTTCAACAAGCCCAATCGCTGGATCAACTCCGGCGGCCTGGGCACCATGGGCTTCGGTTTCCCCGCAGCCATGGGCATCAAGCTGAACTTCCCGGAAGTCGACGTCGCCTGCGTGACCGGCGAGGGCAGTATCCAGATGAACATCCAGGAACTGTCGACCTGCCTGCAGTACGACTTGCCGGTGAAGATCGTCAACCTGAACAACGGTGCGCTGGGCATGGTTCGCCAGTGGCAGGACATGCAGTACAACAGCCGTTATTCGCACTCCTACATGGAATCGCTGCCTGACTTCGTCAAGCTGGCCGAGGCCTATGGCCACGTCGGCATTCGCGTGACCGATCCGAAGGATCTGAAAGCGAAGATGGAAGAAGCGTTCTCCCTGAAGAACCGCCTGGTGTTCCTCGACATCCAGGTCGACTCCAGCGAGCACGTGTACCCGATGCAGATTCGGGATGGCGCCATGCGCGACATGTGGCTGAGCAAGACGGAGCGGACCTGAACATGCGACACATCATTTCCCTGCTGCTGGAAAACGAGCCGGGCGCACTGTCCCGCGTCGTCGGTCTCTTCTCTCAGCGCAACTACAACATCGAAAGCCTGACCGTGGCACCGACTGAAGACCCGACCCTGTCGCGTCTGACGTTGACCACTATCGGCCACGATGAAGTGATCGAGCAGATCACCAAGAACCTCAACAAGCTGATCGAAGTGGTCAAGTTGGTGAACCTGTCGGAGAGCGCTCATATCGAGCGCGAACTGATGCTGGTCAAGGTCAAGGCCACTGGCGCTCAGCGCGCCGAAGTCAAGCGCACCACCGACATCTTCCGCGGCCAGATCGTCGACGTGACGTCCAGCGTCTACACGATCCAGCTGGCGGGTACCAGCGATAAGCTGGACAGCTTCATCCAGGCCATCGGCACCAGCTCGATCCTGGAAACTGTACGCAGTGGCGTCACCGGGATTTCCCGTGGCGACAAAGTACTGACCGTCTGATCGCAGACATGAAAAAACCCCGCCTGGTGCGGGGTTTTTTATTTCCCGAATTTTACTGGCGGCGATTCCAGAAGGCTGCGATCAGCGGGGCTTTGAGGCGTTTTTCCAGGGCGAACAGGCCGATGTCGTAGGCGGCCAATGGCGGCTGGATATCGTAGATGCGGATGCGTGCGGTCAGTGGGCTGTTGTCGAGCACGATCTGCGGAACCACGCCGATACCGAACCCCAGGCTCACCATGCTGACGATGGCCTCGTTGCCGCTCACCTGGGCATAGATGCGCGGCTTGATGCCGTGGCTTTTCAGCCAGCGGTCGGTCCGGGTCCGGGCCAGGCCTTCTTCCGAGAGAATCATCGGCACGTCCTTCCAGCTCTGCGCCGTGGGCTGCCTCCGCTGTTCTTCTGTCAGCAGTTGAGGTGACTGTGGGCCGATGAAGCGCAGCTCCGAGCGGGTAATCGACTGGAATTCGACGCCGGCTGGCAGGTTGTCGGGTCGGGCACCAATGGCAAGATCCTCCAGCCCTTGTTGCACCCGCTCGACGGCCCTTGCGGGGTCGCCGGTGTGCAGCTTCATTTCGATGCGGGGGTAGTCCAGGCGGAAGCTGCTCAGGATGTCATAGAGGAAGCTGTAGCTCGCCGTCACCGAGCAATACAGGGAGAGTTCGCCGTGCAGGTCCAATTGGTCCTGCATGAGTCGTTGGCGGATAGCATGCCAGCCGCTCATGGCCTCGCTCGCATATTCGCGGAACTGCTGCCCCTCGCGGGTCAACTGAACCGAGCGACTGTCGCGCACGAACAGTGGTGCGCCGAGTTCGTCCTCGAGTTGCTTGATGCTGCGACTGAGCGCGGAGGGGCTGACATGCTGCTCGCGGCTGGTTTTGCCGAAGTGCAGGTTGTCTGCCAGGGAAAGAAAGAGCTTGAGGGAGTGGCTGTCCATGAGCATTTCTCATATCGGCACATTGCGTTGCGAATATATCATTTTACGCAATGGAGCAGATCGCTTAATGTGCCCTTGTCGCGGTGCGCGCACCCCCATCCCTTTCGTTACAAAAGAGTCAGGAACATGAAAGTTTATTACGACAAAGACTGTGACCTCTCGATCATCCAGGGCAAGAAAGTAGCCATCATCGGTTACGGCTCCCAGGGTCATGCCCATGCCTGCAACCTGAAAGACTCTGGCGTTGACGTTACCGTCGGCCTGCGTCCGGGTTCCGCCACCGTTGCCAAGGCTCAAGCCCATGGCCTGACCGTCAAGAGCGTGCCGGAAGCCGTTGCCGCTGCTGACCTGGTCATGATCCTGACTCCGGACGAGTTCCAGTCCAAGCTGTACAAGGAAGAAGTCGAGCCGAACCTGAAGAAGGGCGCCACCCTGGCCTTCGCTCACGGCTTCGCCATCCACTACAACCAGGTTGTACCGCGTGCCGACCTCGATGTGATCATGATCGCGCCGAAGGCCCCGGGCCACACCGTGCGCTCCGAGTTCGTCAAGGGCGGCGGCATCCCTGACCTGGTAGCCGTTTACCAGGACGCTTCCGGCAACGCCAAGAACGTTGCCCTGTCCTACGCCTGCGGCGTGGGCGGCGGCCGTACCGGCATCATCGAAACCACCTTCAAGGATGAGACCGAAACCGACCTGTTCGGTGAGCAGGCCGTTCTCTGCGGTGGTTGCGTAGAGCTGGTGAAAGCCGGTTTCGAAACCCTGGTCGAAGCTGGCTACGCGCCGGAAATGGCCTACTTCGAGTGCCTGCACGAGCTGAAGCTGATCGTCGACCTGATGTACGAAGGCGGCATCGCCAACATGAACTACTCGATCTCCAACAACGCCGAGTACGGTGAGTACGTAACCGGTCCGGAGGTCATCAACGCCGAATCCCGTCAGGCCATGCGCAACGCTCTGAAGCGCATCCAGGACGGCGAATACGCCAAGATGTTCATCCAGGAAGGCGCTTCGAACTACGCTTCGATGACTGCCTACCGTCGCAACAACGCCGCCCACCCGATCGAGCAGGTCGGTGAGCGTCTGCGTGCGATGATGCCGTGGATCTCTGCCAACAAGATCGTCGACAAGACCAAGAACTAAGGTCTTCTCCTGATCACAAAGAACGCGGCCTCGGCCGCGTTCTTTCGTTATGGCGACAGGGTTCTGGTATAAAGCCTGTCTTCCGGACGGTGCATCCTGGGTGCCCTGTCCTCCACACCTCGTATTCGTTGCAAGGATGTTGTTCATGAGTGAACGTCCCGAAGAGCCGAATCAGCCCACCGAAAGCGACAGCCTGCTGCCCATCGACGAGCACGTCGAGGAAGGTCAGGACGCGGACGGTCGTAAGGTCCGGCACCGCGGTATCTATCTGCTGCCCAACCTGTTCACCACTGCGAACCTGTTCGCCGGTTTCTACGCCATCGTCAACGCCATGAGCGGCAACTTCTCGGTGGCCGCTGCCACCGTCTTCGTCGCCATGGTGCTGGACAGCCTCGACGGCCGTGTTGCCCGTCTCACCAATACCCAGAGTGCCTTTGGCGCCGAGTACGACTCGCTGTCGGACATGGTCGCCTTCGGTGTAGCGCCGGCCTTGCTGGCCTTCGAGTGGGCGCTTAGCGGCTTGGGCAGCGTCGGCCTGACCGTTGCCTTCATCTATGTAGCGGGTGCTGCCCTGCGTCTGGCGCGTTTCAATACCCAGATCGGCAAAGTAGACAAGCGCTACTTCATTGGTCTTGCCAGCCCTGCCGCCGCAGGTGTCGTCGCGGGCACCGTCTGGGCCTTCAGCGATTTCGGCATCAAGGGGTCCAACATGTCCTTCATCGTCGCCCTGCTGGTCGCTCTGGCCGGCATGCTGATGGTGAGCAACATCAAGTTCTACAGCTTCAAGGACCTGGATCTGAAAGGGCGTGTCCCCTTCGTGGCGATCCTGGTGGTAGTGCTGGCTTTCGCGGTGGTATTCAGCGATCCGCCGCGCATCCTCCTGCTGATCTTCCTTGCTTACGCCGCCTCCGGCCCGGTGCAATACTTGCTCCAGCTGCGCCGTCGCAAGAAAGTAGAGTGATGTAATTTCCTCGCGGCTCCGCAGTCTACTGGGCATCCCAGCCCGAGTTGCGGAGCCGCCATGCTGATCCAGATCCCCCCTTCGTCCGCCTGCCGCGAGCACGAAGTCACGCCTGAAACCGTCTACCTCTCCCGACGTCGAGTGCTGGCTGCAGCCGGAGGGCTCGCTGCCATGGCCGCGTTGCCGGGTCGTGCCCAGGACGCTTCTTCCTATCCGGATGTGGAGCCGGCTTCAGCGCCCGCCTGGTTCTCCGAGAAGCTGGCTGCCACGCGCTGGCAGGCAGTTACGCCGGGGAACGAGTCGATTACTCCGTTCCAGGATGCTACCCACTACAACAACTTCTATGAGTTCGGCACCAATAAGGGCGATCCGGCTCGCTATGCAGACAAGATGCGTACCGAACCTTGGACGGTGCGCATCGATGGGGAGGTGGCCAGGCCTGGTACCTACTCGGTGGAGGATCTGCTCAAGCCCCATGGTCTGGAGGAACGCATCTACCGCCTGCGTTGCGTCGAGGCCTGGTCCATGGTGATTCCCTGGTTGGGATTTCCGCTTGCGGACCTGCTCAAGCGGGTGGAGCCGACCAGCAAGGCGAAGTACGTCAGCTTCGAAAGCCGGCTGGCGCCAGAAGAGATGGCCGGGGTGCGCTCAGGTTTCTCGCTGATCGATTGGCCTTACGTGGAAGGCTTGCGATTGGATGAGGCCATGCATCCGCTGACCATCCTTGCCGTGGGCATGTATGGGCGTGTTCTTCCCAATCAGAATGGAGCGCCGCTTCGCCTCGTGGTGCCCTGGAAGTATGGCTTCAAGGGCATCAAGTCCATTGTGCGGATCAGTCTCGTCAGCGAGCAGCCGCGCACTACTTG
Source organism: Pseudomonas sp. LFM046 (assembly GCF_000949385.2). Classification (NCBI taxonomy): domain Bacteria; kingdom Pseudomonadati; phylum Pseudomonadota; class Gammaproteobacteria; order Pseudomonadales; family Pseudomonadaceae; genus Pseudomonas; species Pseudomonas sp. LFM046. The sequence goes on along the minus strand of NZ_JYKO02000001.1, from coordinate 4,920,825 downwards.
GCAATCGATAGCGCCTGAGGAATATGGCTTCTATTCGAACGTCAATCCTGAGGTGGACCATCCCCGTTGGAGCCAGGCCCATGAGCGGCGTCTCCCAAGCGGGCTGTTCAGCCCCAACATCGTGTCTACCCGTATGTTCAATGGCTATGACGAAGTGGCCAGTCTCTATACGGGGCTGGATCTGAGGAAGAACTACTGATGCGCTTCAAACTGTGGAGACTTTTCGTATTCCTGGTTGCGCCAATTCCGGTCGGCCTCTGGTTGTACCAGGCCTGGATCTTCGCCCTGGGGCCGGATCCGGGAAAGGTATTGGTCGATCGGCTGGGGTTGGGCGCGCTCTGGTTGCTGCTGATCACGCTGTCCATGACGCCGCTGCAGAGGCTGACCGGCTGGGGTGGGTGGATAGCAGTGCGCAGGCAGCTCGGTCTCTGGTGCTTCACCTACGTGGTTCTGCACATCAGTGGCTATACCGTGTTCCTTCTTGGGCTGGATATGCAGCAACTGCTCATCGATCTGGGTAAACGGCCTTATATTTTTGTCGGGGCTCTAGGGTTCAGCGGTCTGCTGGCGCTGGCCGTCACCTCCAACCGATTCAGCATTCGGCGTCTTGGGAAGCGTTGGAAGCAGCTGCATCGATTGGTCTACGCGATTCTGGCCATCGCATTGCTCCATATGCTTTGGGTGGTACGGGCAGATATGGCGGAGTGGTCTGGTTACGCTCTGACCGGTGCTTTGCTGATGCTCCTGCGGGTCCCGCCGGTCGAGCGCTTCCTGCCAAGGGCTATCGCGGCCCTCAGGCGGGATGACAAAAAGATTTCAATTAAGTGTTGACGGCAGATTTTGCATCCCTATAATGCGCCCCACTTCCGGCGCAGTCGCCAAGCAAAACTCCTTGATAATCAACGAGTTAAGTTGATGACGAAAGTGCTGGAAGGTTCGGCTTCAACCAGTTCGTCCAAGGCGAACGAAGTCGAAAAGAGGCGGTTGACAGCGAGTTTGAACGCTGTAGAATGCGCCTCCCGCTGACGAGAAGAGTGAATCGGATCGGAAGCGCAAGCGGTTGAGTAGAAACGAAAATTTCGAAAAAACAGCTTGACAGCAAGAACGGCTAGCGTAGAATGCGCGGCCTCGGTTGAGACGAAAGACTTGATCGAAACGCTCTTTAACAACTGAATCAAGCAATTCGTGTGGGTGCTTGTGAGGTAAGACTGATAGTCAACTGATTATCAGCATCACAAGTAACACTCGTGAATTCGAGAGTTTATTTGCGATTGCTGAGCCAAGTTTAGGGTTTTCTCAAAACCCAAGCAGTATTGAACTGAANGTGTGTAAGCGCTGTGAGGCGTTGAGCTAACCAATACTAATTGCCCGTGAGGCTTGACCATATAACACCCAAACAATCTGGTGATTGTTGCGTGTGGTGGTGAAGTCGATATAGACCGAAAATTTGCCAGAACCGCAAAAGCCAAACTTGTCACATACCTGATTCGGGGTCGCGTCCTGCGACGAGGCCCCTACCGAATTGCTTGACGACTATAGAGCGTTGGAACCACCTGATCCCATCCCGAACTCAGCAGTGAAACGACGCATCGCCGATGGTAGTGTGGAGCTTCTCCATGTGAGAGTAGGTCATCGTCAAGCTTCTATCCCAAACCCCCGATACGCCACGGCGTGTCGGGGGTTTGTCTTTGCGCGCGGGAAAGTGGGCGTGACGTGGGGAAGGTTGTCGCTCTTCACATAAAGGAACTGAGAGGGCGGTAGTTTGCGGAAACGCTTGGATCGCGACCGCATGGCGCCGCTCGTCTAGAATAGCCGCGTTACCCTGAGAGCCTTGCCGCCATGCCTGAACAGGCTGATGAACGTCCGCTGTCCGAACTTCCCCTGCATGCGCTGATTGCCTGCCACGAGTGCGACCTGCTGATGCGTCGCCCCGACGTGGGCGAAGAGCAGAAAGCCTGTTGCCCCCGCTGCGGCTATGAACTGGTGGTGCACCGCTCGCAGATGGAGCGACGTGCCCTGGCTCTGGTGTTCACCGCGCTGCTGCTGTTCGTCCCGGCCAACTTCCTGCCCATCATGAAGCTCAACATGCTTGGGCATACGACCCAGGACACCGTCTGGAGCGGCGTAGTCGGCCTCTACAACAACGGGATGGAAGGGGTGGCCGCGCTGGTCCTCCTGTGCAGCATGATCATTCCCCTGATCAAGCTGCTCTGCCAACTGGCGGTCCTGGTCTGTATCAATACCCGCTGGGCGCTGGGCACGGGTGTGAAGCTCTATCGCCTGTACCACCACCTGCGGGAGTGGGGAATGCTCGAGGTCTACCTCATGGGCATCCTGGTTTCCATCGTCAAGCTGATCGGCATGGCCGACCTCCACCTCGGCGTTGGCCTCGTCTGCTTTGTGGGGCTGCTGCTGTCCCAGGTCTGGCTGGAGGTGACCATGTCGCCGCACCAGGTCTGGGATGCCCTGGACCCCGAAGGACAATCCCATGCGCGCCATTGATGCCGGCATCATCGTCTGCGACGAATGCCATGAATTGAATCGCCCGGAGTCGGACGAGACCTACGGCAACTGCCGCCGCTGCGGTGCCACGCTCCACCCGCGCCGCCCCAACAGCCTCGCCCGCACCTGGGCTCTGCTGATCACCGCCGCGATCCTCTACATACCGGCCAACGTGCTGCCGATCATGACCGTGAACTTCCTCGGCAACGGCGCGCCCTCCACCATCATGGGCGGCGTGATCGAGCTGATCCACGCCGAGATGGTGCCCATTGCCCTGGTGGTCTTCGTGGCCAGCATCCTGGTGCCCACCTTCAAGCTGGTCGGCATCGCATTGCTGCTTTACTCAGTGCAGCGACGGCTGCCCATGTCGCCCAAGCAACGAATTCTGATGTACCGCTTCATCGAATGGATCGGTCGCTGGTCCATGCTGGATATCTTCGTCATCGCCATCCTTGTGGCGCTGGTGAACTTCGGCAACCTGGCCAGCATCGAAGCCAACCTGGGGGCGGCGGCCTTTGCTAGCGTTGTGTGCATCACCATGATCGCAGCAGTGACTTTCGACCCCAGGCTGATCTGGGACAACACCGATATGGACGACGAGAATGCCTGAGTTGCCAACGCCGAAAACCAAGAAAACCACCAGTTGGTCCGCCATCTGGGTATTACCGCTGCTGGCCTTGCTCATCGGCGGCTGGCTGGCTTGGAAGGCCATGAGCGAAGCCGGGATCGAGATCCAGATCCGCTTCGAGAACGGTGATGGCATCACGGTGGGCAAGACCCTGCTGATGTACAAGGGCATCCAGGTGGGCAAGGTCACCGACCTGCACATCAGCCAGGACATCAAGGGCGTGATCGCCACCGTAGAAGTGCTCAAGGAAGCCGAGCCCTACCTCAGCAAGGAAACCCGCTTCTGGCTGGTGCGCCCGCGGGTGTCCCTCGCCGGGGTGACCGGCCTCGAAACCCTGGTTTCCGGCATCTATATCGCGATCGACCCGGTGAAGGGCGAGCGCGAGCGGAATTACGTTGCCCTGCCGGAGCCGCCGCCGCTGTCCGACTCGCTGCCCGGCCTGCACCTGACCCTCAAGGCCGAGCGCCTCGGCTCCCTGGAACAGGGCAGCCCCGTGTATTACCGGCAGATCCAGGTCGGCCAGGTGAAGAGCTATCGGCTGGCCGAGGACCAGCGCACCGTCGAGATCAAGGTGCACATCGAGCAGCCCTATGCTCACCTCGTGCGCAAACACACGCGCTTCTGGAACGCCAGTGGTCTGAACGTCATGGCCGACTTCTCCGGGGTGAAGATTCGCACCGAGTCGATGCTCAGCATCATGGCCGGTGGCATCGCCTTCGCCACCCCGGAGCACCGCCAGGACAGCCCGCCCACCGACCCGAGCATCCCGTTCCGGCTGTATGACGGCTTCGAAGCGGCCGAGGCCGGCCTGCGCGTGCTGCTGCGCATGGACGACGTCAGTGGCCTGAACCCCGGCAGCACGCCGGTGATGTACAACGGCGTGCAGGTCGGCACCCTGAAGAAACTGGACATGGACAAGGACTTCACCGGCGCCACTGCCGAGCTGACCATGGAACCGCGCACCGAGGACTTCCTGGTCGACGGCACCGAGTTCTGGACGGTCAAACCGTCGATTTCGCTGGCGGGCATCACCGGAATCGAAGCCCTGGTGAAGGGTAACTACATCGCCGTGCGCTTCGCCCGCGAAGGCACACCGACCCGCGAATTCAAGGTGAGGCCCAAGGCACCGCCGCTGAACACCGACGCTCCCGGACTGCACCTTGTCCTGAGTAGCGACCGCCTCGGCTCCCTGGAAGTCGGCAGCCCCGTCCTCTACCGCCAGATCCGCGTGGGCAGCGTGCAGAGCTACCAGCTCTCCCGAGACCAGCAGCGCGTAGTGGTCGGCGTCCACATCGAGCCGGAGTTCGCCAAGCTGGTGAACGAGTCCACCCGCTTCTGGAATTCCAGCGGCGTGACCCTCAAGGGTGGGCTGTCGGGCGTCGAAGTGAAGAGCGAATCCCTGCAGACCCTGCTGGCCGGCGGCATCACCTTCAGCACCCCCGATCCCAAGGCCAAGCCGGTGACCCGGCCGCGTCGCTTCACCCTGTACGACGACGAGTCCCAGGCCATCGCCAAGGGCACCCTGGTCGAGATCGCCATTCCCCAGGCCGCGGGCGTCAAGGAAGGCACGCCGATCCGCTTCAAGGGCATCGATGTCGGTGAGGTGGAATCGGTGGTCCTGGCCAACGACCTGTCCGGCGTGCTGGTCAAGGCGCGCATCACCCAAGCGGCGGATCGCATCGCCCGCGCCGGTAGCCAGTTCTGGGTCGTGGGGCCGGAGCTCGGCCTGCTGCGCACGGCCAACCTGGACACCTTGGTCAGCGGCCCGTACCTGGAAGTGGAGCCCGCCGACAAACCCGGCAAGGCGCAGACCCGCTTCACGGTGCTGACCCAGGCGCCGGACCCGCTCCTGCGTCAGGCAGGGCTGCACATTACCCTCAGCGCGCCGCGTCGTGGCTCCATCAAGCCCGGCGTGATCGTCAGCTACCGCGAGGTACCGGTGGGCAAGGTGCTGTCCTATGAACTGGGCAACACCGCTGACCGCGTGTTCATCCACGTGCTCATCGAGCCGCGCTACGCGCCCCTGGTGCACAGCGGCAGCCGCTTCTGGCACTCCAGTGGTGTCGGTGTGGACGCCAGCCTGTTCGAAGGCGTGAAGGTCCGTACCGGCTCCCTGGAGACGATGGTGGAAGGCGGCATTTCCTTCGCCACGCCGAACGAGGCACAGATGGGCAACGTTGCCCTGAACGGCCAGACCTTCGCCCTCCATGACGATGCCGAGGACGAATGGCTGACCTGGGCGCCGAAGATCCCGCTGGCGAATTGACCGCCACCTAAAACAAAAGGGCCGCGATTGCGGCCCTTTTGCTTTTCCGGGGAAAGGATCAGGCGGGTTCGACCGCCTCGTCCTCTGCGTCCTGAGTGGCCTTGGCCACCTCGCGGCGCTTGATGAACTTCCAGTCCGCTTCGTCGATGTAGATGCCGTTGGGGCCGCTGCCGCCTTCCAGGTCGATGGCGACGTTGGCCGACACCTGCGGCTTCACCGACGCCAGGATAGGCGTGAAGCCCAACTGCTGGCTGGTCTCGATCAGCGCCTGCTGGTTGCGCTCGTCGATGTCCGCCGCCTCGTCGAGGTAGTAGGGCAGGCGGATGCGGCCGGCCTGCTCGCGGTCCATCAGGTGCAGGAGCAGGTACATGTTGGTCAGCGCCTTGATGGTCATCGTGGTGCCGTTGGAGGCGGCGCCATCGATGTCCGTGTGGATGACCGGCTGGCCGTGCACCTTGGTGATCTCGAAGGCCAGCTCGAACAGGTCCTTCAGGCCCAGCTGGTTGCCGTTGGCGGCCACCAGGCGAGCCAGGTACTCCTTGGCTTCCTCGTTCTTCGCATCCTGGTCGCTGGAGTTGGTCAGGTCGAAGACCGACAGGGTCTCGCCTTCCTCGTACTGGCCAGCACTGTGGATGATCTGGTCGATGTGGCGCAGGGCTTCCTTGTTCGGCGCGAGGACGATACGGAAGCTTTGCAGGTTGGAGACCTGGCGCTTGTTGATCTCGCGGTTGAACAGGGCCAGCTGGTGTTCCAGGTTGTCGTAGTCGCTGCGGATGTTGCGCAGCGTCCGGGCGATGTCGGTAACCGCCGCGCGACGAGCCTTGGCCAGGGTCAGGGCCTCGTCCTGGCGGTGGGCGTAGGCGTTGATCAGCAGCTGCAGGCGGCGCTCGGCGTCATCCTCGCTGTCGAACTTGGCCACACCCTTCAGGCGCACCTGGGCGTAGAGGGCTTCGATCTGGCCGTCGATACGCTGCAGCGCCTGCCAGGTGTCCTGGTAGTCGTTGAGCAGCGGCAGCAGGTTGTCCAGGCTGTCGTCCACCGGGTCCATGAAGGGCTTGCCGAAGGGCAGGTCGGCGGGTAGCAGCTGGCGGCGGCGCAGAGCGTCTTCCAGGGTGCGTTCCTTGGCTTCCAGGTCGGCCAGTTGGCGGCCCACCAGCTGCAGCTTGGCGGAGAGCTGCTGGACGCGCTCGGTGAAGGCGTCAGCGGAGCGCTTCAACTCGTCCTGGGTGGCTTCCAGTTGCGCCAGTTCTTCCAGCTTGGCCGGTTCTTCGGCGGTCAGGGTCTGGGCTTTGCGGAAGTCTTCCAGGGCCTTCTGGGCGTCCAGCACGTCCTGGTAAAGCTTCTCGGCCTGGGCTTTGCTCGCGGCACGGTCGGCGGCGACGGACTGCTGGGTGCGAAGCTGCTTCAGCTCGCGCTCCAGGCGGTCTTTCTGGTCACGCAGGGCGGCGCGGTCAGCCAGGGCCTGCAGGGCCGGCGGCTCGATATGGGACAGGTCGATGGACAGGCCGGGCACCTCGAACTGGCTGCCCTTGAACTGGTCGAGCACGGCTTCCAGGGTCTTCACCCAGGTGTCCTGGTCATCCAGCTCAATGCCTTTCTCGCCCAGGGGCAGGCTGAACAGCTGGCCGTTGAACAGGCGCATCAGGCGGTCCACGTCGGCCTGGCTGAATTCTTCACGCAGGCGCGAGTAGCTGTTGTTGTCGGCGTGGTCGAGCTGCTGCTTGACCGCCTTCAGGCGTTTTTCCAGGTCGCGCAGGCGCTCGTCCAGGTCCTCGGCGGAGAACTGGCGGGACTGGGCCAGGGCGCCGGCCAGCTCGTCGTGGGCGTCCTTGGCGGCCAGCAGTTGCTGCTCCAGTACCTTGGCGTCTTCCACCAGGGCGAAGCGGTTCTTCAGCACCGCGAGTTCACCCAGCCAGCGCTGGTTCTCGGTGATGGCGCGCTCCAGGCGCATCATTTCCTGGGTGCCGCCACGCTGCTCGTTCTGCAGGCCATCCTGCTCGCCGCGGTAGTGCTCAGCCTGGATCACCAGCTCTTCCTTGCGCGCACCGGCGTAGTCCTGCCAGGTGCCCAGCAGGGAGTCCAGCAGCGGGGAGATGCGGTGCAGCTTGCCGCGCAGGACCTCGCGCTGGGCCACGCCATTGGCCAGGGCTTCCACCAGCGGACCGGCCGCCACCAGGGCCTGGTAGTCCTGCTCCATACGGCGTACGTCGCGGAAGGCTTCTTCGCAGGCAGCGATGTAGTCCACGCTGCCCGAGCGCAGGCTGTGCTCGAAGGCATCGAGGAACAGCTGCTTGAGCTTGGCCGCGGTGATCTCACGCATGTGCAGCAGGTTGATGAACAGCGAGCGGAAGGTCTTCAGGCTCTGCTCGCTGGTGGAGCGCAGCGGGATCAGGGTCAGGTCCAGCGGAATGGACGTGTGACCACCCACCAGCAGGCGGCGCAGTTCATCGGGCTTGAGCTCGTAGGCCTTGATGCCCTCGCGCTCCAGGTTGTTGAACAGCTCGCGCTGACGCAGGCAGGTGCCGTCGCGCTGGTAATGGTCCAGGTCGAGCTCGCCACGGTAGGCGAAGAACTGGTGGCCGAAGCCGCCACCCGGGCCGCGACCGGCCACGCCGATCACGTGGGGGCCGTGGGGCAGGGAAACTTCGACGAGGATGTAGCTGGTGTCGGTGGCGAAGTAGAACTTGCGCGACTGCTCCAGGCTGTACTTGCCGAAGCTCATGTCCGACATGCGCGCCAGGATCGGGAACTGCAGCGCGTTGATCGAGGCCGACTTGCCGAGGTTGTTGGCGCCGTAGATCGACAGCGGGGTTTCCAGCGGGAACAGGCCCAGGCTGTATCCGGCGGTGTTCAGCAGGGCGAAGCGGCGGATGCCGTAGCGTTCCTGGCTCATGCGTCTTCCTCCTGGGCTGCGCGTTCTTCAGCCATGGCGCGGGCCAGGGCGTCTTCTTCGGACTCGTCGGCAGCTTCGCCGATTTCAGCGGTTTCGATGGGGATGATGGCGTCGCCGCTGTCGTCATCCATCAGCACCGGGGCGCGCAGCTCCAGGTCTGTGCTGTGCAGGCTGGCGGCCAGGTCGCGGTCGTGCTGCACGGCCAGGCACACATCGAGGAAGCGGTGCATGGGCGGCAGGAAGCGGTACACGCCGTTGCTGTCCTCGGCGAAACCGAGCTGGGTCAGGCGACGGATCACCTTCTCTTCCAGCTCTTCGTGAGTGGTCACTTCGGCCTGCATGAACAGGTCGCGGTACTTCTCCAGCAGGGCCGGCAGCTCGTCGCGGCCGATGCTGCCGCCATCGAGGACCGACAGCGGGTCGCGGCCCTGGTCGGCCAGGTGTTCCACCAGGATGAAGGTGAACAGCGCCAGGCGCTGGGCGGTCTTGTTCACCTGGGCGCCCATCTGCTCGGGCACGAAGTAGTAGAAGCCGCGCGGATCGCAGACCAGCTCGAAACCGAGCGCCTTGAACAGGGCGCGGTACTGGTCCTGCATGGTGGACAGCTGGGCGTAGCACTCCGGCTCGCTGCGGGAGAGGTGATAGCCCTTGAACAGCTCGCGGAAGATGGGCGCGAGCTGGGTCATTTCTTTCAGGTCGATATTCATCAGGAAGTCTTCTCGGCCGCAGCGGTGGGGCTCTTGATCAGGGCGTAGGAGCTCAGGCTGACCTGGTGCTCGGCGGTCAGGTATTCACGGCGTTCCAGGCGATCGCGTTGGAAGCGCGCATCGCGGGACAGTCGCGAGAACCAGTAGAGGAGTTCGTCGGTGGCGCCTTCCGGCTCCTGCTCCAGCAGCCAGACCATCAGGTCCGGCAGCGGCAGGGCCTGCTCGCAGCGGTCGAGCATTTCCCGCGCGGTCTTCGGCGAACGGGGCGCGGCGGCCTTGCGCGAGCCGCCGGATTTCGGGAAGTGCGCCGGCTTCGGCTGGAAGCGGGCCAGGGCGTAGACGTAAGCCTCCACCTGGGAGCCGCTGCCGAGGAAGGTGGTCTGGGGGCGGGTGAACAGCGGCATCGCCGCCTGGGGCACCGCATCCAGGCCCTTCTTGCGGATCACCGACAGCGCCAGGGCGGCGCCACGGGTCACGGCGTTGTGCCGGCGGGCTTCCTCCCGCAGCGGCAGCAGCAGCTCGCGGGCCTTGCGCAGGGTCAGCTGGGCGCTGGTCTGCATCTCCAGGATGCGCGCGTGGGTGCGCAGCAGCAGGTCGTCGTCCACCAGTTGGCCCAGGCGCTGCTGTTCGCCCAACAGGCGCAGCAGCACCTGCTCGACGCGGCGCACGCCTTGCTCGAAGGCGCCATCGGCGGCCACCAGCTGGATCATCGGCTCGACATACTCGTCCCAGGTGGCCAGCACTTCGGCATAACGCTGGCGCAGGGGAATCTGCCGGTCGCTGGTCTTGGCGCGGTCGGCCACGGCCACCAGGGCCTGCTCGTCGTTGTCGAGCTTCTTCAGTACGTCGCGAACGCGCATGTCGAGCAGGCGCAGCTGGCGGGCCAGGTCATTGCCGTCGCGAATCTCGAAGGCTTCCTGGATATAGCCGGCGAGGCGCTCCAGGTGACGCAGGTAGGCTTCGATCTCCAGGCACAGGCCCAGGCGGTGTTCGCGCCGCAGGTAGGCGAGGAAGTCGTGGATCTGCGCGTTCAGCTCGAAGCGGTTCGGGCTCTTGGCCACGGGAACCAGGATGTCCAGGCGCACCCAGAGGTCGAGCAGGGCGGTGATGTCGGTGGGCGTGCCCTCCGGCAACTGGCCGGCGAGCTGCACGCGCAGTTCAACCAGGCTCAAGGTGCCGGTATCGAAGCGCTCGCAGAGCGGCTCGAGCAACGTCCAGTGTTCGGCTAGGGCGCGCAGTACGCGCTTGGGATCGATCATCGATTGGCCGGGTTCGCTGAAAAAAGAGGCGATTGTACTTCAGGTTGAAGGTTGCGATTGAGACTCAACCGATCAGAGGAGCGACGCTCGTCGCGGGGTGACGTTTTTGGGCAGTTTGCGACTGGCGGCGTGTCGTCAACGGCCGGGAAATGTGCCGCAAGTCTCATTCAAGTGCTTGAATTCATTGGCATGTTTTCTGCGTTAGAGCAACGGTACGCTGCCCGACCGCAAGGACCATGAGCCTCGACTACGCCTTTCCCGCCGAATCCCGCTGGGCCGAACTGGAACGCCAGACCTGCCTGGATTGGGACCTTGACGCCCTCACCAGCCGGCAGGAAGCCATCGACTTCCTGCTGCGCTTCGAGAACCGCCTCTGCGTCTACTCGGCCTTTGTCGAAAAGCTCTACAGCAACTACAGCTTCGTGGTGCCGGAGGAGGAGCACGGCAGCATCACCATCCTCCCCGACGAGCGCGCCTGGCACGACACCTTCCACGAAATTCCCGTCGACGCCGTCTTGCCCACCGGCATCCACATCCTCCCCGGCGAGGTGCTGGGCGAAACCGGCCTCTACCTCAAGATCCCCGGCGAACACCGCTTGAGCCCTTCGCACGAATTGCCCTTCCAGGATGGCCTCAAGCTGTTGATCCAGCGTTACCAGGCGCGTGGTCAGCAGTTCCTGCCGGTCCTGGCCAAGGGCGACCTGCGCGAGTACGAGGCGCGCATGCCCTCGCTGCCCCTGCACCGCATCGATGTGGCCCGCCTGAAACAACACTCGCGGTTGGACGTGGAGAACATCAAGGGCGCCATCGCCGAGCACCTGATCGGCCTGTTCCGCCAGGCCTGAACAACCTGGCGTTACCCGGTTGTGGCAATGGGTAACAGCGCGCCTTCGGCAGCCGCGACCCCGTTGGATTCAACTCGACTATGGGTCGGGACGCTTCCCGCCCGGCCTCCCTATAGTGGCTAGCAAGGGGACGAGCCTTCGTCGTTAGCCCATACAAGAACAATCAGGGAAGTCGCCATGCGTTCGATACCGCTTCCAGCCAGGCAACTGACCGCTGCTGTGCTCGCCGGGGTACTGTCCGTGTCCGTTGCCCAGGCGCGGATGGAGGAACTGGCCGACAGCGAGCTGTCCAACGTCACCGGCCAGGCCTTCATCAACCTGACCACCGACGCCAATGCCGGGATCAACTACACCCGCGTCAACTTCGGCGTGAACGTCGACACCCAGCTGAACATCAAGAAACTCCAGCTCGGCCAATACAACGACGCGGTGACCCGGCCGGGCGAAGTCGCCGGTTCGTCCGACATCCTGATCAACCACTTCGCCCTGGGCACGGTCAACGCCGATGGCTCGGTAAACCCCTTCAAGATCGCCAACCCCTTCGTCGAACTGGCCTACAACGGCAACAAGGTGGTGGGCGTGCGCATCGGCTTCGGCGAATCCAAGGGCACGCTCTCCGGCGACATCCAGAGCCTGACCGGCAACATCCCGGTGCACATCAAGGGCACCGGCAACGCCATCTATGACAAGTCCAACTTCGCCCAGCAGACCGCCCTGTTCCTGGCGGGCGTGTATCGCAGCAGTACGATGGAGGCCGACGCGCAGCTGGTGACCTCCGGCGGCGAAGCGGACTCTATCCGCGCCACCCAGTCCGGCATCAAGAACGGCGACGGCCTGACCTGCACCGCAGGCTGCGCCGGTGGCTGGACCGATGCCCTGCTGGGGGCGTTCGCGTCCAGCAACTGCAGCATCCTCGGCATCGCCACCTGCTTCCCGCTGTCCCAGTTCCAGTCCCTGCCGGTGGGCAACACCGCCAACATGGCAAACATGGAAGGCGCCGCCCGTGGCTTCTTCATCTCCTTCCAGACCCAGGACCTGGCCTGGAAGGACATGGATCGCAATGCCTTCATCACCGCCCTCAAGGGCGCCTTCATGAACATGCCCAAGTACAAGGATGCCAACGGCAACCTGGTGGCGCCGATCAACATCAACTTCGACCAGGCCTTCAACGGCATTCCGCGGCAGGACACCTGCCTCGGCACGGCCACGGCGGGGTGCTGAGCATGAGCAGGGCCGCCGTGATCCTGCTGTCGCTGGCCGCCGCCACGGCGCAGGCCGAACTCAAGGCGCTGGACGATGCGGAGCTGTCCAGCGTGGAAGGTGCGGGCATCGGCTTCGTGCTGGACAACATCCTGCTGGATGCCACCAACGCCACCATCACCATCAACGACATCACCAACGGCAGCGGGCAGAACGTGCCGATCTCGGTGAAGGAGTTCTACCTCGGCGCCACCGGCAGCAACAAAGGGGCGAGCCTCAGCCCGGTGACCATCGGCCGGCTCAACCATCCCTTCGCCCTCAACCTGGCCAAGGGCGAGTCCATGCTGACCCTGCGGGACGACGGCCAGTGGGTGCAGACCACCCCGAGCAATGTCACCGTCCTCGAATTCATGTTCCCCGAACGCCTCACCGGCGCGGCCGGTCAGCCCTGCATCGCCGGGTTCGCGGCGGCGGGCAACAGCTGCTCCAGCCGCGCCAGCGAAAAGGTCGACCTCGGCATCCGCTTCGACTTCCAGGTTGCCGCCGGCCGCACCGACATCCTCAACCTGGACTTCGCCGAACTGTCGATGGACGGCTCCTACCTGCGCCTGTGGGGCGACAGCACGCGGAACCAGATGGTCGGCGAGGCGCGGATCAACCTCTTCGCCAAGAGCATGCAGATCATGAGCTGCGCGGCGAACACCAGCGGCTGCACCACGGCCACCGAGCAGCGCGACCGCACCATCTTCCTCAACGACGCCTACGCCAACATCTCCCTCGGCTACGGCAAGAGCCAGCCGCTGCTGTTCGACGTGAGCAGCAACGGCCAGTTCGTCCTTGAGCTGCCCAATCCCACCGCCTCCGGCACTACCCAGGCACAGAAGGACGCCCTGGCCACTGATTTCTACGCCAACGCGCCGCGCACCAACATCGTGATCAACAGCCTCAAGGTCGGCAGCGGCGACTTCAGCAGCGGTGGCTACAACTTCGGCTACAACGCCATCCAGGGCCTCGGCATCAACTACCTCAAGGTGACCAGCCATGATCTCTAGGCCGCTTTGCCTGGCTGCGCTGCTGGCGCTGCCGCTGCTTGCCCACGCTGAACTCCAGGCGCTGGAGGACAGCGACCTGAGCCGCATGAGCGGGCAGGGTGGCGTCTATCTCTCCGGCGAGTTCAGCATCAACAAAAATGGCGGGGTGCTCTGGAATACCCCGGCCTCCAACGACCCGGCCACCTGGACGGTCAACCAGCGCAGCTGCGCCGCCGCTGGCGCCAGTACCCCGGAAAGCTGCGGCCTGCGCCTCGCCATCCGCGCCGAGCAGAATGGCGGCTGGTACGTGCTGGACAACCTCAAGGGCATCTTCAGCTTCGAGGGCCTGACCCTGACTACCCGCACCATCAACAGCGGATTCGGTGGCGATGGCGCCGGTTTCAACCAGGACGTGCTGGACTTCGGCCTGCCCAACGAGATGCGCTTCAAGAACGGCAGCTACACCTTCGCCGTGGCCAACGAGGGCGGCTGGCGGAACAAGGCCGGCACCATCGCCAACGGCGGCAGCCCCAGCTATCAGCAGACCATCGTCTTCTCGGCCAAGATCGACGGCACCCTGCGCATGCAGGGCAGCGTGCTGATCTTCCCGAAGAACTGAGGAGCCGACCATGCGCCCAGCCCCCTTGCTGCTTGGCCTGCTCCTCGCCTCCCAGGCCCAGGCCATGGAAGCGCTGGACGACTCCGCCATGTCCTCGGTCAGCGGGCAGGGCGGCCTCAGCCTGGAAACCTCCAGCCAGGGCTGGTCGGCCACTTCCGTCAGCTACGGCCAGGACGGCCGCAGCCTGAGCCTGAAGGGCGTCAGCAACGGTGCCGCCACGGGCACCACCAGCACCTCGAACACCACCCTGGATGTCGAGGGCGGCCAGCTGCGGGTCCAGCACAGCACCAGTCCCCAGGTGCTGGCGGTGAACAACATCGAGATGGACGGCAGCAGCAAGAGCTTCGGCGCCTTCCGCGCCTTCTACACGCTGGGCGCCACCCTGAACCTCAGGGGCGGCGGGGCCAGCGGCGTCAGCGGCATCTCCGTGGACGAAAGCCGGCTATCCCTCACCGATGTGACCTTCTACTACCGCGACAACGGCTTCGACCTCATCGTCAAAGGGCTCTCCTTCGACACCTACCTGGACAACGCCTACCTCGACATCGTCAGCGGCGGCACTGGCCAGGAGGTCAAGCTGAACCTGGGGGATGCCCGCTTCGTCGGCACCATCGGCGGCATCAGCCTCGACCTCGCCCACGGTGACCCCACCGCCTCCCCGGCAACGCCCGGCGCGCCAGACCTGCGCGACCCCAACGCCAGCCGCAGCTTCGGCACGCTGACCATGGACCTGCGTCTTGGCGGCAGCCTCAGCGTCGCCAGCGGTGGCGCCAGTGGCGAAGGCATCCGCATCCGTCCGGACCTCACCATCGGCAGCAGCCTGTTCCAGTATCAGGACGAGGGCATCCTGCGTGCCGAGAACTTCTCCGGCACCCTGCGCAGCCTCAGCGGCCTGACCCTTGACCTGGCCCAGGACGTGGGCGGCAGTTATGCACAGTTGGCGTTCCAGGACCTCAAGCTGAACGCCACCCTGGGCGGCCTGATCCTCGGCAACCCCACCAACCAGAAGCTCGGCAGCCTGGCCATCGACCTCAACTTCGTCGACGAAGGCGCCCGGCAGAACTGGCTGAAACTGCGTCCGGGCGGCGACCCCAACTCCGGCACCAAGGGCCTGACCGCCGACATCAGCTGGAACATGGCCAACAGCTCGGTTTCCCTGACCGATAACGGCAACAGCATGTGGTTCAGCGGCCTGCGCACCAACGGCACCGGCCAGCTCACCCTGGACCTGACCAGAAGCTGCGCGGGTGGGGCGAGCACCGGCTGCTACGCCGGCACCCAGAGCGACATGAGCAAGGGCAGCTACAACGGCCATTTCGACGGCCTGCGCATCGGCCTTTCCAACATCAAGGGCGGCTACAGCTTCGACGGCCTGCGGGTGGGTTCGGCCAACGCCCCGCTGCAAGGCGGCACCGAATTGCTGGTGCTGATGGAAATCTTCCCGGCCTACGACTTCACCCTGAACGGCCAACTGGCGCTGCTGCCGGGCGGCAGCAGCGGGGATGGCCTGCGTTACAACGGCGACCTGTTCTTCACCGACGCCCGCGCCGCCATCACCGTGGACGAAAACGGCAAGGGCCTGTGGCTGGCCGGCACCAATTACGACATGCACTTCCGCGACGGCTCGGTGGACGTGAGCAACAACGGCGTGGAGCTGCGCAAGGGCACCTATTGGTCGAAGCTGGAAGTCAGCGACCTGCGTTGGGGCGACCGCAACACCGGCACCAGCCTCGGCCGGCTGGTGCTCAAGCGCTACGAGCAGGGCTCCACGCTGGCGCTGAGCTCCGGCGGCGCTGGCGCCCTGTGCGTGGGCGGCAGCGGCGCCAATGCCGGGGCGTGCTCCGCCAGCGGCGGGCGCTGGGAGGACCGGGGCAACGAAGGCGTATCGGTGAAGCTGAAGAACGTCTTCGTCCGCGACTCCGCCGTGGAAAGCAGCAGCAACGGCGTCGCCACGGACGAGAAGCGCAACCAGGTGGTCTGGGAAACCAACCGCGTCAACGGCGCCGCCGGCACCGGCAGCCAACTGGTTGTGGATAACTTCTACACCTCCGACGGCAACCCCAACGACCCCAACGCCAACACCTACGGCTTCAACGCCGACATCAACCTCGACGTGGCCCCCACCAAGGTCTGCACCAAGAACGGCGGCAGCTGCACCCCGGTCAACCCCGACCCCCTGGGCTTCGCCGTGAACGGCCGCATCCACTTCAAGGAAATCAACGTCGACCGTCTGCAACACGTCCACCCCACCGGCGGCGCCGTCACTTCCATGTACGGCATCAAGGTGCAGAACGCTGATATCAGCGCCAACCTGACGGCTACGCCGATCAACTGATCGGAGGGGGAGGGGGCAATTCGTAGGATGGGTAGAGCGGAGCGAAACTCATCAATGGGAGTCGATGGGTTTCGCAGGCTCTACCCATCCTACGGCGGCTCCTCAGGCCCCAGCCCTTCGTTGTAGGAGCGAATTCATTCGCCAAGGGCAGCGCAGCAGCCCCCAGGGACCTGCAAAGGCAGCCCTTCGGCCTGCTTGGCGAATGAATTCGCCCCTACAGCTGTTTCCCGACTCCGCCCTGCCCAGGACTCACCCGCCCACCGACCTTTCCGCCCACCGCTTTTCACGCCACAATTCCCTGATCTGGAGCCGTCGCCACAAGCAGTCCGGCACCATCAGCCTGAGCCCCGGCCGCACGCACGGTGGGGCCGTGAGGAGCGAGACAATGAGCAATAACGATCGCGTCATCATCTTCGACACCACCCTGCGCGACGGCGAGCAGAGCCCCGGCGCTTCCATGACCAAGGAAGAGAAGCTGCGCATCGCCAAGGCGCTGGAACGCCTGCGGGTGGACGTGATCGAGGCCGGCTTCGCCATCGCCAGCCCCGGCGACTTCGAGGCGGTCAAGGCCATTGCCGACAGCATCAAGGACAGCACCGTGTGCAGCCTGTCCCGCGCCGTGGATGCCGATATCGACCGTGCCGCCGAAGCCTTGGCGGGCGCCAATTCCGCGCGTATCCACACCTTCATCGCCACCAGCCCCATCCACATGCAGTACAAGCTGCGTATGCAGCCGGATCAGGTGGTGGAGCAGGCCGTCCGTGCGGTCAAGCGCGCACGCAACCTGTGCGAAGACGTGGAATTCTCCTGCGAAGACGCCGGCCGCTCCGAGATCGACTTCCTCTGCCGCATCATCGAGGCCGCCATCGACGCGGGCGCCCGCACCATCAACATCCCCGACACCGTGGGCTACGCCATCCCGCACCAGTACGCGGAGACCATGCGCCAGCTGTTGCAGCGCATCCCCAATGCCGACAAGGCCATCTTCTCTGTGCACTGCCACAACGACCTGGGCCTGGCCGTGGCCAACTCCCTGGCTGCGGTGGCCGTCGGTGCCCGCCAGGTGGAATGCACCATCAACGGCCTGGGCGAGCGCGCCGGCAACGCCGCGCTGGAAGAGATCGTCATGGCCATCAAGACCCGCCAGGACGTGCTCGGCGTCTACACCAACATCGACACCCCGCACATCCTCAGCACCTCGCGCATGGTGTCCGGCATCACCGGCTTCCCGGTGCAGCCGAACAAGGCCATCGTCGGCGCCAACGCCTTTGCCCACGAGTCGGGCATCCACCAGGACGGTGTGCTCAAGCACCGCGAGACCTACGAGATCATGTCCGCCCAGTCGGTCGGCTGGAACACCAACAAGATGGTGCTGGGCAAGCACTCCGGGCGGAACGCCTTCCGTACCCGCCTCGACGAACTGGGCATCCAACTGAGCACCGAGGCCGAGCTGAACGCCGCCTTCGCCCGCTTCAAGGAACTGGCGGACAAGAAGCACGAAATCTTCGACGAAGACCTGCAGGCGCTGGTCTCCGACACCCTGGGCGAGGAAGCCCCGGAACACTTCAAGCTGGTCTACCTAGAGGTTGCCTCCAAGACCGGCGAAGTGCCCCAGGCCAAGCTGGTGCTGGCCATCGACGGCGTGGAGCAAGGCTCCAGCGCCGAAGGCTCCGGCCCGGTAGACGCCACCTTCAAGGCCATCGAAAGCCTGGCGGGCTCCGACTCCAACCTGCAGCTCTACTCGGTCAACGCCATCACCCAGGGCACCGATTCCCAGGGCGAAGTGACCGTCCGCCTGGAAAAAGGCGGACGAATCGTCAACGGAAATGGTGCGGATACCGATATAGTTGTCGCTTCCGCCAAGGCCTACCTCAATGCGCTGAACCTGATGCAGGCAGGCGTGCGCAAGGCTCATCCACAGGTTGCTGACGTTTGATAGCTGAACACCGTCGTCGCGCGTATCTCGATGCCATGCAGGTAGCCACCTGGCTACCCCGCGTGGCATTGCCCTTTGCCGCGCCCTCCAATCCCGAACTGCTGGCGCCGGTCCCGGAACCCGTCCTGGAAGACGCGCCGGCACCCGTCGCCGAGGCCGCACCCAGCGCCCCGGCCGCCGAAGCGCACCCGACCACCACCGTGCGGGCGAAGATCGAGGTTCCCCGCCCCGGCAGCGCCCCACGCGCTGCGGTCGAGCCCGAACCCGAGGCCAGCCCCGAGCCCGAAGCCTCGCCGGCCAAGGTGGAAGTGCTGCCGCCGCCGCGCTTCTCCCTGCAGCTGCTGCGGGCCGGCAATTGCCTGCTGCTGGTGGAACTGCCGACCGGCGAACCCTTCCAGAGCCGCGACCCGGCCTACCTGCTGCTGAAAGACCTGCTGCGTGCCGCCGGCCTGCCGGACAGCCCGCAGATCCTCGGCGAGCCGGTGCGCTGGCCGCTCCTTGCCCGCAGCAGCATGGATCAGGGCCCGGACGCCGCCCGCGACTTCGTCCAGGGCTTTGTCGGCATGCGCGTGGAAGAGCAGGGCGATTGCGCCTGCCTCTGGCTGGTGGGCCTGCCGGCGGTGCGCTTCGCCGGTGAAGCCGACGCTGGCGCCTACAATCGTGAACTGCAGGTCGAAGGCCTGGGCGCCGCCTGGGCCCTGCCGGGCCTGGAACTGCTGATGGACGAGCCCGAGCGCAAGGGCGAACTCTGGCAAGCGATGCGCCGTGTGATGCGCCGCTGGAAGACCACCGAATGACCGATGCCGTTTCCTTCCGCCCGATGACCGAGGCGGATCTCGATGCTGTTCTGAAAATCGAATTCGCCGCCTTCAGCCACCCCTGGACCCGCGGCATCTTCACCGACAGCCTCAAGTCCTACGACTGCTGGCTGATGTTCGAAGGCGGCCAGCAGGTCGGCCATGGCGTCATCAACGTCATCGTCGGCGAGGCCCATCTGCTGAACATCACCGTCAAACCCGAAAGCCAGGGGCGCGGCCTCGGCCTGCGCCTGCTAGAGCACCTGATGGACCGCGCCCGCGAACTCGAGGCGGCGGAATGCTTCCTCGAAGTGCGAGCCAGCAACCAGTCCGCCTACCGCCTTTACGAGCGCTACGGCTTCAACGAAATCGGCCGGCGCCGCGACTACTACCCCGCAGTCGGCGGCCGTGAAGACGCCCTGGTGATGGCCTGCACGCTGATCGATTGAGCCCCGTGCAGGCCATTGCCAAAGCTCCCGACGCTCCGTAAGGTGCGCCAGCCAAAAGAGGAGAAGACGCAATGAGCGACCTGCAAGAGCTGATCGACAACAACGCGCGCTGGGCCGAGCAGATCAAGCAGCAAGACCCGGACTTCTTCGCCAAGCTGGCCAAACAGCAGGTGCCGGAGTTCCTCTGGATCGGCTGTTCCGACGCCCGCGTGCCGGCCAACGAAATCGTCGGCATGCTGCCCGGCGACCTCTTCGTCCACCGCAACGTCGCCAACGTGGTGCTGCACACCGACCTCAACTGCCTGTCGGTCATCCAGTACGCCGTGGACGTGCTCAAGGTGAAACACATCCTGGTCACCGGCCACTACGGCTGCGGTGGCGTCCGCGCTGCCATGCGCGACACCCAGTACGGCCTGATCGACGGCTGGCTGCGCACTATCCGCGACCTCTACTACGAGCAGCGCGAACACCTCGCGACCTTCGCCACCGAGGAAGAGCGCGTCGACCGCCTCTGCGAGCTCAACGTCATCCAGCAGGTGGCCAACGTCAGCCACACCACCATCGTCCAGAACGCCTGGCACCGTGGCCAGGAGCTTTCCGTCCACGGCTGCATCTACGGCATCAAGGACGGCATCTGGAAAAACCTCAACGTCACCGTCAGCGGCATGGAACAACTGCCGCCGCAGTACCGCCTGCGTCCCCTCGGACAGAACTGAACCATGTCAAAACCCAACAGCCGGGCCGTTACCCTGGCCTGGCTTGGCCTGCTTGTGGCCAGCGTTTTCTGGGCCGGCAACGCCCTGGTGGCTCGCGCCTTCCACGATGCCATTCCACCGTTCACCCTGGCGTTCTGGCGCTGGAGCCTTGCGCTGGCCATCCTCCTGCCCTTCGTCGCCCGCCCCATGTGGGAACATCGCAGTGCGCTGCGTTACGCCGGCTGGCGCCTGGTGGTGGTGGCGGCTCTTGGCATCAGCACCTACAGCGTCTTGCTCTACTTCGCCGCCCGTACCACGGTGGCCATCAACCTCACCCTGCTCAACACCTGCCTGCCGCTGGCCACCTTCATCGGCGCCGGGGTGCTGCTCCATGAATGGCCGCCGCGCCGCGCCTGGCTGGGCCTCGGAGTGGCGACCATCGGCCTGCTGGTGCTGATCGCCCAGGGGCAACTGGCACAACTGGCCGCGCTGACCTTCAACCCCGGCGACCTGATCATGCTGGTCGCCGTGGTGGACTGGGCCCTCTACACCCTGCTGCAGCGACGCTGGAGCCAGTACCTCCAGCTGCCGCCGCTGGTGCTGTTGGGTGCTTTGGTGCTGTGCGGCGTGCCCATGCTGCTGCCGTTCTACCTGCTGGAACTGGCCAGCGGGCAGCGTTTCGAACCCTCTGTGGATAACCTCGCCGCCATCGCCTACACCGGCATCTGTGCCTCGCTGCTGGCCTACCTGCTGTGGAACCAGGGCATCCGCGTGCTGGGCGTGGCCAAGGCCGTGCTCACCAACTACCTGATGCCGGTGTTCACCGCTTTGCTCGCCTACCTGCTGTTGGACGAGGGACTCCAGGCCTACCATTGGTTCGGAGGGGCGCTGATTTTCGCCGGCCTGCTGTTGGCGACACGCCCCTCACTGAGGTGAGCCATGCACAAGCTAGTCGTCATCCCCGGGGACGGCATCGGCCGCGAAGTGGTGCCATTGGCGGTCGAGGCCCTGGAAAAACTCCTGCCCGACCTGCAAACGGTTGAGGCCCAAGCCGGCTGGGAAACCTTCCAGCGCAGCGGCTGCGCCGTTCCGGAAGCCACCTTCCAGGCCCTGCGCGACTGCGGGGCGGGGATTTTCGGTGCCGTTTCCTCCCCCAGCCAGCGAGTGCCCGGCTACCGCAGCGCCATCCTCCAGCTGCGCCAGACCCTCAAACTCAACACCAACCTGCGCCCGGTGCGCAGCTGGCCCTGCGTCTCGTCCCGACCGGGTGTCGACCTGATCATCCTCCGCGAGAACAGCGAAGGCCTCTACAGCGGCCGCGAGCACTGGGAAACCGAAGACGTGGCCATCGCCGAACGGGTCATCAGCCGCGGCGCCAGCGAAGCCCTGGCCCGCCGCGCACTGGAAGTGGCCAAGGCGCGCAAGGCGCGGCGCATCACCCTGGTCCACAAGGCCAACGTCCTGCCCATCACCTGCGGCCTGTTCCGCGACACCTGCCGCGAAGTGCTGGAAGGGGAGGGCTGGGCCGCCGAACTGGACGAGCGCCTGGTGGACCTCATGGCCCTGCAGCTGGTGGAACAACCCGAAGCCTTCGACCTGATCGTCACCACCAACCTCTTCGGCGACATCCTCTCCGACCTCGCCTGCCACTGGAGCGGCGGCCTCGGGCTGGCGCCCTCCCTCAACTGGGGCAACGGCATCGCCCTGGCCGAACCCGTCCACGGCAGCGCCCCCGACATCGCCGGCAGCGGCCGCGCCAACCCCATCGCCGCCATCCTCAGCATCGCCCTGCTGCTGCGCTACCACTGGCAGAAACCTGCCCTCGCCAAGCGCCTGGAGAAGGCTGTGGAAAACTTCCTGCTGGACGAAGGCAAAGCCGACTTCGGCTTCGACACCACCCGCATCGTCGGCCAAGGCATCCTCGCCGCGCTCTAAGGCTTTTGCTCCCCTCTCCCTCTGGAAGCTGGAGAGGGGAGAGGAAAGCCAATCCCCGCTCGGCCTACCAAGGACAACCCCGCTCCAATCCCCGCCCCCCACAAAAAGAAAACCCCGCCAAAGCGGGGCTCTCACTCTCAACCAGACTCAACCTCCACGGGCCCCGGCAGAGCCTTCTCCACCAGCACCAACATCCTCTTGGGCGCCCGAACCTCAAGCCGCGCCGAACCATTCACAACCGGCCCAACCACAATCTCGATCCCTTCGGCCTTCAACCTTTCCATCAACACTGATTCGCTGACTCCTTCCAGCACCCTCAGCGTAAGCACATCACCTTCCCTGCGTTCGCCAACATGAATCTGCATGTGGATTACCTCGCATGGATAACCGCGCAAGATCATCACGAAGCGTGGGGTGGGTCTATGGATTGGATGGGGAATCGGATTGCGCTTACGCGGAATGGAGGTGGTGTAGATGAAAACGCACTCCGACAGAGCATTCCGGAAAAAGCGCTTCTTGAAGTCACCGCTTGAAGCTATCCTTTAAGGGCTGTGATTGGTGCTTTTAATGATGCTTTAGGAGGCTCGAATGACCTTCCAGATCCTGGCGGATATTGCCGCCTCCGTTACTGACCTCAAGCGGGACCCAATGGGAACCATCCGCGAAGGTCATGGCGAAACCGTCGTTATCCTCAACCGTAACGAGCCGGCTTTCTACGCCGTTCCGCCTGCGCGCTACCAAGCCATGCTCGAACTCATCGACGACCTTCGTTTAGCCGAACTGGTCCGCGCCCGCCAAGGGGAGCCGACCGTGGCTGTGGACATCGATGAGCTGATCGCCCAGGCAACCGATACCAGTGCATAAGTTCAGCCTGGAGTTCAACGCTAAGGCACTCAAGGAATGGAACAAGCTGGACTCCACCATCCGGCTGCAGTTCGCCAAGAAGCTGAAAGAGCGCCTCGACCTGCCACGAGTTGAAGCCGACCGGCTCAAGGGCATGCCGGATTGCTACAAGATCAAGCTGCGTTCCGTGGGCTACCGTCTCGTTTATGAGGTGGTGGATCAGCGTTTGGTTGTCACTGTGATTGCGGTTGGAAAACGTGAGCGCTCAGAGGTCTATGACACCGCTAAGAAACGGCTTGATTAGCGATGTAAGCGTTTGTGCGTTTCTTCCAAACGCATAGGAGACTGGGATGTTGGACGCTTTGATGATGCTTCTTCTGATTTCTGCTTTGGTCGCTTGCCCCATCTTCTTGATATGGCGTGAAAACCAGCTGAGATGGTGGGCCAGATACGTGCTCTCGCTCATGCCGGTGGCGTATACGTGGATAGGCTGGCGGCTTGGTGTCCTGGCTTACGACCATTTTGGTTGCCAGGGCGGCGCAAAGAACGTTCATGCGTGCTATGCCAATGGTATCGACGTTACCGCGCTGGTTGGCCATGGCATGTTCCTGATGATTCCATTTATCTTTTTTGCAGCGCCGATGTCTCTATGGTTTCTGCTTAACACTGGCGCCAAGCATATCGGTCAACGAAACTAACCAAATTGAGTGGATTTTGAATTATTTCTTTCGGGCGCTTATTGATTTTGGTAGGTCTTGTCGTTGGATGAATATGGGGCCGTTTTTTTTGGCTTCTTCTATGAATTTTCCTATCATTTCATTTCTTTTTATACCAAACACATCCTGTGCATAAATGCTGAGTAAGCAAGTTAAAAGGGACGTCCAGATGACTAAGCTTGGGCGCTCCAAGGAAATGTTGTCGGGGGTCATTACTTTGCCTTGAATGGAGATGCTTTCTAGTCTTATGTTTAGTGCGGAAATGGTTTTCTTTCTTTTTTCAATTGATAGGCCATTCAGGTGGTCTTTTAGTGAGAATGTTACATTTGATGCATTGTGGACGATGAGGTTGCGTAGCTCGGACAGTTCGGATATGAATTTTCTTTCAGCTTTGCTTAGAAGCCCTAGGGCGGATATAAAAGCTATTTTTCCGCATTTTTTGTTGCTCATTTCTAGGTTCGAAAAAATGTCTGTCAGTTCATATTTCCCGAAATGATGGCAAAGCATTTCAGAGCAAGCTGACTCAATTAGTGCATGGGATTTTATAATTAGCGACCAGTCATTTTCATCCTTGAGTGAAACCACGAAGCCAGGTGGCAAATCAAAGGCTTCCTCGATTGCCAAAATTTCCTCATTACCTTGTCTCATAATCTCACCAAGTTTTCTCTCGTAGTCCTTCAATACATTCCTTCACATCATCATCGATGACGTTCCCCGGCTTGATGCACTCCTTCATGGACTTACGTGTCCCCCGATTGGCCTCTCGCTCGGCTTGTTCTCGGCTCTGAAGGTTGCTGCGCGCGGCATCACCAAGTGGGCCATCGGTGCCGGCAAGGAATTCATTTACGGTTTGGTCAACCGCTTCGCCAATCTTCTTGGCGTAGGGCTGGATCGCTTCTGCTGCCTGAGTGGCGAGGGGCTTAGGTTCGGCGGCGATGGATTGCTGAGCAGTGGCCGTAAGGCCTGCAAGCAGGAAGAGGGTGGATAGGGCTTTCACCTGGACCGCTCCTTGGTTCAGTGGGGGCTCGCTGTCGTTCGTCCAGTTAGCCCAAAGTCTTTGCTGGTGGCTATTTACGACGGGCAGCATACCGCGTTAGCTTCGCGAATGGCCTTGTGCCACATACGGATATCACGAGAGCCCACGGAATGGCACGTCGTCGCAAGACCTCCCCCTTTGAAGACCTCATCTCCCTCGCAGCACTATTGCCCTGGTGGGCCAGCCTGCTGATTGCCCTGGTGTCTTGGTTCCTGCTCCACGGATTCGCGACCAGCACACCTCCTGCTATGACCCACCCCAATCAGTTTTCCGAGGCAATGACGGGGACTGTCCTGCGCAGCTTTGCATTGGTTGGGCAGTACCTCATCCCGTTTGCCTTCGTTTGCGGTGCTATCGGTTCAATCGCCGGCAGGGCCAAGCGCAAGAAACTCATCAAGGATGTAGCCGCCGCCACTCAGCCAGGCAAAACCGTCGACGGCATCAGCTGGCGCGAGTTTGAGCAGCTGGTGGGCGAAGCATTCCGACGCAAGGGGTTCACCGTTATCGAGAGCGGTGGCGGTGGCCCGGATGGTGGGGTCGATCTCATCCTGCACATGGGGACCGACAAGTACCTGGTCCAGTGCAAGCAATGGAAGGCCATCAAGGTCGGCGTCACTGTGATCCGAGAGTTCTTCGGCGTAATGGCGGCCGAAGGCGCGGCGGGTGGCTTTGTTGTGACCTCCGGTACCTATACCGAAGAGGCCAAGGCGTTCGCCCAGGGACGCAATATTCAGTTGGTAGATGGCACCTTGCTGAAGCGCTGGATTGCCAACCGATCCGAGCCCACGCGGCCACTGACTGCTGCTCCGGAGCTGCCTAAACCATCGGTTCAGCCGGCCGTTCCGCTCTGCCCCGTCTGTAGTTCTTCAATGATCCTTCGCACAGCTAAGCGTGGGATGAACCAGGGCAATCAATTCTGGGGCTGTGCTAAGTACCCGGCCTGCCGAGGCATACGCCAGCTAGAGGATGTCTCCGCGTGAACCAACCCAAGTCCTAAAAATGGGCATACAGACGCTGCACTGGTTCATTTGACCTGAGCTGCATTGCTATTGTGCTTCTGGGCGGGGTTTCCTATTGATGCGTTGCAAATGAAGGTTCAGATATGACGATAGCGTGGGATTTGGAGTTTATGCGGTGCTATCTTGGCTGTAATGCTAGTTGCAAGTTAGTTGAATAAGGATAATCTATTTATTTCTATCTTTAATGGGCTGAGAAACACTTATTTTGATGTCTTGCGAGGTGATGAGTGAAACTGACTAGAGTGGTTGTTGAAAAGCTATTCGGTGTTTTTGATCATGATATTGCATTCATGACGAATAGCGACGTTACTATAATTATTGGCGAAAATGGTCTCGGAAAGACAGTAATACTTGAGTCAATAAATGCTTTTTTTGGTGGAAATTATAAATTCTTTTCGAGCTTGGATTTTGCGTCTTTTGGATTTCATTTTAGTAATGGTGAGCATTGGTTGTTGCAGAGGAATAAATATCAAGACGGATATACTCTTCAAATTGCTCGCGGGTGGGCGGATAAGGCTGGATTAAAGCCTAAGTTTCAGAAGATATACTCTGACTTTGATAGGGCGGAACTGAGAAAGCTAAGGGGGGATTATGCAGTGCTCTCCGATCTTGATCGTGAGCTTATGAGTCGAGATGATTATTATCGTGCATTAGTGCGTCGACGTCATGCTGAAGAAGTATTTTATTATGAAAGTAAGTATGTTCATTCGGGCGATAGACCGGAGAAGAATGATCTCCCTAAGTGGTTTAAAGACGGTTTGGCAAGTGTTAATGTTAGGCTTATTGAGACTCAGCGTATTATCTCGCCAAAAGAAATTGGTGGAGAGTCTTACGTTAGTACGGTTGGGAGTTGCTCGTCTGAGCTAAAAGATTTCATCTCAAGAGCCGTTAAAGAATCTGCTGATATTGCCTCTGCTTTAGATAGCACCTATCCGAACCGTTTGGTTGAGAAGCTAAAGCTAAGGGCCGAGTATTCTTACCAAGAGTTGAATGATGCGCTTCTGAAGCTAGATGAACGTCGTAAGAATTTTTCTTCTGCGGGACTTCTTGTTGATGCGCAAGACTCGGATATGGCGAGAATTGAAACGGAGCAAAACGATTTAATCGTCTTGCTCAAGCTGTATGTCGATGATAGCCACGAAAAGCTGAATCCCTATGAGGATCTCTCGAAGAAAATTCGGCTATTTATGTCAATTGTGAACAAAAGGTTTAAGCATAAGCGACTTGAAATAAATAAAGCTGAAGGCTTCATATTCAGGTCGACAGTGATTCGACTTGATGACGGAACATATGCGAAGATTCCGCATTCTAAACTTTCGTCGGGAGAGCAACACGAGCTGGTGTTGTTCTATAAGCTGATCTTCAATTCTAAGGTTGGAGATTTGGTTCTGGTTGATGAGCCGGAGCTTTCCCTGCATATATCTTGGCAGAATAAGTTTATTAATGATTTGAAGGAAGTTGCTGCCATGAATGGGATATCTGCAGTTATCGCTACGCACTCGCCGGACATTATCTCTGAGAACTGGGATCTGAAAGTGGAATTGGTGGGGGTTGAGTGAGTGGAGAAGCATATATCCCCGGATAGAATAGCCAATTCTATAATGCAGTCTGTTGATTTTAAGGGGCATTTTGTCCTTGTTGAGGGTGTGAAGGATTTAAGGCTTTACAGCAAATTTTTTGATCGTGAAAGAACACGGCTAATTCAAACTTTCGGAAAGTATTTGCAGCGTCAAGTTTTTGCAATTCTTAATCAGCGAGGCTTCAATGAGAAGCTCGGTGTCAGAGACGCTGATTTTCTTAGGATTCCTGGTAACGGAAAGTACGATCCTCAGTACTCTGATGATGTTTTTGTGACAGATCATCATGATTCAGAGGTTATGATTTTTAATAGTGATGCCCTGTACGCCTTCTTGGATGTGGTGTCGGCCAGAGAGAAGGTCGATGACTTTCAACGTTCAAGAGGATGCTCTATAAGGGATTTGGTTTATAATCTTTGTCTCCCCATAGCTTGTCTTAGATATGCGAGTAAGAGGTATGGCTTAGGTCTGTTGTTTAAGCCAGAAAATCCGGAGGGGAATAGGATTAAGTTTAAGAAATTTATCTGTGACCGACGCCTTGTTTTTCTTGGTGTTGATGATCTTATTCGAACCGTTTGCGATTATTCTAGGGCCAGAAGTCCAGGTATGGCCTCTCAGGTCGATATATTGGCCGCTTATAATTCGGTCCAGGGGCAAGGATACTCTTTGCTGGAGTTGGTTAATGGGCACGATGTCGCTGAAGTTCTTTTCATGGTTCTTAAGAAGGGGTTGAATAGCACTAGCGAATTGTTAAGCGGTCCTGATTCCGTTGAGTCTGCGCTTTCGTTGTCTTTCGATTTCGTTGAGTTCTCTAAAACGCAACTCTATCAGTCGTTATTGGGATGGGATGGAAGGGTTGGAGCGGATGTTTTGAGAAGGGAATAGCTGAGCAGTTAGGGGTGGCAATGGCTTTAAGCGATTTATAAGTCATTGCTACCTGTGGTTACTCAAGAAAAACTGGCAGGTGCCCTGTTTTTTGATTGGTAATATGAGCTGTCTTGACTAAGTTGAAATAAATTTGTAATTGCAGTAATAATGGGCATGGCTAATAAATCATGCCGTCGAGTATCCTTCGCTCACTTGCTTATTTCATTTTTTTCGGGCGTACCAGCGCCTAGCTACTTCCTTAGTGATCGCTATCCCGCAGTCTGATTGGGCAAGTTTCGATGGGCCTCGTCGTATTCTGGGCTCGTTTGGCCTTTCTCCGGCATTACTTCTCCAGAAATAAGCCACCAGCGATATTGTGGGAAAACTGCCACAAGAATCCCAATCTCATCGGCTCCAAGCCTGGCGCGTCCGCGTTTAATATTCTGCCAGCGTACATATCCGGTGCTACCGGCCTCGGATAGCTCCGTGATGCTTGCCATCTCTAACAGCTTAAGCCCGCGCTTTGTAACTCCCTCATTCATACATTCTTCCCAGAATTTTCCTACATTTAGGTCGCTTAGCCTTTATGTATATTTTGCGTGTAACCTAAACGTGTAATTGATACATGGTTATTCCAATGCTTGGACGCGATTATAGGGACATTGTATGGAACAGTCTGGTGTAACGAGGGTTTCGCTCGATTATCCGAATGATCGTACCCCCGATTTCCGCGACCCACCTTTCTGCTCGCAGCTCGCGCTGGCGCGAATGCTGGGCATCGAGCAGATCACCGAGGACGTAGTGCGCGGCTGGGTAGAGTCGGCCACGTTGCCGACGGTGAAGATCGGCCGCCGCCGCGTCATCAACCTGCACCGTCTGCGCAGGGACCTGGACGACGGCAAGACGGTGTTCAGCGCGGGGGATTACGCCGATGAATGAGGCTGTGGGTCGTCGCTTTTCCAAAGCCCTGCTGAGTCCGGGGCTGAGGTTGCTCTGCCTGCTGTACAAGGCCCCTCGCGGCATGTCCAGGTCGGTGCTGATCCTGACGCACCATCGAAGGGCCCCTTTCAGGGGGCCGTCCGGCCGTTACCCGCAGGCCGCCATTTGCGTGGGGTCGGTTTCCATCGATATGCGCGGTCTGCCGGAGGGGCCGGGAATCTATCTGCGTTATGTCCCCGTACGGCCGCCGCGTGCCGAAGTGCTGGCCCGCTGTTCCTGGCGGCGCACGTGTGCGGATCGGCCGGGTGACGGTACGGCCGAAGTAGGCCAGGTGCCGTCCCTTCGATAACCAGGCTCATGTTTGTTGTTTGGCGATCACGGTGCAGTCACCGAGGGGCGCGTTCGTCTTGAGCGGGAAGCATTTTGAACAGGGATAAAAGGAATATGGCGGACGTGCTGCTTGCGCTTTTTCCGGCCTTGGCCATGGCGACGTTCATTTATCGCCATGATCAGAAAGGCATTGAACGGGAGCCGGCCAGGCTCTGGCGCTGGATCGAGAACATGCTGTTCACGGTGGTCGCGCTGGAGTTGTTGTTGCTGACGGTTGGACTGGATTGAGCCTTGGGTTGCGGGACTCAGGGCCTCTATAGAGCAGGTTTTGGATGAAGCACGGTGAGGGAGGGGAAAATGACGATGAATTTCTAAGAGAAGGACCCTGCCGGGCGTCGAGCGTTGAGATGATCGCCCGGCAGACGGATGAGTGCGGCGCACCAAGGAGGATGGCATGACAGTTCGTCGGGAGGGCGAAGGGTGGTTGGCAGACTTTTACGAGAACGGCCAGGACGGGAGGCGCATTTGCAAATCTGGCTTCGCCTCCCGTGAGGACGCTGAGCGGTACGAGGCGGACTTCATCGCCCTGCGGCAGATGACGGGCATTCCGCTGGATGAACGCCTTTCGGACCTGGTGGAGCTCTGGTGCGACCGGCGCGGTCGCTTTCTCCGGAAGCCCGAATGGCGGCTGTTGAGGCTGCGAGGGACGGTGAAGCGTCTGGGTAACCCGCGTGTCAGCGAATTCACTGCGGAGTCCTGGGAGCGCTACGAGCACACCCGGCGTACGCAGGTCGTACCCTCGCTGATAAGGCAAGAAAGGAACTGCCTGTCGACGGTGTACGCCGATTTGATTCACTTCGACTTCTGGCTTGGGAAAAACCCGTTTGCAGAGTGCCGCGAAGCGGGTAATGGCGGCTCCGAACCTGACAACATTTTTCTGCGCCGTACTCGCGAGCGCTCTGCTGAAATCGAGGCCTTGGTTTGTGCGTTGCCGGCCCGTCACTGCACGGCGCAGTACGGCGAGTGAGTACGGCGAGTGACTGTGGAGGAGGGTGCGAGGAGCGGAAACAAAAAGGGGTAGTCATCAGGACAATGACTACCCCAGAAAGCACAAAGGGTTAGCTTGTGCTAACCCTTTGTTTTGTATGGTGGCTACACCGGGACTTGAACCTGGGACATCAGCATTATGAATGCTGCGCTCTAACCGACTGAGCTATGTAGCCGAGTGGCGCGCATTGTCCGTATCTCCAGGCAGGCTGTCAACCCCTTCGCTTAGATAATTTTGTGATCTTTCAATTGTTTAGGCGGCGGGAGCGTTTTCAGGGGCGCGCACTGGGGGTTGCCCTTCGGCACGGCCTGGTCGGGGAGGCGGCGCTTCGTGTTTTGTCGGGGGAATGAGGTGGCGCTGCAAAGAAAAAGCCCCGGAAGTCCGGGGCTTTTTTGTGGCGAACATCAGGCCATCAGGATGGGGTGCCGGCCTTGCGTGCGGTCAGCGGGGTGACCGTCGCCCCGCCCGTTACCGATCTGTGTCGATGCGAAGCACCGCTGTGGGAATGCTCATGAATGGGCAGGCGGCTACCCGGGTGGTGGGGCAGGTCGCCGGTCGGTTCCTGTCGCAGGCTGCGCATCAGGGTGTAGCTCATGACCGTCATCAGGAATGCGATGGGCAGGGCGACGACGATGCTCGCCGTTTGCATGGCCTTGAGCCCGCCTGCCAGGAGCAGGCCGCCGGCGATGGCGCCTTCCAGAACGCACCAGAGCAACCTGATCCAGCGGGGCGGGTTGGTGCTGCCCAGTGCGTTCAAGGTGCAGAGCACCTGGGTGCCCGCATCAGCGGTGGTGACGAAGTGCACGGCGAGCAGCAGGCAGACCAGAACCGACAGCACGCCGCCGACAGCCGGGCTGTCCAGTTGCCCCAGCAGGGTGAACATGGCGGCGGTGTGGTCCTTCTTGGTGGCCTGAAGAACGGCACCGCCTTCGTATGAATTCTGCTCCTGGACCAGCTCACCGCTGGCGACCGCTTGCTGGTAGTGCTGGCGATCATCCTGCTCGCTCTTCAGCGCGCTACCACCGAACACGGCCATCCAGAGGATGGTGACCAGCGTCGGCACCAGCAGGGCGCCCACGACGAGTTCACGGATGGTGCGCCCCCGGGAAATCCGCGCAATGAACAGGCCTACGAAGGGGCCCCAGGTCATCCACCACGCCCAGTAGAAAGCGGTCCACCAGTTCTGCCAGTCGCCGTTCTTCTGGGTGTCCATCCAGAGGCTCAGGCCGGGCAGGTTCTGCAGGTAATCCCCGGTGGATTCGAACATGAGGTTCAGGATGTAGCGCGTCGGTCCGATGACCAGGACGACCAGCATCAGGCCGAACGACATGTACATGTTGAGCGTGGAAATCCGCTTCATCCCCTTGGACAGGCCGGCCAGGAGCGAGATGGACGCGATGATGGTGACGACGACGATGATGGACAGCTGGAAGCCGACGCTGACTGGCAGTCCGAAGACTTCATTGAGCCCGGTGTTGATCTGCGCGACGCCCATGCCCAGGGATTGGGAGACGCCGAACGCCGTGATCGTCACGCCCAGGATGTCGACGAGGTGGCCGATCCATCCATAGATCCGGTCGCCGATGAGCGGGTAGAGCAGTGAGCGAAGCGCCAGGGGCAAGCCCTTGCGGTAGGAGAAGTAGGCCATGCCGAGGCCGATCAGGGTGAAGATCGCCCAGGGGTGAAGCGCCCAGTGGAACAGCGTGATCCGCATCGAGACGGTTGCCGCTTCATCCGTCAGCCCGGTGGCGAACGGGTTGCTGGCGTAATGCAGCATGGGCTCGGCGACGGACCAGAAGATCAGGCCGATCCCCATGCCGGCGCTGAAGAGCATGGCGATCCAGGACGCGAAACTGAACTCAGGCTGGTCGTTCTCGGCGCCGAGTTTCAGGTTTCCGAACCGGCTGGTGGTGATGTACAGCAGCAGGCAAAGCACACTGCTGACGAGGGCCAGGTAATACCACTTGAAGTTGTTCAGGATGGTTGTGGAGGCTGATTCGAATGCCTTGGCGGCCTCTTCATCCTTGAGCGCACAGAACAGCACAAACAGGATTACGGTCGTTATCGAAGTCAGCGTTACGTTCGGGTTTAGACCTTTCAGGAGGCCCGATTCTGCGCGCATTGTTGTCCCCATTTTTCTTGTTCACGGGTGAGGCTTTGCGGGTTGGAGCGAAGCGCCAGGCGTTGGCGGTTGCCTGCTGCCTTGACGCCTTGCATGGGATGTCGCCTTGGTCGATCCAGGTCCGGGAGGTGGCACCAGAAGGGGTGACACGACCTGGCGGCAACACAGTCCTCCTCATCAGGTCAGTGGCGGGGCACGCATAGATACCGGAGTGCATGCGTCGGCGCATATCCATTACCGCCAAGGCCCTGCCAGGAAGCGTCAAGGATGAGGATTCCAGCGTGTCTGGCAGCAGGCATCCGTCGTCTTGGCCATCGTCCGGTCGACGCGTGCCTGTCGCATTTGGATCGGCGGGCAGCGTCCATGCGCAAGAGACCGTTCACGCGCCACGCGACCATTGAGGGATACCCGCTGTCGCCCAGCCGACAGGTTTAGCTACATACAAGAAAAAGCGCTCAAAGCTTGAGGAGGCCTATGCACAAGACACCCAAATCACCCGTCGACAAGGTCGTTTTCTGGGGGGCTGTCGTAATATCGGCCTCGCTGGTCACCTACGGGGCGATCTGGCCCGAGGCTTTGTCGACGTTGGCGCAGGCGGTGCTGAATACCATCATCGACTGGTTTGGCTGGAGCTTCGTCCTCTCCACCGCATTCTTCCTCTGCTTCGCGCTGTTCCTGGCTTTCAGCCGCTTCGGCCAGATCAAGCTGGGCATGGACGACGAACAACCCGAGTTCAGTACGTCGTCGTGGATCGCGATGATGTTCAGCGTCGGCATGGGGATTGGGCTCATGTTCTGGGGGGGGGCCGAGCCGATCACCCACTTTTCGACTCTACCGGCCGACCAGGCGGCACCTCATTCCAGGGAAGCGGCCAAGATCGCAATGGGGTACGCCTACTTCCATTGGGCGTTTCACCCCTGGGCGATCTACGCGATCGTCGGCCTGGTGATCGCCTACTTCTCGTTCCGCAAGGGGCTGCCAAACCTGATCTCCAGTGCCTTTACACCGCTGATTGGTGAAGCGGGCGTACGCGGGCCACTGGGCAAGTCCATCGACATCCTGGCGGTTCTGGCCACGCTGTTCGGCACCGCCACCTCGCTCGGCCTGGGCGCGCAGCAGATCAACAGCGGCCTGAACTACCTCTGGAACACCGGCGAATCGAACAGCATTGCGTTGGTGATCATCGCCGTGATGACGGTGCTCTTCATCCTGTCCGCGATTTCGGGCGTGGGTAAGGGCGTGCAGTTCCTGAGCAATCTGAACATGTGGGTCGCGGTGGTGCTGTTGTTGTTCCTGGCAGCGGTGGGCCCCACCGTGTTCATCGTCAATACGCTGGTCGCTTCGATAGGCGAATACCTGCAGGAGCTGGTGCCGATGTCGTTCCGCACCGCAGCGTTCAGTGACGGCAAGTGGCTCGCTGGCTGGACCATCTTCTACTGGGCCTGGTGGGTCTCCTGGGCGCCCTTCGTGGGCACCTTCATCGCGCGAATTTCGCGCGGCCGTACCGTTCGCGAGTTCGTCGTCGGCGTGATCCTGATTCCCAGCGGAGTGACGATGGTGTGGTTCGCGATCATGGGCGGCTCGGCGCTGTACTCGGAGCTGGCAGGCGCCGGCGGCATCGCCGCAGCCGTGAAGGACCAGGGCCCGGCGGTGGCGCTGTTCATGCTGCTGGCGCAGTATCCCGCCGCGGCGCTGACCTCGTTCGCAGCCATCCTGCTGGTGGGCGTGTTCTTCATCTCGGGGGCTGATGCGGGCGCCATCGTCATGGGCATGCTCTGTGCCCGTGGCAACCTGAAGCCGCCGAGCTGGCTGGTGGCGCTGTGGGGCGTGCTGACCAGTGCGGCAGCCTCGGTGCTGCTGGTGATGGGCGGCCTGAATGCGCTGCAGACGGCCGCCATCATCTTCGCCGCGCCGTTCCTGGCGGTGATGGTGGGGTTGTGCGTGTCGCTGTGGAAGGCGCTGCTGGATGACCAGCCGGAGGAAGCACCACGTGCTTCGCTTGGCGCTCTCCACAAACCGGTGCGGGCCACGTCGGACTAAAGGCCCGCCGGAAAGGAAAAACCCCTTGAAGCGGCGAGCTTCAAGGGGTTTTGTGTTTATTGGGTTCCGTGAGGAGCCCCGGCTTGGATCAGACGTTGAAGCGGAAGTGCATAACGTCGCCGTCCTTGACGATGTATTCCTTGCCTTCCAGGCGCCATTTGCCGGCTTCCTTCGCGCCGTTTTCACCCTTGAACTGGATGAAGTCGTCATACGCGACCACTTCGGCGCGGATGAAGCCCTTTTCGAAGTCGGTGTGGATAACGGCGGCTGCCTGGGGGGCAGTGGCGCCGACGCGGACGGTCCAGGCGCGGACTTCCTTCACGCCAGCGGTGAAGTAGGTCTGCAGGTTGAGCAGGTCGTAACCGGCGCGGATCACGCGGTTCAGGCCCGGCTCTTCGAGGCCGAGGGCTTCGAGGAACATGTCCTTCTCTTCGCCGTCATCGAGCTCGGCGATTTCGGCTTCGATCTTGTTGCACACCGGCACCACGATGGCGCCTTCTTCTTCGGCGATGGCTTTAACCACGTCCAGGTGCGGGTTGTTCTCGAAGCCGTCTTCGGCCACGTTGGCGATGTACATCACCGGCTTGCTGGTGAGCAGGTGGAAGCCGCGCACCAGGCGCTTTTCGTCGTCGCCCAGGTTCTTCAGCAGGGAGCGCGCCGGCTTGCCTTCGCTGAAGTGGGGGATGAGTTTTTCCAGCAGGGCCTTCTGGGCCAGGGCGTCCTTGTCGCCGCCCTTGGCGTTGCGGGCGACTTTCTGCAGTTGCTTCTCGCAGCTGTCGAGGTCGGCGAAGATCAGTTCGAGGTCGATGATCTCGATGTCACGCTTGGGGTCGACGCTATTGGAGACGTGAATGACGTTCTCGTCTTCGAAGCAGCGCACCACGTGGGCGATGGCGTCGGTTTCGCGGATGTTGGCGAGGAACTTGTTGCCCAGGCCTTCACCTTTCGACGCGCCCGCTACCAGGCCGGCGATGTCGACGAATTCCATGGTGGTGGGGATCACGCGCTCGGGCTTGACGATCTCGGCCAGCGCATTGAGGCGCAGGTCGGGCATCGGCACGATGCCGCTGTTCGGCTCGATGGTGCAGAAGGGGAAGTTCTCCGCCGCAATGCCGGACTTGGTCAGGGCGTTGAACAGGGTGGACTTGCCGACGTTGGGCAGGCCGACGATGCCGCAATTGAATCCCATGGAATGTGCCTCTGCGCGGAGTGGTTTCAGGCCTTCTGGCTGTGCAGCTTCTGCATCGCTTTGGTCCAATCACCGGCGAGCATTTCCGGCAGCACGCCGAGGGCGAAGTCGATGCTGGTATCCAGCAGTTCCTGCTCGCTGCGCGGGGCGCGGCTGAGCACGAAACCGGAAACCAGGCTGCTGTGCCCCGGATGGCCGATGCCAAGCCGCAGGCGATGGAACGAATTCTGGTTGCCGAGCTGGGCGATGATGTCGCGCAACCCGTTGTGGCCACCGTGGCCGCCGCCTTTCTTGAGCTTGGCGACGCCGGGGGGCATGTCGAGTTCGTCGTGGGCCACCAGGATGGCCTCGGGGGGAATGCGGAAGAACCCAGCCAGGGCCGCCACGGACTGGCCGCTGCGGTTCATGTAGGTGGTGGGGATCAGCAGACGAACATCGCGGCCTTGATGGGAGAATTTTCCGACCAGGCCGAAGTATTTCTTGTCGAGGCTCAGGTTGACGCGTTCACGGTCCGCCAGGCGCTCAACGAAAAGGGCCCCTGCGTTATGCCGGGTCTGGTCGTATTCGGGGCCTGGATTACCCAGGCCGACGATCAGTTGAATGGCAGTCACTACAGGGGCCCTTTTTCAGGCTGACGCAGAGTAAGAAATTACTCGGCTTCGCCTTCTTCCTTCACCACGCGGGAAGCATGGATGTTGGCAACAGCCAGGTCGTTGCCGTGGGCCAGGGCCACCAGCTCAACGCCCTTCGGCAGCTTGAGGTCGGACAGGTGCAGGGTCTGACCGACTTCGACCTTGGCCAGGTCAACTTCGATGAACTCCGGCAGGTCTTTCGGCAGGCAGGAGACTTCGACTTCAGCGATGGTGTGGGAAACTTCGCCGCCGCCTTGCTTCACGCCAACGGAGGTAGCTTCGTTGATGAAGTGCAGGGGTACGTGGGCGGTCAGTTTCTGGCCGGCAACTACGCGCTGGAAGTCAGCGTGTACTACGAAGCCTTTGGACGGGTGACGCTGCAGGGCCTTGATCAGAACGGTTTCGGTAGCACCGGCAACGTTCAGAGCGATCACGTGGCTGAAGGCAGCTTCGTTTTCCAGCAGCTTGGCCAGTTCTTTGG
Organism: Pseudomonas sp. LFM046; assembly: GCF_000949385.2. Taxonomy (NCBI): domain Bacteria; kingdom Pseudomonadati; phylum Pseudomonadota; class Gammaproteobacteria; order Pseudomonadales; family Pseudomonadaceae; genus Pseudomonas; species Pseudomonas sp. LFM046. Next base: position 4,883,889 of record NZ_JYKO02000001.1, on the reverse strand, counting down.
CCAGCAGGCTTACGGATTGCGGAGCCTTTTCGCCGCCGTATACAACAGCGGGAACTTGGGCTTCGTTACGACGCAGGCGGCGGCTCGCACCTTTCCCCAGGTCGGAACGTACGGAGGCGTTCAGGGCAAAATCAGTCATTACAGTTCTCCAAAATAACCAAAACGCCCGTAATGCTTGCGACCAGCATCCGGGCGGTTGGGCAAAAAGCCCCGCCGAAGCGGGGCGCTTTCATCAGGGATGTCCTTAACGGAACATCGCGCTGATCGATTCCTCATTGCTGATGCGGCGAACCGCTTCAGCCACAACCGGCGCGATATCCAGCTGACGGATACGCGAGCAGGCTTGTGCCGCGGCGGACAGGGGGATGGTGTTGGTCACCACCAGCTCGTCCAGCACGGAGTTTTCGATGTTCTCGATGGCACGGCCGGACAGCACCGGGTGGGTGCAGTAGGCGTAGACCTTGGCGGCGCCGTGGTCCTTCAGGGCCTTGGCTGCGTGGCCCAGGGTGCCAGCGGTGTCGACCATGTCGTCGACCAGCACGCAGGTGCGGCCTTCGACATCGCCGATGATGTGCATGACTTCGGACTGGTTGGCCTTCGGGCGACGCTTGTCGATGATGGCAAGGTCAACGCCCAGGGACTTGGCCACGGCACGGGCGCGAACCACGCCGCCGATGTCCGGGGAAACGATCATCAGGTTTTCGAAGCGCTGGTCTTCGATGTCATCGACCAGGACCGGGGAGCCGTAGATGTTGTCCACCGGAATGTCGAAGAAGCCCTGGATCTGGTCGGCGTGCAGGTCGACGGTGAGTACACGGTCGATACCGACGACGGTCAGCATGTCAGCCACTACCTTGGCGCTGATGGCCACGCGGGCGGAACGCGGACGGCGATCCTGGCGGGCATAGCCGAAGTAGGGGATGACCGCGGTGATGCGGGAAGCCGAGGAACGACGGAAGGCGTCAGCCATCACGACCAGTTCCATCAGGTTATCGTTGGTCGGTGCGCAAGTCGGCTGGATCAGGAAGACGTCCTTGCCGCGGACGTTTTCATTGATTTCAGCACTGATTTCGCCGTCGGAGAACTTGCCTACGGAGGCATCACCGAGGGGAATATGCAGTTGACGAACGACGCGACGCGCCAGATCGGGGTTGGCGTTCCCCGTGAAGACCATCATCTTGGACACGCGCAGTACCTGCCGGCTGAGGGTAGACCTGATGAATCAAAAAGCCGTTCAAAGGCCGTGGGCTTTTGAACAGCTTTTCAAGTGTATGGCAGGGGCGGCTGGATTCGAACCAACGCATGGCAGGATCAAAACCTGCTGCCTTACCGCTTGGCGACGCCCCTATGTGTATAACTTGCTATGCAGGACCTTCGTTTCGTTGTGCGCATAACCCGTGGGGTTAATGGCAGGGGCGGCTGGATTCGAACCAACGCATGGCAGGATCAAAACCTGCTGCCTTACCGCTTGGCGACGCCCCTGTATCGTACAACCGAATGCCTTGCATTCCTTCTCAAGCCAGCCCTTGAAGCTTGCGGTGCAACATGGAGATGTTGCGGCCTTGGGCAACAAAGCTTGGCAGAGTGGCCGGAAGTTGGCGGCGAACTTTATCAGCATCGCCTTTGTTTGGGAAGCTCCCAAACACACAAGCTCCAGTGCCGGTCAATCTAGCTGATGTGAATTTATTCAACAAGATCAGCGCGTTACGAACATCCGGGTAACGCTTCTCGACCACCGGCTGACAGTCATTTCGACCGCCCCCCTCAAGAAGGCTGCGAACTTTAATGGGCGGAGTATTCCGTGTCAACTCGGGATCGGAGAAAACTTCTGCTGTGCTGACAAAGACTTGCGGAACTGCGACGAGGAACCACGGTTCGGGCAGTTCCACTGGCGTCAGCTGCTCGCCGACCCCCTCTGCGAACGCCGCGCGACCGCGCACGAAGACCGGTACATCTGCGCCCAGCGTGAGGCCCAGGGCGGCCAGGCGATCTTCGCTCCAGCCCAGGTTCCACAGGCGGTCCAGGGCGAGGAGGGTGGTGGCGGCGTCGGAACTGCCGCCGCCGATGCCGCCGCCCATGGGCAGTCGCTTGTCCAGCCAGATGTCGACGCCCAACCGGCAGCCGGATTCGGCCTGCAGCTTGCGGGCAGCGCGGACGATCAGGTTGCTGTCATGGGGGACGCCGGGCACTTCGGTGCGCAGGTGGATTGCTCCGTCCGGGCGCAGGGAAAAGCCCAGTTCGTCGCCATGGTCGAGGAACTGAAAAAGGGTCTGCAGCTCGTGATAGCCATCGGCGCGGCGGCCGAGGATGTGCAGCATGAGGTTGAGCTTGGCCGGGGCCGGCAGGATGAGTTGCGCGTCCTGCATGTTCAGTGGCCGAGCTGACGCGGTTGCCAGTCCTTGATCACCAGGGTGACGTCAAGGTTCTCGCCACTGAGCTTGATGCGCTCGGGCAGGGCAAAGCCGTTCTGTTCCACGTAACTCAGGTACTGCACTTGCCAGCCATCCTGTTCCAGGGCGGCCAGGCGGCTGGCGCCATCGAGGGTCAGGCGGCTGCGGCTGTCGGGGGCGGGCAGGCCGCGCACCCACCAGAGCAGGTGGGACACCGGCAGGCGCCAGCCGAGTTGTTCTTCCAGCAGGGCTTCGGGGGACTCGGCCTGATAGCGGCCCTGATTGGCCACTTCCAGTTCGATCTTGCCCGGGCGGCCAGTCAGGCGTGCGGCGCCACGGCCCAGGGGGCCGGAGAGGCGGATGTCGTAGTAGTCCTGGCGTTGTAGCCAGAACAGGGTGCCGCTGCCGGAGTCTTTGGGGGCGCGGATGCCGACTTTGCCGCTGATCTGCCAGCCATCGAGTGCAGTGACCTGGGCCTTGTGGGCATTCCAGGTGGCTTCGTCGCCCTGGCCTTCGAGGGTTTCGTGGGGGGCCAGGGCGGCACAGCCGGTGAGCAGGACAAGCGCACCGGCGGCCAGGAGATTACGTAAACGCATGGATCAGAGGGTTCCCGAGCCTGTCAGGCGTTGCAGGGTGTTGCGCAGGATGCTGCTGTCGGGTTGTTTCTGCAGGGCATCGGACCACACTTTCCGGGCTTCGACCTGTTTGCCACGGGCCCAGAGCACCTCGCCCAGGTGGGCGGCCACTTCGTGGTCGGGGAACTCCTGCAGGGCCAGGCGCAGCAGGCGCTCGGCCTCGTCCAGGTTGCCCATGCGGTAATTCACCCAGCCGAGGCTGTCGAGGATGGCGGGGTCGTCCGGGTTGAGCTTGTGGGCTTGCTCTACCAGCTTCTTGGCTTCGTCGTAGCGCGTGGTGCGGTCGGCCAGCGTGTAGCCGAGGGCATTCAGCGCCATGGCGTTTTCCGGCTCGCGCTCGATGATGAAGCGCAGGTCCTTCTCCAGTTGGGCCAGGTCGTTACGCTTCTCGGCCAGCATGGCGCGGGTGTAGAGCAGGTTCAGGTCGTCCGGGAATTGCTGCAGGCCCTGGTGGATGACTTTCCAGGCGCGTTCCGGCTGCTGGCGCTCGGCCAGGCTCTCGGCTTCGATCAGGTAGAGCTGGATGGCGTAATCGGGCTGGGCCTCGCGGGCCTTGGCCAGACGCGCTTCGGCCTCTTCGGCGCGGCCGCTTTCCAGCAGGATTTCCACCTGGCGCATCTGCGCCGGCAGGTAGTCGTTACCGGCACCGACCAGGGCGTACTCGATCAGTGCGCTCTGCTTGTCGCCGCGCTTCTCGTAGACCTGACCCAGATTGAAGTGGGCCGAGTCGAGATGGCTGCCGCGATCCACCAGTTCTTCCAGGTAGACCTGGGCTTCGTCCCAGGCTTCGCCTTCCATGCAGACCAGGGCCAGGGAGTAGCGCAGGTCGTCGTCATCGGGGAACTGCTGCACCAGGCCGGAGAACTCGGACTTGGCTTCGTCCAGGCGACCCTGCTCCACGAGCATGCGGGCGTAGGTCAGGCGCAGACGCTTGTCGTCCGGGTGCTGCTTGATGGCCTTTTGCAGCAGGGGCAGGGCCTCGTCGCCGCGTTTCTGGCTTTGCAGCAGGCGGGCGCGAAGCAGGATCGGGGCGATTTCCTTGTTATCGGAAGGCAGGCCTTCCAGCAGCGTGAGTGCTTCCTCGGTACGGCCATCCTGTTGCAGCAGTACGGCCTTGCCGAACACCAGTTGGCCGTTGTCGGGGTGCTTGGCGAGCAGGCGGTCGAAGCTCTGGAGCAGGCCGGCGCGGGTGTCGGCGTCGGTTTCTGCGGCGGAGAGGGCGAGGAAGTCGAAATGGGTGTCGCCCTGGCCCTGGAGCACTTTCTCCATATAAGCCATGGCTTCGTCATAGCGGCCGGCACGGGCCAGTTGGATGGCGGCGGCGCGCTGGGCGTCGAGGTTGTCCGGGGCGTTCTTGGCCCAGATCATCGCGGTATCCAGCGCGGCCTGCTCGGCGCCCAGGTACTCGGCGATGCGGAACGCACGCTCCGCCACGGCCGGGTCCTGGGTAGCGTTGGCCTGCTGGACGTAGTTGCCAAGGGCGATGTCGAAGCGGTTGCGCTGGCCCGCCAGTTCGGCGGCGAGCAGGGCGTAGAGGGTTTCGCTGCTGAACGAGCCATAGACCTCGGGCTTGGCCGGCGTTGGGGCCTGGGTGCCTCCCTCGACCGGGGGTGTGCCGTCCGGGGACTTGTGGGTCAAACTCTGGCAGCCGCCGAGGAACAGCAGGGCGGCCAGCAACGCGAGGGATCTATTCATAGAGGCGGAAGGCGTCTAACCAGCGAGTGGCTCATCATGACACAAGCCGCCAGGCAAGCACATGGGGCGCGCCCCAACCCGCGGCGGGCAAAAACCTGTTCAAGGCGACAATTATCGGCAGTGGTTGTCGTCGTTCGGGTGAAGTAGGACAATTGCGCGCCCTCCCGTTTCAGTTAGCGACCCTGCATGGCCTTCATTGCTCTTGGTATCAACCACAAGACCGCCTCGGTGGACGTCCGCGAACGCGTGGCTTTCACCCCCGAGCAGTTGGTGGAGGCCCTGCAGCAGTTGTGTCGCATCACGCCCAGCCGCGAGGCGGCCATCCTCTCCACCTGCAACCGCAGCGAGCTCTATCTGGAGCAGGATCACCCCAGCATCGATGAGGTGCTCGCCTGGCTGGCCGGATACCACAACCTTAGCCTGGAAGAGCTGCGTGCCTGTGCCTATGTGCATCAGGACGACGAAGCCGTGCGTCATATGATGCGTGTTGCGTCCGGGCTGGACTCCATGGTCCTCGGCGAACCGCAGATCCTCGGCCAGATGAAGTCCGCCTACGCCGTGGCGCGTGAGGCCGGCACCGTCGGCCCGCTGCTCGGTCGCCTGTTCCAGGCCACCTTCAGCACCGCCAAGACGGTACGCACCGACACCGCCATCGGTGAGAACCCGGTTTCCGTGGCGTTCGCCGCCGTCAGCCTGGCCAAGCAGATCTTCTCCGACCTGCACCGCAGCCAGGCACTGCTGATCGGCGCTGGCGAAACCATCACCCTGGTCGCCCGCCACCTGCACGAGCAGGGCGTGAAGCGCATCGTGGTCGCCAACCGCACCCTGGAGCGCGCCAGCGTCCTGGCCGAGGAGTTCGGCGCCCACGCCGTGCTCCTGGCCGACATGCCCCAGGAACTGGTGCACAGCGACATCGTCATCAGTTCCACCGCCAGCCAGCTGCCCATCCTCGGCAAGGGCGCGGTGGAGCGGGCGCTGAAGCAGCGCCGGCACAAGCCGATCTTCATGGTGGACATCGCCGTCCCCCGCGACATCGAGCCCGAAGTGGGCGAGCTGGACGATGTCTACCTCTATACCGTGGACGACCTGCACGAGGTGGTTGCGGAGAACCTCAAGAACCGCCAGGGCGCGGCCCTGGCCGCCGAGGAGCTGGTGGGCGCCGGCGTCACCGACTTCATGCAGCGCCTGCGTGAACTGGCAGCGGTCGACGTACTGCGTGCCTACCGCCAGCAGGCCGAGCGTCTGCGTGATGACGAGCTGGCGAAAGCCCAGCGCCTGCTGCAGAACGGCGCCGCCGCTGAAGAGGTGATGGCGCAGCTGGCCCGTGGCCTGACCAACAAGCTGCTGCACGCCCCCAGCGTGCAGCTGAAGAAACTCTCCGCCGACGGTCGCTTCGATGCGCTGGCCGTGGCCCAGGAGCTCTTTGCCCTCGACGAGGGCTCGGATAAAAGTTCGCAATGAAAGCTTCCCTGCTGAACAAGCTCGACCTCCTTCAGAACCGCTACGAGGAGCTCACCGCCCTGCTTGGCGATGCCGAAGTCATCAGTGACCAAGGCAAGTTCCGCGCCTATTCCAAGGAGTTCGCCGAAGTCGAGCCGGTAATCCTGGCTTTCCGCGAATTCCGCAAGGTTCAGGACGACCTCGAAGGCGCCCAGGCGCTGCTCAAGGACAGCGACCCGGACCTGCGCGAGATGGCCGAAGAAGAAGTGGCCCAGGCCCGCGAGCAACTGGTGGAGCTGGAAGACCGCCTGCAGCGCATGCTGCTGCCCAAGGACCCCAACGACGGCCGTAACGTCTTCCTCGAAATCCGCGCCGGCACCGGCGGTGACGAGGCGGCGATCTTCTCCGGCGACCTGTTCCGCATGTATTCCCGCTACGCCGAGCGCCAGGGCTGGCGCGTTGAAATCCTCTCCGAGAGCGAGGGTGAGCACGGCGGCTACAAGGAGGTGATCGCCCGGGTCGAAGGCGACAACGTATACGCCAAGCTCAAGTTCGAGTCCGGCGCGCACCGCGTGCAGCGGGTACCGGAAACCGAATCCCAAGGCCGCATTCACACGTCCGCCTGCACCGTTGCCGTGTTGCCTGAGCCGGACGAGCAGGCCGCCATCGAAATCAACACAGCCGACCTGCGCGTGGACACCTACCGCGCCTCCGGTGCCGGTGGTCAGCACGTGAACAAGACCGACTCGGCGGTGCGTATCACCCACATCCCGTCGGGCATCGTCGTCGAGTGCCAGGAAGAACGTTCCCAGCACAAGAACCGCGCCAAGGCCATGGCCTGGCTGGCGGCCAAGCTGAACGACCAGCAGGAAGCGGCCGCCCACAAGGAAATGTCCGATACCCGCCGCCTGCTGGTGGGGTCCGGCGACCGCTCCGAGCGTATCCGCACCTACAACTATCCCCAGGGCCGGGTCACCGATCACCGCATCAACCTCACCCTCTACGCACTGGACGATGTCATGGCCGGCAGCGTGGAAGCGGTGATCGAGCCGCTGCTCGCCGAATACCAGGCTGATCAGCTGGCGGCGCTGGGAGACTGACGTGACCATCATTGCCAGCCTTCTCGGCGAAGCCCGCCTGCCGGACTCGCCCACCCCGCGCCTGGATGCCGAACTGCTGCTGGCCGCCGCCCTCGGCAAGCCGCGCAGCTTCCTCCACACCTGGCCGGAGCGGGTGGTTTCCAGCGAAGTGGCCGAGCGTTACGCCATCTACCTGGAGCGCCGCCGCGGCGGTGAGCCGGTGGCCTACATCCTCGGGCACCAGGGCTTCTGGAGCCTGGACCTGGAAGTGGCGCCGGATACCCTGATCCCGCGCCCGGATACCGAACTGCTGGTGGAAACCGCACTGGCCCTGCTGCCGGCGAACCCTGCCGACGTGCTCGACCTGGGCACCGGCACTGGCGCCATCGCACTGGCCCTGGCCTGTGAGCGCCTGGGCTGGAAGGTCACGGGCGTGGACCGCGTTTCCGCCGCCGTGCAGTTGGCCGAGCGCAACCGTGCGCGGCTGAAACTGAACAACGCCTGCTTCATCGAGAGCCACTGGTTCTCTGCCCTGGGCGACCAGCGTTTCGCCCTGATCGTCAGTAATCCGCCCTACATCGCTGCCAAGGACCCGCACCTGGCCGAGGGCGATGTGCGCTTTGAGCCCGCCAGCGCCCTGGTGGCCGGCGCTGATGGCCTGGACGACATTCGCCAGATCATCAAGGACGCGCCCCGTCACCTGCTGCCTGGCGGCTGGCTGCTGCTGGAACACGGTTACGACCAGGCCGTGGCAGTCCGCGATCTGCTGGCCCACCAGGGATTCTCCCAGGTGGAAAGCCGCCGCGACCTGGGCGGCCATGAACGTATCTCCCTTGGACAATGGCCATGCTGAGCGACCAGGAACTCCTCCGCTACAGCCGGCAGATCCTCCTGCCGCAGATCGATGTGGACGGTCAGCTGCGCCTGAAGCAGGCCCGCGCCCTGATCGTGGGGCTCGGCGGCCTGGGCTCGCCTGTTTCCCTCTATCTGGCCGCCGCCGGTGTCGGCGAGCTGCACCTGGCGGACTTCGACCAGGTCGACCTGACCAACCTGCAGCGGCAGATCGTGCATGACAGCCAGAGCGTGGGCCGGAGCAAGGTCGACTCGGCCATGGCCCGCCTCGCGGCGCTGAATCCTGAAGTGCGCCTGGTACCCCATTCCCGCGCGCTGGACGAGGACTCCCTGGCCGCCGCCGTGGCAGCGGTGGACCTGGTGCTGGACTGCACCGACAACTTCAGCACCCGCGAGGCGGTCAATGCCGCCTGCGTGGCTGCCGGCAAGCCGCTGGTATCCGGCGCCGCCATCCGCCTCGAAGGCCAGCTTTCGGTCTTCGATCCGCGCCGCGACGACAGCCCGTGCTACCACTGCCTCTATGGCCACGGCAGCGAAGCCGAACTGACCTGCAGCGAAGCCGGCGTGGTGGGCCCGCTCGTGGGCTTGGTGGGCAGCCTGCAGGCCCTGGAGGCCCTCAAGCTGCTGGCCGGTTTCGGTGAGCCCATGGTGGGCCGCCTGCTGCTGGTCGATGCCTTGGGCAGCCGCTTCCGTGAACTGCGCGTCAAGCGCGACCCGGCCTGCGAAGTCTGTGGGGCAAGGCATGCCTGAGTCGGCTACGGTCGGGGTCTTCGACTCGGGGGTTGGCGGCCTTTCGGTGCTGCGGGAGATTCGCGGGCTGCTGCCCAGTGAGTCGCTTCTCTACGTCGCTGACAGCGGCCACGTGCCTTACGGCGAAAAGAGCGCCGACTTCATCCGTGAGCGCAGCCACCACATCGCCGAATTCCTCCTCGACCAGGGTGCCAAGGCTCTGGTGCTGGCCTGCAACACCGCCACCGTGGCTGCTGTCGCTGACCTGCGCGAACGTTATCCACAACTCCCCATCGTCGGCATGGAACCGGCCGTAAAGCCGGCCGCCGCCGCCACCCGCAGTGGCGTGGTGGGAGTCCTGGCGACCACGGGAACCCTGAAGAGTGCCAAATTCGCCGCGCTGCTGGACCGCTTTGCCGCCGATGTGAGGGTGGTCACCCAGCCCTGCCCGGGTCTGGTGGAGCGCATCGAAGCCGGCGACCTGATGGGGCCGGACACCCGCGAACTGCTGGCTGGCTACGTCGATCCGCTGTTGGCCGAGGGGTGCGACACCCTGATCCTCGGCTGCACCCATTACCCCTTCCTGCGCCCACTGCTGCACCAGATGGTGCCGGACTCGGTCAGCCTGATCGACACCGGCGCCGCTGTGGCCCGTCAGGTGCAACGCCTGCTGGATTCCCATGGCCTGCTCGCCGAAGGGAGTGCCGAGCCCTGCCGTTTCTGGTCCAGCGGGAACCCGGCGGCGATGCAGGAAGTCCTGCCTGTCCTCTGGGGCGAACCTGCCCAGGTCGATAAATTGCCGGCCTGAGGGAAATCTCTCAGGCAACTTCCTGCTCGGACTAAAAAGCTATCTATAATCGCGGTCAGGTATTAAAAAAATCTGTCAGCACGTCAGAATAAGGACTGTTTTTATGAAGAAGTTCCTTTGCTGGGCCGCAGCCGCAGCATTTTCCGTGGGCCAGGTCATTTCCGCTCAAGCTGCGGGCGTTTCGCTCGATATCGGTCAGACGGGCGAGTCCACCATGGTGTATCGCCTGGGCGCTCAGTTCGATTTCTCCAGCAGCTGGTTCCAGAGCGACGTTGGCCGTCTGACCGGTTACTGGGACGGCGCCTATACCTACTGGGAGGGTGACGAGGCGTCCAGCAACCACAGCCTTTCCTTCTCCCCCGTGTTCATCTACGAGTTCTCCGGCGAAACCGTGAAGCCCTATGTCGAGGCCGGTATCGGCGTGGCCTTCTTCGAGAACACCGAACTGGAGGACAACGACCTGGGTTCGTCCTTCCAGTTCGAAGACCGTCTGGGCGTGGGGCTGCGCTTCAGCGGCCAGGAACTGGGCCTGCGCGCTACCCACTATTCCAACGCCGGCCTCGAGCAGCCCAATGACGGGGTCGAGGCATACACCCTGCACTATCGCCTGTCTTTCTGAGGCGAAGCTGCAACGAAAGAACCGGGCCACGTGCCCGGTTTTTTTTGCGTGCTGGTTGACGGCTCAACAGCATGGGTTTCGCTCCGCTCTACCCATCCTACGAATTCCCCGAAAGTTCGCGACGAACCTTTCTTATTGCCGGCCGTTTAGCCCTGGGCGAGATTTCGGAATGCGGACAGGGCCCGCTCCCGGCTGGCGCCCAGGTCCACCAGTGGCAATGGATAGTCGTCGATGCCGAACAGGCCGCCGAGGCCGGCGGGGTTGTGGATATCCCGCGCATCCAGGTGTGCCAGTTCGGGCAGCCAGTGACGCAGGAATCGGCCGTCCGGGTCGAATCGCTGGGACTGGCTGATGGGGTTGAAGATGCGGAAATAGGGCGCGGCGTCCGTGCCGGTCGAGGCGCTCCACTGCCAGCCGCCGTTGTTGGCCGCCAGGTCTCCATCGATCAGGTGGCGCATGAACCAGCGCTCTCCTTCACGCCAGTCGATCAACAGGTTCTTGGTCAGGAACATGGCCACCACCATGCGCAGGCGATTGTGCATCCAGCCCGTGGCCAGCAATTGGCGCATGGCCGCGTCGACGATGGGAATGCCGGTGCGGCCCTGCTGCCAGGCTGTCAGCTCATCCGGAGCGTGGCGCCAGTGGAGCGCCTCGGTCTCCCAGCGGAAGGGACGGTGTCGGGATACCCGTGGGAAGCCCGCCAGAATGTGCTTGTAGAACTCCCGCCAGAGCAGCTCGTTGATCCAGCTGATGGCGCCGGGATTGCCGCTGTCGAACTCGCCCTGATTGTTCCGCAAGGCTGCGTGCAGGCATTGGCGAGGCGAGAGCAACCCGGCGGCGAGATAGGGCGAGAGCTGGCTGGTGCCGAGCTGTGCGGGGAAGTTGCGGCGTTCCGCATAGCACCAGAGTTCTTCCACTGCAAAGGCTTCCAGACGCTCGCGGGCCACGTCCTCGCCCGCCGGCCAGAGCTGGCGCAGGCTTTCCGGCGGGGTGGGGAATCCTTCCACCGTGGTGGGTGGAATGTCGCTGGGAATGCCCGGGTCGGGTTGTGCCCGAGGAGCGGGCAGGCAGGTGGGGAGTGCGCTGTGCAGGCGTTGATAGGCCTGTTTGCGGAACTGGCTGTAGACCTGGAAGTAGCCACCTGTACGGGTCAGCAGGCTACCGGGCCGGAAGAACAGTTGGTCGAGGTGGCTGCGCAGGCCGATGCCAGCGGCAGTCAGTTGCTCGCTCACCTTGCGGTCACGTTCGCCCTCGTTGACCCCGTATTCCTCGTTCACCTGCACCGAGCCGATCGCAAACTCATGGCAGAGGTCCAGGATCAGGCGCGGCGCTTCGGCCCAGGTCCCGATGCGGCGGATCAGCAACGGCACGTTCAGCCGGCGAAGGGCGCTGGACAGTTCGGCCAGGTTGCGCAGCCAGAAGTCCACCTTGGCCGGGGCGTCGTCGTGGGCTTGCCACTGGCCGGGGCTGATGATGAACAGGGCAAGGGTGGGGCCCGCGGAAAGGGCAGCGTTCAGAGCGGTGTTGTCCTGCACCCGCAGATCGGTGCGGAACCACATGAGCTGTCGCATGGGACGTTCCTTTATCGGTTGTGCATCAGGCCCAGGTGGGCAAGGGCTTGCAGGGCGTCCAACGGGCCTGCGGCCAGGATGGCGCCGGGTTTGAGTTCATCCGGGTGGATGGCGGCGACGGGGCCCGCCAGGAGGCAGGGGCAAGGGTGGCCGTTGAGCAGCCGGGATAACTGGCCGGAGATGATGGGCTGGCTGGAATACAGCAGCAGGGCGCGGGGCTGGATATGTGCGACGGCCAGTGCCAGTTCCGCGGCCGGGAGCGGGCCGTCGAGTACTTCCACATTGCACTCGGCGCTGCTGGCGAGCCAGGCGGTGATCCAGAGGCCGGGCTCCATGGTGCGTTCGGAGGCGTTCACCAGGAGGATCGGCGCCCCACTGCACTGGCGATTGTTGTGGTAGATGCGCGCCCCCAGCTTGGTGCGCAGCCAGGAGAGGAAAAACACACGTTCCACCTGCGCGCCGAATCGCACGCGCCAGCGCTGCTCCAGGTCTTCCAGCAGCGGATGCAGCAACTGGCGGTAGACGGTCAGGGGAGGGTAGAGCGCCATGGCGGTGTTGAAGCCTTCATCCAACTGGCGTTCGGCAAGTTTTCCGATGGCATCCAGCAGATACCGGTGCTGCTCTGCCCAGGGGGATGCGCCGATGGGAGACGGTGCCGACGGGACCGTCAGCAGGCCCTTGACCTGGCCCACGGCCACGCCCCGGTCCAGCCAGGTGAGGATGAGGCGGATGCGTGCCACCTCGTCCGCCGTGTAGAGCCGGTGCCCCTTGCTGGTCCGCAGGGGGGCGACCAAGCCGTAGCGCCGCTCCCAGGCGCGCAGGGTCACCGGGTTGACGCCGGTCTGGCGCGCCACTTCGCGAATGGGCAGCAGGCCTCTCGCCAGGGCGGCCTGGTAGTCGTTTTCCCGTGGGCCTTCGGTCGTGCTATCCATGGCTAGAGGGCGTTGCGCAGGCCGAGTGCTTCCGGATGCGGCTGCAGATACGCCTGCTGGGCGATGTAGCGATCCGGATGGCCGTTGAAGTGGTGCTTGAGGAGGGTGATGGGCACCACCAGCGGGACGATACCGCTGCGGTACTGCTCGATCAGGCGCTGGAGTTCGGCCTTCTCCGCGCGGTTGAGGTGCTTCTTGAGGTAGCCGCACAGGTGCTGCAGCACATTGCTGTGGGTGCGGCGGGTGGCGCGCTTCGTCAGGGCGGCCATCAGCGCCGAGAAATAGCGCGGGCCCAGTTCCTCTGCCGGGTGCTCGCCGGCAGTGCCGACCAGGCGGCCCAGCGCTTTGTATTGCACCGGGTCGTTCGCCATCAGTTGGTACTTGTAGCGCGAGTGGAAAGCGATGATCGCATTGTGGCTGAGGCCCTGGCGGCACAGCGCTTGCCACTGGGCGAAGGCGTAGACGCGGGTGAGGAAGTTCTCCCGCAGCACCGGGTCATCGAGGCGGCCGGCCTCTTCCACTGGTAGATCCGGACGCAGGGCGCAGAAGGCTCTGGCGAAAATGCCGCGACCGCTTCGGGCCGCGTGCTGGCCGTCGGTCTGGTAAACCGTGACCCGCTCCAGTCCGCAGGACGGCGACTTCTGCATGAAGATGTAGCCGCTGATATCGGAGAGTTCGTTGGCCATGGTCCTGCCGTACGCGGCCAGGGCTTCGGTGGCGTCGAGTTGGCGCCTGGTGCTCCCCACCGCGCGGGGGGCAGAGGGATCACCTACCAGGCGTATCGGTTCGCGGGGCGTGCCGAGTCCGATGGCCACTTCCGGGCACAGGGGAACGAAGTCGACGTGTTGCGCCAGGGTGAGGCTGCACAGGCTCGATTCCTTGTGCCCGCCGTTGTAACGCACGGGCTCGCCAAGCAGGCAGGCGCTGATCCCAAGTCTGGGGCGCTGCGGCAAGTCAAAGGGCAGGGACATGAAGGCTACCTGGACATGAGCTGTACAGGTCGTGGTTTGTGTACAGCTTTTAAGAAATCATAGATATGAACTTGTACAAGTCAAATGCCTTGTATAAGTTTTGGGTGGGAGGGAGCGCGTGTCTGGACGGCCGCGCGGCTGTCCATTTCACAAAGCAGCAGCTGGCGCGGGTCCAGCTGCTGCGCGTGTCACAGGTGTTCGAGCAGGCGGCGGGCTGCTTCCTGGCCGCTGAGCCATGCACCTTCCACGCGGCCGGACAGGCACCAGTCGCCGCAGGCATAGAGGCCCAGGTCGGCGTCGGCCAGAGCTCCCCACTGGTGGGCCTGACTCGGACGGGCATAGAGCCAGCGGTGGGCGAGGCTGAAGTTGGGGGCTGGCACGGCGCAACCAATCATCTCGGCGAAGGCGCCATGGAGATGTTCGATCACGGTTTCCTTGGGCATATCCAGATGCTGCTTGCTCCAGGTGCTGCTGGCATGCAGGACCCAGGTATCGATGCTGCTTTCGCGGCCGGGCTTGGAGCGATTGCGGGCAACCCAATCCAACGGGTTGTCCTGTACGAAGCAGCCTTCGACGCGGGTGTCCAGCGGGTCGGTGAAGCCCATGGCCACGGCCCAGGCCGGTTCCATGGCAATGCTTGCGGCGGCGCCCGCGAGTTTCGGAGCAGCGGCCAGCAGGGCGGCGGCCTGGGGGGCCGGAGTCGCGACGATTACATGGCTGAAGGGACCGTGGCTGAGGCCTTCTGCATCCTGCAGGCCCCAGTGGCGTTCACCGCGGAAGACCTCGGTGATGCGGCAGGCGAAGTTCACCGGCAGGGCACCCAGAAGGGCTCGGGTGATAGCGCTCATGCGTGGCGTGCCGACCCAGCGGATCTGCTCATCAGGGGAGGGAAGCAACTGGCCGTCGCTGAAGTTGTAGAGGCTCGGCGACCACTCGGCGACCCAGCCCCGGTCGCGCCATTGCTGCACCACTTCGGCGAAGCGGCGATCACGGGCGGTGAAGTATTGCGCGCCAAGATCCACGGAGCCGGAGTCGCTGCGCTTGCTGGCCATGCGCCCGCCACTGCCGCGGCTCTTGTCGAAGAGTTCCACGTTCTGCCCAGCCGCGTGTAGCGCCTGGGCGGCGGAGAGGCCGGCTATGCCGGTACCGATGATGGCGATAGGTGCACTCATGGTCTACCTCGTTACCTATGGCTACAGGCTACGCTTTAGACAAGACCTGTACAATATTCAAGCGCTGTACAGGTTGATCGGTTCCAATCGCGGACTTCTGTATTTCTGACGGTGCGTGGCCCGAACCGGGGCACGTCGCAACGCCATAAACCAGACTAGGGCGATATTCGGCCTTAGCGCCATGCGAGGAGGATGCCATGCACATATTGCTGACCGGCGGTACTGGTCTGATCGGCCGGGCGCTCTGCGGGCGCTGGCTGGATGACGGCCATCAGCTCACGGTGCTGAGTCGCCGGCCGCAGAGCGTGGCCAGCCTGTGTGGTCGCGCGGTGCGGGGCATCGGCCAGTTCTCCGATTATGGCGATGAACCGCTGGACGCCGTGGTCAATCTGGCCGGCGAACCCATCGCCGATCGGCCCTGGAGCAACAAGCGCAAGGCACAACTCTGGGGCAGCCGCATCACGCTGACCGAACAGATGCTGGAGTGGCTGGAGAAGCGCGACCAAAAGCCGCGGGTGTTGCTCAACGGCTCAGCCGTGGGCTGGTATGGCGACGGTGGCGAGCGTGAGCTGACGGAGACCTCCACGCCGGTGACCGACGACTTTGCCAGTCAGCTGTGCGTGGCCTGGGAGGAAACCGCGCAACGCGCTGAAGCACTGGGCATCCGTGTGGTGCTGGTGCGCACCGGATTGGTGCTGGCGCGAGACGGTGGCTTCCTCAAGCGCCTGGTGCCGCCTTTCCGTCTGGGACTCGGCGGGCCGCTGGGCAATGGCCGGCAGTGGATGCCCTGGGTCCATCTGGAGGATCAGATCGCCCTGATGGATTTTCTCTTGCGGCGAGAAGATGCTCGCGGTCCCTATAATGCGTGCTCGCCGCAGCCGGTGCGTAACCGCGACTTTGCCCGTAGCCTCGGGCGCACCCTGGGGCGGCCGGCCTTCATGCCGGCACCGGCCTTCGTCCTGCGTCTGGTGCTGGGCGAGCTGGCGGGGCTGATGCTGGGGGGGCAGCGTGCGCTACCGGCGCGCCTCTCGGCGGCGGGATTCACTTTTGCATTCACTGATCTGGACACGGCGCTCGGCAACCTGCTGAAGCCTAAGGATGTTTGATGACTGATCACGCGCTGCTGCTGGTCAACCTGGGTTCTCCGGCCTCCACCCGTGTGGAAGATGTGCGGAGCTACCTCGACCAGTTCCTCATGGACCCCTATGTGGTCGACCTGCCCTGGCCCCTGCGGCGCCTGCTGGTTTCGCTGATCCTGATCAAACGCCCGGCGCAATCGGCCCATGCCTATTCGTCCATCTGGTGGCCGGAAGGCTCGCCCCTGATCGTGCTCAGTCGCCAGCTGCAGGAGGCCATCGGCCCGCACTGGCCCCACGGCCCGGTGGAACTGGCCATGCGTTACGGCGAGCCGTCCATCGAAGGCGCCCTGCGCAAGCTGGCAGGGCAGGGGGTGAAGCGCGTGACCCTGGCGCCGCTGTATCCGCAGTTCGCTGAAAGCACCACCACCACCGCCATCGAAGAAGCCCGCCGGGTGATCCGTGAGTCGGGCCTGAAGCTTGAGGTGTCGGTGCTGGCGCCGTTCTTCGCCGAGCCGGACTACCTGGACGCGCTGGTGGCCAGCGCCAAGCCCTACCTGGAGCAGGGGTTCGATCATCTGCTGCTGAGCTTCCACGGCCTGCCCGAGCGGCACATCCGCAAGCTGGTGAAGGGTATCGATCCGCAGCACGACCTGCGCGCCGATGACAGCCGCGAGGTCAGTGATCAAGTCCTGACGGTCTGCTACCGCAGCCAGTGCCTGCGCACCGCCGAAGCGTTCGCGGAGCGCGCGGGGCTGGCGCCTTCGCAGTGGTCGGTGTCCTTCCAGTCGCGCCTGGGCCGGGATAAGTGGATCGAGCCCTACACCGAGACCCGCCTCGACGAGCTGGGCAAGCAAGGGGTGAAGAAGCTGCTGGTGATGTGTCCGGCCTTCGTCGCGGACTGCATCGAGACGCTGGAAGAAATCGGCCAGCGCGGCAGCGAGCAATTCCAGGAAGCCGGTGGCCAGGAGCTGGTGCTGGTGCCCTGCCTGAACAGCCATCCGCAGTGGGTGTCGGCCCTGGTGAAACTCTGCGAGACGGCGGTGCGTCCGCTTTGAGGCCCAGGTAGGCGCTCCCTGCTCGCGACGGGAAAGCTTCGCGAGCAGAGCTCGCTCCTACGAAGTATCACGCAGAGGGCAATGGGCGCATTCACGTCGCCTATAGCGGGCCCTCTCCGGTATTCAGCCTGCCCATGGCCACCTAAGCTGGGAACTCCTTCAACCGTCGTGCGCCGCACCGGCGGCGCCGAGGAGAGCCCATGCAGAACAACAACAACGGCTATCCCTCGAACCTGCGTGCCTGGACCACCGTGGCCATCCTGATGGTGGCGTACGTGCTGTCCTTCATCGACAGGCAGATCCTCAATCTCCTGGTGGAGCCTATCCGCCGCGATCTCGTCATCAGCGACACGCAGATGAGCCTCCTGATGGGGCTGTCGTTCGCACTCTTCTACACCGTTTGCGGCATTCCCCTCGGACGTCTGGCCGACACGCGCAGCCGACGCGGGCTGATCGCCATCGGCGTGCTGTTCTGGAGCGCCGCCACCGCAGCCTGTGGCATGGCGAGGCTCTATTGGCAGTTTCTGCTTTGCCGTATCGGCGTCGGTGTGGGGGAGGCGGCGCTGTCGCCAGCGGCCTATTCGCTGATCGCCGATAGCTTCCCTCGCGAGCGCCGCGCCACCGCCATCAGCGTCTATTCCATGGGCGTGTACCTGGGCTCCGGGCTGGCGTTCCTGCTGGGTGGCCTGGTCATCCGGTTCGCATCCGCCCAGGGCGACGTGCATCTGCCCCTGCTGGGCGAAGTGCGGCCCTGGCAGTTGATATTCCTGGCGCTGGGGGCCGCCGGCCTGCTCTTCACCCTATTGATGCTGGCCGTGCGCGAACCCCAGCGGCGCGGCGTCGGTGCCGGGGTGGTGGTGCCGTTCTCGGAAGTGGGCCGCTACCTGCGCAGTAACCGGCGCACTGTGGTTTGCCACAATTTCGGCTTTGCCGGCCTGGCCTTCGCCGGTTACGGCAGCGCCGCCTGGATTCCCACCTTCTACATTCGCACCCATGGCTGGGATGCCGGTCAGGTGGGCGTCATCTACGGCAGCCTGGTGGCGGTGTTCGGCTGTCTCGGCATCGTCTTCGGCGGGCGCCTGGCGGACTGGATGGCCAAGCACGGACGCAGCGACGCCAATATGCGCGTCGGCCTGTTTGCCGCCATCGGTGCGCTGCCCCTGGTGGTGCTGTTCCCGCTGCTGAATGACAGCTTCTGGGTCACGCTGCTGATGGCGCCGACCGTGTTCTGTCTGAGCATGCCCTTCGGCGTGGCGCCTGCGGCGATCCAGGAAATCATGCCCAATGCCATGCGCGGTCAGGCGTCGGCCATCTACCTTTTCGTGATCACCTTGATCGGCCTCGGCTTTGGTCCAACCGCCGTGGCCCTGGTCACCGACTACGTGTTCGCGGACGATCAGGCGCTGCGCTATTCCTTGCTGATCGTCACCACCCTTGCGGTGGCCAGCTCGGTGCTGCTGCTGGGGCTTGGCCTCAAGCCCTATCGCGAGAGCGTGCAGCGGCTTCAGACATGGGGCGTGGAGGTCCAGCATGACGCCATGCCACAGACGGTGCAGCTGTCCTCGTAGAATGGGTAGAGCGGAGCGAAACCCATCAAGTCGGAGCGATGGGCTTCGCAAGCTCGCGGAACGCCGCCCGACCCATCCTGCGGTGGTGAAGCCCAATAAAAAGCCCCGCAATCGCGGGGCTTTTTCATGAGGCTGCATCAGATATGCGGAGCATCGTCCGCAGCTTGATGCTTCCAGGTCTGGTGGCCCGGCAGGATCAGGTTCAAGGCAATGGCGACGATGGCGCAGAGGGCGATGCCCTTCAGGCCGAAGTCGTCCTGGCCGGTTCCGGTGCCCACCAGCATGCCGCCGATGCCGAACACCAGGGTCACGGAAACGATCACCAGGTTGCGCGCCTCGGCCAGGTCCACCTGATGGCGGATCATGGTGTTCAGGCCCACCGCGGCGATGGAGCCAAACAGCAGGCAGAGGATGCCGCCCATTACCGGCACGGGGATGCTCTGCAGCACCGCGCCGAACTTGCCGATGAACGCCAGGCTGATGGCGAAGATGGCGGCCCAGGTCATGATCTTCGGGTTGTAGTTCTTGGTCAGCATCACCGCGCCGGTCACTTCGGCATAGGTGGTGTTCGGCGGACCGCCGAACAGGCCGGCGGCGGAGGTGGCCAGGCCGTCACCCAGCAGGGTGCGATGCAGGCCGGGCTTCTGCAGGTAGTTGCGGCCGGTCACGCTGCCGACGGCGATCACGCCACCGATATGCTCGATGGCCGGCGCCAGGGCCACCGGGACGATGAACAGGATGGCCTGCAGGTTGAACTCCGGCGCGACGAAGTTCGGCAGCGCCAGCCAGGGCGCGGCGGCGATCTTCGCGGTATCTACCACGCCGAACCAGAAGGACAGCGCGAAGCCGACGATCACACCGGAGATGATCGGCACCAGGCGGAAGATGCCCTTGCCGAACACGGCGACGATCAGGGTGGTCAGCAGCGCCGGCATGGAAATCCACATGGCGGTGGCGTAGGGGATCAGCTCAGCGCCGTCACCGCCCTTGCCCATGGCCATGTTGGCGGCGATGGGGGCCATGGCCAGGCCGATGGAAATCACCACCGGGCCGATCACCACCGGCGGCAGCAGGCGGTCGATGAAACCGGTGCCCTTGAGCTTCACGGCCAGGCCGAGGAAGGTGTAGACGAAGCCCGCCGCTACCACGCCGCCCATGGTCGCGGCCAGGCCGAACTGGCCCTTGGCAAGGATGATGGGGGTGATGAAGGCGAAGCTGGAGGCCAGGAAGACCGGAACCTGGCGGCCGGTGACCAGCTGGAACAGCAGGGTGCCGAGACCGGCGGTGAACAGCGCAACGTTGGGGTCCAGCCCGGTGATCAGTGGCATCAGCACCAGGGCGCCGAAGGCCACGAAAAGCATCTGCGCGCCGGAGAGAACCTGGCGCCAGAGCGGGTCCTTGAATTCGTCGATCATCGATCAGTTTTCCTTCTGCTTGGTGCCGAAGATCTTGTCGCCGGCATCCCCGAGGCCCGGGATGATGTAGCCGTGCTCGTTGAGCTTCTGATCGATGGAGGCGGTGAAGATCATCACGTCCGGGTGGGCGTCGTTGACCGTCTTGATGCCTTCCGGCGCGGCCACCAGCACCATGGCGCGGATTTCCTTGCAGCCCGCGCGCTTGAGCAGGTCGATGGTGGCGACCATGGAACCGCCGGTGGCCAGCATCGGGTCGATGATCAGGGCCAGGCGCTCGTCGATTTCCGGGGCCAGCTTTTCCAGGTAGGTATGGGCTTCGAGGGTTTCCTCGTTGCGGGCCACGCCGACGGCGCTGACCTTGGCACCCGGAATCAGGCTGAGCACACCGTCGAGCATGCCGATGCCGGCGCGCAGGATCGGCACCACGGTGATCTTCTTGCCAGCGATCTTCTCCACTTGCACGGTGCCGGCCCAGCCCTGGATTTCGTAGCTTTCCAGGGGCAGGTCATTGGTCGCTTCGTAGGTCAGAAGGGCGCCGACTTCCTGTGCCAATTCGCGGAAGTTCTTGGTGCTGATGTCGGCGCGGCGCATCAGGCCGAGCTTGTGGCGGATCAGCGGATGGCGGATCTCACGGATAGGCATGGGAGGATTCTCCGGCGGGCTGGCAAAAAAATTGCGTTAGCTTAATCCATCGACTACAGCCTGTGCTGAACTGACTGGCGGGTCCTGGCCGCGATGTCGCGGCCATGCAAGGTTCTGTCCGCCAGCGGCGCAACATGCAGCAGTATGGTCGACGCTCGTCCATCGGCACTTGCTCCGGGGCAGGCGGATGAGTACCTTTGCCGACTTTTATCTTGACGCCCTGTTCAAGTTTTCCCGAGGGAGCCGTGCTTGCTTCCCGTTGAACCCAGAGGAATTGCCATGTCCGCCGATCTCGCACACATCCGCCAGGTGATGGCCGAAGCCGATTGCCTGTACACCGACGCCCAGGTCGAAGCGGCCATCAGTCAGGTTGCCGAAGCCATCAATGGAGAACTGGCCGAGCGCAACCCGGTGGTCTTCTGCGTCATGAACGGCGGCCTGATCTTCGCCGGCAAATTGCTGCCCAAGCTGGGCTTCCCGCTGGAACTGTCCTACCTGCACGCCACCCGCTATCGCAACGAAACCAGCGGCGGCGAGTTGTTCTGGAAGGCCAAGCCGGAAATTTCCTTCATCGACCGCGACGTGCTGATCATCGACGACATCCTCGACGAGGGGCACACCCTGGCGGCCATCATCGACTTCTGCAAACACGCCGGCGCCGCCCATGTGCACACCGCCGTGCTGATCGACAAGACCCACGACCGCAAGGCGCGTCCGGACCTGAAGGCCGACTACGTGGGCCTGCCCTGCGTGGATCGCTACATCTTCGGTTACGGCATGGACTACAAGGGCTACTGGCGCAACGCCGCTGGCATCTTCGCGGTAAAAGGGCTCTGAGCCATGAGCGCGCCGCGTTTTCTCGACCAGACGCTGTTCACCGAACTGGCGGAGAAGGCCGCGGCGAGCCCGCGCAAGCGCCAGCACCACAACTTCCACGCCATGGAAGAGCCCTGCCACCGCATGGCGGTGGGGCTGCAGCCCGAAACCTACATTCCGCCGCACCGCCACCTTTCCCCTGACAAGGCGGAAAGCCTGCTGGTGCTCAAGGGCCGCCTGGGGCTGTTGATCTTCGACGAGCAAGGCGCGGTCATCGACCAGCGCGAACTGGCTACGGGCGGCGATTGCGTCGGTGTCGACCTGCCGCCCGGCGTGTTCCACGCCCTGGTGGTACTGGAGCCGGACAGCATGCTGTTCGAGTGCAAGGCCGGCCCCTATCGCCCGGTAGGCGAGGGCGAACAGGCTCCCTGGGCGCCGCGTGAGGGTGAAGCCGGGGTGGCCGACTACATGGCCTGGATGCGCTCTTTCTTCTCCTGAGGCGCATCCCCCTCCAGCCATTGCAGGGCCTTGGCCCGCGCCTGTTCCAGCGATTGCACATAGGCCAGCTTGCCGCTTTCACGGTGTACCCCGGCGCGGCGCAGTTTCAGCCGTACCCTCGGTGTGGTGCCCGCCAGTACCAGGCCGACGCCCTGGCGGCCATAGTCGTGCAGCAGGTTTTCCAGGGCAGCCAGCGCCGTCATGTCCAGCATGGGCACGGCGCTCATTTCCACGATCACGACCTTCACTTCCGGGTTGAAGCGGCGCAGCACGCTGAGGGCTTTTTCTGCCGCGCCGAAGAACAGCGGCCCGCGAATGGCATAGGCCAGCACGCCCTCCGGCAGCTCGCGCAGGGCTTCGTGGAAGTGCTGGGGCAGGGGCGCGGTATCGGTGAGATCGCTCATGCGCTTGATGAAGAGGCCGGCGGCCAGTAGCAGGCCGACGCCCACCGCCAGCACCATGTCGAAGAGCACCGTCAGCAGCAGGCAGGTCAGCAACACGAGCACGTCGTTGCGCGGTGCAATGCGCAGGGTGTGCACCACGTGGCGTGCTTCGCTCATGTTCCAGGCCACCATCACCAGCAGGGCTGCCAGGGCCGCCATGGGCAGGTAGCTGAACAGCGGCGCGAGCAACAGCATCGCCAACAGCACCACGCCGGCATGGATGATGGCGGCGATGGGAGAGCTGGCGCCGGCGCGCACGTTGGCGGCGCTGCGAGCGATGGCCGCAGTGGCGGTGATGCCGCCGAACAGCGGCGCTACCAGGTTGCCCAGACCCTGCCCGAGCAACTCGGCATTGGGGTCGTGGCGGGTGCCGGCCATGCCGTCGGCCACCACGGCGCAGAGCAGGGATTCGATGGCGCCGAGCATGGCGATGGCGAAGGCGGGTGCCAGTAATTGGCGGATCAGTTCGAAGGACAGGCCGAGCGGCTGGCCGTCGGGGCCGGGAAGCTGCCAGGGCCAGGCGAAGCTGGGTAGCAAGGGCGGGATGCCGGGGTGGCTGACACCGTCCATCACATAGCTGAAACGCTCGCCCAGGGTGGCGACGGGCAGATTCAGCGCTTCCAGCAGCAGGCCGAGGAGGGCGCCCACAGCCAGGGCCACCAGATGCCCTGGCACTTTGGGCACGAATCGCGGCCAGATCAGCAGCACCGCCAGGCAGGCGCCGGCCACCAGGGCATCGCCCACGTGCGCGGTGGGCACGGCTTCAGCCAGCAGTTGCAGCTGTTCCACGTAGTTCTGCGGGGGATGGGACAGCTGCAGGCCCAGCAGGTCCTTGATCTGCAAGGTGGCGATGACGATGCCGATGCCGGCGGTGAAGCCCAGGGTCACAGGATAGGGGATGAACTGGATCAGCCGGCCCAGGCGCGCCAGACCCATGGTGATCAGGATCACCCCGGCCATCAGGGTGCAAAGCAGCAGGCCACCCACGCCGAACTGCTGGGTGATGGGCAGCAGGATCACCACGAAGGCGGCGGTGGGGCCGGAAATGTTGAAGCGCGAGCCGCCGCAGAGGGCGATCAGCGGTGCCGCCACCAGCACCGTGTAGAGGCCATGCTGCGGCGCTACGCCGACGGCGATGGCCAGGGCCATGGCCAGCGGGATGGCAATGATGCCGACCGTGATCCCGGCGGCCAGGTCCCCGCGCAGGCTTGTCAGGGAGTAGCCCTCGCGCGCCGACTGGCGCAGGGCCGCGAACAGGGGAGGCAGGTAACGGCGCATGGTCACTCCTGTGGCAGACGCTCCGAGTATAGGGGCTGAGGCGCTGTCGAGAGGTCGACCTGGGTCGAATGTCCCTGTCGGAAAGCCCCGTGCTAGAGTGTTGCGCCCGTCTCGATCCGGAGTGTTTGATGCCTGTCCCCCTGCGCCTTGGGGCCTGTCTGGTCCTGTTCCTGAGCCTGCCCCTGTGCGCCGCCGAAACGGCACCCATGCATGACCAGTTCCTGCCGCCGGACGATCTTTCGTTGCGCCAGGAGCAACCTGAACAGCAACAACTGATCCAGATCACCGAGTTCTCGGTGGTACTCGGCAGCCAGCGCCAGTCCAACCAGCAGCCGATTCCCATCACCTCGCCCACCGTGGTGCGCCTGAAAGGAAAACCGCTGAGTAAAGGCGCGGACGTACGCCAGGTGGTGATCCAGTTCGACGCCGAGGGCAAGAGCCTGAAGAAGCCGGGTTATGATGCCCAGACCCGCACCCTCAGCCTGAACTACCCGCTGGCCCAGTACGCCGAGGTGCTCGACCTGCTGCGCAATGGGCCGGTTTATTGCCAGTTCCTCAGCTATCCCAACGGTCACATCTGGGCGGACCTGCACAGCGGCTCGGTTCGCGTGCGTTGAGCACGAAGGCCGGGCGGGGGTAAACTGCCCGCCCCCGAGATACCCGGCCTGAGAGATGTGAGCGATGCGTAAAGACAAGAAGCAGGTGATTGGCGAAGAAATTTCCGATGACTCGATCAAGCTGTTCCTCGCGGTCGAGCCCGCCGACTCCACGCCCCCTTCGCTGCACAAACTGATCAAAGCCTACCGCGGCTTGCGCATCGACGACTTCGAGCGCTTCGTCGGCTTCTTCGTCCAGGCTGGTTACGACCTGAATGCCAAGGACGAGCAGGGCAACGACTTCATCGCCCTGGTCCAGGACCAGCGCATGGCTGAGCCCTATATCGAAGTGATCAAGGCCGCCCGCGGCTGATCCTTTCGCGCTAATGAAAAAGCCCGCCAGAGTGCGGGCTTTTTTGTGGAAGAGGTGCGTGCCGTGGCCGGTGAGATGGGCAGTCCCGTTGGGGAGATATCGCTTTTTATTTCCACCAACTCGGCCAATGCCGGACCGCGATGGTGGATCGGTGAAGCGTGATCCACCCTACGGATGATGGCGTCAACGAGGTGCCGACAATAAAAAAACCGCCCCGAAGGGCGGTTTTTTTCAGCGGAACGCCAAGGCTCAGGCGAAGCTCTGGGCCGTGGTGTCGACGCTGGTCAGACCCAGGCGTGCGTCCGAGTTGGCGCTGACTTCGCGATACAGGGCTGCATCGCTTTCCAGGGCCTTCTCGCGAGCCGGGAAGATTTCCTTCAGCTTGGCCGTCCACTGCTCGGAACGGGCCTGCTCGGCGAAGCAGCGCTCGATCAGGTTGAGCATGATGGAGACGGTGACCGACGCGCCCGGCGAGGCGCCTAGCAGGGCAGCGATGCTGCCGTCCTCGGAGGAGACCAGTTCGGTACCGAACTGCAGGACGCCGCCTTTCTTGTTGTCCTTCTTGATGATTTGCACGCGCTGGCCCGCCACTTCCAGGCGCCAGTCCGCCGGATCCAGCTCCGGGTAGAACTTGCGCAGGGCGTCCAGACGCTGCTCCTGGGACTGCATCACTTCCTTGATCAGGTAGCGGGTCAGGTCCATGTTGTCGCGGGCGACCGAGAGCATCGGCAGCAGATTGCCCGGACGGACGGAGAGCGGCAGGTCCATGAAGGAACCGTGCTTGAGGAACTTGGTGGTGAAGCCGGCGTAGGGTCCGAACAGCAGGGACTTCTTGCCATCGACCACGCGGGTGTCCAGGTGCGGCACGGACATCGGCGGGGCGCCGACCTCCGCCTGGCTATAGACCTTGGCCTGGTGCTGCTTGACCACTTCCGGGTTGTCGCAACGCAGCCACTGGCCGCTGACCGGGAAGCCGCCGAAGCCTTTGCCCTCGGGGATGCCGGACAGCTGGAGCAGCGGCAGCGCGCCACCACCGGCACCGAGGAACACGAAGCGTGCGGACACTTCGCGATTGGCGCCGGTCTGGGTGTTCTTGATGCTGACTTTCCAGCCGCTGTCAGTACGGTTGAGGTCGGTGACCTTCTGGAAGTAGCTGACACGGGTGCCTTGAAGGCTTTCCAGATACTGCAGGAGCTGGTTGGTGACCGCGCCGAAGTTGACGTCGGTGCCATTCATGGCGCGGGTCGCGGCGATTTTCTCGGCCGCGTCGCGGCCCTTCATCATCAGCGGCGCCCATTTGCCCATGGTGGCGCGGTCTTCGGTGTATTCCATGTCAGTGAAGGCATGGTGCTGACGCAGCAGCTCATGGCGCTTCTTGAGGAATGCGGTGTCCTTCTCGCCGCGCACGAAGGAGAGGTGCGGGACCGGATTGATGAAGGTCTTGGGCGAACCGAAGGCGCTCTTGCCACTCATGTAGGCCCAGAACTGCTTCGACACCTCGAATTGGGCGTTGATGTTGACGGCCTTCTTGATGTCGATGCTGCCATCGGCCGCCTGGGGGGTGTAGTTCAGCTCGCAGAGGCCGGCGTGGCCGGTGCCTGCGTTGTTCCACGGGTTGGAGCTCTCGATGGCCCCGGACTCCCGAAGTTCAGCGATCTCCAGCTTGATGCCGGGATCGAGCTCTTTAAGCAGTACCGCTAGCGTAGCGCTCATGATGCCGGCCCCGACCAGCAACACGTCCACTGCTTCGTAATCGTTTTGCGCCATTTTGCTCGCCACTCTCTCGTGAAGTAGTGAAAAACCGTCTCTCACGCTCTTTTGGAGTCGTGAACCTCAAAAGAATCGCCTGCCTGAAGGCAGACCGCGTCCGTCTGCGCGCGTGCAACTACGCGTGCGTCCCTGCAAAAAAATTGCGTTTCGGGCGGAAGGATGCGGCGAGCCAATGAATGGCAACGCGAATAGTGGACGGCTCTCTGTGGGACTGTGCGGATGCCCAAGCTGGCGCGAGGTGCGGTGTTGCGAGGCCCGATCAGGAGACGACCTTATAATCGGGGGGCGATTATAACGGTGAAATCGGGCGAATAGGGCGTTCGGTGTGACTTTTATTCGTCCACCGGTCAGGCTGCCAACGCGCGGCGGCGCTCAGGCTGTCCGACGACCGGTATGACCTGGGCACTGGCGGGCAGGGGGTGGTCGAGCCAGGTCAGGCTGGATTCCTGCACTTCCACCCAGTTGCCGTTGGCGGGGCACTCGGTCCCCAGGTGCAGGCCGCGGCAGATTCCGGCTGCGTCCAGAAGGGCGAAGTTGCGGCGTTGCGGGCGGCGGCTGAACAGGGACCAGAACAGGCTCATCGGGATTACTCCGAAAAGTACCGAGCCGTTATCCCACGCGGCCGTGACAGGGGCATGACAGGAACCGCGTTCCGACGCAGATGTCTGAATTTTCAGGAGCACTGACGGTCTGTCAGTCGCCTCGCCGGCTGGGTATACTGCCGGCCGTTTTGCCTTCATTTCTGGAGAGAGTAAGCATGCTGAAACGCTCGTTGCTTGGCCTGCTGGCCGCCCTCAGCCTGACCCTGGTCGGCTGTGCCCTCAGCCCGCAACAACTCAGCCCGCAACCCAAGCTCACCGGCCCGCTGACTCCGGTCGGCCAGGGCCAGCCGGTGGTGGTCCGCGTCGCCGACGGTCGTCCGTCTCCCGTTCTTGGCACCCGTGGCGGCATCTACGCCGACACCAGCGCCATCAGCGTGCAGAGCCAGGACATCCTGCCGCGCCTGCAGGCCGAGGCCGAAGCGGCTGTGCGTCTGCTGGGCTTCACCCCGTCGCCGAACGCCTACAACGCCCCGCAATTGACCCTGACCCTGTCTGACCTGAAGTACCAGTCGCCTAAGGAGACCTATGTCACCGAGGCGAACATCAGCGCCAGCTTCCGCGTCGATGTGCAGAACAGCACCCGTCGTTACAGCGGCAAGTACGGCGCTTCGATGAACCAGCGCTTCGGCACCGCGCCGAACGCACAGACCAACACCAAGCTGGTGGGTGATGTGCTGAGCGATGCCCTGACTCGCGCCTTCAAGGATCCGACCATCGGTCAGGTGCTGGTCCAGTAAGCGGTCCCCGCCTAGAGAAGCCCGGCCTGCGCCGGGCTTTTTCGTTTCTGGTGCACGCGCACGGGGGCGGATTCGTCGGTCAGGCCGGCGGCATTCGTCGGATGGGCCGCCCGGTCAGGTTCCTCCTTCGGTAAACTCGGCGCCGTCGAACTTACCGCCCGGGTCGGGGCGGATTGATCCTTGTCTTGCAGGTTGAGTGCACGGTCGCACCGCCTGAAGCGGAGTTGAAGATGTCGCTGCAGGCGTTCTTGGAGTTTTTCCTGGCTCATCCCGCACAGGCCGTGAATGGCCTGGCCCTGTTCTTTGCGTGTGCTGGAGCCTGGGTGCTGGTGGCCACTCGTTTGCGCGAGCAGCGTTCCATCGCCCGCCTGGCCGCCGAGAGCGAACTGGAGGAAGTGGGCCAGCCCGCCTCCGTGCAGGACGCCGCTGCGGTGCGCCTGAACCGGTTCTTCTACGCCTTCGGCCACTTCAGCCTCGCCGTGGCGCTCGGGGTTTCCTGGGCCAGTACCCAGATTTAAGTCCTTCGGGGCGAATGCAAAACGGCGACCAGATGGTCGCCGTTTTGCATTGTGGCTGGCGCTTAAAGCGGTAGGCCCGCCTTGATCCGGTACTGGTTGCGCACGGGGGTCGCGTACTGCTGGATCAGGTAGGGACGCTGCTCTGCCGGGCAGGCGTCCAGGCGCTTCTGCCACTGCTCCTTGGCACGCTCCAGTTCGTCGGCACCGAAGAGCTCGGTCGCCGCCGGGACGGACAGCTCGGGGTCGCGCTCGCTCCACATGGCGTAGGCGAGGTAGTGCACGGGGAACAGGCGGTAGCCGCCGAGAATCTGCTTGTCGATTTCCTGGGCGAGTTGCTTGGCGTCTTCGCTGGCGCTGCCGATCTCGCTACCGAAGTTGATGTGCACCCGGCCTTTGTAGCCAGTGATGCCCAGGGCGATGCTCGCGTCGTCCTCACCCGGCGCCTTGGCGTAGCTGCCGGTGCTGGCGCGGATCTGCAGTTCACGGGCCTTGGCCTGGTCGCACGGGTCGTACTCGTAGCTGATGGACACCGGGATCAGGTGCAGATCGCGGATCACATCGGCGAAGGGCTCGTCCTTGCGGCTCATGTGGAACATCTTGAGGATCGCCGAATCGGTACGGTCGTCACCGTCCTTGGCGCGACCTTCGGCCTGGGCGATCCAGATCGACTGGCCATCGTTGCGGATGGAGTGGTTGATGTAGGCCGACAGCAGCTGGAACGAGGCCAACTTCTCGCGGCGGCCGGCGAGGTTGCGGTGCACGATGAAGCTCTTGTTCAGGCGCATCAGGTCGCTGACGAAGGGCTTCTGCAGCAGGTTGTCACCGATGGCGATACGC
Organism: Pseudomonas sp. LFM046; assembly: GCF_000949385.2. Classification (NCBI taxonomy): domain Bacteria; kingdom Pseudomonadati; phylum Pseudomonadota; class Gammaproteobacteria; order Pseudomonadales; family Pseudomonadaceae; genus Pseudomonas; species Pseudomonas sp. LFM046. The sequence goes on along the minus strand of NZ_JYKO02000001.1, from coordinate 4,854,769 downwards.
GGCGTCGGCAGGCCGGCGTGGTACACGGCGTAGTTGACGAAGGCCGGGTCCATCACGATATCGCGGTGGTTGGCCAGGAACAGGTAGGCGGTGCCCGGTTTCAGGCGCTCGACGCCGGAGTAGGTCACACCGTCGGTGGCGCGTTCGATGGTGTTGTCGACGTAGGGCTCGATGCGGTCCTGCAGCGCTGCCACGGATTTGATGCTGGCGAACTCGCTTCGCAAGCGATGAGCTATAACAGGCTTGAGGAGCCAGCCCAGTGGGCCCGCCAGCTTCGGAAATCGATAGCGGGTGAGGGTGCCGAGGAAGGCGTCGTCGGCGAAGAGGCGCGTCAGCACCGCCGGGACCTCGGCATCGTCATAGGGTCGGATGGCTTCAAATTCGCCCATTGGTCACTCTTGTTCTGGTATCGGCTGGATAAAGGGTGCAGGCCCCGCGAAACGGGGCCTGAAGTAGACCGGCGATTATACAGGCAAGTCACACGGGAGGCGGGATGCTGGAAACAGAGGACTACCAATGCCCCTACTGTGGCGAACCGGCCGAGGCCGTGCTCGATCTCTCGGGCGGGGACCAGCAATACATCGAGGACTGTCCGGTGTGCTGCCGGCCCATCCTGTTCCTGCTCTGGACCGATGGCCAGGACTGGAGCCTGGAGGTTCGCCGGGAGGATGACTGATGCGGCGAATCTATGAGCCTCGCGACCTGATCGAAGCTGAACTGTTGCTGGGCATGCTCGCCAGCGAGGGTGTGGATGCCCATCTCGCCGGCCGGCACTTGCTGGGTGGCATTGGCGAGCTGCCGGTATTCGGATTGCTCGGCCTGCTGGTGGAGGATGAAGACGCCGAGCGCGCCAGCCGGCTGATCGCCGCGTACAATGCCGCGCAACCGCTGCCGGGCGAGGAGCCTGACAGCTACCCCGGCACCTTGCTCTGCTGAGCACCGACCCGCACTGGCCGCCCCATGTCTGGACGTTTTGCCCTGTTCCGCTGGTCGCCCGCGCTGGCGGCGCTTCCCGGTTTTCCCTCTGATCACCAGCCCCATTGGAACCTGGCCCCTGGCAGCCGGGTGCTGATGTTGCGCGAACTGGATGGCCAGCGCCGTGCCGACATGGCCCGCTGGGGCCTGACCCCGGCCTGGCTCACCGACCTGTCGAAGACGCCCGCCCACGCCAGGGTCGAAACCCTCGCCGACCAGCCGATGTTCCGCGAGCCGTTCCGCTCCCGCCGTTGCCTGATGCCGGCCAACGGTTTCTACGAGTGGCGGGGTGTGCGCAAGCGGCCTTACTGGATGAGTGCCGAGGGCGGGACGTTGTACTTCGCGGCACTCTGGGAGGCCTACCCGGCCGGGGATATGGAATACCTCAGTCTGGCCATGATCACGCAGGCGGCAGCCGACCTGCGCCGGCCACTGGTGCTGGATGAGGAAGGGCAGCGTCTCTGGCTGTCCGCCGAGGCGACACCCGTGCAGTTGCTGGAACTGCTGACCAAACCCGGCCCGCAGTTGCGCGAACGGGCCTTGGCGACCCTGGTGAACGACCCGAAGCTGGACGGCCCGGAGTGCCTGACACCGGCGTAGCCGGTCCACCGGTAGGGGCGATTGAAATCGCCCCTATAGAAAAAGCCCCTCCGAAGAGGGGCTTTTGCCTTACACCTTGAACTGATTGATCAGCCGCCGCTGCTGCTCCGCCAGCTTGGTCAGCTCGGCGCTGGCCTGGGAGGCCTCGTCGGCGCCGCCGGCGACTTCATTGGCCACCTGGCCGATGTTGATGACGTTGCGGTTGATGTCTTCCGCGACCGCGCTCTGCTCCTCGGCGGCGCTGGCGATCTGGGTGTTCATGTCGTTGATCACCGAAACCGCCTGGGTGATGGAGTCCAGCGCATGGGCCGCTTCGTTGGCGTGCTGCACGCTGGTGTCGGTCTTGTCCTGGCTGTCCTGCATCACCTTCACCACTTCGCGGGTGCCGTTCTGCAGTTGCTGGATCATGGCCTGGATCTCTTCGGTGGCCTGCTGGGTCTTCTGCGCCAGGTTGCGCACTTCGTCCGCCACCACGGCGAAGCCACGGCCCTGTTCGCCGGCACGCGCCGCTTCGATGGCCGCGTTCAAGGCCAGCAGGTTGGTCTGCTCGGCGATGCCGCGGATGGCCACCAGGATGGCATTGATGTTCTCGCTGTCCTTGGCCAGGTTCTGCACCACACCCACGGCACGACCGATCTCGGTCGCCAGGGCGGTGATGGCTTCAGCCGTGCTATGGACGATCCGCTTGCCGTGGTTGGCCGCCTGGTCGGCGTGGCTGGCCGCTTCCGCCGCGTGGGTGGCGTTGCGGGCCACGTCCTGGGCAGTGGCGGTCATCTCATGGACGGCGGTGGCGACCAGTTCGATCTCCGCCAGCTGCCGCTGCACGCCCTGGTTGGTGCGGATGGCGATGTCGGCGGTGTGCTCGGAAGAGTCGCTGACCTTCTGCACCGAGGTCACCACCTGGCTGATCATGGCCTGCAGCTTGCCAAGGAAGGTGTTGAAGCCGGTGGCGATGGCGCCCATCTCGTCCGCACGCTGGTTGTGCAGGCGCTGGGTCAGGTCACCGTCTCCCTTGGCGATGTCGTCGAGCATGCCGACCATCTGGCGCAGTGGACGGGCGATGCCGTAGCCGACGAACCAGATCACCAGCAGGCCGAGACCGGCGATTAGCAGGCCCACCAGGGTCATGCCGAAGATGTCGGCGTCGCGTTGGGCATGCAGATCGTTCTGCAGTTGGGTCAGTTCCTTCATCACCGCCTCGACCGGCAGCTGGATCAGCAGCACCCAGCGGGCGTCGGTGTCGCCGATGCCGAAGGGCACCATCAGCACGATGCGCTGGCTGGCCTGGTCGATGCGATAGGCAGGTTGTGCGCCGGAAAATCCGCGCAGGGCGTCCATGGTGCCGGTGTCGAAGACCTTGGCGGCTTCCTCACCAAGTTTGGAGGCGTCTTTCGAGTAGGCCACCAGGCGGTTGTTGCTGGCGATCAGTGCCAGGTCGCCGGCGCCCTCGTAGAGCTGCTGGTCAGACTTGCTGAGCAGGTCCTGGATGAAGTTGAGGGAGAAGTCAGCACCTGCAATGCCACGGAACTCGCCCTTGATCAGGATGGGCGCGGTAAAGGAGGAGAGGATCGTGATTTTGCCGCCCACGTCATAGGGAGCGGGGTCGATAGCACATGGCTTCTTGCGTTCCTTCGGGCAGAGGTAGTACTCGCCCTCGCGAACACCGGTGTTGAGCATCTTCTGGCTTTCCATGTAGCCGATGGCATCCTGGCCCACGCTGCCGTCCGCGTTGCGGAACCACCAGGGCAGGAAGCGGCCGCTGCCGTCGTAGCCATTGCCCTTCTGCCCTGCGTAGTTGGCGTCCATGCCATCAATCCCGTTGGGCTCCCAGCCGACGTAGCTGCCGTTCAGCTTGGGATTGCGTTCTGTGGTCTGGCGCACCAGGTTGTTCAGCTGCTCGCGGCTGATGGTCAGCTTCGCATTGCCGGCTTCATCCGTTTCCCCCAGCAGGCTGTTGAGGTTGGCCATGTTCTTGGCGATGCCCAGTGGCAGCTCCAGTTCGCGCTGGATCTGACTGACCTGGGAACCGGCCAGGGCAATCAGGCGTTGCTCGATCACCTGTTCCAGCAGTGCCTGGGTGCGCTGCTGCACCAGTTCCTGGGTGCGGGCGCCGGAAAACAGTGCATAGAGCACCAGGGCTGCGACCACCGCCAGCACGCTGGCTCCTGCCAGGGCTGCGATGGAGAACTGAATGGACCTGAACTTCATGAGGGCTCCGAGGAAAAAGAAGATTTCGCCTTTGCTTTCTATATCGGCAGCCCGGTGAAATTTCCTAAGTGCGGAGTGCGGACAAATGCGTCGCCGGCTTGTCTACATGCGACGCGGTTGCCCGGGTTCCGGGTGGGCCGTAGCATTACCGACCTCGCAAAGAGATGGAGAGCCAATATGGCCAAGCTGTTTTACCTGTCCGGGCTGACCGCGGCCCTGCTCCTGGCAGGATGCCAGGCCGTCAACACGACCAGCGGTGGAGCGGTGGGCGTCAACCGCCAGCAGTACATGTTCAGCGGCGTTTCGAGCGCCGAACTGAACCAGACGTACGCTCAGTCCTACCAGCAGACCCTGAACGAAGCCGCGCAAAAGGGCGAACTGGACAAGAGCAGCAGCAATGCGCGCCGTGTCGATGCCATCGCCAAGCGCCTGATCGCTCAGGCTCCGGTGTTCCGTCCGGATGCCGCGCAATGGGCCTGGGATGCCAACGTGATCAAGAACGACGAACTCAACGCCAACTGCGGCCCGGGCGGCAAGATCATCGTCTACAGCGGCCTGATCGAGCAGCTCAAGCTCACCGATGACGAGCTGGCGGCGGTGATGGGCCACGAGGTCGCCCACGCCCTGCGCGAACACAGCCGCGAGGCCATGTCCAAGGCCTACGGCGTGCAGATGGCCAACCAGATCGGCTCCGTGCTGGGTATGGGCCAGGCCGGCCTGGGGATGGCCAACGCCGGGGTCGAGTACCTGATGACCCTTCCCAACAGCCGTGAAAACGAGAACGAGGCCGACCTGATCGGTCTGGAGCTGGCCGCTCGCGCCGGCTACAACCCGAATGCCGCTATCACCCTTTGGCAGAAAATGGCCAAGGCCGGTGGCGGCGCGCCGCCGGAGTTCATGAGCACTCACCCGTCGTCCAGCTCGCGCATGGCAAATCTGCAGGCGGCCATTCCCAAGGTGATGCCGTTCTACGAGCAGGCCAAGGGGCAGCGCTGAGAAACCGGCCGCACGTCGCTCGCCGAGTTTTTCGCAGCCTCAGGGGGTTGAACCTGGCATCCCTGCAACCCCCGTTCTAGACTGCTCGCCGCTACCTCGAAGCTTTCGGGGTGGCGATTCTCCAGTGGATGAGGAGTCGCAGTGAAAATCGCCGTACTTGGAGCAACCGGCCTGCTCGGCCATCACGCGGCACGGGCGGTGAAGGCTGCGGGGCACGAGCTGGTGCTGATCCACAGGCCGTCGTCACGGATCGAACGACTGGCCTATCTGGAGCCTGAATACCGGGCTGCTGATCTGCTCGATCATGCCGGCCTGACCCGCGCCCTGGGTGGCCTGGATGGCGTCATCTTCTGCGCCGCGGGCTATCCGAAGCGGCCGCGCCGCTGGCAGGAAGAAGTCGCCAGCGCCCTCGACCAGACCAACCACTTCTATGCCGCCTGCCTGGCCGCCCATGTGCCACGCATTCTCTATACCGGAGCCGCCATCGCCCTGCCGCGCCACCCGCAGGGCCTGCCGGGCCACGAGGGGCTGTTCTACGAAGAAATGCCGCGCTGGAAGAATCCTTACCTGCTCAGCAAGTGGGCGCTGGACGAACAGGCCCGCGAGCAGGCCCGCAATGGCCTGCCGGTGGTCATCGGCATTCCCGCCATGTGCCTGGGGGAGTTCGATGCCGGTCCCAGCACCGGGCGCATCGTCACCGCCATTGCTCGCGGCTGGATGACCCACTACGTCCCTGGCCAGCGCAATCTGGTGGATGCCGCCGATGCCGGTCGCGGCCTGGTGCTGGCGCTGGAAAAGGGCAGGGTGGGCGAGCGTTACCTGCTCACCGGGCGAAACATCGAGATGGCCGAATTGACCGCGCGCATCGCCACGTTCCTGGGCGTACCGCCACCGCAGCCGATGCCGCTGGCCATGGCCAAGGGAATTGCGGCCCTGGGGCGGTTGCGTTTTCGCCTGTCCGGGGAAATGCCGAAGCTGGACGATACCGCGATCGCGGTCATGGCCGGCGGGCAGTTCCTCGACGGCAGCAAGGCGCGCCACGAGCTCGGCTTCGTCGCAGAGACGCCGCTGGACGTCACCCTGGAACGCACCATCGGTTGGTTCAGGGCCAACGGCTATCTCTGATCAATCTGGCATCAGGGCAGGGCTTTCTCGGCCAGGTGCTGGGTCGAGAGGCCCAACTGGGCGCGGAAGCTTTCCATGTCGAACATGGTGCAGATCTCCTGCACCTCGCCCAGGCTGTTGAAGGTCCAGAAGGCCATGGCCGAGATGCTGAGAATCTTGTCACTGGGCGGGTAGCCCAGGGCGGGCTTGCGGATGCTGCCGATCAGGGTGCACCAGGTCACCACTTTGTTGCCTTCGGCGATGCATTCCTCAACCACCACTTCCAGGTCGGGCATGGCGTCGCGGATGTTCTGCACCATCTGGCAGTAGGCGGCGCTGTTGAAGGAACGGCCGATGAATGAGCTCTTGTAGAGGAAGTCCTTGCTCTGCAGTTGCTCCGCCAGAGCCAGGCGGCCCTTGTTCCACGACAGTTCGATGTGCTGGCGAACCAGCCGTTTCATATCGTCCAGTGCCACGATGCGCTCCCTGCGCCTTGATCCAGTGCGCCACTTTACCAGTACGGCAGTGCCAGCCATTGGCCGAAACGCCGCCAATCCGTGGCGCAGTCATCGCAGGTTGGTGCGGGTCACGCTGGTGCCGAGCGCAGCGAGGCCCAACGGGCCGCTGTTCGGCCTCTCCACGTTGGGCTTCGCGGGCTCAGCACCCACCTACCGGTCAGAGCAAGCCAGTGAGCTTCATCGCCTCGTACACGGCATAAGCGGCCAGGGCAGCGAAGGCAGCGGCGGCCAGGCGGCGGATCAGCGCCAGGGGCAGGCGGTCGGCGGCAAAGTTGCCGGCCAGCACCACGGGCACGTTGGCGATCAGCATGCCGAGGGTAGTGCCCATCACCACCATGACGAAGTCCGGGTACTGGGCGGCCAGCATCACGGTAGCCACTTGGGTCTTGTCACCCATCTCGGCAAGGAAGAAGGCGATCAGGGTGGTGAGGAACGGACCGTACTTCTTCAGACCGGATTCCTCGTCGTCATCCAGCTTGTCCGGCACCAGGGTCCAGAGGGCCACGGCGGCGAAGGAGGCGGCGAGCACCCAGCTCAGGGTAGCGGCGGAGAAGAAGCTGGCGACCCAGGAACCCACGGCGCCGGCGGCGAAGTGGTTCGCCAGGGTGGCGGCGATGATGCCCCAGATGATCGGCCAGGGCTTGCGGAAACGGGCGGCGAGGAGCAGGGCGAGCAGTTGCGTCTTGTCGCCGATTTCGGCGAGGGCAACGATCAGCGTCGGTACGAAGAGGGATTCCAGCATCAGGGTTCCTACGGGGGCGGGTCGACTAATCACCATGACGCACGCAAGACTGCCCGCCCCGGGTCAGTTCGCATGCGTCATAGGTCTTGTCAAACCGCAGGCCTGTCTGTGCAGGCACGGGGTCGCATGCGCCATGGTCTGCGGACCAAGTGTGTTGACGCATGCCGGGCGAGCTGGGCGCTCGCGGGAGACTACTCCCCTAGGACGGGGCGCATTTTGCACAAGCCGGGTCTCCCCGGCAAGTACGAAGCGTCCGACTCAGTGGCCGCCAGCGCGAACGTCCATCTCCGCGTAGCTCACCAGGCGGCTGCCTCTCTTCAGCCGGTAGCCCAGCCAGATGGCGAAGAACAGCGGCAGGCTGATGTAGGTAGCGGCCAGACCGGCCCAGTCGATGCGATCGCCGAAGAACGCCTGGTAGTTCTGCCCGAGGGTGATCAGCAGGCACAGGGTGAAGGCGAACAGCGGGCCGAAGGGGAACAGCTTGGCGCGGTAGGGCAGGTCTTCCAGGCGACCTCCCTGGGCCAGGTAACCCTTGCGGAAACGGTAGTGGGAGATGGCGATGCCCAGCCAGGCGATGAAGCCGCACATGCCCGAGGTGTTCAGCAGCCAGGTGTAGAGGGTGCTGTCGCCGACGATGGAGGTGAAGAAGCACAGCGCGCCCACCAGGGTGGTGGCGTACAGTGCATTGCGCGGGACGCCGCTGGCGGAGAGGCGGGCGAACAGCTTCGGAGCCTTGCCCTGCATCGCCAGGTTGTAAAGCATGCGGGTGGAGGCATACATGCCCGAGTTGCCGGCCGAGAGAATGGCGGTGAGGATCACCGCGTTCATCACGCTGGCCGCGGCGGCGAAGCCGGCGCGCTCGAAGAGCAGGGTGAAGGGCGAGACGCTGATGTCGCTGGCGTCGGTCTTCAACAGGTTCGGATCGGTGTAGGGGATCAGCATGCCGATCACGAAGATGGCGAGGATGTAGAACATCAGGATTCGCCAGAACACCTGGCGGATGGCGATGGGGATGTTCTTCTTCGGGTTCTCCGATTCGCCCGCGGCAATGCCGATCAGCTCGGTGCCCTGGAAGGAGAAGCCGGCGATCATTGCCACGCCCACCATGGCCTGCAGACCGCCGACGAAGGGCGCATCGCCCAGGGTGAAATTGCTGAAGCCCGGGGACTCGATGCCGCCCAGGATGCCGAAGATGGTGGCCAGGCCAATGCCGATGAATACCACCACCGTCACCACCTTGATCAGGGCGAACCAGAATTCGCTCTCACCGAAGCCCTTCACCGACAGGAAGTTGAGCAGGAACATCAGGCCGAGGAACAGGGCGCTCCAGTAGAGGCCCGGCACGTCCGGCAGCCAGAAGCTCATGATCAGTTGGGCCGCGACCAGCTCGGCGGCAATGGTCACCGCCCAGTTGTACCAATAGTTCCAGCCCAGGGCGAAGCCGAAACCGTCGTCGACGAAGCGGCTGCCATAGGTGCTGAAGGAGCCGGAAACCGGCATGTGGGCGGCCATTTCGCCGAGGCTGGTCATGAGGAAGTAAACCATCAGCCCGATCAGCGCATACGCCAGCAGCGCACCGCCTGGACCGGCAGTGGCCACGGTGGCACCGGAGGCGACGAAAAGGCCGGTGCCGATGGAGCCGCCGATGGCGATCATGTTCAGGTGGCGGGGTTTGAGGGCGCGGTGCAGCCCTTCCTTGGGTGGAAGGGCGCAGGCAGTGTTCAGATCGGTCACGAAAAACTCCAGGTCTCCCGGCGCGTGCCGGGGTGGGCGGCTATTGGCTGCCGCTTGAATATCGAAAGTTCGGATCAGCCCCGGCGGGCGCTGTAGATACGGAAGCCATCGCCCTCGGCGAGGGTGCGACACGCTCCCAGGTGCTGTTCGATCAGCGGCGGGTACTTGAGGAAACTGTTTGCCACCAGGCGCAATTCACCACCGGGAGCCAGGTGCCGCCGGGCTTCGCGCAGCAGGTCCTCGCTGGCCTGGTAATCGGTGTGCACGCCCTGATGGAAGGGCGGGTTGCTGACGATCACGGACAGGCCCTCGGGCGCGCCATGGATACCGTCGGCGGCGATCACCTCGCCCTCCAGGCCGTTGGCCGCCAGGGTCAGGCGGCTGCTGGCCACGGCGAAGGCGTCCACGTCCAGCAGGGTCAGGCGGCTCTGTGGATAACGCCGCTTGAGCACCGCGCCGAGCACTCCGGCACCGCAGCCGAAGTCCAGCACATGGCCGGTCGGAAGGCCGTCCAGTTGCTGCAGAAGAAGGGCGGAACCGCGATCCAGTCGGCCGTGGCTGAAGACGCCCGGCAGACTGATCACGTCCAGCGGGCCGTCGCTCAGGTCCAACTGGTAATGCTGGGCCAGGGCCTCCAGGTCGGGTGCGGCGGGGGCTTGTTCGATGCTCACCTGCCAGAGCTGGCAGTGGCGTGCGCTGTCCAGCTTGCGCGGTTTGCCGAAAACGGCCAACTGCTTGGCGGCCCGCTCGATGCCGCCGCGTTTCTCGCCGACCAGGAAGAGTTCCCCGCTCGGCAGGCAGGCGGCCAGGGCCGCCAGCAGGTAATCGGTCAGTTCGCGGGATTTCGGCAGAAAGAGAACCGCGGCGCCAAATTCGCCCGCCGGCGCGGTCGTGCCGAACTGGCAACGGCCGGGGAAGCGTGCTTCGAGCGCTACCTGCTCGCCCGCGTGCCAGCTCCAGCCCCGCGCCTGGTGCAGGGCGCCCAGCAGGTCGTCGGCCGGCAGGCCGGCCAGCAGCAACGGGCCCTGGAAGAGTTCCGACTGGCGAAGCAGCACTTCACTGCGCGGGTCCATGGGGGCGTCCTCGAAAAAAGCCGGGGATTCTAGCAGAAGCCCGCTCCCTTCAACCGACCACCCGGCGCGGCGTGCCGTCGAAGAAACACCGGGCGTTTTCGGCCAACTGGCCGACGATGCGCTGGCGCGCCTCGCGGCTGCCCCAGGCGCTGTGGGGGGTGACGATCAGGCGCGGGATATCGGCGGCCAGCAGCGGGTTGCCGTTCTGTGGCGGTTCCTGGGTCAGCACGTCGGTGGCGGCACCGCCCAGATGGCCATTGCGCAGGGCCGCAGCCAGGGCTTCCTCGTTCACCAGGCCGCCCCGGGCGGTGTTCACCAGTAGGGCGCCGGGCTTCATCAGGGCCAGTTCGGCGGCGCCGATCATGTCGCGGGTCTGCTCATTGAGGGGGCAGTGCAGGGTCAGTGCGTCCACTTGGGGCAGCAGCTCGGCGAGGGGCAGGCGGTCGGCGCGAGCCGGGCGGCCCGGCAATTGGCCAAGTAGCACGCGCATGCCGAAGGCTTCCGCCAGGCGCGCCACGGCACCACCCAGCTCACCATGGCCGAGCAGGCCGAGGGTCTTGCCTTCCAGCTCCATGATAGGGAAGTCCAGCAGGCAGAACTGGCTCGCCTGCTGCCAACGGCCGGCGCGCACGGCGGTCTGGTAGTCCGGCAGGCTGGTGGCCAGGGCGAGCAGCAGCATCAGGGTGTGCTGGGCCACCGAAGGCGTGCCGTAGGCCTGGCAATTGCAGACGGCGATGCCCTGGGCGCGGGCCGCTTCCAGGTCGATATTGTTGGTGCCGGTGGCGGCGACCAGGATCAGTTTCAGCTCCGGGTTGGCGGCCATGGCAGCGGCGTCGATTCGCACCTTGTTGCTGATGGCGACCTGTGCACCGTGCAGGCGGCCAGGCACGTCTTCGGCGGCGGTTTGCGGGTGCAGGTGCAGTTCGCCGAAGGCCTGGCGCAGCGGGGCCAGGTCCAGGTCGCCAAGGTCGAGGGAGGCGTGGTCGAGGAAGACGGCGCGGCGATTGTTCATGTTCGGCTTTACCTTTTCTCCGGTGCATCGGTAGGCGTAAGGTTGCCAGCCTATCAGACCCGTTCCCCTTCGCTGGAGGCCTCATGTACTGGACGGAATTCCTGACCGTTGCCCTGATCCACCTGCTGGCCGTCGCCAGCCCGGGACCGGACTTCGCCATCGTCGTGCGCGAAAGCGTGGCCCACGGTCGCCGCGCCGGCACCTGGACAGCCCTGGGAGTGGGGACCGGCATCTTCGTGCACGTGACTTACTCGCTGCTGGGCATCGGCCTGATCGTGTCCCAGTCGATCATGCTGTTCAACGCGCTGAAGTGGGCCGCCGCCGCCTACCTGCTGTACATCGGCATCAAGGCCCTGCGTGCCCGTCCGGCTGACCCGGTGGCCGCCGAGGCTGCGCTCATGGCGGGCGAGCGCAGCCCGCGCGGTGCCTTCGTCACCGGTTTCGTCACCAATGGGCTGAACCCCAAGGCGACGCTGTTTTTCCTCTCGCTGTTCACGGTGGTGATCAACCCCCATACGCCGCTGGCGATCCAGGCGGGCTACGGCGTTTACCTGGCCTTCGCCACCGCCGCGTGGTTCAGCCTGGTGGCCCTGCTGTTCAGTCAGCGTCGCGTACGCGCGGGCTTCGCTCGCATGGGGCATTGGTTCGATCGGCTGATGGGGGCGGTGTTGGTGGGGCTGGGGGTCAAGCTGGCGTTCACCGAGCTGAAGTAACCGGAAGGAAAAGGCCCACGAGAAGGGGGCGGCCTTCGGCCCCCATGCGGGTCTCTGCGGGTGGGCTGAAGCCCACCCTACAAGGTTGAACTGGACGGATCGCATCGTCTGTTGTGGGCGCGAATTCCGCTTCAATCCCGCTCCAGCGTGGCCAGCAAGCCCAGGCTGGCCACGTAGTCCCTCGGATTCTCTCCCAGCAGGCGTCGGAACATGGCGCTGAAGGCCCGGCCGCTGCCGTAGCCCAGGTCCCTCGCCACCGATTGCACGTCCTGCCCGGCGAGCAATCGGGGCAGGGCTTCGGTGAGGCGCAGGTGCTGGCGCCACTCGTTGAAACTCATGCCCAGTTCCTGGGCGAACAGCCGGGCCAGGGTGCGGGTGCTGGCGCCCACGTCCAATCCCCATTCTTCCAGCGTCCGCGTGCTGTCCGGCGCTTCCAGCAGGGCCAGGCAGATGGCCTGCAATCGGCGATCCCTCGGCATGGGCAGGTGGAGCGGCATACGCTCCAGGGCGGCGATCTCGTGGAGGATGAGGCGTTGCACCAGGCTGCGGCGCTCGTCTTCCGAACCCTTCGCATCCAGTTCCACCAGTCGCAGGATGAGCTCACGCAGCAGTGGCGGCACCGCCAGCACGCAGCAGGCGTCCAGGGCGGGTGGCGCAGCGTCGGCGGCAATGTACAGGGTGCGCATCTGCACCTGGCCGGACATGAATATCTGGTGCTCGATCCCCGGCGGTATCCACACGGCGCGGGTGGGCGGGATGACCCAGGCGCCGGCCGCGGTGACCAGGCGCATCAGCCCCTCGGCGGCATAGAGGAATTGTGCTTCGCGATGGAGATGGGGGGCGACGTGGTCACCGTCCCGGTAGTCGCGGGCGATGGCCGCGATCCGCCCCTGGGGCAGGTGTTCGATCAACATGGCCGATTCGATGACTTCTTTGTCTGAAAGGCAAAGTTCGGCCAACCTAGCATGGAGTTCCACACCAACCAAGCTGCAGTGGAACTGCCATGAACCGACCCGCTACCGTCATTCGCTTCATCAATGCCGCCCATGTGATCGATCACATGTTCATGCTGATCTTCCCGGCCGCCGTGCTGGGTATGGGCCGTGACTTCGGCCTGGCCTACGGCGAGCTGATCGGCCTTTCCCTGGGCGGCTTCATCGCCTTCGGTGCCTGTTCGCTACCGGCCGGCTGGCTGGGGGACCGCTGGAGTCGGAGGCAGATGTTGCTGGTGTTCTTCCTCGGGATCGGCGCCTCGGCCATCCTCACTGGTCTAAGCGGCAGCGTCCCGGCTCTGGTGGCGGGTCTGACGCTGATGGGGGTATTCGCCGCCATCTATCACCCGGTGGGTACCGCCATGCTGGTGGCCCATGCCGAGAACCGTGGGCGAGAGATCGGCATCAATGGCATGTGGGGCAACCTGGGCGTGGCCTTCGCCGCCCTGCTGACCGGCTTTTTGACTGCCCGCTTTGGCTGGCGTGCAGCCTTCATCCTGCCGGGGGCGGTGGCCCTGCTGCTGGGGTTCTGGTTCGCCTGGTGCGTGAAGGACGAGGCGCCTCCCGTATTAGCCGCCAATGCCGGGCGTGCGGGGAGTGGTTCACGCATTTCGATGCCGCTGGTGTTCGGCGTACTGGCCCTGGTGACCGCCACCGGCGGCGTGGTGTTCAACGCCTCCACGGTGACCTATCCCAAGCTGTTCCAGGAGCGCCTGCATGAACTGTTTGCGTCGCCGGAAGCCCTCGGCCTGGTGGTCAGCCTGGCCTATGCCTTCGGCGCCGTGGCACAACTGCTGATCGGCCGGGTTATCGATCGCGTCAGCCTGAAGCTGCCCTTCGTTGTGTTGACCTTCTTTCAGGCGCCGTTGCTGCTGGCCATGGCGTGGAGCGACGGCTGGGCCGTCATTCCGCTGGGGGCCGCGTTCATGTTCGTGGTGTTCGGCCAGGTGACGGTGAACGATTCCATGGTGGCCAATTTCGTGGCGCCCCAGTGGCAGGCGCGGGTGTTCGCGCTGCGCTACTTCGTCTCCTTCGGTGCCAGCGCGGCAGCAATCCCGATGATCGCGTTCATCGAACCGCGTGAAGGGTTGGTGGGGCTGTACCTGGTGCTGGCGGGCTTCGCGGTGCTGACCTTCACGGCGGCGCTGGTGTTTCCGAGGACGCCGGCCCATGCGCCAAGCGTGGCCACTGCACAGTAAAAGAGGCCAGGGGCGTGGAAATGTAATGGGTTTCGCTTCGCCCGACCCATCCTGCGGGGAAGCGAGAGCCCAATGAAAAAGGCGCGGTCAGAGCCGCGCCTTTTTCAATCCGGCAACAGCGCTTACAGCAGCTCGATCGCCACTGCAGTCGCTTCACCGCCACCGATGCAGAGCGAAGCCACGCCGCGCTTGCCACCCTTGTTACGCAGGGCGTTGATCAGGGTGATGATGATGCGGGAGCCGGTGGAGCCCACCGGGTGGCCCTGGGCGCAGGCGCCGCCGTAGACGTTGACCTTGGCGTGGTCCAGGCCGTGTTCGCGCATGGCCAGCATGGTCACCATGGCGAAGGCTTCGTTGATCTCGAACAGGTCCACGTCGTCCTTGTTCCAGCCGGTCTTCTTGAACAGGTTGGTCATGGCGCCGATGGGGGCCAGGGTGAATTCGCTCGGGTCCTGGCTCTGGGTGGCGTGGCCGACGATCCTGGCCAGGGGCTTGAGGCCACGGCGGGACGCTTCTTCGGCAGTCATCAGGACCAGGGCGCTGGCGCCGTCGGAGATGGAGCTGGCGTTGGCGGCGGTGATGGTGCCGTCTTTCTTGAAGGCCGGCTTCAGGCCCGGGATCTTGTCCAGGTTGGCGGTAAGCGGCTGCTCGTCGTCCTTCACCACGACCTCACCCTTACGGGTGGTCACGGTCACCGGGGCGATCTCAGCGGCCAGGGAACCGTCGGCGATGGCGGCCTGGGCGCGCTTCAGGGACTCGATGGCGTAGGCGTCCATCTCTTCACGGGTCACGCCGTACTTGTCGGCGGTTTCCTGGGCGAAGGAACCCATCAGGCGACCGGTGCGGGCGTCTTCCAGGCCGTCGAGGAACATGTGGTCCTTGATCTCGCCGTGGCCCATGCGCAGGCCGGTGCGGGCCTTTTCCAGCACGTAGGGGGCGTTGGACATGCTTTCCATGCCGCCGGCCACCATCACGGAGTTGGTGCCTGCCTTGAGCAGGTCGTGGGCCAGCATCACGGCTTTCATGCCGGAGCCGCACAACTTGTTGATGGTGGTGCAACCGGTAGCGGAGGGCAGGCCGGCGTTCAGTGCAGCCTGGCGGGCCGGGCCCTGCTTGAGGCCGGCGGGCAGTACGTTGCCCATGATCACTTCCTGCACGTCCGTCGGCTCGATGCCGGCGCGGCTGACGGCCTCGCGTATGGCCAGTGCCCCCAGGTCCACGGCGGGAACGCCGGACAGGCTGCCCTGGAAGCCGCCCATGGGAGTACGGGCGCCACTGACGATAACGATATCGGACATCTCGAACCTACCTTCTTGTTTGACTGACCGCGACCGGCCGGAGCCCGCCATTCTAACTCGTGACCAGAATCAGCCATAGAGTCACCGGTCAAATCACTCTTTTGACTGATTTGCGGAGGACGGAAGCACCCTAAAGTCGGTATCCACAATAAGTCCTCAATCTCACCAGGTACGCCTCATGCTCCAGACCCGCGTCATCAAACCCGCTGACAACGCCTACGTCTTTCCCCTGCTGATCAAGCGTCTGTTGATGTCTGGCAGCCGCTTCGAGAAGACCCGCGAGATCGTCTACCGCGACCGTATCCGTTACAACTACGCCACTTTCAATGAGCGCGTCGCGCGCCTGGCCAACGTCCTCACCGAGGCCGGGGTGAAGGCGGGTGATACCGTGGCGGTGATGGACTGGGACAGCCACCGCTACCTGGAGTGCATGTTCGCCATCCCGATGATTGGCGCCGTGCTGCACACCATCAACATCCGTCTTTCGCCGGAACAGATCCTCTACACCATCAACCACGCCGAAGACCGCTTCGTGCTGGTCAACAGCGAGTTCGTGCCGGTCTTCAACTCCATCCGCAGCCAGATGACTACGGTGGAGAAGACCCTGCTACTCACCGACGGCACCGACCACGAGGCCGACCTGCCCAACCTGGTGGGCGAGTACGAAACCCTGCTGTCGGCGGCAAGCACCCAGTACGACTTCCCCGATTTCGACGAAAACTCGGTGGCCACCACCTTCTACACCACCGGCACCACCGGTAACCCGAAGGGCGTCTACTTCACCCACCGCCAGCTGGTGCTGCACACCCTGTCCATGGCCTCCACCATTGGCGCCCTGGATAGCATCCGCCTGATGGGCACCAACGACGTCTACATGCCCATCACCCCGATGTTCCACGTCCACGCCTGGGGCGTGCCTTACGTGGCCACCATGCTGGGCGTGAAGCAGGTATATCCCGGCCGCTACGAGCCGGACATGCTCTGCCACCTGATCCGCGAGGAAAAGGTCTCCTTCTCCCACTGCGTGCCCACCATCCTGCAGATGGTGATGAATGCCCCCACCGCCCAGGGCTACGACTTCGGCGGCCTGAAGATGATCATCGGTGGCAGCGCGCTGAACCGCTCCCTTTATGAGGCGGCCAAGTCCCGTGGCATCCAGCTCACCGCCGCGTACGGCATGTCCGAGACCTGCCCGTTGATCTCGGTGGGCTACCTCAACGAGGAGCTGCTGGCCGGCAGCGAAGACGAGTGCATTACCTACCGCATCAAGGCCGGCGTGCCGGTGCCTCTGGTGGAAACGGCGCTGATGGACGCAAACGGCAATTTCCAGCCGGTGGATGGCGAGTCCCAGGGCGAGCTGGTCCTGCGCGCCCCCTGGCTGACCCAGGGTTACTTCAATGAGCCGGAGAAGAGCGAGGAACTCTGGGAGCACGGCTGGCTGCACACCGGTGACGTCGCCACCCTCGACGGAATGGGCTACATCGACATCCGCGACCGCATCAAGGATGTGATCAAGACCGGCGGCGAGTGGATTTCCTCCCTGGAGCTGGAAGACCTCATCAGCCGTCACCCCGCCGTGAAGGAAGTGGCGGTGGTAGGGGTACCCGACCCGCAATGGGGTGAGCGTCCCTTCGCCCTGGTGATCGTTCGTGACAACCAGGCCCTGGATGCCAAGGCACTGAAGGAACACCTCAAGCCCTTTGTCGAGCAAGGTCACATCAATAAGTGGGCCATTCCCAGCCAGATCGCGCTTGTTACTGAAATTCCCAAGACCAGCGTGGGCAAGCTGGACAAGAAACGCATTCGCGTCGACATCGCCCAATGGCAGGCTGCTGGCAGCACTTTCCTCTCCGCTCTCTAAGCAATACGGGCCGCGCCTTGCGAGGCGCGGCCCGGCAACCAAGCAAACGCTTGGCTTGTTAATTGCTGCGTTCTGACCATTACTGGCTATCTTTCTTACCGACGGATCGGACTAGTCCGCGGGAAAGGGCGAGCCAGACTACCTGGGGGTTCCAAATCACACTTTCGAGGGATCAAGCGCTAATACCTGCTGGCTATAGTCCGCAAGCATCAATAACAAAAAACACATGGAGTAGCGTCGATGACAACAACCACAAAACTCTGGCGCCTGGCGAAACTGCCACTGGCCGTCAGCCTCGCTTCCACGCTCGCCGCTCCGGCATTTGGCGTGAGTTTCAACATCGGTGAGATCGAAGGTCAGTTCGACTCCTCTCTGTCCGTGGGGGCCAGTTGGTCGATGCGGGGGGCCGACAAGGACCTGATCGGTGTGAACAACGGTGGGGACGGCCTGTCCCAGACCTCCGACGACGGCCACCTGAACTTCAAGAAGGGCGAAACATTCTCGAAGATCTTCAAGGGTATCCATGACCTCGAGCTGAAGTACGGCGACACCGGCGTCTTCATGCGCGGCAAGTACTGGTACGACTTCGAGCTGAAGGACGAGCACCGCCTGTTCAAGGACATCGACGACCACGGTCGCAAGGAAGGCGCCAAATCGTCTGGCGCCGAACTGCTCGACGCCTTCATCTACCACAACTACAACATTGCCGACCTGCCGGGCAGCGTGCGCCTGGGCAAGCAGGTGGTGAGCTGGGGTGAAAGCACCTTCATCGGCAACAGCATCAACGCGATCAACCCGATCGACGTGTCCGCCTTCCGCCGCCCCGGCGCCGAGATCAAGGAAGGCCTGATCCCGGTCAACATGTTCTATGTGTCCCAGAGCCTGACCGACAACCTGTCGGCCGAAGCCTTCTACCAACTGGAGTGGGACCAGACCGTCATCGACAACTGCGGCACCTTCTTCTCCCAGCCGGACGTGGTGGCGGATGGTTGTAATGACAACCTGCGCGTGCTCAGAAAGGCATCCAGCCTGAGCCCTGCTGCCCTTGGCGCTCTGGGCAGGTTCGGTGTGGATGTCAACGAGGAAGGTGTTCTGGTCCCTCGTGGTCCTGACCGTGACGCCAGAGACAGTGGCCAGTGGGGCACTGCACTGCGCTATTTCTCGGAGCCCCTGGATACCGAGTTCGGTGCTTACTTCATCAACTATCACAGCCGTGGGCCGATCTTCAGTGGTCACAGCGCAACTCAGGCTCAACTGAATGCCATCAATGCCGGCTTGCCGAACGTTCCGGCCCTCGGTGCGAACAACCCGGCAAACCTGCGGCCCCTGGCCGTCGCAGGCTCTTCGAACTACTTCATCGAATACCCGGAAGACATTCGCCTGTACGGCCTGAGCTTCTCCACCACGCTGCCCACCGGTACCGCCTGGAGCGGTGAAGTGAGCTACCGGCCGAACGCTCCGGTCCAGCTGAACACCACCGATATCCTCTTCGCGGGCGTCGGTTCCCTGGGCGGCCTGTTCGGTAACGCATCGGTGCTGGATGGCGCTCCGGGCCAGGACCTGCATGGCTATCGCCGCAAGGAAATTACTCAGTTCCAGACCACCTTCACCCACTTCTTCGATCAGGTGATGGGCGCCAGCCGTCTGACCCTGGTGGGCGAAGTCGGTGTCGTGCATACCGGTGGTCTGGAGAGCACCAGCGAAGCCCGCTACGGCCGTGACCCGGTGTTCGGCCCCGGACCGCTGCCGGCGACCGGTCCCCTCAATACCTGTACAACCCTCAACGCCAGCACCCTGGGCAACCCGAACGCCGAGAACGTGAGCAAGTACTGCGAAGACGACGGCTTTGTCACCAGCACCGCCTGGGGTTACCGCGTCCGCGCCGTGTGGGATTACAACGACGTGTTCGCCGGCGTGAACCTGAAGCCGAACGTTGCCTGGTCCCATGACGTCGACGGTTACGGTCCGAACGGCCTGTTCACTGAAGACGCCAAGGCTGTGAGCCTGGGCCTTGATGCCGAGTACCAGAACACCTACACGGCCAGCCTGGCATACACCGACTTCTTTGGCGGCAAGTACAACACCCTGATCGACCGCGATTTCCTCGCGCTCAGCTTCGGCGTGAACTTCTAAGCGGACTGGATTTTGAGGAAGACCATGAAGATGAAAACAACAAAGAGTCTGCTGCAAACCGGCGCGCTCGCGCTGTCCCTGCTGGCCACCAGCGTCATGGCTGCGGTCTCTGCTGACGAAGCAGCCAAGCTGGGCACCAGCCTGACCCCGCTGGGCGCCGAGAAAGCCGGCAACGCCGATGGCTCGATTCCCGCGTGGACCGGCGGCCTGCCGCAGAGCGCGGGCAACGCCGATGCCCGCGGGTTCCTGTCGAACCCCTTCGCCAGCGAACAGCCGCTGTTCACCATCACCGCGCAGAACGTCGACCAGTACAAGGACAAGCTGACCCCCGGCCAGCTGGCGATGTTCAAGCGTTACCCCGACACCTACAAGATGCCGGTGTACACGACCCACCGCACCGCCACTGTGCCTGCCAAGGTGATCGAGGCCACCCAGTACAACGCCACCCACACCAAGCTGGTGGAAGGCGGCAACGGCCTGGAGGACTTCCACACCGCCAACCCGTTCCCGATTCCGCAGAACGGCCTGGAAGCGATCTGGAACCACATCACCCGCTATCGCGGTGGCAGCGTGCGTCGTCTGGTGACCCAGGCGACCCCGCAGCCGAACGGCTCCTACAGCCTGGTGTACTTCCAGGACGAGTTCACCTTCCGCGACCAACTGAAGGACTACGACCCGAGCAAGCCGAGCAACATCCTGTTCTATTTCAAGCAGCGCGTAACCGCGCCGTCCCGCCTGGCCGGTAACGTGCTGCTGGTGCACGAAACCCTCAACCAGGTGAAGGAGCCGCGCCTGGCCTGGCTTTACAACGCTGGTCAGCGCCGCGTGCGCCGCGCCCCGCAGGTGTCCTACGACGGTCCGGGTACTGCCGCCGACGGTCTGCGTACTTCCGACAACTTCGATCTCTACAACGGTGCTCCGGACCGTTACGACTGGAAGCTGGAAGGCAAGAAGGAGATCTACATCCCCTACAACAGCTACAAGCTGGATGATCCGAATCTGAAGTACAGCGACATCATCAAGGCCGGCCACATCAACCAGGACCTGACCCGCTACGAGCTGCACCGCGTGTGGCACGTGGTGGCCACCCTGAAGCCGGGCGAGCGCCACATCTACGCCAAGCGTGACTTCTACATCGACGAAGACACCTGGCAGGCCGCCGCCATCGACCACTACGACGGTCGTGGCACCCTGTGGCGCGTAGCCGAAGCCCATGCCCAGTACTACTACAACAACCAGGTGCCCTGGTACACCCTGGAAAGCCTCTACGACCTGCTTTCCGGCCGCTACCTGGCCCTGGGCATGAAGAACGAGGAGAAGCAGTCCTACGACTTCGGCTACACCGCCTCTGAAAGCGACTACACCCCCGCGGCCCTGCGCCAGGCGGGCGTTCGCTAACGTCCTGCAACACGTTGTAAGGAAGCCGGCCTGCGGGCCGGCTTTTTCTTGGACTCCTGTTCTTGCCGGGGCTTCTATTGGCTCAACTGAACGGCTAGGCTCCTTCAGGTCCGTGCCCCTGCAAGCACACCATTCCTAGACCCTGGGTGATGACCGTCCTGAGCAGTTCGCGAACCATGACTTCGGCCACCGGACCTACGGCCGATGCACGCTTCTTCCGCCCGCCGCGCCCCGCCGGCCATGTGCCGCGCCCGCGCCTGTGCGAGCGGCTTGCGGCTGGGCTGGACGGCCGTCTGCTGATGCTCAGCGCTCCGGCCGGTTTCGGCAAAAGCTCCCTGGCCATCGAATTCTGCGAAAGCCTTCCGCCTGAGTGGCAGAGTCTCTGGCTCAGCCTCAGCCGTCGAGACAGCGACCCCGGACGTTTCCTCGAACGCCTGCTGGATGGCCTGCGGCAGTTCCATCCGGGCCTGGGCGACGAGGCCATGGGTCACCTCAAGATGCGCCAGCGTCACCAGCCCTTCGCCTTCGAGCAATGGCTGGACGGCCTGCTGGATGAAGTCGCCGGGCGTTTCGATGCCGGCCAGCCCCTGCTGCTGGTGCTGGACGACTACCACCTGGCGCAGAACGCAGTCCTCGACCGTTGCCTGCAATTTCTCCTCAATCACCTGCCCGATGGCTGGGTGCTGCTGGTGACCAGCCGCCAGCGCCCGGACTGGCACCTGGCGCGGTTGCGCCTGTCGCGGCACCTGCTGGAAATGAACGAGCAGGACCTGCGCCTGACCGAAGACGAAGGCCATGCGCTGTTGCGCAGCCAGGGCGCCAAGGTCGAGGGCGACGAATTGGACGGCCTGCTGCAGCGCAGCGAAGGCTGGGTGGCGGGACTGCGCCTGTGGCTGTTGGCCGGCCAGGTTGCGACGACGGGGCCCGAGCCGGCACACACGGCCCACGGCGACGAGAGCCTGATCCGTGAATACCTGCTGGAAGAAGTGATCGAGCGCCAGCCGCCGGAAGTCCAGACCTTCCTTTACGAAACCGCCCGCTTCGAGCGCTTCTGTGCCGAACTCTGCGACGCCGTGCGCGAAAGCCACGACAGCGCCGCCATCCTGCGCCACCTGCAGGCCCACCAGGTGTTCCTGGTGCCGCTGGACGAGCAGGGCCAGTGGTTCCGTTACCACCACCTGTTCTCCGACCTGCTGCGGACCCGGGCCAACCGTGACCTGGCACCGTCCGGTGCACACCTGCGCGCTTGTCGCTGGTTCAGTGCGCGAGGCCTGCTCGACGAAGCGGTGGAGCAGGCCCTGCGCGCCGGCCAACCCGACGTGGCCGCTTCGCTGGTACAGAACCTGTCGGAAGAACAACTGCTGGCCAACCAGAACATCGCCATGCTGTTGCGCTGGAAGATGGACTTGCCTGACAGCCTGCTGTCCAGCACGCCCCGGCTCATCGTGCTCTACAGCCTGGCCCTGGGCCTGGCCTGCCAGCTGGATGCGGCGGAGGAGCTGGCCGGCAACCTGGCGCGCTTCCTGCCGGCGCCGGATGCCGTGCAACAGCGTCACCTGCTGGTGCAATGGCAGGCCATCAGTGGCCTGATCGCGCGAGGACGGGGTGACATCGACCGGGCCGAGCATTTCTGCACCGAAGCCCTGTCCGCCCTGCCGCCGGAAAACTACGGCCAGCGGCATATGTGCCTCTCTCTGCTGAGCAATGTCTCGCTGGTGCGTGGCGATCTCTGGCGCGCACGCGGCTTCAATCGCGAGGCCCTGGAAATGGCCCAGCGGGGCGCCAATCCGCTGTTCGAGGCCCTGGTCCACTATGACCGTGCACGGGTGCTGCAAGTGCGCGGCGAGATCCTGCGCTCCCAGGCCGAGGTGCAGCAGGGCCTGGAGCGCCTGCGTGGTGCGGCGACGCCCCGGGCCTGCGTCGCGCGGGCGCGGCTGATGCTCTACCAGGGCTACCTGCACGCGGTGCGCATGCAGCCCCAGGCGGCGCGGGTCTGCCTTCAGGCCGGCATCGCCGAAGCCCGCGCCTGCCGGGATATCAGCCTGTTGATCGGCCACTGCGCCCTGGCTGGGCTGGAAGGGCGAGAAGGGCGCTTCGCCGCTGCCTTCGCGCAGTTGGCCGAGGCCGAGCGCTTGATGCACATCTGGGACGTGCCGCCCATCTACTACCTGGCCATGATCACCCTGTCCAAATGCGAGCTGTGGCTGGCCCAGGGGCAGGTGGAGCTGGCCGAAGCCTGGCTGCCACGCCTGGCGGAAACCTATTCAGGCGACCAGGCTGCCGCAGCGCCCGAGTTCCATCCGCAGCTGCCGCACTACATCGAGCTGCAACAGGCTGCCCTGGATCGCGCTCAGGGCAAGATCGTGGAAGCCGAAGCCCGCCTGCGGACGCTGATGGAGGCGACTGAAGGCCTGGGCGCCCAGCACGTCGCGCTGATCGCGCGGCTGCAACTGGTGGCGCTGCTGCGCGGAACGCGCGAGCGAGAAGCTGCGGCGCTGCTGGGGTGTGCGCTGGAATCGCTGCCCGCCGGTGCCTTGCTGCCGTACCGGCAGTTGCTGGAGCAGCATCCCCAGTGGCTGCGTGAACAGCTGTCGACCCGTTCGCCGGACGATGTTCGCGAACTGCTCGAACTGTTGCCAGGCATGGAATCCGTAGTGCCGGCCGATGCCGGTCCCGCCGAGGCGCTCAGCTCTCGGGAGCTGGCGGTGCTGCAATTGATCGCCCAGGGCTGCTCGAACCAGGAAATCAGCGAGCGCCTGTTCATCTCCCTGCACACGGTGAAAAGCCACGCCCGCCACATCAACAGCAAGCTCGGGGTGGAGCGGCGCACCCAGGCAGTGGCCCGGGCCAAGGCGCTCGGCCTACTTCGCTGACGCTTCCGGAGACGCCGAGAGGTCCAGTGCCGGCGCCGTGGGCTTATGTTTCGCCGGCGCGGCCAGTTGCGCATCCACGTCCTGCTGAATACCTGCCAGCACCGGCAACAGGTCTGCCATGTTGCCGCGTACTTCGCTGTAGGGATGTTTCTCCGCCAGCTCGGCGACCCTCCCCAGCAGTTGCCCGCGCACATCTCCCTGAAGGTGGACGAACAGCTCCGGCAACTGCTTGGCCAGTTCGGCGCTGTAGAGCACCAGGTCTTCGCGGTTGAACTGGCGGGTCAGGCCCAGGTAGTCCAGGGAACTGGAGGTCAGCATGGCGGCGGCGGCCTTGGTTTCTTGCAGGCCTTGAAGGCGGATCGGGCTGCCTTGTTCCTTCTCCGAAAGCGTCATCCAGAACTCCACCGTCAGGGTGAAAAGGATGGCCTGCTGGCGCAGCGAATAGGTCATCAGGCCCAGGGCTTCGGCGCCATAAGGCTGCTGCGGCGCCTTGAAGTCGAAGTACAGGCGCATCAGCTCCTTCAGCTGGAAGAGAACCTCACGGGCCTCGTTCTGACGAAGTTCCAGGGGGGCATAGATGTTCAGCTGCGGCTTGAAGTTCTCCTCGCTGACCATGCGCGTGTAGATCGGACCGGTGAATTCGCCACTGCGCCGGGGCAGGGCGTTCACCTGGGTGGTGTCGATTTTCTGCAGGGCCTGGATCAACTGGTGGTAGTCGGCGCTGCTCCAGGGGCGCTGGATGTCGGGAATCTTCTGCCCCAGGTAGAACAGCTCGGCGGCCGACGCGTGCAGGACGAAACACATCAGAAGGGCGGCCAGCGGCCAGAGCAGTGGGCGGGGTGGCGTCATCAATCTGGACAATCCTGCGCAGGAGGGCCGGCCAAGAGTAGCGAGGCCGGAATGCGCCGTCACCCGCGCCTTGGTTGGGCGCGCGAGGGGGCGACCTGCCGACCGCCGCGCTCTACCTAGGTTGGGCGCGGCGGGACGGATCGCGTGCTGTGATAGCCCCTCGATAACAACAATCACGAGGTGCCCCGCATGTCCGCATCCAGTCTGCCGCTGTCGCCGCCGCTTGCCGCCGGTTTCGCCCGCCTGGGCTTCGGCTCCCTGCCACTCGATCGCCTCAAGGCGCGCTACGCCAGTGCCGACAGCGGTTCCCGCTTCATCGAACTGGATGGCTTCAATGTCCATTACCGCGACGAAGGCAGCCGCGACAAACCGGCCCTGGTGATGATCCACGGCGTGGTCGCCTCCCTGCACACCTGGGACGACTGGGTGGACGCCTTCGCACCCCACTACCGCATCATCCGCTTCGACGTGCCGGGCTTCGGCCTCACCGGCCCCAAGCGCAGTGGCGACTACTCTGCCGAACGTATGATCGGCATCCTCGGCTTGCTCATGGACTACCTGGGCATCGCCAAGGCGTCCATTGCCGGAAACTCCCTGGGCGGTTACATCGCCTGGAACTTCGCCCTGACCCAGCCGCAGCGGGTGGAAAAGCTCGTGCTGATCGACCCGGCGGGCTACCCGATGCGCAAAGTGCCCTGGATGATCGCCGCCGCCGACCTGCCCGGTGCCACCCTGGCCATGCCCCTGTGGATGCCGCGGGCATTGATTGCCCAGGGCATCAAGGAGGTCTATGGCGAGCCCGGGCGGATCAAGCCCGGCGTAGTGGACCGCTATTACGACCTCTCCCGCCGACCGGGCAATCGCCGCGCGATGATGGACATCTTCCGCGTGCTGCTGAAGGTCAACCGCGAGGAGCTGGCGGGGACCGGCCGGCGAGTGGCGGAAATCAAGGCGCCGACCCTGCTGCTCTGGGGCGAGAAGGACCGCTGGATCTCACCGAAGCACGTGCCGCTGTGGCAGCGCGACCTGCCGGGGATCCAGGTGAAGACCTATCCCGGCGTGGGGCATATCCCCATGGAGGAAATTCCGCAGCAGAGCGCGGCGGATGCGATGAGGTTTTTGTTGGGGTGAGGGCCACAGCAGCTGCTCGAACTTGACCCTAGGGTGCGCCGCGCGCACTGAATTTCCGTGCGGACGTCCCGGTGCGCACGGCGCACCCTACCCAGTCACCACGAGCTCAAAAGAAAACGGCCCCGAAGGGCCGTTTTCTCGTTCAGATGATGCTCACGCCGCACTCACCCGCACCCCATCGAACTCCTCCCTTGCCTTGTGCAGCAGGTCCAGGTTGTCGTGCTGCCAGGGGTGGAAGCCCTTCATGAAGAAGTCCAGGTAGGTGCGCACCAGCGGCCGGAAGATGCCGTTGCGGCCCCAGGTCCACACCAGGCCGTCGCGCCAGACACGCCAGTTCCACAGCAGGCCGTCGCGCTTGAGCATGTGGGCCAGGCCGCGGGTGGTGTCGAGGACGAAGAAGAAGGTGCCCATCACCATGGCCCGGCGCAGCAGGCGATGGCTGCCGCAGACCTGGTTGTAGACGTCGAAGGCCACCGCTTTGTGCTCGGTTTCTTCCAGCGCGTGCCAGCGCCACAGGCGCGCCATGGTGGGGTGGGCGCCGGCCATGTACTCGGGGTTCTTCAGCAGGCCGTCAGCCATGATCGCGGTGATGTGTTCCAGCGCGGCCGTGGCAGCCAGTTGGCGGCGGGCGGAGAACTTCTTCTGGGTGAAGCGGATGCGCGCCTGGGCACGACGTTCGATGGCGCCGATGTCATAGCCCAGTTCCCGCAGGCGGTTGCTGTACTCCAGGTGTTCGCGGCTGTGGTGGCCTTCCTGGCCGATGAAGCCACGGATCTGTTCCTTCAGCACCGGATCGTGGATCTGGTCGCGAAACTGGCGCACCGAGTCGATGAAGAAGCGCTCGCCATCGGGGAACAGCACCGACATCGCGTCGAACAGGTGGCTCTTGAAGGCGTCGCCGCCGTGCCAGTGACGCGGCAGCGGGCTGGGCAGATCGAAATCCATATGGCGAGGACGAATAACCAATCCTTCGGGGGTGGTGCTGGCCATGAGGGCTCCTTGAGTCTATCTGGACTATGGTCCCACTATCGGCCTGCCGGGTTTTGTCGGACAAGGTTATCTTCTGCCAACCTTCGGGTCATATCCGGCCACCGACCAGAACAAGACATCACTATGAAGCATCCCCTGACGTTCTCCGCCGAACTGGTGCCCATCGCCTACGCCGAAGCCTTGCTCGACCTGGCCGGGGAGCTGGGTGTGGCACGGGAAACGCTGTTCTCCAGCGCCAGGATCAGGCCGGAAATCCTCGGCAATCCGAACGGCCGGATTTCCTTCCTCGACTTCAACCAGCTGGCCGGCGCGGCTTTGCAATTGTGTCGCGAACCGGCCCTGGGTCTGATCCTTGGCCAGCGACTGAACGTCTCTACCCACGGCATCCTCGGCTACGCGGTGCTCTCCAGCGCCAACCTGGGCCGCGCCTTGCAGTTCGCCATGAAGTACTACCGCGTGCTGGGTCTGGCCTATGAGCTGGAGCTGGTGGAGCAGGGCGACTGCCTGCAACTGCGTGCCACCGAATCCTTCCCCATGGGGCCGTTGGGGCGGTTCGCCGGTGAAGGGCTGCTGGCGAGTTTTTTCAGCATCGCCCGATTCCTGGTGGGAGAGGACCTGCGCGGCCAGCAGGTGGGCTTCGCCCATGCGGCGCCGGGTTATGCGGCGCGCTACGGCGAGGTGTTCGGCGTGGCGGTCCAGTTCGACCAGCCCTGCCACTGGCTGAGCCTGCCCAAGGCCTACCTGGACCGCCCCATGGCCCTGGCCAACCCCGCCACGGCGCAGATGTGCGAGCAGCAATGCGAGGCCCTGCTGGCCAGCCTGGACGTCCAGGACGCTCTGCTCACCCGCGTGCGCCGCTTGCTACTGGCGCGCCCCGGCGACTTTCCCGACCTCGATGGCGCCGCCCGCGCCCTGTACACCAGTGGCCGCAGCCTGCGCCGGCACCTGGCGGCCATGGGGACGAGTTATCAACAGGTGCTCGATGAAGTGCGCAAGGGCCTGGCCCTGCAGTACCTCAGCACCACCCAATTGCCCTTGTTCGAGATCGCCAGCCTGCTGGGCTTCAGCGACCCCTCGAACTTCCGCCGTGCCTTCCGCAAATGGACGGGCAGGCTGCCGAGCGATTATCGTGCCGGGCCGTGATACCCATTCGCCGAGCGCCGTAGAGCGCAGCCGTACCGGAGATGCCCGATGACCCAGTCCACCGCCCTGATCCGCGAAACCTTCCCCGTCGGCCCGTTGCAGTGCAACTGCACCCTGATCGGCGATCCGGTCAGCAAGAAGGCCATCGTCGTCGATCCGGGCGGCAATCATGAACAGATCCTGGCGCGCCTGGAGGCCCACGGCCTGAAACTGGTGAGCATCATCCACACCCATGCCCACCTGGATCACTTCCTGGCCTCCGGTGAACTGAAGAAGGCCACCGGCGCCACCCTGCATCTGCATAAGGAAGACCAGTTCCTCTGGGACAACCTGGAAATGCAGTGCCGCATGTTCGGCGTGCCCTACAAGCCGGTCCCCGCGCCGGACCAGTGGCTGGCCGACGATGAGGAACTGGCCTGCGGCTGCGGCGTGGCCCTGCACACACCGGGTCATACCCCGGGCTCCATGAGCTTCTGGTTCCCCCAGGCCAAGTTGCTGATCGCCGGCGACACCCTGTTCCGCCGCGGTATTGGCCGCACCGATCTCTGGGGCGGCGACTACAACACCATCGAGCGCTCCATCAAGCAGCGCCTCTACAGCCTGGACGAGGAGGCCACCGTGGTCACCGGCCACGGCCCGGATACCCGTCTCGGTGACGAGATGCGGGAAAATCCGTTCGTCCGTGCCTGAACCACGGAATTTCTACACCCATTGATGTCTAATTGCGCGCAGCCATATCGGCTGAACGATTTCTCAGGAGTAAAAGTCCATGTTCACCCCGCGTCGCCTGATCATCGCCGCTACCGCCTTCGCCATGCTGTCGGGTTGTGCTGCTCAGAATCCCTACAACCAACAGGGTGAAGTCCAGGCTCCCGCCGAGGGCGGCATGAGCAAGACCGCCAAGTACGGTGCGCTGGGCGCCCTGGCGGGCGCCGTAGCGGGTGCTGCGATCAACCACGACAACCGTGGCAAGGGTGCGCTGATCGGCGCCGCCGTGGCGGGCGCCGCCAGTGCGGGCTACGGCTACTACGTCGACAAGCAGGAAGCGGAGCTGCGTCGCAGCATGGAAGGCACCGGCGTGCAGGTGCAGCGCCAGGGCGACAACATCAACCTGATCATGCCCGGCAACATCACCTTTGCCACCAACTCGGCTGACATCGCCAGCAACTTCTACACCCCGCTGAACAACCTGGCGACTTCGTTCAAGCAGTACGACCAGAACAACATCGAAGTGGTTGGCCACACCGACAGCACCGGCAGCCACCAGTACAACATGAACCTGTCGCAGCAGCGCGCCCAGAGCGTGGCCAACTACCTGATGGCGCAGGGCGTCAACGGCACCCGCGTATCTTCCCGTGGCATGGGCCCGGACCAGCCGGTTGCCAGCAACGCCAACGAGGCGGGTCGTTCCCAGAACCGCCGCGTGGAGATCAAGCTGACCCCCATCCCCGGCGCCCAGGCTCCGCAGCAGTAATAATCGCGCTCCACCCCGTACGAGGCCCGCATCTGCGGGCCTCGTCGTTTCTGCCGCTCGTCGTGCGATTACTGGCGCAACGCCAGTTGCCATATTCCTGACTAGACTGCGATGCAAGGCTCCGCTGAGCGCAGCCTAAACCGTAGATTCGCGCCCCCCAGAGGTGCGTGTGCGGCCACGGAGCGGACAGGAGACGGCATGGACGATCGAAATTCCCCCCTTTACCGGAAGTACTTTTTGCCACTGCTGGTGACCGTGGCGCTGATGGTCGTGCTCGGCGGCCTGGTGATCTGGCAATGGCTGGCCCTGGAAGCCCGCAATCGCGCCGAGTACGAGCAGCGCTTCAACATCGAGGCGCAGGAAATCGCCCAGCGCGTCAGCAACCGGATGCGCGCCTACGAAATGGTGTTGCGCGGCATGGCCGGCCTGATGGTCGGCAGCACGTCCGTGTCGGCCGAGGAATGGGCCCGCGCCGCCGACCAGTTGCAGTTGCAGGACCGTTACCCCGGCATCCAGGCGCTGGCTTGGGCGCCTTATCTGAAGCATGCGGAGCTCAGTGAGTTCGTCAGTGATATCTGGGAGCAGGGCCGCCGCGAGTTCCGTGTCTTCCCTTCGGACGCGCGGGAAGAGTACGTGGTGGTGCAGTACAGCAGTCCGATGGACTGGCGCAATCGCCGTACCCTGGGTTTCGACATGCTCACCGAGGAAGTGCGCCGGCAGGCCATCAACCTTGCCCGGGATAGCGGCGAGGCCAGTCTCACCGGCCCGGTCAGGCTCAGGCAGGAAACCGACCAGAAAGCGCAGACTGGCCTGCTGCTCTACATGCCGGTGTACCGTCCGGATGCACCCAGCAGCACCACCGAAGAGCGCCACACCGCGTTGCTGGGCATGGTGTGCGGCGCCTTCCGCTTGAACGATCTGATGGAAGGCATCCTGGGCTCCCAGAGCAGCCTCTACAGCATCGACCTCAAAGACCAGGGCAACCCCGAAGCGCCCATGCTGCAAGGCTCCGAAGGCGCCCGCCAGCCGCGCTTCCACCGAGTCGTGGAGATTAAGTTGTTCGGCCGCACCTGGGCTCTGGGGGTGGCCAGCACGGCCGAATACGAGGCCATGCAGAGCAACAACCGGCTCACCTTCAGCCTCTGGACCGGCCTGTCCGCCGCGCTGCTGCTGTCGCTGCTGGTGGGGGGCTTCCTCTACCAGCGGGAACGTCAGCTGTTCCACAGCCGGTCCGCCGGCGCTGAACTGGCCGAGCGGGAGGAGCGCTTCCGTCTGCTGCTGCAGCACCTGCCGGTCGCCACCCTGACCTGTGACCATGACGGCCGCATCGAAATGGCCAATGCCCGCGCCGGGGAACTGTTTGGCTGTGCGACGGACAGCCTGGTGGGCCAGCGCCTGCGCCGCTTCCTGCCGGATCTGGTGGACCTGCCGCAACAGGAGGCCAGGCAGGAGCCGGCCGAATTGACGGAGGTCCAGGCTGTGCAGGAAGACGGCTCGCGGACGGCCGTGGCCTTCAGCCTGAGCACCTTCAACCACGGCACTGACCAGCGCTACCTGCTCAACCTGGTGGACCTGCAGGCGCGCAAGACCGCCGAGGAGCGCTTCCGCCTGGTGGTGGAAGCCTCGCCCAATGCCATCGTGCTGGTGGATACCCACGGGCGGATCGCCATGGTCAACCGCCAGACCGAGCAGCTGTTCGGCTACGGCCGCCAGGAACTGCTCGGATCGACGGTGGAGATGCTTCTGCCCGAGGCCCTGCGTGAGGCCCATGTGGCCCTGCGCGAAGGCTTCCAGGACAAGCCCGAACAACGGCGCATGGGGAGCAACCGCGAGCTGTTCGGTCAGCATCGCGACGGCCAGATGATTCCCCTGGAAGTCGGCCTGTCACCCATCCGCAGCGGTCGCGATTTGCTGGTGCAGGCGGTGATCATCGACATCAGCGAGCGCAGGGCGGCGGAGCAACGGCTGCGCGAACAGACCGAGCAGCTGATGCTCGCCAACCGCTACAAGTCCGAATTCCTCGCCAACATGTCCCACGAACTGCGCACGCCGCTGAACAGCATCCTGATTCTCAGCGACCAGCTGCGGCAGAACATGGTGGGGAACCTCACCGAGAAACAGACGCGCCACGCCGATATCGTCCACCGCGCCGGCAGCGACCTGCTCCAGCTGATCAACGATGTGCTCGACCTGGCGAAGGTCGAAGCCGGACGCATGCAGCTCAAGCTGGAGCCGCTGAACGTCCAGGACATGCTCGCCGAGCTGGATGGCAGCCTGCGCCCCATGGCCGAGATCAAGGGCCTGCGCCTGTCGACCCACGTCCAGGCTGGCGTGCCGCGCGTTATCCACAGCGACCGGGTACGCCTGCATCAGATCCTTCGCAACTTGCTGTCCAACGCGCTCAAGTTCACCGAGCAGGGTGAGGTGGAGCTGGCCGTCGAGCTGGACCCGACGGCGGCCACCGACGAGCGCGAGGTGTTGCGCTTCGTGGTTCGCGACACCGGTATCGGCATTCCCGAGGACCAGCACGAACGCATCTTCCAGGCCTTCCAGCAGATCGACGGCTCGACCAGCCGGCGCTTCGGCGGCACCGGCCTCGGCCTCGCCATCACTCGCCAGCTGGTACTCGCGCTGGATGGCGATATCAGCCTGGAAAGCGTGCCGGGGCGGGGCTCGCGCTTTATCGTCCGGCTGCCGGTGGCGGTGGCCGCCAACCAGCCGAAGGACGACGACCCGCCCGCGCAGCCTGTGCGCGGCGGTCAGGGGCCGGCGGTGCTGATCGTCGAGGACGACGTCAACTTCGCCTCGGTCATCGCCGAAGAGGCTCAGGCCCACGGCTTCTCCAGCGTCCATTGCCGCAGTGGCAAGCAGGCCATCGGCCTGCTGCAGAGCGAGCGTTTCGCCGCGGTCATTCTCGACATCCTGCTGCCGGACATCAGCGGCTGGCAGATCTACCGGCGCCTGCGTAGCCACGCGAACCACCGCACCACGCCGGTGAACATCCTCTCCTGCGTGCCCCAGCCCCAGGACTGGAACGAGGACGAGACCCGCTACCTGGTCAAACCCATCGCCCGTGAAGACCTGGAGCAGGTGTTCCAGGACCTGGAAGGCGGCAACCCGCCGCAGGCGCGCAAGCTGCTGCTGGTCGAGGATGTGGAAGTGGAGCGCGAGCACTACCGCGAGCACCTGGAGCAGCTGGGGTTCGACGTGGTGGCCAGCCCCAGCGGCGAGAGCGCCCGCAAGGCGTACGCGGAGAATGATTTCTCGGCCCTGGTGATCGACCTCGACCTGCCCGACCAGGATGGCTTCGAGCTGCTCGACAGCCTCGACCGCGAACGACCGCTGGACGGCTCGCGGGTGGTCATCAATACCGGCGTCGACGTCAACCAGCAGAACCTGCAGCGCCTGCGCCGCTATTCGGCCGTGGTAGTCCGCAAGGCCGGTGAGGATCTCGGCAATCTCAGCTCGGCGGTCCAGGGCTTCCTTGCCGCGGTGCGTCAGCCCGATGCCGTTGTGCTGGGGGACCCGCTGGAAGGCAGCCGCGTGCTGCTGGTGGATGACGACGTGCGCAATATCTACGCCCTCAGTTCCCTGCTCGACGAAGCAGGGCTGAAAGTCACTGCTGCCCGCGACGGCCTGGAGGCCATCGACTGCTTCCAGCGCGAACCCTTCGACCTGATCCTGATGGACATGGCCATGCCCAATATGGACGGCTACACCGCCACCCGGGTCCTCAAGCAGGACCACGGCTGTGGCATCCCCGTCATCGCCTTGACTGCCCACGCCATGAAGGGCGACCGGGAGAAATGCATCACCGCTGGCGCCGACGACTACCTGGCCAAGCCCGTGAGTCGCCAGGAGTTGCTGGACATGCTCTACCGCTGGCTGGAACAACCGGGAGGTCGCCATGGCGCGCCTGCAGCTTAAGGAGGCCCCTGTGGCCAATGTCTTGCTGGTGGTGGACGACCGCCATGAAAACCTCGTCGCCATGGAGGCGCTGCTGGACGACGGCGAATGGCAGGTGCACACCGTGGACTCGGGGGAGGCCGCGCTGAAATGCATGCTGGAGGAAGAGGTCGGGCTGGTGCTGCTGGACGTGCAGATGCCTCGCATGGACGGCTTCGAGGTGGCCCGGCTGATGCGCAGCAGCCCGCTGACCCGCTACACGCCGATCATCTTCATCTCCGCCATCGCCCACACCCAGGACGCTGTGCTGCACGGTTACTCTTCCGGTGCGGTGGACTTCATCCTCAAACCCTTCGACCCCCAGGTGCTGCGTCACAAGATCCAGTCCCTGCTGTCCCACGAACGCAACCGCCGTGACCTGTTGCAGCTCAGCCAGCAACTGGACAGCGCCCGCGCCTTCAATGCCTCGGTACTGGAGAACGCCGCCGAGGGCATCCTGGTGGTGGGCGAGGACGGCATCATCAGCTTCGCCAACCCGGCCATGGCGCAGATGCTCCTGGGCTCGGTGGATGACCTGCTGGGAAAACCATTGCTGAGCCTGATCGCCCACCCGGAGATGAGTGGCGAGTGGAAGCTGTCGGATTTCTACCGCCACTGGCGGCAGAACGAGACCTACCGTCTCCACGACGCCAGCCTCAAGACCATGAGCGGCGAGCGCCTGCCGGTGGCGCTGTCGTCCTCGCCGCTGCCGCGCCTGCAGCGCTCCATGGTGGTCATCGCCCTGGACATGTCGGTGGTGCGCCAGCTCCATGCGCAGCTCGAGTCCCAGGCCATCACGGACGCACTGACCGGGCTGCTCAATCGCCGGGGTTTCCACCAGGCCCTGGAGGCCTCCCTGGCGCGCATCGAGCGCAACGGCAAGCGCATGGCGGTGCTTTACCTGGACCTGGACGGTTTCAAGCTGATCAACGATTCCCTCGGTCATGAGGCAGGCGACCGCGTGCTGCGGCGGGTGGCGGAGCAACTGAAGAACTGCCTGCGCCCGTACGACATCCTCGCGCGCATGGGCGGCGATGAGTTCACCGCGCTGCTGGATACGCTTGATCATCCGGAGGACGCGGCGCGGGTAGCGGAAAAGCTGATCGAGCTGGTTTCGGTGCGTCATCGCATCGAGGGGATCGACGTCACCCTCGGCGCCAGCGTCGGCATCGCCTGCTTCCCCGAGTGCGGGCAGAGCGTCGACGGCCTGCTGCGGGCGGCGGACATCGCCATGTACGAGGCCAAGCGCGCCGGCCGCCAGCAGTACCGCTTCTACTCGCCGGAAATGAACGGTCGCGCCCGTTCCCGGCTGATGCTGGAAGAAAGCCTGCGCAACGCCATCGAGCAGAACGACTTCCACCTGGTCTACCAGCCCCAGGTCCACATGGAAACCGGCCGCCTGCGTGGCTTCGAGGCCTTGCTGCGCTGGGAGCACCGGGTTGCCGGCACCGTGGCGCCCAACGTCTTCATTCCATTGCTGGAGGAGACCCGCCTGATCAACCGCCTGGGCGACTGGGTGCTGCGGGAGGGGGCCAGGCAGTGCAGCACCTGGCGCCCGGCCTTCGGCGATAACCTGATCGTCAGCCTCAACGTCAGCCCGGTGCAGTTCAGCATGCCGCAGTTGGTGGACGACCTGCGCCGGGTGCTGGGGGATTTCAGCATGCGGCCCGAGCAGCTGGAGGTGGAGGTCACGGAAAGCGCCCTGATGCAGGACCTGGAGCTGACCCGCGAACAGCTCAGGCAACTGCGCGAGTTGGGCGTGCGAATCGCCATCGACGATTTCGGCACCGGTTATTCGTCCCTCGCCTACCTGCGCCATTTCGAGCTGGACACCCTGAAGATCGACCGCCTGTTCATCGCCAACATGCTGGAGTCGCGGCGCGACGCCGCGGTGGTCAGCACCATCATCGACCTCAGCCGTCACCTGGGCCTGGAAGTCATCGCCGAAGGGGTGGAAACCCTGGCCCAGCGGGACTGGCTGCTGGAGCACGGCTGCAGCTACATGCAGGGCTTCCTGGTATCCCCAGGGCTGCCCGTGGCCAAGGCCGAGGCCTTTTCGCGGGTGGTGGACTGGAACGCGCTGCAAAGCGTCAAGGAAGTCCTCGATCCCAGCCCCTCCCCCTGACCAGGAGAGGGGCCCCAGCCAGGCCGGACAGGCGCTCAGGGGGCGGGTTGCCATCACGCACACCCCGATCTCCAGGCCTACACTTCACCTGTCGGG
The DNA here is from genome assembly GCF_000949385.2 of Pseudomonas sp. LFM046. Taxonomy (NCBI): domain Bacteria; kingdom Pseudomonadati; phylum Pseudomonadota; class Gammaproteobacteria; order Pseudomonadales; family Pseudomonadaceae; genus Pseudomonas; species Pseudomonas sp. LFM046. The sequence goes on along the minus strand of NZ_JYKO02000001.1, from coordinate 4,819,587 downwards.
GCATCCGGGACAACGCCCCCGGCACATCGCGATAAGGAGGTTTCATGTACTGCTTTGTTGTGGCGTATCCCAACGCGCCGGGCGCCAAGTTCGATTTCACCTACTACTGCGAGGAGCACATTCCACTCCTGACCCGCCTGATCGGCGAAAACCTGGTGAAAGTTGAAGTGCGCAAGGGCCTGGCCGCGGCCGATGGCGCAGTGGCGCCCTTCATTTGCATGGCCAACCTATGGGTGCTGTCGGTGGAGGAACTGCGCAGCACGCTGGAACTCAACGGCGATGAGATCAGCGCCGATATCCCCAACTACACCAACCTGGCGCCGCTGCTCCAGGTGGATGAGGTGCTACAGACGGCCTAGAAACCCAAAAGAAAAAGCCCGCCGATCGGCGGGCTTTTCATTGTCCGGCTCAGGCCGGCGGGAACTGCTGGTGCAGCTGCGCCAGCTGCGTGTCCTTGGCTTCCCACAGACGATTCACCCACTGCTGGAACGCCAGGCGGTACTGCTCCTCTTGGTCGTAGTTGCGGCCGACGAACTCCTGGGGGATCTCCAGCTTCTCGATACGCACCACCACCTGACGCAGTTGGCCGGACAGCAGGGCCCAGAAGCTGGGGTTGCCGTCGGGATAGTGGATGGTGACGTTGACCAGCGAATCCAGCTGTTCGCCCATGGCGTCCAGCACGAAGGCGATGCCGCCGGCCTTGGGCTTGAGCAGGTGCTGGAAGGGCGACCCCTGTTGGTCATGCTTGGCGCGGGTGAAACGGGTGCCTTCGAGGAAGTTGAAGATGCCCACTGGGTTGTCGCGGAACTTGGCGCAGGTGCGACGGGTGGTTTCCAGGTCCTTGCCTTTCTTCTCCGGGTACTTGGCGAGGTAGGCCTTGGAGTAGCGCTTCATGAAGGGGAAATCCAGCGCCCACCAGCACAGGCCGATCACCGGAACCCAGATCAGCTCCTGCTTGAGGAAGAAGCGCAGCAGGCGGGTACGGCGATTGAGCAGGAATTGCAGCACCAGGATGTCCACCCAGCTCTGGTGGTTGCTGGTGACCAGGTAGCTGTGCTGGTAGTCCAGCCCCTCCAGGCCTTGCACGTCCCACCGGGTGTCGCGCACCAGGCGCATCCACCGCTTGTTGCAGCCGATCCAGCCTTCGGCGATCGCGGCCGGAGCCCAGTTCAGCAAGCCCTTGGTGGCACGGAACGGCAGCAGCACCTTCAGCAGGGTGATCGCGAACAGCGGGATGCACCAGAACAGGGTGTTGAGGGCCAGCAGCAGCGCCGCCAGGACGCCACGCAGGGGGGCGGGAATAAAGCTGAGCATGGAAGGGATGGAGCCTCACCGTGGGGTGGTCATGGCCACCTCGTTATGGATCGGGCCCGCTGCGTTCCCTGGCTACGGGCAGAATGGTGGCAAGGTTAACGGTTGTTCACTGGACTGCAAGCGAGAAGGGTGACCGGGTGGTCAGGGTGGCTCGTTGGCGCAGGGGCCGGGGCTCCATTGTGGGGGCGAATCTATTCGCCCCCACAGAAGGCAGGCAGGTCAGCCCTCGTTGCCGCACGCCGCCTGGATCGCCGTCAGGGCGATGGTGTGGATGATGTCGTCCACCAGGACGTTACGCGGCAGGTCATTCACCGGCTTGCGCAGGCCCTGCAGCATCAGGCCGCCGCTGACCACATAGCTGTCCTGCTGGGCGTCCTTGTAGGCCGCATCGCCGGTGGCGAGGTCGGGGAACACGATCACCGTGGTGCGACCGTCCCGGGCAACGCCGGAATAGGGCAGGGGGCCGTCGACGGGCAGATCGGGGCGGGCGGCGCGCACCAGGCGGATGGCTTCCTGGACCTTGGCCTGTTCCTCGGCACTGCCCGAATCGCTGATCAGCGCCACGTGCGGGACGATCCCCAGGGCCTCAGCGGAGTCGGCGCTCTGCAGGGCGATTTCCGCCAGGTCGCTGGCATCGGGATTGGGGTTCACCGCGCAGTCGCCATAGACCACCACCTGCTCGGGCATGAGCATCAGGTAGACCGAGGAGGCGATGCGATAGCCGGGGGCCGATTTGATCAGCTGCAGGGCCGGGCGAATGGTGTTGGCGGTGGTGTGGATGGCGCCGGAAACCAGGCCGTCCACTTCATCCAGGGCCAGCATCATGGTCCCCAGCACCACGTTGTCCTCCAACTGGGCGGTGGCCATGGGGGCGTTCAGGCTCTTGCTCTGGCGCAGTTCGACCATGGGCTGCACATAGCGCTCGCGAATCAGGTCCGGGTCGAGGATTTCCAGGCCCTCGGGCAGCTCGATGCCCTGGGCGCGGGCCATGGCGTGCACCTCATCCGGCTTGGCCAGCAACACGCAATGGGCGATACCTCGGGCCTGGCAGGCAGCTGCGGCCTGAAGGGTGCGCGGCTCGCCGCCTTCGGGCAGGACGATACGCTTGCCGGCCTGCTGAGCCTGCTGGATCAGGCGGTGACGGAAGGCCGGCGGCGACAGGCGCTGGGTGGCGCTGGGGGCGCCGCAACGGGCGCGCAGCCAGTCGAGGTCGAGATTGCGGGCGACGAACTCGGTGACCTTCTCCGCGCGCTCGCGGTCGTCCACCGGGATTTCCTTGTTCATCCGGTTCAGGTTGGTGGCGGTGTCGTAGGTGCCGGTGGCCACCCCCAGCACCGGCAGGCCGCCCTGCAAGGCACCGCGGCAGAGTTCCAGGGTGCGCGGGTCGGGCTGGATGTCGCTGGACAGCAGCAGGCCCGCCAGGGGCACGCCGTTCATGGAGGCCAGGCTGGCGGCGAGGATGATGTCGTCACGGTCGCCCGGGGTCACCACCAGCACGCCGGGTTTCAGCTGCTGCACGGTGTTGGGCACGGTGCGCGCGCAGACCACGATCTTCTGCACGCGGCGCTGGTCGTAGTCGCCGGCGTTGATCACCTGGGCCTGCAGCAGGTCGGCCACGTCACGGGTACGCGGCGCGTTCAGCTCGTCCAGCCAGGGCACGCTGCCGAGCACGCGGAAATCATTGCCCCGCAGCAGTGGCGATTGTTCCTTGAGGCGGCGGACGAAATCGTCGTCGCGCACCTTGTTGAGGATCACCCCGAGCACCTTGGGATCGCGGGGGCCACCGAACTGCTGGGCCTGGATTTCCAGGCGGTCGGACAGCTCGGACAGGCTCTCGTCCTCCGGCGCCGAGACCAGGATCACGTCGGCGTCGAGGCTCTTGGCCAGATGGAAGTTGATCCGCGCGGCATAGCTGGCGTGGCGGGTGGGGACCATGCCTTCGACAATCACCACGTCCTTGCCTTGGGCGGCGTGGTGGAAGAGACCGGTGATCTCCTCCAGCAGCTCGTCCAACTGGCCGTCGGCGAGCATCCGTTCCACGTGGGACTGGGCCAGTGGCATGGGCGGTTTCAGGCCGTGGGTGCGGGCCACCAGTTCGGTGGAGCGCTCAGGGCCGAGATCGCCGGGGTGGGGTTGGGCCACGGGCTTGAGGAAACCGACCTGCAGGCCGGCCAGTTCAAGGGCGCGCACCAGGCCCAGGCTGGTGGAAGTGAGGCCGACGCCGAAGCCGGTCGGGGCGATGAAAAAGCAGTGCATGGGGCTCCTTGGCAAAGGCGGTTCAGGCGGGCAGGGCCGGAGGATCGAAGGCTGAATTCTCGCCGATCTTGGCGGGGAAGTTCAGCCCGATTCAGTCGGCGACGTCTTGCGCGCCGGCATCAGTTTCATCGGGGGGCTCGGGCGCCAGGCCCTGGGCACACCAGCCGCAGGGGAAGAGGCGACCCAACTGGGCAGCGCGCTGGGCGGGGTCGAGTACCCAGGCCCGCGATTGCCACGGCGGCTGGTGCCGCAGATGCTGAGTATGGCCGCAGGAAAGCACCGCCACCCAGTGACCGTCGTCATCCTGCCTAAAGCCGACCAATCGCGGCCGCCCGTCAGTGTTTTGGTCGCAATCGACTGCCTGCGCGGTTAAAATCGCTCGTTCATCATTCATTCCAGAAGGTCTCGCACCATGCTGATCGCCGCCAACAAGGCCGTGTCCATCGACTATACCCTTACCAACGACGCCGGTGAGGTGATCGACAGTTCCGCCGGCGGTGCTCCGCTGGTCTACCTGCACGGCGCCGGCAACATCATCATCGGCCTGGAGCGCGCCCTCGAAGGCAAGCAGGCCGGCGACGAGCTGAGCGTTGCCATCGAGCCGGAAGACGCCTACGGCGAGTACAGCGCCGAGCTGGTCGCCACCCTGGACCGCGCCATGTTCGAAGGCGTGGATCAGCTGGAAGTCGGCATGCAGTTCCACGCTTCCGGCCCGGACGGCAGCATGCAGATCGTCACCATCCGCGACATCGACGGCGACGACGTGACCGTTGACGGCAACCACCCGCTGGCTGGCCAGCGCCTGAACTTCAAGGTCAAGGTCGTCACCGTGCGTGACGCCAGCGACGAAGAGATCGCCCACGGCCACATTCACGGTGAAGGCGGTCACCACCACTGACCGGCCGTCCGCGACTGCCGACCCGGCAAACCGCGGCCCGGCTGCTAAGCTGAAAAAACGGAAAAGGCGCCCCGGGGCGCCTTTTTTGTCTGCTGTGAAATCCCTGAGATTTTCGAGGAGTCAGTCATGAGTGTGTTTCACGACCTAAAACTGCGTGCGCTCAACGGTCAGGATCTGCCGTTGGCGCCCTACAAGGGCCAGGTGGTTCTGGTGGTGAATGTCGCCTCCAAGTGCGGCCTGACCCCGCAGTACGCCGGGCTGGAAAAGCTCTACCAGCAATACCGCGACAAGGGCTTCACCGTACTGGGCCTGCCGTGCAACCAGTTCGCCGCCCAGGAACCGGGCAGCGAGGAGGAGATCCGCGAGTTCTGCAGCCTCAACTATGGCGTGACCTTCCCCCTGGGCAGCAAGATCGAGGTCAACGGCTCGGCGCGCCATCCGCTGTACCGCCTGCTGGCGGGCGAGGGTGCCGAGTTCCCCGGCGACATCACCTGGAACTTCGAGAAGTTCCTCGTTGGCAAGGACGGCCGCGTGCTGGCGCGCTTCTCGCCGCGCACCGCGCCTGAAGATCCCACGCTGATCCAGGCTGTCGAAAAGGCCCTGGCCTGATCCACCTCCACTCATGACGACCGGGGCGGACGGATTCGCCCCGCGCTCACTTCCCTTCCTCCATCCTTCCGGCCTTTGGCCATCCAATCACGCTGATCAATAGTGCTGGGCAGGGCGAGACGACCGGTCATATGCTCGCCGCCATGAACAGCATCCGACTCGACAAGCGCGACCTCATCCTCGCCAAGGGCTCCCAGGTGATGACTCGCCGTGGCTACCACGGAACCGGCGTGCAGGAGATCGTCCAGGCCGCGGGCATTCCCAAGGGCTCCTTCTATCACTACTTCGCCAGCAAGGAAGACTTCGCCTTGCAGGCCCTGGAGTACCTGTACCAGCCGCGCCTGGAGCGTTATGCACAGGCTCTGGCCAACCGGGCGCTGAGCCCCTGCCAGCGCATACTCGCGTACTACCGCGACCTGCTGGCGCACTTTGCCAGCCGCGAAAAGCCCGAGCACCACTGTTTCATCGGCAGCCTCGGCTACGAGATGGCCGAGCTTTCGCCCGCCATTGGCGAGCAGGTGGACAGCATCCTCCAGGGCTCGGTGGATATTCTCCAGGGCTGCCTGGAAGAAGCCGTGGCCGTTGGTGAACTGCCGGCCGATGAAGACTGCGCCAACCTTGCCGCCTTTATCGCCAACGCCTGGCAGGGCGTGCTGACCCGCCTGAAGGTGGGCGGCGGGACGGCACCCATGACTGCATTCGTAGACCGTCTGGAGCTGCTGCTCCGGGCGTGATTTTCAATGCCTTGAAACCGAGACTACCGGTCATATCGCCGGCCACAGGAGAACCCATGTCCGCTCCCGTACAAGCCCTGTTCGAACCCTTCCGCCTCGGCGCCCTGGAGCTGCCCACCCGTGTGGTGATGGCGCCCATGACCCGCTCCTTCTCTCCGGGCGGCGTGCCCAACGCCAAGGTGGTGGAGTACTACCGTCGCCGCGCCGCCGCCGGCGTGGGCCTGATCATCACCGAGGGCACCACCATCGGTCACAAGGCTGCCAACGGTTATCCCCATGTGCCGCGCTTCTTCGGCGAAGATGCTCTGGCCGGCTGGAAAGACGTGGTGGACGCCGTGCATGCCGAAGGTGGCCGCATCGTCCCGCAACTCTGGCACGTGGGTAACGTGCGCCGCCTGGGCACCGAGCCGGATGCCAGCGTTCCCGGCTACGGCCCGACGGAGAAGGTGAAGGACGGCCAGGTGGTGGTCCACGGCATGACCCGCGAGGACATCCAGGAAGTGGTCGCCGCCTACGCCCAGGCCGCCCGCGACGCCAAGGCCATCGGCATGGACGGCGTGGAAATCCACGGCGCCCACGGTTACCTGATCGACCAGTTCTTCTGGGAAGGCACCAACCAGCGCACCGACGAATACGGCGGCAGCCTGGCCAACCGCTCGCGCTTCGCCATCGAAGTGATCCAGGCCATCCGCGCCGCCGTCGGCCCGGACTTCCCGATCATCTTCCGCTACTCCCAGTGGAAGCAGCAGGACTACACCGCGCGCCTGGTGACCACCGCCGAAGCCCTGGGTGACTTCCTCAAACCGCTGTCCGAGGCCGGTGTGGATATCTTCCACTGCTCCACCCGCCGCTTCTGGGAGCCGGAGTTCGAAGGCTCCGACCTCAACCTCGCCGGCTGGACCCGCCAGCTCACCGGCAAGCCCACCATCACCGTCGGCAGTGTCGGCCTGGATGGCGAGTTCCTGCAGTTCATGGTCAAGACCGACAAGGTCGCCCAGCCGGCCAATATCGAAGGCCTGCTGGAACGCCTGAACAAGGAAGAGTTCGACCTGGTAGCCGTGGGTCGCGCCCTGCTGGTGGACCCGGACTGGGCCGTGAAAGTGCGTGAAGGCCGGATGGACGACATCCTGCCGTTCAGCCGGGATGCGCTGGGCAGCCTGGTGTAAGAGGCCCGAAGGAAGCCCCGCTGATGCGGGGCTTTTTTTGCGGCAAGATCGGTTCCCAGCCAGTCCTACCTGCCCTCACCGCTTAGACTTTCCCCCTCAAACCCTCAATCAGTTGGGCTGACACCATCCACTCCTCCCGGCACTGTGCGCGCATCACAACAAGCGCCGGTCACCGGCCGAAGGAGTACCCCATGCGCATTGGCCTGGTCGTGGACGCCACCTGTGACCTGCCCCAGGACTTCCTCCAGAAGCACCGCATTCCGGTGCTGCCCATCCGCATCCACCTGGCCGGGCAGTCGCTGATGGACCGTCGTGTGCCCCAGGCCACTCAGGCCTTCTACCGTGACCTGTTGCCCAAGGTCGGTAGCGAGGACCGCAGCGAGCCCCTGCAGGTGGCGGAGATGCAGGAGTGGTTCCTGGAAACCTTGGTGACCCGCTTCGACCAGGTCCTCTGCTTGACCCTTTCGGCCCAGCGCAGCCTGATCTTCGAGCATGCCACCCAGGCGTCCTTCGGCCTGCTCCAGCGTTACCGCGAGCGGCGCGCGGCGGCAGGCGTGGCGGGGCATTTCGCGATGCGGGTGCTGGATGGCGGCAACATCTTCGCCGGCACCGCCGTGCTGGCGGCCGAGGCGATCCGGCTGATCGGCGACGGCGCCCATCCCAACAGTCTGCGGGCGAGGCTGGAGCAACTGTCCGGGCAGGTGTGTACCTTCCTGGTTCCCGATGACCTCGGCCACCTTCGCCGGCGCGGTTTCCGCAAGGGCGAGCGGGGCGGACTGATCGATCATCTGCGCGGCGCGGCCCTCGGGCTGGGTTCGCTGTTGGACGTGAAACCGGTCATCAGCGTGCAGCAGGGCGAAGACAAGCCCGTGTCCCTGGCACCCAGCTTCGACAAGGCGGCGGAAAAGCTGCTGGCCCATGCCCGGGCGCGGGTGCTGGCGGGTGATCTGCTGGCGCCGCAGCTGTGCATGAGTTTCGCGGGCGAACTGTCGCAGGTGCGGGACCTGCCGGGCTTTGCCGAGCTGGAGGCGGCTTGCGGGGAACGGGGCGTGACCCTGCATCTGGCCATGCTCAGCCCCACCGGCGCGATCAACCTGGGGCCGGGCGCCTTGAGCCTGGCCTTTGCCGCGCCGCCTGTAGGCTTCTCCTAGGCGTGAGGTGGCAGTCCACCCGCGGGCGCTTCCAGCTCCGGCCGGCGGGCATGCACCAGGTACTGCTCGAACTGCTGGACGATGGCTTCCCAGCCCTGGCGACCGGCGTGCATACGCGCATTCAGGCGCACGCGACGCAGGACTTCCGGGTCCTCAAGCAGCCAGGTGGCGGCTTCGGTGAAGCTGGACGGCTCATCGGGCAGGGCCAGGGCGCCGTTGTGGCCGTGGCGAATGTGCTGGGCTGCTGCGGCCTGATCGAAGGCCACCACGGCAAGCCCGGAAGCCAGGGCTTCGAGCACCACGTTGCCGAAGGTTTCTGACAGGCTGGGGAAGAGGAACAGGTCTCCCGAGGCGTAGTGCCGCGCCAGATCATCGCCCCGCTGCACGCCGCAGAAGATGGCGTCCGGCAGGGCACGCTGGAGCGGTGCGCGCTGAGGGCCGTCGCCTACCACCACCAGCTTCAGGCGCAGCTGTGGATAACGCTGCTGAAGGTGCTGGAAGGTTTCGCCCAGGAGGCCGAGGTTTTTCTCCACGGCCAGGCGGCCGACATGGATCACCGCGATGTCCGCCTCCCCCAGGCCCCACTGCGCGCGCAGTTCCGGGCAGCGGCGGGCCGGGTTGAACAATTGGCCGTCGACGCCCCGTGACAGCAACTGCAGACGCTCGAAGCCGCGCCGGGTGAGGTCCTGCAACTGGCTGATGCTGGGAACCAGGGTCAGCCGCGTGGCGTTGTGGAACCAGCGCAGGTAGTTGGTCAGCACCCGGGTCAGCAGGCCGGCGCCGTAATGCCCGGTGTACTGCTGGAAGTTGGTGTGGAAGCCGCTCACCACCGGAATACCCAGGCGCCGTGCGGCGCGCAGGGCGGACAGACCCAGCGGGCCTTCAGTCGCGATGTAGAGCACGTCCGGCTTGCGCTGGCGCCAGCGGCGCAACAGCTTGTGCAGGCAGGACTGGCCCCACTGCAGGCCGGGGTAGCCGGGCAGCGGCCAGCCGCGGATCAGCAAGAGGTCGTCGTCGCTGCGGCGGCCGTTGTCGCAGGACTGGCGCGGGCGCACCAGTTGAAGACGGTGCCCGGCGGCGCGCAGGCCGTCGCACAGGCGGCCAAGGGTATTGGCCACGCCATTGACTTCGGGCAGGAAGGTTTCGCTGATCAGCGAGATGTACAGGGGCGCTATGGTCATGGCGTCAGTGTCGGTACTGGCGATGTAGCCCGTATGACAGCTGGATGACCGCTGAATGACGTAGCCTCCGGGGCGCGGTCCACAGGGCGGTAGGACCCGTCCAGGGGGGGACGCCTGTCGCCCGCTGCCGGGTGCTTCGCGGGACCCTCCTAGACTTGATAGGGCACGTCCCTCATGCCGGCGGGGCCGCGCAATCCTTTGCCTCCAGGCATAGGCCAGCGGATGGCCCGGCAGTGACCACGTCCCTCCTGACGTGATGGGCAATGCATCTGCGCCGGACCCTCACCGGCAGCGGATCGATCCAGCCGACGGACTGTTCCCGTCCGGGGCTGGGTGCCCGCCTCTACAACCAGGTAGAGGCTCACTCTGAATCTCCCGGAGGTTCGAGATGAACAAACTGCTCCTCATAAGCGGATTCGCGGCATGCCTGCCGCTGACGGCATTCGCCGACGCCAGGATGGCGGCTGAACTGAACGGACTCGATATCGACCTGGCGCTGAGTGCGCCGTTGATCCATACCGTCGATTCTTCTGCCATCAGCCGGGGCGCCAGCCAGGTCCTCAGGCTCACCAACCACGGTGCGCAGGTTGCCCAGTGTCGGGTCGAACCGGGCGTGGCCGACGCCATGCGCCCGGCGGGCAAGCGAGTGCTGCTCGAGCCGGGCACCAGCGCACTGGTTATCGTCGACAGCCGGCCAATCGGCCGGAGCACGAGTGCCAGGCTTTCCTGCACCCCCGAACGGAGCTCATAGCCCCATCCCCGGCAGGGTGCCCCACGGGTTACACGGGGTGCCCTGCCGCGACTTGCGGTGATCGAGCCGCTGCCTTACTTCACCAGCGCCTTGTCGCCACCCTCGCGCACCCAGAACAGGGTCGCGCCAGCCACGGCGGCGGGCATCATCAGGATGTTCACGAAGGGAATCATCAGCGCCAGGTAGGTGATGCCGCCAAAACCCAGGCTCTGCCAGCGCTTCTCCCGCAGCCAGGCGAGCATCTCGTTCCAGCCCAGCTTGTGGTTGTCCGCCGGGTAGTCGATGTACTGCACCGCCATCATCCAGATACCGAAGATGATCCACAGGGGCGTGGCCAGCAGGTTGATGCCGGGGATGAAGGAGAGGATCAGCAGCGCACCGGCGCGTGGCACGAAGTAGGCCAGCTTGCGCAGCTCGCGGCCGAGGGTGCGCGGGATCATCGCCATCAGTTCGGCCCAGCTGAAGGCCGGGAAGTCGTCCTGGCCGCGTAACACCACTTCGACCTTTTCCGCGAGGAAACCATTGAAGGGCGCGGCGATGATGTTGGCCAGCATGGTGAAACTGAAGAACACCAGCACCAGCACCAGCAGCACGAACAGCGGCCAGAGCAGGTATTGGAGGAAGCTCAGCCAGTCGGGGAGGCTGGGCATGAAGGCATCCACCCAACCGCTGAATTCCTGCGTCGCGAAGCCGATCAGGGCGGTGAACAGCAGCAGGTTGACGGTCAGCGGCAGCAGGACGAACGCGCGCAGGGCGGGGCTCAGGACCAGCTTGAGTCCTTCGCCGAGGTATTGCGGCCCGGAAAGAGCGGGTGTGGGCATGTTGGGTCCCCCAAGGTTGCAAACGCGCCGACCTTACCGGCTTTGACGGCATCGAGGATAGTTCGGAAACGGGCAGGAACAATTTCGCCGCGGGCCAATAGGCGCTTCCTATGGGTGGGATTGAGAGGGGGTATTTCCGCTATCGAGGGGCGGTCGGTAACCTTGCGACCATTGCTGGCCAACTGGAAACGGCCAGACCCCGTTCAATGGAGCCACTGCATCCCAAGCCTTCCCCAAGTGCAGCAGTGGCTCCTTTTTATTGCCCACAGGGCAGGAGTCAGTCATGTCCGTAGCACGTCATTCGCGGGTCATCATCCTCGGTTCCGGCCCTGCCGGTTACTCCGCGGCTGTCTACGCTGCCCGCGCCAACCTCAAGCCGCTGCTGATCACCGGCATGCAGGCAGGCGGCCAGCTGACCACCACCACTGAAGTCGACAACTGGCCGGGCGACCCCCATGGCCTCACCGGCCCGGCCCTGATGCAGCGCATGCAGGAGCACGCCGAGCGCTTCGAGACCGAAATCGTCTTCGACCACATCAATGCCGTGGACCTGGCGGGCAAGCCGTTCACCCTGGTGGGTGACAGCGGCACCTACACCTGCGACGCACTGATCATCGCCACCGGCGCCAGCGCCCGTTACCTGGGCCTGCCTTCGGAAGAGGCGTTCATGGGCAAGGGCGTGTCCGCCTGCGCCACGTGCGACGGTTTCTTCTACCGCAACCGCGAAGTGGCGGTGGTGGGTGGCGGCAATACCGCCGTGGAAGAGGCGCTGTACCTGGCCAACATCGCCAGCAAAGTGACCCTGGTGCATCGCCGCGAGACCTTCCGCGCCGAGAAGATCCTCCAGGACAAGCTGATGGCGCGGGTTGCCGAAGGCAAGATCGTGCTCAAGCTGAACGCCGCAGTGGATGAAGTGCTGGGCGACGACATGGGCGTCACCGGCGTGCGCCTGAAGCGCAATGACGGCGGCAGCGACGAGCTGAAGGTGGACGGCCTGTTCGTCGCCATCGGCCACACCCCGAACACCTCGCTGTTCGAGGGCCAGCTGTCCCTCAAGGATGGCTACCTGGTGGTCAACGGCGGTCGCGACGGCAACGCCACCGCTACCAACATCCCCGGCGTGTTCGCCGCCGGTGACGTGGCCGACCATGTCTATCGCCAGGCCATCACCTCGGCCGGCGCCGGTTGCATGGCGGCCCTGGACGTCGAGCGTTACCTCGACGCGCAGTAAGAACGCCTGATGATGAAAAGCCCCGCGAATGCGGGGCTTTTTCTTTTGCGCTCAGACCCAGGTATTCAGCGACAGGGTGCGCGCGCTCATGAGCTGGTACAGGCCCTGGGCCTCCAGCAGCACCGACTGGCGGTCCACCATGAGTTCCATTGGCCTGCGACCCTCCGTTTCGCAACGATAGAGGGTCTGCTGGGCCTGCTGGCGCAGGCAGTGGTAGCGCAGCTGGCGCGCTTCCACCCGCAGGCTTGGCAGGTCGATATAGGCAACCTGGAGTTGCTCGCTCTGGCCGGTTTCCAGGGCGCAGCGCTGCAGAGCAGGTGTGTGGGTGAAGGGGGTGCCGGAGAGCATCACCAGCTGGCACGAGTCCAGATCGCGGCGGTGCTGGCCGTTCAGCAGCCAGCGGCCACGGATATCGCGGTCAAGGCGCAGGCTGCTTTGACCGTGGTTTTCCACCTTCAGCCAGAGATGGCGGAAGCGCCAGCGCGGATCGCTGTCCAGCACGTAGGTGGCGGCGATGCTCTGGCCGCTGCGGTTCTGGATCAGGTGGCTGCTGGCATGGATGCCCTGTTCATCCATGGACAGCCGAAGGCTTTCCACGCCGGGCGTGGTCAGTGGCTTCCATACGAGAGTCTGCTGCATCCGTGCGCTCCGGGATGGGAGAAGTCGTCCGACACTACGGATGAGAATCCTACGCACTGGGGTGGAAAGTTGATGTCAGCCATTGCTGACAGAAAGCCGAAGCCAAAGCGTAAGAAGACCGCCCCGGACGGGGCGGCGGGGCGGGATCAGGCCTTGCGGCTGAGGGGCTGGCGCTCGAAGCGCACACCCGCGAGGCCGGTGGCCATCAGGGCGCGGATATTGCCGTGGTCAGTGCCGTCCGGGGTGGCCAGCACCGAGCGGTAGTGCTCGCCGAAGGCCAGCAGGGTTTCTTCCAGGCTGAAGCCTTCCAGCAGGGCCAGGCCGAGGGTCTTGCAGGAACCTTCGTTCTGCCCGGCGGCGTTCTCCACAGAGCCGTTGATGAAGGCACTCTGCTGGTAGTCGTAGCCGTCGGCGATGAAGGCCAGGGTTTCGGCAAACAGGTACTGGTCGCTGTGCAGGCGGGCGCGGAAGTCGTTCAGGTTGCTCATTCTTTGTTCGCTTTGTTGAAGGCCGCTTGTTGCTCGGCGCTGGCTTCTTTCTGGTACTTGGCTTTCCAGTCGGCGTAGGGCATGCCGTAGATCTCTTCGCGGGCCTGATCCGGGGTTACGTCCAGGCCCAGGTCGTCGGCGGCGGCCTTGTACCACTTCGACAGGCAGTTGCGGCAGAAGCCGGCGAGGTTCATCAGGTCGATGTTCTGCACGTCGGGGCGACTGCGCAGGTGTTGCACCAGACTGCGAAAGGCTGCGGCCTCGAGTTCAAGGCGTTCTTGCTCGGTCATGGCAGGATTCTCCAGGGGCTTGCGGGAGGAATTGGCGGGGATGATAGGAGCCCTCCGTGGCCCCGACAATCTGTTCAGCGATGACTGGCCAGCGTGATCGACACCGACTCGGCGAAGCGCAGCGCGTGAGGCTTGTCCACTTCCACCTCGGCGTAACGCACGCTGGGATTGGCCATCACCAGGTCGAGGATTTCCTGGGTCAGGCGCTCCAGCAGGGCGAAGCGGTTTTCTTCGACGTGGCGGATGATGGCCTTGGTGATGGTGCGGTAGTTCAGCGCGTGCTCGATGTCGTTGTCGCGCACCGCCTCATCTGCCGGGTAGAGGATGGTGAGGTTGATCAGCACATCCTGCTTGTTGAGGATTTCCTCTTCCTTGATTCCGATGTAGGTGCGCAGGCGCAGGTCCTTGACGCGGATTCGCGCCATTCCGGGCTCCAGTCTCGGCATTCTCTAGTTGCTCCGTCCGATCAATTTCAGAAATTCGTGGCGGGTGTTCTGGGACTCCCGGAAGGACCCCAGCATCACTGAGGTGCTCATCACCGAGTTCTGCTTCTCCACACCGCGCATCATCATGCACATGTGCTGGGCCTCGATCACCACCGCCACCCCAGCGGCGTCGGTCACTTTCTCCACCGCTTCGGCGATCTCGCGGGTGAGGTTCTCCTGGATCTGCAGCCGCCGCGCGAACATGTCGACGATGCGCGCGATCTTCGACAGCCCCAGCACCTTGCCCGTGGGAATGTACGCTACATGGGCCTTGCCGATGAAGGGCAGCAGGTGGTGCTCGCAGAGGGAATAGAGCTCGATGTCCTTCACCGTGATCATTTCGTCATTGTCCGAGAAGAACAGGGCGCCGTTTACGATTTCCTCCAGGTTCTGCTGATAGCCGTGGCAGAGGTAGCGCATCGCCTTGGCGGCCCGCATGGGGGTGTCGCGCAGCCCTTCGCGGTCCGGGTCCTCCCCCAGGCCCAGGAGGATCTCCCGGTAATGCCGGTTCAGCTCTTCGCTCATGATGGCAGTCCTCGCGGCCGCGTCATTTGAGGTGGCGGCCGCCGTTCAGGGTGAGCGTCGTTCCGGTGACGTAGGGATTGTCCAGGAGATAGCGAATGCTTTGGTAGACCACCTGCGGGCCGGGTTCGATCCCCAGCGCGGACTTGGCCAGGGTCTTCTGGCGATACGCGTCATCGTCGCCCTGGTTGAACATCACCAGCGCCGGGGCGATGCCGTTGACCTTGATGTGCGGGGCGAAGCGCGTGGCGAAGGACAGGGTCAGGTTGTCCAGCCCGGCCTTGCTGGCGCAGTAGGCGATGCGCTTCTCGCTGCCCCGGCGCGCCACGTCGTCGCTGAGGTGGATGATGTCCGCCGGCGTACTGCGACGCAGCAGTTCCTCGCAATGCAGGTTGATCAGGTAGGGCGCCAGCATGTGCACGCTGAACATGCGCTGGAAGGCGTCCGCTTCCTGGCCGGGACTTTCCGTCAGCCAGTCCGAGGCGTTGTGGACGATGGCGCGCAGGCTGTCGGTGCAGCCCTTGAGTTCAGCGATGAAGGCGAGGATGCCGGCTTCGCTGGAAAAGTCCCCCTGCAGTGCCAGGGCGCCGCGCTCGCGCAGGTGCTGCACGCTGTCGCGTTCGGTGCGGTAGCTGACGATCACCGGCTGGCCATCGTCCAGCAGGCGTTCGGCGCAGTAGAGGCCGACGCGCTGGCTGGCGCCGGTGATCAGGATAGGGGCAGCGGGTCGGCTCATTGACGCGTCGAAGTCCGAGGTTCGGAAGGCGGGGGCCAGCCTGTGGTGCAGGCCGAATCTGCACCACGTTATACCAGGGGTGGGGGATGTACAAATGGCCTCAGCGCGGCTGCACCGCTGCTCCGTGGCGTGCCATGGCCGTGCGGCCGCCCTGCAGCCAGGGTGCCAGCAGGCGGGTGGAGAGGGGGATGAACCAGTAGGTCATCAGCGGCGTCAGCACCAGGGTGCTGAGGAGAATCCGGGGCGCCAACGGCAGGTCGCCCAGCCAGCCTCCGAACATCAGGTTGAAGGCCAGGGAGACCGGGAAGAACGCCAGCCAGATGGCCACGCTCTGCTTCCAGCGTGGCGGTCGCTGCTCGGCCTTGCCGAACCAGGCGTCCAGGCCCAGGGCACGGTGTTCGTGGGGTTGCTCGAACAGCCCGGTGCCACGTTCGAGCCAGGCGCGGCGCGAGGCGGAATGTTCCCAGGCGGCCAGGGTCGGCTCGTCCGCGAAGCGGAAGATCATCTGGAATTCATCATCATTCGGCGGCGGTGCCAGCACGCCCGAGCCGAGGTAGCCGGGGAAGTCGGCGGCCAGTTGCTCGCCTTCGCGGAGCCAGGCCATGAAGTCGTGGTAGCGCTCGCGCGGGACGCGGCGGGCCACCATCAGGGTGACGGGATCGGCAGACATCGTGTATCTCCTTGCAACCGGGCACCCGCCCGGGTAGGGCAGGCGCTTATCACGCAGCGCCGGGGTGATGGGCTGCGGTGAAAGACAGGCAAGGATTATTCCGTTTTTTCGTCAAGACGCCAGCGCGAACGATGACCGGCGGGTCGTGTCGCACCGGCTGTGGCCTGGCGTCGATTGGAATCCACGGAACAGGGTTTAAACTGCCTGAATCCTTCCCTGACGATGTCCTCACCATGACCGAATCCGGTGCATCCCGCGCCTCGGGCGCCCTGAAACAGGAAGAGCTCTTCCCCATCCGGGAGGTCTCTCGCCTGACCGGCGTCAACCCGGTCACCCTGCGCGCCTGGGAGCGGCGCTACGGCCTGATCCAGCCGACCCGCACCGAAAGCGGCCACCGTCTCTATTCGCTGGCCGACGTCGAGGCAGTGCGCAGCATCCTCGCCTGGATCGAGCGTGGCGTCTCGGTGAGCAAGGTGGGCAAGCTGCTGGCCCGCAGCAATGCCGCGCGATCGCCGGTGGCGTCGGTCTACCAGGCTTCGTCGACGGCGGAGTGGAGCGAATGGCGCACCCAGGTGCGCAGTGCCGTTTCCACCCTGGATGAGGTGGCGCTGGAGCGGGTCTACGGCCAGGTGTTCTCGACCTACCCGCTGCACGTGGTGTTCGCCGATGTGCTGATGCCGGTCTGGCGGGAACTGCTGCTGCGCCAGGACGAGTTCGGCCGTGGCAGTGAATGGGTGTTCTTCGACAGCTTCCTTCGCGCTCGCGCCCTGCAACGCCTGCAATTGGCACGCTGCGGCCAGCAGGAACGGGTGCTGCTGGCGCCCCTGCCGGGGCACGGGCGAGAGCTGGAACTGCTGGTGGCCGGCCTGTTGCTGGGCAGCAGCGAAGTGGCGGTCAGCGTGCTCGGCCTGGGCCAGCCCCTTGCGGAGCTGGCGATGGTCTGCGGCAAGGTCCAGCCCCAGGCCCTGGTGCTCTTCTCCAACCATCCGCCGGCCGACGACCTTGGTCTCCAGCTCGGTCGCCTCGCCCTGGGGCTGGATTGCCCCGTGGCCCTGGCCGGCGAGACGGCCGACCTGATGGGCGACGAGCTGGACGGCAGCCCCGTCGCCTGCCTGGGCAGTGAAGGGCGGCTGATGCAGCGGCGCCTGCGGCAGTTTCTCGCCGGACACCTGGATACCTGAACACGTTGTAGGAGCGAGCTCTGCTCGCGAATAGCTCCGCGACTGGGTTTCGCGAGCAGAGCTCGCTCCTACGGCCTGGCCCCTTAGCTTCTAAGCGCCGCCAGCTCGGCCTTCAGCGCGGCCACTTCCGCTTCCAGTTCGCGCACCCGCTGGCGGGCTTCCACCTGTTCGGTGACGTCCTTCTGGATGCCGATGAAGTACGTCAGCTGGTCGGACTCGTTGAACACCGGGGTGATGGACAGCTCGTTCCAGAAGGCGCTGCCGTCCTTGCGGTAGTTGCGCAGTATCTGCCGGCAGGGCTTGCGACTGCGGATCGCCTGGCGAATCGTGGCCAGGCCCAGCTGGTTGCGGTCCTGGCCCTGGAGGAAGCGGCAGTCCTGGTAGAGGATCTCGTCGCGGGGATAGCCGGTGAGTCGCTCGAAGGCGGCATTGGCGTAGATCAGGATGTTGTCCTCGCCTTCCTGCTCGGCCACCACTATGCCGTCGTTGGACGCGTCTATCACCAGTTGCAGCAGCTTGGCGTTGATCATGTTCGGAGCCTGTTGGAAACCTTCGCCAAGCAGTCTACGGCATCCTTCCGCCCCCGCCAGTTGCGGCATAATGCTCGGCATTTCGCCCCAGATTCGGAGTTCCCAATGAAAGTCGCCATCCTGTCCGGCTCGGTGTACGGCACCGCCGAAGAAGTCGCTCGTCATGCGGAGAAGCTGCTGAAGGCCGCCGGCCTCGATGCGCACTACCTGCAGCGCGTGACCCTGGATGAACTGATCGCCTTCGATCCCGAGGCGCTGCTGACCGTTACCGCCACCACCGGCATGGGCGAGCTGCCCGATAACCTGATGCCGCTGTACGCCGAGCTGCGCGACCGCCTGCCCAACTGGCGTGGCCGCCCCGGCGCCGTGCTGGCGTTGGGTGACTCCAGCTATGACGTGTTCTGCGGCGGCGGCGAACTGATCCGCGAGCTCTACGCCGAGCTGGGCTTGCGGGAAGTGGTGGAGATGAACCGCCTGGATGCCAGCGAGACCGTCACCCCGGAATTGGATGCCGAGCCCTGGCTGGCCAGCTTCATCGCGGCGCTGAAAGCCTGATGCACCCGCGCGCCGAGCAGTTGATCCGCGAACTGCGCCTGGAGCCGCACCCCGAAGGCGGCTTCTACCGGCGCGTGTTCGAGTCGGCCAGCCGGTTGCCGGGTGGCCGCGCCGCGTCGTCGGCGATCCTGTTCCTGCTGCCTGAAGGCGTCGTGAGCCGGTGGCACCGGGTAGACGCGGACGAGCTCTGGCATTTCTACGAAGGCGATCCGCTGGAGCTGCTGATCGCCGAGTCTCCCCGGGACGTCCGCCGCGAAATCCTCGGTCCGGTGGCCGAACACAGCCTGCCCCAGCGCGCCGTGCCCGCCCACGCCTGGCAAGCCGCCCGCGCGCTGGGGGCCTATACCCTGGTGGGCTGCACCGTGGCGCCGGGCTTCGAGTTCGCCGGCTTCCGCCTGCTGGCGGATGAACCGCAGGCGCAGAAGGATTGGCCGTTGCTGGATTCTGCACTGCTGTAAGGAGGCTACACGTTCTGTAGCGGCGAATACTCCCGCAGCAACTCCAACCACGCCTGCGCCGCCCGCGACAGGTAGGCCCCTCTGCGCCAGACGAAGGCGATATCCCAGCGCAGGTCCGGCTCCCGCAGGGGCACCAGCCGCAGGCCGGGCCGCTGGAGGGGGCGGGCGACGATGCGTGGCAGCAGCACCAGCCCCTGGCCGGCGGCCACCAGGGCGGCAAGGAAATCCGCCTGGCCGCTGCGGCCGACTTCGCGCGGCGTGAATCCGGCCTGGCGGCAGGCCAGCAGCAGGCGATCGTTGAGCGTGAAGCTCTGCTGATAAAGCAGGAAGGGCGAGTCGGCCAGTTGCGCGAGCGCGAGGCTTTTTTCACCGGCCAGGGGATGGTCCGCCGGTAGGACGACGTCCAGCGGCTCATTGCAGAAGGGCTGGTAGTCCAGCGCCGGATCGCTGGGGGTGAGACTGCCGCCCAGCTCCAGCTCGCCCTGGAGCAGCGCCTCTTCCATCAATTTGCTGCCGCCTTCGGAAAGGCGCACCACGATGTTCGGGTAGCGCCGGCGGTACTCGGCGAACAGTTCGGCGAACAGCACCTCGCCACCCAGCAGGGGCAGCCCGAGGCGCAGTTCGCCACGGCGCAGGTGGCTCAGGTCATCCAGCTCGCTCTGCAGGTCCTGGCGCTGGCGCAACATCTCCTCGGCGTGGCGCAGCACCACCGTGCCGGCGTCGGTCAGGCGCAGCTGGGGGCCGCTGCGTTCCAGCAGCTGCACGCCGATGCGCTGCTCCAGCTGGGCCACCTGCTTGCTGATGGTGGATTGGGTGGCGTGGAGGGTCTTGGCGGCCTGGGTGAAGCCGCCCTGGCGGACCACCTCGACGAAGCTGCGTAGCTGGCGGAATTCCATGGCTATTCCAATTTCGAATGGCTGCAAGTCGAACAATTCGCTTTTGGGATGATAGGCGCGGACCTAAGCTGGCCACCAGTACCGAGGGTCACCGCCATGAACCGTTCCCAATTGCTCCGCCTCAGCCGTCTCGCCGCCGAACTTGCCGTCCTCCTGGGGCTCTACGCCCTGGGCTGCAAACTGGCAGCGGTGCTGGGCTGGCCGATTCCCGGCGGGGTGATCGGGCTGGGCCTGCTGCTGGTGGCGTTCGCCAGCGGCTGGGTAAAGCCGGCGGCGCTGCAACTGGGGGCCGGCCTGCTGATGGCGGAAATGCTGCTGTTCTTCATCCCGGCCCTGATGAGCCTGCTGGACTACGGCGCGCTGCTGCGCCAGGACGGCTGGCGCATCCTGCTGGTGATCGGCGCCAGCACCCTGCTGGTGATGTTGGCCACCGCCCTGACCGTCGAGTTCGTCTGCCGCTGGAGCGTGCGCCATGAACATTGAGCCCATGTCCTGGTTCTGGCTGGCCCTGACCCTGGCCGGCTATCTGGCGAGCCGCTGGATGTACCGGCGCACCGGGCGCTACCTCCTGTCGCCGCTGATCTTCGTTCCGGCCCTGCTGCTCGCCGTGGCTGTCCCCCTGCACACCGCTTACGCCGAGTACGCCGGCGCCACCCACTGGCTGATGCTGCTGCTCGGCCCGGCCACCGTGGCGTTCGCCGTGCCCATCTGGCAGCAGCGGGCGTTGCTCGCGAAGCACTGGCCGGCGTTGCTGCTGGGCATGCTGGCCGGCAGTGGAGTGGCCATCGCCAGCTCCTGGGGCCTGGCCAACGCGCTGGCGCTGGAGTCGCAGGTGAGCCTGTCGCTGGTGCCGCGTTCCATCACCACGCCCTTCGCCATGCCGGTGGCCCAGGATCTGGGCGGTGTGCCTGAACTGGCGGCGGTCTTCGTCATGCTCACCGGGGTGTTCGGTGCCCTGGCCGGCAGCCTGCTGATCCGCTGGCTGCCCCTCAAGAGCGCCCTGGCCCGTGGTGCGCTGTTCGGCGTCGGCGCCCACGGTGCGGGCGTCAGCCGGGCCCAGGAAGTGGGGCGTGAAGAGGGCACCGTTGCCGGTCTGGTGATGGTGCTGATGGGCCTGCTGAACCTCTTCGCCGCGCCTCTGGTGGCCAGCCTGATCTGACTCGCAAGGCCACTAAGCTGGCTGCCAAGGCGACTATCGCCGAGGCAGCCCGTGGCTAGACTCCTCGCACGGATAACGACAACGAGGTTTCGCCATGACCGCCGCTCAAGCCCTCCCGTCCCTCAACCTCAAGGACAAGGTGTCCGCCGCCGAGTGGCAGACCCGCGTCGACCTCGCTGCGTGCTATCGCCTGATCGCCCTGTACGGCTGGGATGACCTGATCTTCACCCACATCTCCGCCAAGATCCCTGGCACCGAAGACTTCCTGATCAACCCCTATGGGCTGATGTTCCATGAGATCACCGCCTCCAGCCTGGTGAAGATCGACCTGGCTGGGAACAAGCTCATGGACACCCCTTACGACATCAACCCGGCCGGCTACACCATCCACAGCGCCGTGCACGAGGTGCGCCCGGACGTCGGTTGCGTGCTGCATATCCACACCCCCGCCGGGATTGCGGTATCGGCGCAGAAGAACGGCCTGCTGCCGCTGTCCCAGCAGTCGTTGTTCGTGCTCGCCAGCCTCGCCTACCACGGCTACGAGGGCGTCGCCCTGCACCATGAGGAGAAGGCCCGCCTGCAGGCCGACCTTGGCCAGGCCAACTTCATGCTCCTGCCCAACCACGGCTTGCTCACCGCCTTCGGCAGCATCGCCGACGCCTTCCTCGGCATGTTCACCTTCCAGCGTGCCTGCGAGATTCAGGTGATGGCCCAGGCGGGTGGCGGCGAACTTATCCACATCCCGCAGCAGATCCTCGACGGCGCCAGGGCGATGATCGCCGGCGTGATGAAGACCTCCCAGGGCATGGGCGGGTCGCTGCCCTGGCCGGCACTGTTGCGCAAGCTCGACCTGCAGATGCCCGGGTTCGCCGAGTGACAGCGCTGGCCGGCATTCCCCTGGGCGACTGGCGCGCCCGGGCACGGGACATGGACTTCCACGGCCAGCACATCCGCTACTGGACGGCGGGGGAGGGCGAGCCGCTGCTGCTGATCCACGGCTTCCCCACCGCGTCCTGGGATTGGCACTACCTCTGGGCACCGCTGGCCCGGCGCTTCCGGGTCATCGCCTGCGACCTGCTGGGCTTCGGCTATTCCGACAAACCGCGTGGCCATGACTACCGGCTGCTGGAGCAGGCGGACATCAACCAGGCCCTGCTCGCCCACCTGGGCATCCCGGGGCCGGTACATGTGCTGGCCCATGACTACGGCGACAGCGTCGCCCAGGAACTGCTGGCGCGGCACCACGAAGGGCGTTTCGCGATGGCCAGCTGCGTGTTCCTCAATGGCGGCCTGTTCCCGGAAACCCACCGGCCGGTGCTGGTGCAGAAGCTGCTGCTGAGCCCGCTGGGCGGACTGGTGGGGCGGCGGTTCTCGCGGCGCAAGCTGGCGGCCAGCTTCGCCCAGGTGTTCGGTCCCCATACCCAGCTGCGCGCGGCGGAGCTGGATGACTTCTGGCGGCTGATCGCCGAACAGGATGGCCCCGCCGTAATGCACCGGCTCATCCACTACATCCCCGAGCGGCGCCAGCAGCGCGACCGCTGGGTGGCGGCCATGCAGAAGGGCGGGGTGCCACTGCGGGTGATCGATGGCGCCGTGGACCCGATCTCCGGGGCGCACATGGTGGCGCGCTACCGCGAGCTGATCCCGCATGCCGACACGGTGCTGCTCGACGGCATCGGCCACTACCCGCAGACCGAAGCCCCCGAGCAAGTGCTGGAGCATTACCTGGCCTTTCGCGACCGACACGGATAACGGAATTTTCCCCCGCCGAATCAGCATTCGCCGCCTCCAGTCGCTGGCGGCGCGGAACTAGCATTTCGGGCCTCACCCACTGGCCGGTCACAGGTTGACCGGCAGCATCGAGGTCTGATCATGCTGTTCCGTCTCCTGGTGTTCCTCTATCCCGTCATCCGCACCCTGGGGCCTGCCGTCGCCGCCCTGCTGTTCATCATCGGCCTCAGCCTGATCGGCTACGCCCTGATGCGCGATCCGAGCTTGTTGAACTGGCTGGCTGCCATCGTCTGCCTGCTGCTGGCGGCGTTCTTCGCGCTGCTCTACGACAGTTACCAGTGGTGGCTGTTCAAGCTGCGGCCGCGTGGCTGCCTGTTCATCCCGTTCAAGTAGCGTTGCCCTTATCGGGCACCATTCATGTCGGCTCCTTTCGTTGTGGGCGCAGTGCCGGCTGCCGGAGACTCGGCCCATTCACTGGCCTGCCAAGGAGCCCACCCCCATGAGCGATGCAATCCGCTTCGAAGACAAAGTCGTAATCGTCACCGGTGCCGGTGGTGGCCTTGGCCGCGCCCACGCGCTGCTGTTTGCCCGCCATGGCGCGAAGGTGGTGGTCAACGACCTGGGCGGCAGCACCCATGGTGAAGGCGCCAACGCCTCGGCCGCCGACCGGGTGGTGGCGGAGATTCGCGAGGCCGGCGGCACCGCCGTGGCCAGCCATGATTCGGTGACCGACGGCGAGAAGATCGTGCAGGCTGCCCTCGACCACTTCGGCCGTGTCGACGTGGTGGTGAACAACGCCGGCATCCTGCGCGACAAGACCTTCCACAAGATGGAAGACGCCGACTGGGAGCTGGTCTACAAGGTCCACGTCGAAGGCGCCTACAAGGTCACCCGCGCCGCCTGGCCGCACATGCGCGAGCAGAACTACGGCCGGGTGATCTTCACCTCGTCCACCTCGGGCATCTACGGCAATTTCGGCCAGTCCAACTACGGCATGGCCAAGCTCGGCCTCTACGGCCTGACCCGCAACCTGGCCATCGAAGGCCGCAAGAACAACATCCTGGTCAACGCCATCGCCCCCACGGGCGGCACCCGCATGACCGAAGGTCTGATCCCGCCGCAGGTGTTCGAGCAGCTCAAGCCTGAGCTGGTCAGCCCGCTGGTGGTGTACCTCGGCAGCCAGCGGTGCCAGGAAACCTCCGGCCTGTTCGAGGTCGGTGGCGGCTGGATCGGCAAGGTGCGCTGGGAGCGCAGCCTGGGGGTTGGCTTCGATCCCAAGGTCGGCTTCGACGCCGAAGACGTGGCCGCGAACTGGCAGCGCATCTGCGACTTCGGCAATGCCGTCCACCCGGCGGACAACGTCGAGGCCCTGCGCGAGATGATGGCCCACCTGCAGAAGTACGCCCTCTGATCGCGCCTTTCCGCGGGGCAGTTCCGCCAGCGGGCTGAACAATCCTTTGGGGAAGCACTATGTTGAAGGCCGGCCTTGTTGCCGGCCTTTTTCATTGGCGATTTGGCGTCATTGGGGCGAAATCGCCCCTACAAGAACGTTTGTCATCCACGGTCAACAGGAGCCCCCCATGAACATCCGAGTCGAGAAGAGCGGCCCCGTCACCACCCTGATCATCGACCGTCCCGAGGTGCGCAACGCCGTGGACCGGCCCACCGCCGATGCGCTGGCGGCGGCATTGCGGGCGTTCGAGGTGGACGAGGAGGCGCGGGTGGCGGTGCTCACCGGGGCCGGCGGCACCTTCTGCGCGGGGGCCGACCTGGGGGCGGTGGCCGAAGACGGTGCGCGACGTAATCGCCTGGACCCCGAAGGCGATGGCCCCATGGGACCGAGCCGGATGCAGCTGGCAAAACCGCTGATCGCCGCCATCGAAGGCCACGCCGTAGCCGGCGGTCTGGAGCTGGCGCTGCTGGCAGATATGCGGGTAATGGCCGAAGACGCGATCTTCGGCGTGTTCTGCCGGCGCTTCGGCGTGCCGCTGATCGACGGCGGCACCGTGCGCCTGCCGCGCATCATCGGCCAGGGTCGGGCGCTGGACCTGATCCTCACCGGACGTCCGGTGAAGGCCCAGGAGGCCCTGGCGATGGGGCTTGCCAACCGGGTGGTGCCCAAGGGTGAAGCCCGCGCCGCCGCCGAGGAACTGGCCCACGCCATCGCCGCCTTCCCCCAGCGTTGCATGCTGGCCGACCGCGCCAGTGCCTATGCCCAGTGGGAGCTGCCGTTCGAGGCGGCACTGGCCAATGAGTTCAAGGGCGGGATGAAGGTTATCCACAGCGGCGAGACCCTGGCGGGCGCCAGGTCTTTCAAGGCGGGGCAGGGGCGGCACGGCAGCTTCGAGTAGGTTGGGTAGAGGAACGAAACCCAACGTGCCCATGCTCCGCATCGCGCGGTCTGATCCTGCCCTCACCCCCGGCCCCTCTCCCAGAGGTAGAGGGGTGACTCGCGTCGGCGGGGACGAACAGTCCTGACACCCATGCGTCAATGCGCCGGGCATCGGACGATAATCCCAATCAGCGAGAAATGATCACGTACGTCTTGCGCAGGGTTTCCTTCACATCCCACACGCCCAGGCTATTGGCCGGCAGCAGCAGCGCATCGCCCGCGTTGATCTCGATGGGCTCGCCGCCATCCGGGGTGAAGGTGCAGCGGCCGTGGGTGAAGTGGCAGAACTCCTGTTCGCGGATCTGCCGGCGGAAGCGGCCGGGGCTGCATTCCCAGACGCCGGTTTCCACGTTGTCGGTGCGTTCCACCGAATGCACGCGGGTATGCGGCACCGGTTCGCCAATAGGCACCGCTACCGGGGTCGGCTCGGACAGCGGATGTTCATGGGTGTTCTTCAGCAGGGTGGCTTTCATGTCTAGGGCTCCCGAAGTCATTGGGGGTTATGCGGGGATCAGTGCATCAGGCCTTCCATCAGGTCGGCCAGTTTCAGCGCCATGGCACGGCGCCAGGGCGCGCTGAGAGGGTTCGCCAGCACCCGGTCCTCGTGTACGAAGCTGCGGATGATGGCGTTGTAGCCGAGCCAGCGGCAGGGTTCCGGCTCCCAGGCATTGAGGCGGTTCAGTGGACCGTCGCCCAGCACCCAGGGCTGGCGGGTGAGCAGGCTTTCCTTGCCGAGGATCAGGTCGGCCAGGGTGCGACCGCCCAGGTTGCTGGCGCCCACCCCTTCACCGCCGTAGCCACCGGAGAGGGCGATGCCGTTCTTGCGGTCCACCAGCATGTGCGGGCGGAAGCGTCGGGCCATGCCGAGGTTGCCGCCCCAGCTGTGGGTGACGCGTACGTTGCGCAGCTGGGGGAACAGCTCGCCCAGCAGGTAGCGGCGCAGGCCGACTTCGTCGTCGCTGAGCTGGAAGTCCTCCCGCAACCGACCGCCGAAGCGGTAGCCGCCACGGGCACCGAAGGCCAGGCGGTTGTCGGCGGTGCGCTGTGCATAAGTGACCTGGCGGCTGCTCTCGCTGAAGGCCTGGCCATGTTCCAGGCCGATCTCCTGCCATTGCGCGTCGCTCAACGGCTCGGTGGCGATCAGCAGGCTCTGCACCGGCAACTGGTACTTGCCCAGTGGCGGCAGGCTGGCGGCGTAGCCCTCGACCGCCGGCACCACCCAGTGGGCCTTGAGCTCGCCCTGGGCGGTCTGGACCAGGCCGGGCTGCCAGTGGGTGGCGGGGCTTTCCTCGAACAGTTGCACGCCCATGCGCTCCACCGCGCGGGCCAGGCCACGCACCAGCTTGGCCGGCTGAATGGTGGCGCAGTGGGGCGTGTGGATGCCGCCGAACGGGTTGGCCACCCGAAGCTGGCCGTTCAACTCGTCGGGGCTGAGCCAGCGGTAGTCGGCGTCGGTCAGGCCCTCGGCGTGAAGAGCGTCCAACTGGTCGCGCAGGCGCTTCTCCTGTTCCGGGTAGCGGGCGGCGCAGTAGAGGATGCCGGCTTTGCGGTAATGGCAGTCGATGCCTTCGCGCTGGAGCACCTCGGCCACCTCATCGGGAATGCCGTGGAGCAGGTCGAAGGAGGCCTTGCGGACATCGGAAGGCAGCGGCGCCAGGGCGCGATCCTCGCCCAGCAGGTTGCCCATCAGCCAGCCGCCATTACGACCGCTGGCGCCGAAGCCTGCGAAGCGGGCTTCGACAATGGCGATCTTCAGTTCGGGGGCCTGGCGCTTCAGGTAGTAGGCCGTCCACAGCCCGGTGTAGCCGGCACCGATGATGGCCACATCCACCTCGAGCGAGCTGGCCAGTGCCGGTCGCGGCTTGAGGTCTTCATCGAGTGTGTCCATCCACAGGCTGATCGAGCGCCAGTTCTGCATAGGCGGGTTCCCGTTAACAGGTTGTTGTCGGGAACAAGGCTAGAGACTGGCGGGGCGCCTGTCGTGTGCGCGGGCACGCTGGGAATGCGATGGTTTGGGTGGGAGATGGATGGTAGGGGCGAATTCATTCGCCAAGGGCAGCGCAGCTACCCCATTGGCCCGGCAGGGCAGGCCTTCGGCCTGCTTGGCGATTGAAATCGCCGCTACAGGCTTTTGTGCAGCTGTTTGAGATACGCCTTGGGCGACAGCCCGGTGTGCTGGCGGAAGCAGCGGTAGAAGGCGGAGAGGGAGTTGAAGCCGGCGCTGAAGGCCAGTTCGTCGATGCGCACGGGTGGCACGGCGGTCTGCAGCAGGTTGAGCAGGTGCGCCAGGCGCGCCTGGTTGACGTACTGGTAGAAGCTTTGGCCGAGCATCTGGTTCAGCAGGTAGGAAATCTGGTTGCGGGTGTAGCCCGTGGCACTGGCCACCTGGTGCAGGTCCAGGGCCGGGTCGAGGTAGGGCTGGGAGCGCTGGAAGTAGTCCTCCAGGTCCCGCGCCAGCAGGCTCAGCTGGCGAGCGGACAGGCCCAGGCGGCTGGCGGCGGGCCGTTGCGTCGAATCCTGGCCGGGCCTGGCGGCGGGCTTGACCAGCAGGGCGTACTCGTTGATCCGCCAGATCAGGCCGTCGCGCACTGTGATGGCCTCGCTGGCGCGGAAGGTGCCGCCGCCCGCAACGCTGATGGCGTACTGGATGAAGGCGGTATCGCCGTCGACGCGGATGCGGTCGTTGTGTTCGAGGAAGTCCACGGGGCCGCTGGGCATGGTGGCGCGGACATAGTCCGCCAGCTCCTCGCGGTGCATGCAGCGGTTCTGGAAGAAGTCGTTGTATTCCACGTCGGGGTGGTAGAGCGCGAGCACGGCGTCGATGTCGCGAGCCTTCCAGCTCAGGTGGTAGCGCATCACCACGTCGCGGGTGGCGGTGGTCTGCGGATCGGGGACTTGGTCGGGCGAACTCATGGGGCGGTTACGGTGACGAGACGCTCAAAGCATGCCCGAGCCGCCGAGGGCCTTCAATGCAGCGCCTGAACATGCCCCAGCCGGCGCAACCGTTGGGCGAGCTGGAGGTGTTGGGCAGGGTTGTCGCAGAGCAGCAGGGCGCGTTCCAGGTCGTAGCGCTCGGCCTGGGGGCAATCCAGCCGCTGGTAAATGTCGGCGCGGGCCAGGTGGTCGTGCATGGTCGGCGGGCCGAGTTGCAGCACGCGCTCGGCGTCCTTCAGGGCGGCCAGGGATTCGCCCGCGTCCAGATGCAGCATGCGCAGGTTGCGCGACAGGCGCTGGATCATCTCCTTCGGGCTGGCGGTCTGCAGGTGCACGGCCTGGAGCTCGGCCTGGGGCCCCTGCATCCGCACCAGCAGGTCACGGCAGTCGCGGGTGTAGAGGCGGCGGCCACTGCTGGGGTCGAGCAGGTGGTCGGCCCCCGGCACCCGCAACAGGAAGTGCCCCGGGAAGTTCACCCCGTCCAGGGGAATCCCCAGCCGTGCGGCCAGCGCCAGGGCGATCAGCGCCAAGGACAGCGGCTGGCCCCGGCGCCGCGCCAGCACCTGCGGCAGCAGCGCCGCGCGTGGCCTGAGGGGTGTGTCGTCGTCTTCGTGGAAGTCCAGCTCGTTCATGCGCCGCAGCAGCGGCTGCGCCAGTTCCGCCGGTGGCAGGTTCGGCAGGCCCGCGGCCACCAATTGGAGCAGCCCGCCGAAGTCCCGCAGGACCTGTTCGGGGTTCAGCCTCGGATCATGCTCGGCGGCGATCCACAGGGCTGCCTCCAGCAGGGCGGGCGGGTCGCGTTCGAGGCATTCCAGACAGCGTTGGCGCGGTTCCATGGACATCTCCGAGGGGATGTTTCCTTGTAGCGAACGGGTTGATTTTCGTCCAGTAGGCATCCGGGCCTTGGTTATCTCGGCCTTCCAGCTTATGTCCGGATGCGAGGGGGCGGACCGCGCAGCTCGTCCTATACTGGCCCTAAAGTCAGGAAGGGAGACCGCCATGTTTGCCATGATGGAAGCCGCCCGGCTGGAGGCGTTGCACCTCGCCAACGATCCCGCTACCGGACTCAAGGCCATCATCGCCATCCACAACACCCGCCTCGGACCTGCCTTGGGCGGGTGCCGCTACCTCGCCTACCCCGATGATGAAAGCGCTATCCGCGACGCCATTCGCCTCGCCCAGGGCATGAGCTACAAGGCGGCGCTGGCCGGCCTCGACCAGGGCGGCGGCAAGGCGGTCATCATCCGCCCAGGGCATGTGGAAAACCGTGGGGCGCTGTTCGAAGCCTTCGGGCGGATGATCGAATCCCTCAACGGCCGCTACATCACCGCGGTGGACAGCGGCACCTCCAGCGCCGACATGGACTGCATCGCCCAGCAGACCCGCCACGTCACCAGCACCACCGCCGCCGGCGACCCCTCGCCGCACACCGCCCTTGGCGTCTTCGCCGGCATCCGCGCCACCGCCCATGCGCGCCTCGGCAGTGATGACCTGGAAGGCCTGCGCGTTGCTGTGCAGGGCCTCGGCCACGTCGGTTACGCCCTGGCCGAACAGCTCCATGCGGTGGGGGCGGAGCTTCTGGTCAGCGACCTCGACGCCGGCCGTGTGCAACTGGCCATCGAGCAACTCGGCGCCCAGCCGGTGGCCGCCGATGCGTTCCTCACCACCCCGTGCGACATCCTCGCCCCCTGCGGCCTCGGTGGCGTGCTCAATGCCCAGACCGTGGGTCAGTTGCGTTGCGCAGCCGTGGCTGGCGCAGCGAACAACCAACTGGCCGGGTCCGAGATCGCTGACGAGATGGAAGCTCGGGGAATCCTGTATGCGCCGGACTACGTGATCAATTCCGGCGGGCTCATTTACGTCGCCCTCAAGCACAAGGGCGAAGGGTTGTCGGCGATCACCGCGCACTTGTCGCGGATCAGCCAGCGACTCACCGAGATCTACGCGCACGCCCAGGCCGACAAGCGATCCCCCGCACGGGTCGCCGACGCCCTGGCCGAGCGCCTGCTGTTCGGCTGAACGGCCGCCAACCAGCGGCCCGGCCCGCGAGCTCCCGGAGCCACAAGCCCCGGGCCCTGTGAATGCACCCAAAAGGTGTTAGGAGAACCGCCATGTCCAACCGGATCGAACTGCCCTATACGCGCTTCCTCGACCCCGAGGGGCGGCTGGTCGGCGAACTGCCGGCCTGGGCCGACGATTTCAACCTGCTCACCGACCTCTACCGCCGCATGGTGCTGACCCGCCTCTTCGACCAGAAGGCGGTGGCCCTGCAACGCACCGGGCGCATCGGCACCTACGCCCCGACCCTGGGCCAGGAAGCCATCGGCGTCGCCATCGGCAGCCTGTTGCGCGCCGAGGACGTGCTGGTGCCCTACTACCGCGACACCGCCGTGCAACTGATGCGCGGCGTCGGCATGGAGGAAATCCTCCTCTACTGGGGCGGTGACGAACGCGGCAGCGATTTCCAGGACCCGCGCTCGAAAGAGGACTTCCCCATTTGCGTGCCCATCGCCACCCAGGCCCTGCATGCCTGCGGTGTCGCCACGGCGATCAAGATCCGTGGCCAGCACCGGGCCGTGGTCACCACCTGCGGCGACGGCGCCACCAGCAAGGGCGACTTCCTCGAAGCCCTGAACGTGGCGGGCGCCTGGCAACTGCCGGTGGTCTTCGTGGTGAACAACAACCAGTGGGCCATCTCGGTGCCCCGGCGCATCCAGAGCGGCGCGCCCACCTTGGCGCAGAAGGCCATTGGCGCCGGTTTCCACGGCGAGCAGGTGGACGGCAACGATGTGCTGGCGGTCTACGACCGCGTGCAGTGGTCGCTGGACCGCGCCCGCCACGGCAAGGGGCCGATCCTGCTGGAATGCATCAGCTACCGCCTGGGCGACCACACCACCGCCGACGACGCCACCCGCTACCGCAGCGCCGAGGAAGTGAAGGCGGCCTGGCAGGAAGAGCCCATCAAGCGTCTGCAGGCCTTCCTCGCCTCCCACAAGGTCTGGGACGAAGGCCGCGAACAGGCGCTCATTGCCGATTGCCAGCGCCAGGTGCAGGCCGCCGTGGACAGGTTCGAAAGCGCCGGCACCCAGCCGGTGGAGGCGGTGCTCGACCACGTCTACGCACGCTGGCCGGCGGCCCTGGGTGAACAACGCGAAATGCTGATGGAACGGGTCTCCCGTCGGGAGGACAGCCATCATGACTAACCTCAATACCTCCATCGAAAAACGCGCCCTGCTGGAAGCCGTCAACCTGGCCCTGCACCGCGCCATGCAGGAAGACGAGAACGTCGTGGTCCTGGGTGAGGACGTGGGCGTCAACGGCGGCGTGTTCCGCGCCACCCTCGGCCTGCGGGACCGCTTCGGCTTCAAGCGGGTGATCGACACGCCGCTGGCGGAAACCATGATCGCCGGCCTCGCCGTGGGCATGGCCGCCCAGGGCCTCAAGCCGGTGATGGAAATCCAGTTCCTCGGCTTCATCTACGCCGCCATGGAACACCTGGTGTCCCACGCCAGCCGCCTCCGCTGCCGTACCCGTGGCCGGCTGAGCTGCCCGATGGTGCTGCGCAGCCCCATGGGTGCCGGCATCCGCGCGCCAGAACACCACAGCGAAAGCACCGAAGCGCTGTTCGCCCACATCCCCGGGCTGCGCGTGGTGATCCCGTCCTCCCCGGCGCGGGCCTACGGACTGCTGCTGGCGGCCATCGACGACCCGGACCCGGTGATCTTCCTCGAGCCCACGCGGCTCTACCGGATGAACCCGCAGCCGATCATCGACGACGGCAAGCGCCTGCCGCTGGACAGCTGCTTCACCCTGCGCGAGGGCTCGGACCTCACCCTGGTGAGCTGGGGCGCCAGCGTCCACGAAACCCTGCAGGCCGCCGCGAAGCTGGAAGAGCAGGGCATCTCCGCCGAGGTGATCGACGTCGCCAGCATCAAGCCGCTGGACCTGGACACCCTGGAAGCCTCGGTGCGCAAGACCGGACGCTGCGTCATCGTCCACGAGGCACCGCGCAGCTGCGGTGTGGGGGCGGAGATCGCCGCGAGTCTCTACGAGCGGGCACTGCTCGACCTGCATGCGCCCATCCAGCGGGTCACCGCGCCGGACATTCCGCCGCCCTTGTACCGCCTGGAACAGCTCTACATACCCGCCCCCGAGGACATCCTCGCGGCCTGCGACCTGGTGCTGAACTACGCCTGAGGAGAGCACGATGAAATATTTCAAACTGCCCGACCTGGGGGAGGGCCTGCAGGAAGCCGAGATCGTGGAGTGGCACGTGAAGGTGGGGGAAAGCGTCAAGGCCGACCAACTCCTGGTCTCGGTGGAAACCGCCAAGGCCCTGGTGGACATTCCCGCCCCCTACGATGGCGTGGTGGCCAGGACGTTCGGTAAGGAGGGCGACATCCTCCACGTCGGCGAACCGCTGCTGGGCTATGAGGGCGACGATGCCGACGCCGGCACCGTGGTCGGTCGCCTGGAAGGCGGCGGCTCCGCTCAGGCCGACAGCTTCTTCGTCGGTGCGGCACCCTCCACCCGCGAACACCTGGCACCCCGCGCAACGCCTGCGGTGCGCCAGCTCGCCCGCCAGCTCGGCGTGGAACTGGCCGCGCTGGCCGGCAGCGGTCCGGATGGCCTGGTGACCCGTGCCGATGTGGAACAGGCCGCCCAGACCGCCCGCGACAGCTTTGGTGGCGAGCGGCTTCGGGGCGTGCGCCGCAGCATGGCGATCAACATGGCGCGCTCCCACGCGGAAGTGGTGCCGGTGACCATCTTTGGCGACGCCGACCTGCACCGCTGGCCGGAAGCCCGCGATCCGCTGATCCGCCTCGGCAAGGCCATCGCCGCCGCCTGCGAGGTGGAACCAATCCTCAACAGCTGGTTCGACGGCCGCGCCCTGTCCATCCGCCAGCACGACAAGCTCGACCTGGGGATTGCCGTCGATACCCCGGACGGCCTCTTCGTGCCGGTGTTGCGCAATGTCGGTGGGCGCAGCGCCGAGGACCTGAAGGAAGGCATGTCGCGGTTGCGGGCGGACGTGAAGGCCCGCTCCATTCCGCCGCAGGAAATGATGGGGGCGACCATTACCCTGTCCAACTTCGGCACGTTGTTCGGTCGCTATGCCAACCCGGTGGTGGTGCCGCCGCAGGTGGCGATCATCGGTGCGGGCGGCATCCGCGATGAAGTGGTGGCCTGGCAGGGCAAGGTGGAGATTCACCCGGTGCTGCCGCTGTCGCTGACCTTCGATCACCGAGCGGTGACCGGGGGTGAAGCGGCGCGGTTCCTCAAGGCATTGGTGCAAGCGCTGGAGCAGCCGTAGGGCAGGGCTGCGCCCTGCTTGGCGAATGAATTAGCCCCCACAGTGGATGCGCCCCATGCACGCCCCTTGCCGAGCCGGCACCAGGCAGCTATTGCTGTCTGCCCCGGAACCGGCAGGAGGCCCTTGATGATCGAATCACCCTGGCAGGGCGCACTGTGGATGGCCCACGACTTCTGCCTGCTCGACGGGGTCGCCGGCAGTGCGCGAACCCATGCCCACTACGCCCACCAGGCCTTGTTGGCCAAGGCCGCGCCGCTGCGCCTGACCCTGGAGGGGGAGCCGTGTGGCGGTCGCTTCCTGCTGGTCGAGTCGAGGCGCGCCCATGCCATCGAGGACCCCAGCCAGGACATGCTTGCGGTTTATGCCGAACCCCTGGCCTTCAACCCGGCGACCTTGCGCGAGGTGCTCAGCGATGCGCCAGCGGACCTCGAAACCCTGGCCGGGGTGCTGTTGGCGGCACCCCGCCAGCGGCTGGACCCGCGCATCGCCAACGCCCTGAAGGCGGTGGATGCCTTGCTGGAGGAGAAGATCAGCGCGGCGGCCCTGGCGCAACGGGCCTGTCTGTCACTGAGCCAGCTGGAGCGGCTGTTCGGCGACCAGGTGGGGCTCTCGGTACGGCGCCTGGTGCTCTGGCGCCGCCTGCGCCTGGCGCTGCGTCTGGCGCTCGAAGGTCAATCGCTGACCCGTGCCGCGCTGGACGCCGGGTTCGCCGATGCCGCGCACTTTTCGCGCACCATGCGCGCCACCTTCGGCATCCGCGCCGACCGCAACCTGGCGCAGCTGACGCTCAAGCTGATCGGCTAGGCGCGATGCAAGCCGGTCGGCGCTTCCGGGCTCGTCCCATGGGGCTGGGCCTTGAAGGGCTCGGCCAGTTGCGCCAGGTAATCCCGGGGATAGTCCGGGCGGCTGCCGATACCCAGGTCATCGCCGCCCATGCGGTAGTCACTGTGGAAGGCGGTGCCCAGCAGGCGATCCCAGAAGGTGAAGAACAGGGCGAAGTTCACGTCCCCGGCGCGGCCGTACTTCATGTGATGGAAACGGTGTACCGGTGCCCAGGCGAACAGGTGGCGCAGGGGGCCGATGCGCATGTCCACGTTGCTGTGCTGCAGCAGCAGTTGCAGGGCGACGGTGAAGGCGAGCAATGCGGCGACCCGTTCCGGCATGCCCAACACCAGCAACGGCGCGGTGCCGGCCAGCGCCTCGATGGTCTGGTGCAGCGGATGCTTCATCAAGCCGTTGAAGCCATACAGGCGTTGGACACTGTGGTGCACGGCGTGCAGGCGCCAGAGCGGGTCCACCCGGTGGCTGAGGTAGTGCACCAGGGTGAGGCCGAGGTCGGCGATCAGGATGGCCAGCAGCAATTGCAGCACCAGTGGCCAGTGCTCTGGCCAGGCGCCAAGGTTCGGCAGCCAGGCGGCCACCAGCGGGATGGCCGCCACGCCGGCGAGGTTCAGGCTCTCGTTGAACAGCGCGTGTAACCCGTCCCGCAGCCGATCACCCCGTGGCCGATTCCACTGCGGCTCATAAGGCAGCCAGGCTTCGGCGAGGAAGGACAGGGCAATGGCCGGCAGCAGCAGGGCCACCAGCCAGTAGGGCGGGTAATGAGCGGTTGTCCACAGCGCGAGGGCAAGAAAACCGGCGAGGAACAGCGGCGCGTAGAGGCAGGCGAAGAGTGAACGCATGGGAAGGCTCCTTGATCAGGGCCTCCAGCGTGGGGCTGGGCGAGCGAAGGGGATTGAAGAAACCGCGCAAGCTGGGCTGGGCGATTCCCCCGGAACGTCGTCAATCGGGGAGCAGGCACCCTCCCCGCGAAATGGGGGAGGGTAGGGAGGATCACTCGCTGGGCAGTTCCAGCTCGGCCAGGGCGTCGGGCTGGTTCTTGAAGGCGCGGGCGAAGGTGTCGCGGTGCTTGGCCATGAAGATGCCGATGTCTTCCACCTGCTGTTCGCTCAGGGACGGCACCGCCTTCTGCAGGACTTCGGCCAGGGACTCGGCCAGTTCGAGCATCTTGTCGTAACGATCCGCTTCGGCCTTATCCATGAACAGGCGCTCCGGATCGCGGCTGCTGCGGTACACCACTTCGACGGCCATTCATCACCCCTCACCTATATCGGTTAAAAATACTGGATGTGCGTACAGTATTCGGAATGATGGCAAATGGAAATAGCCCGTAGGAAATTTCCATTTGCCGGCCGATCTCAACGGTCGCTGCGGATCGGGCCGAATTCCGCTGGAACCCAAGCATAGCCCTTGCCTTCACCTTCGCTGCGCACATGGCCCAGGCCGGGGAAGGGCAGGTGGGCGCCAGCGACCCAGAGCTTGTCCTTGGCCGCGGCGGCGAAGACCTGCTTGCGGCTGGCGATGGCCTTGGCGTTATCCACATCGAACTCGATGGCGATATCCGGGTGGGCGAACTGGGCGGCGTGGTTGTGCACCACGTCGCCCCAGACCAGCAACGCCTGGCCTTTGGAGCTGAACAGGTAGCCGGTGTGGCCGGGCGTATGACCGGGGGAGGGCGCGGCGCTGACGCCTTCCACCAGGGCATCACCCGGTGTGTACGTCTTCAGCTTGCCGGCGGTTTTGTAGGGTGCCACGGCCTTCTGCGCCATCTCGAAGAAGGCTTTCGAATCTGCCGGGGCCTTGGCCGCCGCCTCGGGGCTCAACCAGAACGCGGCTTCATCCTGGGCGACGAACACAGTGGCGTTGGCGAAGGCGGGTTTGCCTTCGGCATCCAGCAGGCCGCAGGCGTGGTCCGGGTGCAGATGGGTGAGCAACACGCTGTCCACCTGTTCCGGCTGATAGCCGGCCGCCTTGAGGTTGCCGAGGATGCCGCCGAGGGTGGGCCCGAAGCACTTGGCCGAGCCGGTGTCCACCAGCACCAGGTGCTTGCCGGTGTTGACCAGGTAGGCATTGACCGCCGTCTGCACGCCCTTGCCGGACTCGATGAACATGCGTGCCAGCAGGCTCTGGATGTCTTCGGCGCGGGCGCCCTTGAGCAGCTTGGTGTCGAGGTCGACGTAACCGTCGTAGAGGGCGGTGACTTCCAGTTCGCCCACCGCCATGCGGTAGAAGCCGGGGACCTGGGTCTGCTGCTTGGCCACGGGCGCGGCCTGGGCTGCGATGGGGGCGGCGAACGGCAGTGCCAGGGAAAGGGCGGCGATAAGGGCGTGGCGGGGATGCAGCAGGCGGGCCATGACGAAGCTCCATTTCGGGGTGAACGGCGTTTATGCGGGCTGCACCCTGACGTTGTCCAGTACGCAGCTTTTCCTGCGTGACGCACCTGGCGGTAAGGGCTGCGACATCCTGCCTCGTGGCGCGACGCCCGGTGCGGCCTCCATCCTGCATCACCCCACTGTCACTTCCCCCCGTCACCATCGGGGCCGTCGTACCAAGGAGATGCATCGTGAAGATCAACTGGGCTGAAGAGTTGCGCGAGAACGTGCATGGCCTGGCCGAGTCGCTGGGAAACCTCCTCGTGGAGAGCTTCCATTACCTGGCACTGTTCGCCATCGGCGGGATCACCGCCTGGGCTGCGGTGGTGGCCTTCCTGGGGATGGTGGACAAGGGGCATGCCACGGTGGATGACATCCTCCTGCTGTTCATCTACCTCGAACTGGGCGCCATGGTCGGCATCTACTTCAAGACCAACCACATGCCGGTGCGCTTCCTGATCTACGTGGCCATCACGGCCCTGACGCGCCTGCTGATCTCCGATGTCTCGCATCACCACCGTCCGGACCTGGGCGCGGTGTTCGTCTCCGGCGCCATCCTGCTGTTGGCACTGGCGATCCTCGTGGTGCGTTATGCCTCGTCGCGTTTTCCCTCGGTGCAGACTGACGCCCCGCCTCGTCGTCGCAGCCTGGCGCGCGCGATCGAGGCGGAAGAGGAAGCCTGAACCCGTGCACAGATAGCGTGCATCAGATGCGCGCTATCTGTGCGACGTTCACCCGCCCCGTGCGTGCTGGCGCTACATGACCGCCGGTCATGCTGGTGAGCAGCTCGCCCACCTTGCTCCCGCTTTCAATTGCGATGCCCAGGCGAACGCTTTCGACCACCCGCTGCAGGCGCTCCGGGTCATTGCGCTGAGCCGCGCTGATCAGGCGTCGCGCCGCCACGCCGTGTTCGTTGGTCAGGGTCAGCATGATGCTGCCGTCCGGGCTCACGAGGCTGAGGTTGACCCGGTATTCGGCCTGGAAGGCGTCGGTCAGGATCTGGAAGGGGTTGTACATGGCCTGTCACCTGGTTGATCGAGCGATGAGTCGATGGACGCCAGGGGCGTTGCAAAGTTCGAACCGCTATGACCGGCGGCATCTGGTGGGCGGCCGGATGGTGACGTTCTGAACCGTCTGACTGACGCTGCGTCTGGTTCGCATTGGCGGGCGTACACTGATGCTGGCGGCGAGCCCCGTATCACCGCCAGGAGGTGTTCCATGCGACCTACGCTGCCGCTCATCGTGCTGGCCGTGCTGATCCTTTCCCCAACCGTGTTGGCAGCCACCACCGAAGTCAGTTTCACCAACCCTGACAAATTCAGCGATGCGCGCCTGAACCGTGACTACGGGCGTGGCGCGGACGACTCCGTGCTGAAGGACCTCAAGGCCCACATCGAGAAACTGGGCGAGCGCTACCTGCAAGCTGGGCAAAGCCTCAAGGTGGATATCCGCGATATCGACCTCGCTGGTCGTTTCGAACCCTGGCGGGTGGAACTCCACGATGTGCGCATCATGCGTAGCGTCACCTGGCCCCGGATCAAGCTGCACTACCGCCTCGAGCAGGACGGCAAGGTCCTCGTCAGCCGCGATGCCACGGTAAGCGACCAGACCTACCTGGAGCATGGCAACTACTACTTCAGCAGCGACCGGCTGCGTTACGAGAAGGCCATGCTGGATGACTGGTTCCGCTGGAACATCGCCCCGAAGGACCGGACGATTTCGTATTGATCGGGATAGTCGGGCAGCCGTTCGGCCTGCTTGGCGAGTGAATTCGCCCCTACAAGAGCAACCCAGCGTCTGTGCTTCACGCACCACGCCCGCCAGCGAGTGTGGCGATTGGACCGTTCGGCGACGATTCAAGGGCCGGATTCGCAAGTGGATCCGAGTGGCTCGCCTTCTGCCGATGTTCAGCAATAATCTGAAAATCGCGATGAAATCGACACTCTGGTTGTAAGAACGCTGGAACTGCCAAAACCGACATGTGGTCAATTGGAAACAATTCTCGGAGAACCCAATATGCTTTCGCGTCCCTGCAACCGCCGCCTGGCTTCGCTCCTGATCGCCAGTCAGTTTGTTTTCCTCGCCCAGATGCCCCTGGCCCAGGCGGCCATGATCGGCACGCCCCAAGCCATGCAGGAGCAGCAATTGCCGCAGCACCAGCCCGTGGACAAGGCCCAACTGCGCGCCATGCTCGACGACAAGCAGGTCCAGCAAAAGCTCGAATCCCTCGGTGTACCCCGTGAGCAGGTGGAGGCGCGTATCGCCAGCCTGACGCCTGCGGAGTTGCAGCAGTTCAACCAGCGCCTGGAGCAGGAACCGGCCGGTGGCTGGGTGGGCATCATCATTCTGTTCCTGGTGATCTTCATCATCACTGACATGCTCTGCGCCACCGACATCTTCAGCTTCATCAAGTGCATCCGCTGATGCGGCTATGGCTCGCCGTGCTGGCGCTGGCCTTGGCCGGCTGTGCCGGGCAGCAGCCCATGCTGCCCCCGCAGAGCGACCGGCTGCCGCCACGGGTGGAGCTGGCGCAGACGCCGTTCTATCCCCAGGAGATCTACCAGTGCGGCCCTGCCGCGCTGGCTACCGTGCTGGTCCAGCGCGGGGTGAAGACGTCGCCCGAGGCGTTGGCGCCCAAGGTCTACCTGCCGGCCCGGCAGGGCAGCCTGAAGCTGGAGTTGGTGGCGGCGGCGCGCCAGAGCGGGATGCTGGTCTACTCGCTGGAGCCGAACCTGGACGCGCTACTGGCCCAGGTGGCGGCGGGCAACCCGGTGTTGGTGATGCAGAACCTCGGCCTCGACTGGCTGCCCCGCTGGCACTTCGCGGTGGTGGTGGGTTACGACCGGAGCCGGGATGAACTGGTGCTGCGCTCTGGCACCACGAAGCGCTGGGTTACCGACCTTCGCAGTTTCGACCGCACCTGGGAACGGGCTGAGCGTTGGGCCGTCGTGACCCTGCCGCCGGACCAGTTGCCAGCTGAGGCACGCCTGGAACCCTGGATCAAGGCCGCCAGCGACCTGGAGCAGACCGCCCAACGGCCGGTGGCCGAGCGGGCCTATCGGACCGCCGCCGAACACTGGCCCAAGGAGCCCCTGCCGCTCTTCGCCCTGGCCAACGCCCGCTATGCCGAGGGTGATCGTGACGGGGCCGAGCAGGCCTTGCGCGAGAGCATCCGACGCAAACCGGATTACGCCCTGGGCTGGTTCAACCTGTCCGAGGTGCTCAACGAGAAGGGCTGTGCCGCACAGGCCGGCCAGGCTCGGGTGTGCGCGCGGAAACTGGCGCCGAATGACCCGCGCCTGGCCGCGCCTCTGGGCGCTGCAACTGCCCGAAACGGCCAGTGCGAGGTGTTGCCGGTGTGTGGAGACGGTGCGGCGATTCGCCAATGAACTGGCGAGGTCTGCATTACGGGCTGGGGCTTGCGCAACGACCGGTAGGGTGGCGAAGCTTGTGTCGCCAGAAACAAAAAAGCCCCGCGATAGCGGGGCTTTTTCATGCGGCGGGGCTGTTACATGCGCAGGCCGCCGTCCAGCTCCAGGACACGACCGGTGTAGTAGTCGTTTTCCAGGATGTACGCCACGGAGTGGGCGATTTCCATCGGCTTGCCCAGGCGTTTCAGCGGGATGCCGGAGGTCATCTTCTCCAGGGCTTCCGGCTTCATGCTGGCGACCATGTCGGTCTCGATGAAGCCCGGGGCCACGCCGGCCACGCGGATGCCGTAACGAGCCAGTTCCTTCGCCCAGACCACGGTGTCAGCGGCAACACCGGCCTTGGCGGCGGAGTAGTTGGCCTGGCCCATGTTGCCGGCGCGGGAGATGGAGGAGATGTTGACGATCGCGCCTTCGTTGTTCAGTTCGATCATCTTGGCGGCGACTTCGCGGGTGCAGAGGAACACGCCGGTCAGGTTGACGTCGATCACCGCCTGCCACTGGGCCAGGCTCATCTTGGTCATTTCGCCGTCCTTGACCTTGATGGTCAGGCCGTCGCGCAGGATGCCGGCGTTGTTCACCAGGCCGTTGATGGCGCCGAAGTCCTCGGCTACCTGGGCGACCATGTGGGTGACCTGCTCTTCGTTGGCCACGTTGCAAATGTAGGCGCGGGCGTCACCACCGGCAGCCTTGCATGCAGCCACGGCCTCATCGAGCTTCTCCTGGTTCAGGTCCACCAGGGCCAGCTTCGCGCCCTTGGCCGCCAGATACTCACCCATGGCGCGGCCGAGGCCCTGGCATCCGCCAGTGATGATGATGACCTTGTCTTTCAGTTGCATGTGAATCCCCTCGAATAAGTGTCGCTGTGTCCCCGCTGGCGCCGGTAACCCGCTATTCTGGGCGCTCGTCCGTTTTCGACGGATTCTCTGCGAGGAGTCATATGGTGAGCGTGAAAGCCGCAAAGCATGCACGAGAAATGCTGCTCAAGGAATACCGGGGGGTGCTGTCCACCCATTCCAAAGCCATGCCGGGCTTCCCTTTCGGATCAGTGGTGCCCTATTGCCTGGACGCCGAAGGCCGGCCTTTGATCCTGATCAGCCGCATTGCCCAGCACACTCACAACTTGCAGAAGGACGCGAAATGTTCGCTGCTGGTGGGCGAACGTGGTGCCGAGGACGTGCAGGCCGCCGGGCGCCTGACCCTGCTGGCCGAAGCGCGGCAGATCACCGACGCGGCCGAGATCGAGGCGGCCGCCACGCGCTATTACCGCTATTTCCCCCAGGCGGTGGACTATCACCGCACCCACGATTTCGACTTCTGGTGCCTGGAGCCGGTGCGGGCACGCTTCATCGGCGGTTTCGGCGCCATCCACTGGGTGGACCATCTGGTGCTCGCCAATGGCTTCGCCGGGGATGTGGAGATCGGCATGCTGGAGCACATGAACAGCGACCATGCCAATGCCATCGCCCATTACGTGGAGCTGGCCGGGCTGCCCGGCTCTCCGGCGGCGGAGATGGTCGGGATCGACACTGAAGGATTCCACCTACGCATCGGTCAGACGCTTCACTGGCTGCCCTTCCCAACATCCTGTAACAACCCAGGCGCAGTCCGTCAGGCCTTGGTACTGCTGGCTCGCGCCGAATCCTGGCCGACCAGTGGAGAGGCGGTGGCTTGAATTGAGGGGAGGGCGGCTTCATCTAACAGGTTATCGGAAGCCGTTCTTCCACCAAGGAAACCCCTGATGCGCGCCTTTCTCTTTCTGTTCCTGCTTTTCCCGCTGATCGAGCTGGCCGTCCTGATCCAGGTCGGCAGCGTGATCGGCATCCTGCCCACCCTGCTCCTGGTCATCGGTACCGCTGTGCTGGGTAGCGTGCTGCTGCGGGTGGCCGGCGTCGCCACTGCATGGCGCGCCCGGGAGCGCCTGGCCCGGGGCGAGGTGCCTGAGCAGGAAATGCTCGAAGGCCTGCTGATCGCAGTCGGCGGTGGCCTGCTGCTGCTGCCGGGCTTCATCAGCGACATCTTCGGCCTGCTCTGCCTGATTCCGTTCACCCGCCGCCTGTTCATCCGCAACCTGCGCCAGCGCGCCGAGGCCCAGGCCATCCGCCAGCGTGCCTTCGCCGATGACCTGGCAGCACGCAGCGGCCCGGTCCGTCCGCACGTGATCGAAGGCGAATTCGAGCGCCGCGACCAATAAAGTTCATTTTTTTTGAGGGTGCCCCTTGAAATGCCTCCGGGCGCCCCTATGTATCCGTCACCGCAAGGTTCCTGCCCGACGGCAGGTCAGACTCCAGCGGCGCGCCTGATGCGCCGCAACCGGCCCCGCCGGACATTACCAACCCACCGGTGTTCGCACCGGTCGAGCAACAACACTATTGGGAGAGATCGACAATGAAGCTTCGTCCTCTGCATGACCGCGTTGTCATTCGTCGCAGCGAAGAAGAGACCAAAACCGCTGGCGGC
Source organism: Pseudomonas sp. LFM046 (assembly GCF_000949385.2). Lineage (NCBI taxonomy): Bacteria > Pseudomonadati > Pseudomonadota > Gammaproteobacteria > Pseudomonadales > Pseudomonadaceae > Pseudomonas > Pseudomonas sp. LFM046. Next base: position 4,777,395 of record NZ_JYKO02000001.1, on the reverse strand, counting down.
ATCGTGCTGCCGGGCTCGGCTGCCGAGAAGCCGAACCGTGGCGAAGTCGTCGCTGTAGGCACCGGTCGCCTGCTGGACAACGGCGAAGTTCGTCCGCTGGCCGTCAAGGTCGGTGATCAGGTGGTGTTTGGCCCGTACTCCGGCAGCAACACCATCAAGGTCGATGGCGAAGAACTGCTGGTGATGGGCGAGAGCGAAATCCTCGCCGTCGTCGAAGCCTGAGTTCCGCGAATCTCCGTTTAAACACCAAAGAATTGAGGATCAATTAAATGGCTGCTAAAGAAGTCAAATTCGGCGATTCCGCTCGCAAGAAAATGCTGGTCGGCGTGAACGTACTGGCCGACGCCGTTAAAGCCACCCTCGGCCCGAAAGGCCGCAACGTGGTTCTGGACAAGAGCTTCGGTGCTCCGACCATCACCAAGGACGGCGTTTCCGTAGCCAAGGAAATCGAACTGAAAGACAAGTTCGAAAACATGGGCGCCCAGCTGGTGAAAGACGTTGCCTCCAAGGCCAACGACGCTGCCGGTGACGGCACCACCACCGCTACCGTTCTGGCTCAGGCCATCGTCAACGAAGGCCTGAAGGCCGTTGCCGCCGGCATGAACCCGATGGACCTCAAGCGCGGCATCGACAAGGCCACCAACGCCATCGTCGCCCAGCTGAAAGAGCAGGCCAAACCCTGCACTGACACCAAGGCCATCGCCCAGGTAGGCACCATCTCCGCCAACTCCGACGACTCCATCGGCAACATCATTGCCGAAGCCATGGAAAAAGTTGGCAAGGAAGGCGTGATCACCGTTGAAGAAGGCTCGGGCCTGGAAAACGAACTGTCCGTCGTTGAAGGCATGCAGTTCGACCGCGGCTACCTGTCCCCCTACTTCATCAACAAGCCGGACACCATGGTCGCCGAACTCGACGGCCCGCTGATCCTCCTGGTTGACAAGAAGATCTCCAACATCCGCGAAATGCTGCCGGTTCTGGAAGCAGTCGCCAAAGCTGGCCGCCCGCTGCTGATCGTCGCTGAAGACGTTGAAGGCGAAGCCCTGGCTACCCTGGTTGTGAACAACATGCGTGGCATCGTCAAAGTCGCAGCCGTCAAGGCTCCGGGCTTCGGCGACCGTCGCAAGGCCATGCTGCAGGACATCGCCATCCTGACCGGCGGCACCGTGATCTCCGAGGAAGTTGGCCTGTCCCTGGAAAGCGCCTCCCTGGAGCACCTGGGTAACGCCAAGCGCGTTGTCCTGAGCAAGGAAAACACCACCATCATCGACGGCGCTGGCGCCCAGGCTGACATCGAAGCCCGCGTTGCCCAGATCCGCAAGCAAGTCGAAGAAACCACTTCCGACTACGACAAAGAGAAGCTGCAAGAGCGCCTGGCCAAGCTGGCCGGCGGTGTTGCCGTGATCAAAGTCGGTGCGGCTACCGAAGTCGAGATGAAAGAGAAGAAGGCCCGCGTTGAAGACGCCCTGCACGCTACCCGTGCTGCCGTCGAAGAAGGCGTGGTGCCTGGCGGTGGTGTTGCCCTGGTTCGCGCCCTGCTGGCCATCGAAGGCCTGAAAGGCGACAACGAAGACCAGAACGTCGGTATCGCCCTGCTGCGTCGTGCCGTAGAAGCCCCGCTGCGCCAGATCGTGGCCAACGCCGGTGACGAGCCGAGCGTGGTGGTCGACAAGGTCAAGCAAGGTGCCGGCAACTACGGCTTCAACGCTGCTACCGGCGTGTACGGCGACATGATCGAAATGGGCATCCTGGACCCGGCCAAGGTCACCCGTTCCGCGCTGCAGGCTGCTGCCTCCATCGGCGGCCTGATGATCACCACCGAGGCCATGGTTGCCGAAGTGGCTGACGACAAGGCCGGCCCGGCAATGCCGGACATGGGCGGCATGGGCGGCATGGGCGGCATGATGTAAGCCACCCGGCCATCCGGTCCGAAGAAGCCCCGCCCCGTGCGGGGCTTTTTCTTGCCCGTGGAAATGCCCACCTGGCCTCGGCACCGGTATGATCTGAGCCTGTGAACCGGTTGGAACTCTCGCTGGAATCCCTGTCGAAGGGACGCTGGCCGGCATCTGGCCATCAGCGGATCGATGAATATGGAGTTGAGCCGATGCGCATCCTTCTAGTCGAAGACAACAACGACATCCTGGCCAACATGGTCGATTTTCTTGAACTCAAGGGCTACAGCGTCGACTGTGCCCGGGACGGCCTGTCTGGCCTGCACCTGGCCAGCAACGAGCATTACGACCTGATCGTCCTGGACATCATGTTGCCCGGCCTGGACGGCTATGACCTGTGCCGCCGGCTGCGTGAAGAAGCCCGGCGCGATACCCCGGTGATCATGCTCACCGCTCGCGACGCCCTGGACGACCGCCTGAAGGGCTTCAAGGCCGGGGCCGATGACTACCTGCTCAAGCCCTTCGCCCTCTCCGAACTGGCTGCCCGCATCGAGGCGGTCCTGCGTCGTTCCCAGGGTGGCGGCAAGCGCAGCCTGCAGGTGGCTGACCTGAGCTACGACCTGGACACCCTGGAAGTCAGCCGTGCCGGCAAGCAGCTGAAGCTCAACCCCATTGGCCTCAAGCTGCTGGCGGTGCTGATGCAGAAGAGCCCGCACCTGGTGCGCCGGGAAGCCCTGGAAGAAGCCCTCTGGGGAGACGACTGCCCTGACAGCGACAGCCTGCGCAGCCATATCCACCAGCTGCGCCAGGTGATCGACAAACCCTTCGGCAAACCCCTGCTGCATACCCTGCATGGCCTTGGTTACCGCCTGGCGGAGTCTGTTGATGGAGTTTAAGCAGAGCCTGGCCCGGCGGATTCTCATCGCCTTCGTGCTGATGACGACCCTGGTGGGCGGTACCTTTTCCGTGGGGATCATCCAGGTTGTGCATGTCATCGAAGAGCAGTTGATCTCCCGGGACTTGAACAGCGAATTGCAGAGGGTGCTCAACCAGAACATCGCCCAGGGCCGGACGCCGAGCCTGGACAGTGACACCCGCTTCTACAGCAGTGATGGGCGGGGTCCCTATGCCATTCCTGAAAGCATGTCTGGCCTGAAGCTCGGCTTTCAGGAAGTGTTTCAGGGCGAGAATTCCTATCACGCGCTGGTGCGTGAGATCGATGGTCGCCGCTACGTGATGCTGCAGGACCAGAGCGATTTCGAATCCCGCGAGCAGGTGCTCTATCAGGTGGTGATGGTCGGCTTCGCCCTCAGTGTCGTGCTGGCCCTGTTCCTTGGCTGGTTGCTGTCGCGCAAGGTCATCGAACCCGTGGTCCGCCTGGCCGGACAGGTGCGTCACCGGGACCAACTGCTGGGCATGGCGCCGCCGCTGGCGCCGGACTACGCCCGCGATGAGGTGGGGCAATTGGCCCAGGCCTTCGACGACACCCTGGGTCGCCTGCATGAGGTGCTCAATCGCGAGCGCCTGTTCACCAGTGACGTCAGCCATGAACTGCGCACACCGCTGATGGTGCTGGCCAGCTCCTGCGAACTGCTGGTGGAAAACGGCAGCCTCGATGCCCGTGGCCGCGCCCAGGTGCAGCGGATAGCCCGCGCGACCGAGGAAATGCGCGACCTGGTGCAGACCTTCCTGATGCTGGCGCGCGCCCAGCGGGACGAAGCCAGCGTGGCGCCGCGGGCGAGTCTCAGCAACGTGGCTGACGAACTGGTCAGCCAGTGGCGCGGGCCCATCGAGAGCAAGGGCCTACGCTTCGAGTACCAGCCGGGCAAGCATCAGGAGGAGCGCTACAACGCCTCCCTTCTGCGTTCGGTGCTCGGCAACCTGCTGCGCAATGCACTCCACTACACCGACAGCGGCAGTATCCGCCTGGTGCTCAAGGACGGCGGATTCGTGGTGGAGGACAGCGGCGTCGGCATTCCCGAGGAAGACCGCGAAGCCATGTTCCGCCCCTTCGTCCGGGGGCCGGCGCGGCGCGGCGATGGGCTGGGGCTGGGGCTCTCGCTGGTGCAGCGAATCTGCGACAACCAGGGCTGGAGCGTCAGCCTGAGTGCGGTCGAACCCACCGGTTGCCGCTTCGAGGTGAACCTCAAGGGCAGTGCCAACGCCGCGCCTTGACGCTTTTTTCACCTGCGCTTGACCTCTCCTTGACTGGCTGACGGCTAACTTGGCGACCATCTTCCACCCGGAGGTGGTCCATGACCCGCCCGATTGACCTCGAGTTCTCCGACAATTGCGACCGCAAGCGCGCGGAAGCGCGCCTGCGCAAGCATCAGGACGGGATGGGGCGGCGTCTGTCCAACTGGCGTAATCACCAGCTGGCGCGTCGGGCCCTGTCCCTGGCCGATGAACCGGGCCTGGTACTGGACCTGCCTTGCGGCACCGGGCGCTTCTGGCCGCTGCTGGCTGAAAAGCCGAACCGGGTGATCATCGGTGCCGACAATTCCGAGCAGATGCTGCGGGTGGCCACTGAGTTCCAGCCGCCGGACGTGGTCCGGCGGGTGCGTTTGCTGCAGACCTCGGCCTTCTCCATCCAACTGCCGGAAAACGCGGTGGACAGCATTTTCTGCATGCGCCTGCTGCATCGCATCGGCGATCCGGCCCGCCGCATGACCCTGCTGCGCGAGTGTCGCCGGGTCACCCGTGACAGCCTGATCATTTCGCTCTGGGTCGACGGCAACTACAAGGCCTGGAGGCGCCGCCGGCTTGAGAGTCAGCGGCAGCTCCGGCGGGGCGAGCAGGGCTACCCGCACCGTTTCGTGATCCCGGCGGCCACCGCCGAGGCGGAATTCCGCGAGGCAGGCTTCGCGATCCAGGAGCATCTGGACCTGCTGCCCTTCTACGCCATGTGGCGGGTCTACGTGCTGCGTAAGGTGCCTGACCATGGTCGTTGAAACCATCGGTGTGGGGCCGTCCATGTCCGTTGGACAGCGTTACACAGAACGGGCGGGCGAAGGGAGCAGGCGCGTCGTTTTGCAATATTTGGCTGCTAGCCTCTGCCGCCTGCATCAGGGCGTGTGGCAGACCGATTGCACCGATGTCAGGCACCTGTCCGGGTGTCCGGCAGGGGAGGGCGGTGTGCCCGAAGTGGCGCTGCTGGAGCTCGAAAAGGCCAGGCACCGGTTGTCGAGCAAACGGGCGACGGAATGCGATCTGTGGCAGTTTAAGCGCCATTCGTCGTTGGGCGAGGCGGATTGGCAGCTGCTGATCTACGGTTATGAAACAGCGTTTGGCAGCGCTATCAAGGGGTTGCGATCATGAAGTTAGAAGTCACGCGAGCTTTATTCCTCGTCGGCGCCTTGGGAGTGGCCTCCCTGGCGGTGGCTGCCTGGCATGAGCCGTCGCCCACTGTGGTCAGTGCCAACGGTCTGGGTTACTGCCCCCTGCCGCCCAAGGCTCGGCTGAAGACTCAGGTCAGCCCCGACCAGAATCTGCTGCTGTTCATGTTCGGTTTGTCCCAGGGCCTGCGCGGCGAGCAGTGAGAACCGGATTCACAGGAAACCCCGCGAAAGCGGGGTTTTTTGTGCACGGATGAAACTGCGGGGTTACGCCGCGCACCGGCGGCCTCGTTCCGACGCGGAGACGGAGGCGCGAAGGCAGCGCCTCGCGCTCCCGGTAAACCAAAGAAAAGCCCCGCACGTGCGGGGCTTTCTTCACCAGTTCGGGGCTCAGTGGCTGGCCACTGGCTGCCCTTCAGGATGCAGTTCCTTCTTCGCCAGCAGGGTGTAGATGCAGGGCAGAACGAAGAGGGTGAACAGCGTGCCGATGGACATGCCGGTGGCGATCACCGTGCCGATGTCGAACCGGCTGACCGCGCCCGCGCCCGTGGCGATGATCAGCGGCACCATGCCGAACACCATGGCCGCGGTGGTCATCAGCACGGGGCGCAGGCGGATGGCGGCAGCCTCTTCCACCGCTTCGCGGGCGGACAGGCCTTTCTCCCGGCGCAAATGGTTGGCGAACTCCACGATCAGGATGCCGTGCTTGCTGATCAGGCCGATCAGGGTCACCAGGCCTACCTGGGTATAGATGTTCATGCTCGACCAGCCGAGGAACAGCGGGATCAGCGCACCACAGATGGACAGCGGTACCGTCACCAGGATCACCAGCGGGTCGCGGAAGCTCTCGAACTGCGCCGCCAGTACCAGGAAGATGATGGCCAGGGCCAGGCCGAAGGTGACGTAGAGCGCCGTGCCTTCCTGCACGTACTGGCGCGAGGCCCCGGCGTAGTCGAAGCCGTAGCCGCGCGGGGCTTCCTCGCGGGCGATCTGGGACACAGTGTCGATGGCCTCGCCCATGCTCACCAGCGGGAAGCCTTCGATGATCGCCGAGTTCAACTGCTGGAACTGCTTCAGGCGGGTCGGCCGGGCGCTGTCATGCACGCTGATGAGGGTCGACAGGGGCACCATGGCGCCGCTCTCGCTCTTCACGTAGTAGTTGCTCAGCCAGCCCGGATTGTCCCTGTAGGCGCGCTCCACCTGGGCGATCACCTTGTAGCTGCGACCGTCGATGGTGAAACGGTTGATCTCGCCTTCGCCCAGCAGGATCGCCAGGGTGGAGCCGAGGTCTTCCATGGAAACGCCCATCTGCGCTGCCTTGGCGCGGTCGATGTCCACCACCACTTCCGGCTTGTCGAAGGCCAGGTCGACGTTGAGGAAGGCGAACTTGCCCGACTCCATGCCGCGCTGCTTGATGCGCTCGGCCACCTGCAGCAGCGACTCGTAGTCGTTGGGGGTGTTGACCACGAACTGGAAGGGCAGGCCCTCACCCGTACCCGGTAGCGACGGCAGGTTGAAGCCGAAGATCTGCAGGCCGGGGATTTCGTTGAGCTTGCCCTGGACCTGGTGGAGCAACTCCATCTGGGTGGTTTCGCGTTCGTTCCAGGGTTTCAGCAGGAAGCCGCCGATACCCGATTGCACGCCGTCGAAGCCGTTGATCTGGAACGACGAGTAGTACTCGGGGAACGCCCTGAAGATGTCGACGAACTTCTCGGTGTAGGCGTTCAGGTAGTCCAGGTTGGTGGGCTGCGGCGCCTTGGCCATGATGAAGACGATGCCCTGGTCCTCGTCCGGGGCCAGCTCGGCTTTGGTGAACTTCAGCAGCACCGGGATCAGGCAGAGCACGATGAGGGCGAACACCACCACCACCGGGCGGGTGTTCAGGGTGCCGTGCAGGGCGCGCTGGTAGCGCTGCTTGAGGTGCTCGAAGATCACGTCCAGGCGGTGGGCGAGGCCCGTGGGGTTCTCGTCGTGGCGCAGCAGGCGGGAACACATCATCGGCGACAGGGTCAGGGCGACGATGCCGGAGATGATCACCGCGCCGGCGAGGGTCAGGGCGAACTCGCGGAACAGTGCGCCGGTCAGGCCTTCGAGGAAACCGATGGGCGCATAGACCGCCGCCAGGGTGATGGTCATGGAGACCACGGGCACCGCGATCTCGCGGGCGCCCTCGATGGACGCGTCGAGCGGTGTCTTGCCTTCCTCGATGTGCCGGTGGATGTTCTCCACGACCACGATGGCGTCGTCCACCACCAGGCCGATGGCGAGCACCATGGCCAGCAGCGTCAGCAGGTTGATGGAGTAGCCCATCAGCTGCATGAAGAAAAGCACGCCGATCATCGACAGCGGGATGGTGATCACCGGGATCAGCACCGAGCGGAAGGCGCCGAGGAACAGGAACACCACTACGATGACGATCAGCACCGCCTCGCCCAGGGTCTTCACCACTTCGTCGATGGAGGCCTGGATGAAACGAGTGGCGTCGTAGGCGATGGATACCTTGAGGTTCGGCGGCAGCTGGGATTCCAGCTCCGGCATGATGGCGCGCACGTGCTTGATCACGTCCAGCGGGTTGGCGCTGGGGGTACCCTTGATGCCGATGTAGACGGAGGGAATGCCGTCGAAGGAGCTGATGGAGTCGTAGTTCTCCGCGCCCATTTCCACCCGCGCGATATCACGCACCAGCACGCGGCTGTCGCCCACGGTCTTCACCGGAATCGCGCCGAAGGCCTCGGGGGACTTGAGGTCGGTGGTGGCGTTGATGCTGGTCACCACGTACTGGCCCTTCACCTGACCGGCGGCGGAGAGGAAGTTGTACTTGCGCACCGCTTCGCTCAGGTCGTTGGCGGTGATCCCGTAGGCCGCCATCCGCACAGGGTCCATCCACAGGCGCATGGCGAAGACCTGGTTGCCGAGGATTTCCGCTTCCGCCATGCCGGGCAGGGTGGCGAGCTTGGGCTGGATCACCCGTGACAGGTAGTCGGTGATCTGCGGGTTGGACAGCACATCGCTGTAGAAGCTGATGTACATCAGCGCCGTGGAGTCCGCCGCTTCCTTGGACAGCACCGGGTCTTCGGCGTCCTGGGGCAGCTGGTTCTTCACCTCGTTGGCCTTGGCCAGCAGCTCGGTGAAGAGGCGGTCGGAGTTGGCGCCGATGCGCGCGTAGATCTGGATCACCGACATGTTCTGCTGGCTCGACGACGTCATATAGTCGATGCCTTCGGCGCTCGCCAGGCTCTGCTGCAGCGGCTGGGTGATGTAGCCCTGGATGGTCTCGGCGTTAGCGCCCGGGTAGGCGGTGGTCACCGTGATCAGGGCGTTTTCCATCTGCGGGTACTGGCGGATCACCAGCTTGCTGAAGGCCTGCATGCCCAGCAGCACGATCAGCAGGCTGACCACGGTCGCCAGTACCGGGCGACGGATGAAAGGATCTGTAAAAGCCATGTTCCGTTCCTTCGCTCCAGCGCGTGTTACTGAAGGCGGGCCTGGTTGTCCGTCTTGTTCATCGTCTGGTCCGGGACGATGGCGACATGGGAGCCGTTATCCAGCTTGAGCTGGCCGGACGTCACCACCTGCTCGTTGGCCTGCAGGCCCTTGAGCACCACCACCTGGCCGTCGCGGCGTTCGCCGGTCTCGACGAAGCGGCGCTCCACCACCAGTCGCGGCTTGCCGTCCTCGTTCTTCGAGGGCTGGCCTTCGGCGTCCTTCCACTCGCTGATCACGTACACCGAGTTGCCGTAGAGGGTGTAGGTGATGGCGCTTTCCGGCACCACTACGCGCTCCTGGTCACCCGGCAGCAGCACTTCGAGGTTGGCGAACATGCCCGGCAGCAGCTTGCCATCGGGGTTCGGCAGCACGGCGCGGACCTGCAGGTTGCGGGTGGTTTCCTCCACCTTGGGGTTCAGGGCGGCGATATCGCCCTCGAAGTATTCGCCCGGGAAGGCGGCCACACTGACTCGCACCTTCTGGCCGACGGCCAGCAGCGGTGCGGACTGTTCCGGCAGGAAGAAGTCGACGAACAGGGTATTCAGGTCCTGCAGGGTGGCGATGGTGGTGCCGGAGGAGAGGAAGTCACCCACGTCCACCTGACGGATACCGATGGTGCCGGAGAAGGGGGCGGCGATGCGCTTCTTGGCCAGCAGCGCTCTCAGCTGGGCGACCTTGCCGGTGGCGGCCTGGAGTTCGGAGGACAGGCGGTCGAACTCGCTCTTGGAGATGCTCTGCCGGATCACCAGGCTGCGGCCGCGCTGGAATTCCACCTGGGCCAGGGCCAGTTCGGCCTCGGCGGTGGCCAGGCTGGCGCTCTCCACATCGCTGTCCATCTGGATCAGCGGCTGGCCCTGCTTGACCTTCTCGCCGGAGAGAAACAGCACGTCCTCGACGGTGCCGCTGGCTTCGACGGTGAGATCGACGCCCTGGAAGGCCTTCAGCGAGCCGATGGCCGGCAGGCGGCTTTGCCAGGGGACTTCGACCGACCTGACGGCCGAGACACTGATGGGAGGCTGGGGCGCAGAGAACTGCTGGACCTGCAAGCCTTTGTAGGTGGCCAGGGCGAGCACCACGACGGCAACCGCGCCCAGCATGATGAGCATGCGGCGGAGCAACATATTCCGGTTCCTTGGCGGGGGAAATAAGCCTGGGAATAGGCGAGGGATGCACCTTAGTACCAGAGCCTGATCCAAGTCAAAGACAAGAAATTGCAGAACGTTGCGTTCGAGCAGAGAGCGCTTTTGGAGGGCTATTGATCAGTGTAGATCGCGGCAGTTCGTGACAGTTCCCTTGGCCGGCACCTGACCCTTTCCGATCGGCGGACCCGGTTACGGGAGGCACATCCCTGTGCCTTGCGCCCATCAGGCGTGGAGGCGCGACGTCAGTTGGTTGAGGTCGCCGGAGAGGCCGTGCAGGTGCTGGCTGGCGCCCTGGGTGCGCTGCACGTTTTCGTCATTGGTGGTGGCGATGGCGGTGATCTCGGTGAGGTTGCGCGAGATGTCTTCGGCCACCGAGGTCTGCTCTTCCGCGGCGGTGGCGATCTGCCGGTTCATGTCACGGATGGCCTCCACCGCGTCGGTGATGCGCTGGAGCATGGCGCCGGCTTCGGTGACCTGGGCGACGCTCTGTTCGCTGCGGGTCTGGCCGCTCTCGATGGCGCGTACGGCATTGAGGGCGCCGGTCTGCACGGTGTCGATGATCTGGTGGATCTCGGCGGTGGATTCGGCGGTGCGCTGGGCCAGGGTGCGCACCTCGTCGGCCACCACGGCGAAGCCGCGGCCCTGGTCACCGGCACGGGCGGCCTCGATGGCGGCGTTCAGGGCCAGCAGGTTGGTCTGCTCGGCTATGCCGCGGATCACTTCCAGCACCTTGCCGATACGGCCGCTGTCGCTTTCCAGGCGGCGGATCACTTCGGCGGTGTTGGCGATCTCGCTGCGCATGCCGGTGATGCTGTGGATGGTGGCCTGCATCACTTCGCCGCCCTGCTGGGCCGAGTGATCGGCCTGGTCGGCAGCACCGGCGGCCTCGGCGGCGTGGCGCGCCACTTCCTGGGCGGTGGCGGACATCTCGTGCATGGCCGTGGCCACCTGGTCGGTGCGGGAGAACTGTTCGCGGGTCCCCTGGGCCATGAGGCTGGCGATGGCACTGAGCTCGCCGCTGGCGTTGTCCAACTGGGTGGTGCTCTGGCGCAGGCGGTGGAAGGTGTCGGCGAGGAAGTCGCGCAGGGTGTTGGCCGCCACGGCAAGGCGTCCCAGTTCGTCCTCGCGGCTGACGTCCACGCGCTGGCCGAAGTTGCCCTGGCTAAGCTGGGCGATGTACTCGATCAGGCTGCCGATGGGGGTGATCAGGTTGCGGTTGATCAGCCACAGGCTGAACAGGCCGATGCCGAGACTCGACAGCAGCATCACCAGGAGGCCGATATTCACGGTGCTGTCGGCACTGGCACTGATGGTCTCGGACTGCTGAAGGCCTCGGGCGTGGAGTTCGGCCACCAGGGCGCTCATCTGCTCGCTGGCTGCGCGATCGATGCCCTTGACCGCGGTGTCCCCGGCCACCGGATCGCCACCGGCGGCGATGAAGACTTCGCGGCCTTTGCGATAGGCGACACCCAGGTTGCGGTGCTCGTTGCGCAGGCTTTCCACCTTGGCCCTCAGGACGCCGTCATTGAGCTGGCCTGCCTTGTCCAGCAGCTTGCCGAGCACGGCCTGGACCTTGGCTTCCTGGGTCTCGAACTGGCTCCAGTACTTGGCGAGGTTCTCCTGGTCCTTGCCGCGCAGGAGCACGTTTTTCCACTCCTGGACCTGCACTTTGAACTCCAGGTTGGCCTCGTCCACCAGGCCTGATGCTTCCAGCGTGCCGTCCACCAGCCCGCGATAGGACTGGATGCCGCTGGAAAGGAAGTGGAAACACGCCAGCGCGATCAGCAGGAGCAGGATCAGGCTGCCGCCCAGGAGGGTGAGGATCTGGCCACGCAGGGAGCGTCGCAGAGACATGGTATTGCGCCTCTCGAAGAAGGGGTGGGATGTCGGCTCTCTACCAGACGAATGTTGCAAGTTGATGTCGGGCACTGCGCTGGCGCCGGCGACGGGAACTGTCGGGTGAGCGATCAGTAAGTCGGCATTTCAGCTCGCCGCTGAAGTCCGTAGGTCGGAAAGTTGGCGGTACAGACGTGCCAGAAAGGCGGTGATGGCGGCTATGGGAGCGAATTCATTCGCGAACGAATGCGCTCCCATAGGCGGTCGTTGGCGCTCAGGCGAGGTGCAGGTGGTTGTCCCAGAAGCTCGCTGGCAATTGCAGCGGGGTGGCGGTGAACTGCTCGCCACGGCAGTCGTAGAGGCGGCAGCGGCCCTGGCCGGAAGTGACCACGAAACCGTCCTCCACCGCGCCGACGCCGGCGCAGTCAGGCAGGGGCGCGTCCAGGCGCACGGCGCCGCTGTCCAGGTCCCAGATGAAGAAGCGGTTGCCGCGCGGCGCGGTCAGGGCGACCAGGCGCAACTCGTTGTGGATGGCGACGCTGGCGGTGTACTGGACCATGGCCAGGCGTTGCTCGTCCTCCAGCGGGAAGGGCTGGAAGGTTTGGCCAGGACGCTTGATGGCGAGCAGGTCGGCGTGGTCGGCGGCATCGCCCATGTACTGCTGGCCGGCAATGATGGTGCCGTCGGCGCCGATGGCCAGGTGGCGGATGCTGTTCATCTGCTGGGGCAGGGTTTCCTTGGACAGCAGGCTGCCGTCGCGATGCATCAGCACCAGGCTCGGCTCCATGGCGTTCAGGTTCATTTCCACCCGGCTTTCCGCCTCGGTACGGATGCCGCCATTGGCCACCACGAGGGTCTCGCCGTCAGGCATCCAGGACACCTGGTGCGGGCCCAGGCCGTGGCTGGAAATCTCCCCGTCGTGGATCAGCCGGCCGGCTTCGTAGCGATAGCGGCCGAGCACGCCACGACCGGGATCAGTGGTGTCGTTCTCGGTGGTGTACAGCCATTCGCCGCTCTTGTGGAAAACACCGTGGCCGTAGAAATGGCGGTCCTTCTGCGAGACCAGGGTCTGCAGCAGGCGGCCATCGCGCAGGTCCACCAGGTAGCTCTCGGTGCCCGGCCGGCGCGCGACGAACAGCGCCACCGGCTCGCTGGGGTGCTCGACGATGTCATGGCAGCGCTGGGCGACCCGAGTGGCGAAGGCCTGGGTGCCGTCCAGGCGATAGCCCACCGCGTAGTGATTGCCGTCGGCATCGTCGCGGGCGGAGAGCAGCAGGGGCGAATCGCCCTTGCGGCTCAGGGTCCAGCCGCCCAGGCCGACGGCGCCGAGCAGCAGGCTGGCGAGGGTGAGAACCTGGCGGCGCAGCATGTCAGTCACCGTCGTTGGCGTTGAAGCCGAGCTGGATGCCCAGGGCCTTGGCCAGGTCGCCGGAGTGCAGGCGCTGGACGCGGTCCAGGCTGTCGTAGAAGTCGTTCAGGCGCTTGATGCCGTCTTCGCTGGCCAGCAGTTGGCTAAGCGGTTGGCTGAGGGCGTCGAGCTTGCTACGGGCTTCGGCGTAGCCGGCGTCGATCTTCTCCGCCAAGGCCTTCTGGTCGTCGCCCAGCAGGCTGCGGATGCCGTGCTTGTCGGTGCCCTGCCAGAGGCTTTCGGCGCTGGCCAGGCTGGCGCCGATGTTGTCGAGGGAGCTTTCGCTGCGCCAGGACTCGGCCTGCATCGGCTGGGGCAGGCCCTTGGTCTGGCGGCCCAGCGGGGTGCCGAGTTTCTTCTTCAGGGTATCCAGGGCGGTGACCTGGACCCGCAGCAGTTCGGAAATGGCTTCGTGGGAGTCTGCGTAGCGCTGGTTGGGGAACTTGCTCAGTTGGTCGAGCATGCCGTCCTTGTCGTTCCAGCGTGCGAGGATTTCCTCGGCCAGGCTCTTCTGGCGTTCGCCGATGGCTTCCAGCAGCGGGCAGTAGCGAGCCTTCTGGGCGGTGTCGGCCATGTCCAAGTTGCTGTCGAAGAGGATGTATTCGTAGGCGGACAGGCCCTGGACCACCACGCTGGCCTTGGCCAGGGCGGCGGCGTCGACCTGGGGCTGCGCCTTGATCAGTTGTTCCACCTGGCGGCCGACCAGGTTCTTCTTGTCCGGCCAGAACTGCACCTGCCAGGCGCGGTTGCCTTCGGCCAGCGGTCCGACCATCAGCGGCTGCAGCTCGGCCCAGGCTTTCTGCGCGGAGAGGAAGTCGGCGCGGGCCTTGGCCAGGTCTTCCTTGCCGGAGCAGAAGGCCAGGGCGCTGGTGGCGAGCTGGCGGTCCGCTTCGACCCAGCGGCTGTAGGTCGGCAGGATCACTTCCTTGGCCAGGGCAGCGGCGGTCTGCGCCTGCTGGTCCTGCGGGGCGCAGGCGCCCAGGGCCAGGGCGGCGAGGCTGGTGAACAGCAGTTTGGGTCGGAACATTCGGGGCTCCTTACAAGGAATTCAGGAAGGCCAGCAGCGCGGCGCGCTGCTGGGCGTCGTATTCGAGGACTTTCTGCTTCGCCGGCTCCGCTTCACCGCCGTGCCAGAGGATGGCTTCCAGCAGGTTGCGGGCGCGGCCATCGTGCAGGAACTGCGTGTGGCCGGTCACTTGTTCGGTCAGGCCGATGCCCCACAGCGGCGGGGTACGCCAGTCGCGGCCACCGGCCTGGAATTCGGTGCGGCCGTCGGCCAGGCCTTCGCCCATGTCGTGGAGCAGCAGATCGCTGTAGGGGCGGATCACCTGGTTGGCCAACTCGGGTTCGGCGGCATCGGCCGCGGTGGTGAAGCTGGGGGTATGGCATGCCTGGCAGCCGGCCTGGTGGAACAGGCCCTTGCCTTCCAGCACGTGCGGGTCGTCCACCTGGCGCCGGGCCGGTACGGCCAGGTTGCGGGTGTAGAACAGCACGAGGGAGAGGATGTTGTCGCTGACTTCCGGCTCGCCGCCATTCACCGCTGCCTGGCAGGCGGTCTGCGCCGCCGTGCAGTCATCCTTCGGCAGGGGACTGGTGGTCAGGCCCATATCACCAGAGAAGGCGTGAAAATTCTGTTGATTCAGGTTGGGCTGCCCGGCCTTCCAGCCGAAGCGGCCGTATACCGTCTTGCCCGCGACGTCGTCCCAGACCTGGTTGGCACGGCCACGGATGCCGTTGCCATCGGCGTCGTCCGGGTCGGCGTTGGCGAGGAGGGCGGACTCGGGAATGGCTTCCAGCAGGCCCAGGCCGATCATGGGCGGCGCGACGCGTGCGGAGAACAGGGTGTCCGGGCGCATCGGGCCGTAGCCGAGCTGGCTGATCTCCAGCTTCGGCTTGCGCAGTTCGACCACTGTGCCGTCGGCGAAGGTCACGGGGACCGGTGCGTAGCTCACCCGCACCTTGCCTTCGGGGGCCACGCCGGGAATCGACACGTCCTGCAGCTGGCCGCCGTACACCGGCTCTGGCACCACGCCGAGGCGCTCCAGCTGTCGTGCGTGCTCGGCAGAGGCGTCCGCCGGGATCGACAGGCGCACCAGCATGGACACCGCATTGTTCGCGCCGGGGGCTGGCGGATGGCCGCGACCGTCCTTCACGTGACAGTTCTGGCAACCATTGGTGTTGAACAACGGCCCCAGGCCATCTCGCGCGGTGGTGGTGGAGGGGGCGATCACCCAGGGGTTGCGGAAAAAGCTGTTGCCGACGCTGAAGTCCAGCCGGCGCATCGGCGTGAGGTTGGCCGAGGGCATGGAGAAGGCGTTCTGGTCGAACTGGCGAACTGTGGCGGCACCGCCGGACAGGTGTTCGCCGGGCTCGGCCTGGGTGAACCGCGGGGCGTCGTCACAGGCACTGAGGGCCAGGGCCAGCAGCAGGGGCGACAGGCGGCGAACGGCCGGTGAAGCGAGCATTGGCGGGTTCCGGACGGCTGGAAACAGGGCGGAAAGCTTATCAGGACTGGGGTGTTTGAATAAGAGGGATTTGCGTTTGGCTTGCGGGTCGCAACTGACTCGGCGGGTGATTACTGTAGGGGCGATTTCAATCGCCAAGCAGGACGAAGTCCTGCCGCAGGGGCAATTGCGCCGCCTTTGGCGAATAAATTCGCCCCTACAGGGAATGTGCCCTCATGAACAAGCTGCAGGCACAAAAAAGCGGATGCGGCACTAGGCCGCATCCGCTTCTTGCTTACCGCTGCGTCGATCAGAACTGGTGATCGGCGTTGTCCGGCTTCAGGTCGGTGATGCCGAGCTTGGTGGCGGCTTCTTCGATGGCGCCGGTCTGCTTGACCAGGGAGGCGATCGCGTCGCGTACCAGTTGCTGGCCGGCGGTGTTGTCGGCGGCGATCAGCTGGTCGAAGTGAACACCCTTGTTGGCGCTGTCCACTAGGGCCTGCAGCTTGCCTTCGGTGGCTTCCAGGTCGGCCTTCACGGTGGTGTCGGTCTGAGCGTCGACCTTGGCGACCAGGGAGGACAGGCTCGGGCCGGTCAGGGTGGTGCCGTCGACCTTCTTGTACTCGCCCAGGTAGACGTTGCGGATGCCCTTGCCGTTGAAGAAGTGCGAGTTGTGGGTGTTGTCGCTGAAGCAGTCGTGCTCGTCTTCGGTGGAGTTGGCTTCCAGGGCGACCTTCATGCGTTCGCCGGCCAGTTCACCCAGGGACAGGCTGCCCATGCCGAAGAGCATCTTGCGCAGGCCGGAGTCTGCCGGTTCGGCTTCCAGCTTGGCGCGGTAGTTGTCGGCAACGCCCGACTTCCACTGGCCGACCATGTATTCCAGGTCGGAAACCAGCAGGTCGGTGGCGGCCTTCAGGTAGGCACGACGGCGCTCGGTGTTGCCGCCGGTGGCGCCTTTGCCGACCACGAAGTCGGTGGCGGGACGGTTGCCGGCGCCCGGACCGGTGCCATTCAGGTCCTGGCCCCAGAGGAGGAATTCGATGGCGTGGTAGCCGGTGGCGACGTTGGCTTCGGAACCGCCCAGCTCGTTCAGGCTGGCCAGCTTCTCACCGGTGATCTCGGTGACGTCGATCTTGTCTTCGCCCACCTGGATGGTGGTGTTGGCGATGATGTTGGCGGTGGCGCCGGGGTTGCCCAGGGCGTGTTGGTAGTCGCCGGCGACGTAGTCGATCAGGCCTTCGTCCAGCGGCCAGGCGTTCAGCTGGCCTTCCCAGTCGTCGACCACCGGGTTGCCGAAGCGGAACACTTCGCTCTGCATGTAGGGCGCGCGGGCGGCCAGCCAGGCTTCGCGGGCGGCCTTCAGGGTGTCGGCGTCGGGCTTGGCGAGGAAGGCGTCGACGGCCTTCTGCAGGTTCACGCCGGTGTTGTAGGCGTCGGTGAAGACAGCCAGGGCGAGGTCGGCGTAGTGGGCAACGACCTTCTTGGCCTCGGCCTCGTCGACCTTGGCGGTTGCAGCCGGAGCCGCGGCAGTGCTGGTTGCGGCCGGAGCGGCGGCTTGTTGCGCGGCTTCTTTCTTGTCGTCACCGCAGCCAGCGAGGGAGATGGCGATGGCGAGCAGGCTGGCGGTTGCCAGGGGCATACGAATCATGTGCGAGGTCCTTTGCTTCTGGGGGATGGCAATCTGAATTTGCGCAATGAAAAACCGCAACATAATGCGAAAGATTTTCATTTTTGGAAAGACTGATTTCGGGCGTTTTGCAACCGCTGTGTGCAAGGTCTCCGTGCCGCCATTGAAATGCCATTAGAATCCGCGAAGTCCCATGCCCCACAGTCTTAAGGAGAAGCCCGCATGAGTCTGACCAGTGTTGCCCTGATCGTGGTCCTGCTGCTCGCTGCCGCCTACGCGGTGATCCTCTACAACGCGCTGGTGCGCCTCAAGCACGGGGTGGGCAAGGCCTGGTCGAACATCGAGATCCTGCTCAAGCAGCGCCATGACGAATTGCCCAAGCTGGTGGAGACCTGCAAGCAGTACATGCAGCACGAACGGACCACCCTGGAGCGGGTGATCGCCGCCCGCAACGCCGTGGCCAGCGCTCGCGAGAAGGGCGATGTCGGCGCCCTCGGCCAGGCCGAGAGCGGCCTGCGCGCCGGCCTCGGACAGCTTTTCGCCCTGGCGGAGAACTACCCGCAACTGAAGGCCAACGAGAGCTTCCAGTTCCTCCAGCAGCGCATCAGCGGCCTGGAGAACGGCATCGCCGACCGCCGTGAGCTGTACAACGAGGCGGTGAACCTGAACAACGTGCGCATCGAGCAGTTCCCGGACGTCATCATCGCCGGCCTGTTCGGTTTCAAGGCTGCCGAGTTGCTGGAGTTCAGCGACGCCGAGAAGGCCGACGTCGACCTCAAGACCCTGTTCGGCTGACATGGCGACGGATTTCGCCGGGCTGGCCATCAGCCTGGGGTTCAGCCTTGGTGCCTTTGCCGGTGGCGGCTGGTGGTGCCTGCACCGTTTGGCCCAGGCCCGCCTGCTGCTGGATACCCCGACCTCGAAAATTCGCTCCGCCGCCCAGGGCTATGTGGAACTGTACGGCCTGCTCCACCTCTATGGAGAGGCGCCCCTGACCGCACCCCTGACCGGCAAGCCCTGCCTCTGGTGGCGCTATCGCATCGAGGAGTACAGCGAGAGCGGCAAGAACAAGACCTGGCGCGTGGTGGACAGCGGCGTCAGCGACGCCTGGCTGCGCCTCGCCGATGCTACCGGGGAGTGCCTGATCGACCCTCGCGGTGCCGAGGTGCGTCCGGCCACCCGGGAGGTCTGGAAGGGCATCCAGCGCCATCCGCGTGGAGGCCTGATTGCCGGCGGGCTGAGTGGCATGCTATCCGGCGGCGAGTATCGCTACACGGAGGAGCGCCTGCACGCCGATGAGCCGCTCTATGCCATTGGCGATTTTCGCACCAGCGGTGGTGGTCGCCAGGGGCTGGACCTGGCGTCTGCCCAGGGGGCCGTGATCCGTGAGTGGAAAGGCGATTTCGCCGGCCTGCTGACGCGTTTCGACAGCAACGGCGACGGCCAGCTCGACGAAGCCGAATGGAACCGCGTGCGCCTGGCCGCCCAACTGGAAGCCGAGGACCGCCACCGGCACACCAGCGCGGCACCGGCGATGAACCAAATGCGCCGCCCGGCCGAGTCCCAGCCGTTCCTGTTGTCCAGCCATGGCGAAGATGTGCTGGCCCGGCAGTTTCGCTGGCAGGCGCTGTTCGGTGCCGTGCTCTGCGTGGGCGGGGCGGTGGCGACGGTTTACCTGTTGAGGGTGACCGGGCTGATGTGAGGTGCGGCCCGGTCGATGGGTTTCGCTTCGCTCTACCGCATCCTACAGGGGCAGTCAGCGTCCCGTAGGACTCCGAAGATGGGTCGATGAACCGTTATCCACCCTACGGCACATTTGCAGGATGGGTTGGGCGGCGTTCCGCGAGAGGGAAGCAAAACCCATCGATTCTGCGCTTTCAGCTGGCGAATCCAGCTCAGCCCAACCCTTTCAGAGCGTGGCTGGGTTGGACGCCGCGTTGGACAGCCGACGGGCCTGCTTGAGGTAGAGGGTGATTTCGCGGGCGGGCAGGGGTTTGCTGTAGAGGTAACCCTGCCCCTCGTTGCAACCCTGGGCGATGATGTAAGCCTCCTGCTCGGCGGTTTCCACGCCTTCGGCGATCACCTGCATGCCCAGGTTGCGTGCCAGCTGGATGATGGCGCGGACGATGGTGGCGTCGTCCTCGTCTTCCAGCACGTCCTGCACGAAGCTCTTGTCGATCTTGATCTTGTCCAGCGGCAGGCTCTTCAGGTAGCTCAGGGACGAGTAGCCGGTACCGAAGTCGTCGATCGCGATCAGCGCACCGGAGCGGCGCAGGCTCAGCAGGTGCTGGGCGGCGGTGGATATGTCTTCCATCAGGCCGGTTTCGGTGACTTCCAACTCCAGGCTGCGTGGGGGCAGGCGATAGACCTGCAACAGGTTGTTCACCACCCGTGGCAGCTCCGAGTGGTGCAGCTGCACGGTGGACAGGTTGATGGCCATGCGCAGTTCGGAGAAGCCCTGGTCGTGCCATTCCCGCAGCTGGCGGCACGCCTGGTCCAGCACCCATTCGCCGATGGGGATGATGGAGCCGTTCTGTTCGGCCAGGGGGATGAACAGGTCCGGCGGCACGAAGCCGTGCTGCGGATGCTGCCAGCGCAGCAGGGCCTCGACGCCGACGATGCGGTGGTCGCGGTAATCCACCTGGGGCTGGTAGACCAGGTGCATCTCGCCCCGGTTGAGGGCTTCCCGCAGGTCTTTCTCCAGCTCGCGGCGGCGGCGCATCTCGCTGTCGACGCTGGCGATGTAGAACTGGTAGCGGTTGCGCGAACGGCTCTTGGCGAGCGTCATGGTCTGCTCGGCCTTCTGCAGCAGCTTCTCGGTGCTGTCGCCGTCTTCGGGGAAGAGGGTGATGCCGATGGTGGCCCGCAGGCGTACTTCCTGTTGTTCCAGGGAGAAGGCCACTTCCAGGTCATCCAGCACGCTTTGCGCCAGTTCGGCTGCCTCATAGGGCTGCTCGATATCGGCCTGGACCAGGGCGAACTGGTCACCGCCGAGCCGCGCCAGGGCGCCGAGGCGGCCGCTGTGGCTGCGCAGGCGGTCGGCAAGGGCGATCAGCAATTGGTCGCCGGTCTGGTAACTGAACTGTTCGTTGACGCCCTTGAAGTCATCCAGCCCCACGCAGAGCACCGCTACGCGGCGTTGCAGGCGGCCGGCGTCCTCGAGGATCTGGTCCAGTTGCTGCTGCAGTTGCTGGCGGTTGGGCAGGCCGGTGAGGAAGTCGTACTGGGCCATGCGCAGCAGGCTGTTCTCGGCTTCGCGGCGCAGGTGGGTGTTGCGTTCGATGGAGGCCAGCAGGTCGTTGGCGGTGGTTATCCACAGGCCCAGCTCGTTCTTCTCGTTGCCCTTGAGCATGGGCAGCTTGTGTTCGCTGGGGCGGTCGGGGTTGATGCTGGAGAGGTGCTCGATGATTTTCGACAGCGGCTTGGTCAGCAGCCAGTGGTAGACGAGGTAGAGCACGAGGCCCATGGCCAGGGCGCGCAGCACGCCGGAGATGAAGATGATCACCGAGCTGGTGACGAAGTCCTCGCCGTAGGGGGCGGTATCGAGGGTGATGCTGAGGTCGCCGTAGTATTCGCTGTAGGGGCTGCGGCCGAGGAGCTGGGTGGTGAAGGTTTGTTCCTTGCCGAGGATGGGGTCTGTGAGCCAGCGGGTCGACAGTTCCATCAGCGGCCTGTCCTTCTCCGCCAGCATGGGTTCGTTGGGGTGGCCGATGGACGCGTGGCGTACCGATTCGTGCTGGAACAGGCCCTCGATCACCTGCATGCCCATCTCGCGGTCCAGGCTGTAGACGGCCTGTGTCGAGGGATCGCGGAACATGCCGAGGATCCGGGTGGCGTCGTTGGAGACCGCCTGTCGCGTCTTGTAGATGTCGAACACGATCTGCGCGCAGCTCAGCACCACACCGACCACCAGTGCGGACAGCAACACCACGCGTAGCAGCTTCAGCGACAAGCTGTGCTTGAGATCCAGCTTCAAATGACGATTCCTTGTTCGATGCCGCCAGGCGTCAGACGGGTGTGAGTATTGGCAAACTGACCGTGGCCGTCAAAGGGCCATCATGCGAGTGCCACCATTCACCACGTGGGCCGTTGTGGGCCCCGCCCTATTCGCCTTCACCCTCATGTTATGTCGGTGCGAACCGGTCCGAGCTTGAGGGGATGTCCGACAATTTTTCCCTTGTACCTCAACAAGGCGACGAACGACGCACAAAAATGAAGAAACCCGGCCAATGGCCGGGTTTCTCTTACCGCTGGAGCGGGTCTCAGGCAGCGTAGTTCTTGGCTACGAAGTCCCAGTTGACCAGGTTCCAGAAGGCTTCTACGTACTTCGGACGCAGGTTGCGGTAGTCGATGTAGTAGGCGTGTTCCCAGACGTCGCAGGTCAGCAGCGGGGTGTCGCCGCTGGTCAGCGGGCAGCCGGCGCCGATGGTGCTGGCCAGGGCCAGGGAGCCGTCAGCCTTCTTCACCAGCCAGGCCCAGCCGGAGCCGAAGGTGCCGATGGCGGTCTTGGTGAACTCTTCCTTGAACTTGTCGAAGGAACCGAAGGCGGCGTTGATGGCGTCAGCCAGGGCGCCGGTGGGCTGGCCACCGCCGTTGGGCTTCAGGCCGTTCCAGTAGAAGGTGTGGTTCCAGATCTGGGCCGCGTTGTTGAAGATGCCGCCGGAGGAGGTCTTGATGATCTCTTCCAGGGTCTTGCCTTCGAATTCGGTGCCCGGAACCAGGTTGTTCAGGTTCACCACGTAGGCGTTGTGGTGCTTGCCGTGGTGGAATTCCAGGGTTTCGGCGGACAGGTGCGGCTCGAGGGCATTCTTCTCGTAAGGCAGCGGCGGCAATTCGAAAGCCATGTCTATCTCCTCATCAGGTCGGGATTTTTGCGCAAGGCGCGGGGCCGTTCACGGTCGGCCGAGAATGCGGCTGCGAGTTTGTACTCTTTTTGGCCGCGAAGTCCGGATCATAGCACCGGGCATGGGGCATAACCACGCAGCAACTGTGTGGAAATGCCGGTGCCATGGGCCTTGGCGCACCGAAGGATGTGGACCGTCCGGGGTCAGATTCCGTTCACCAATTGTGCCGCCATGGCAAACATCATCAGTGCCACCGCCAGGTCCAGCAGACGCCAGGTGGCCGGTCGGGCCAGCCAGGGGGCGAGCCAGGCGGCGCCCAGGGCGAGGGCGAAGAACCACACCAGCGAGGCACTGGCCGCCCCCAGGGCGTACGCGCCGGGGACGGTTTGCTGCGCACCGAGGGAGCCGATCAGCAGCACCGTGTCGAGGTAGACGTGGGGGTTGAGCAGGGTCACCGCCAGGGCCGCCAGCAGCACCGCGCGGCGTGAGCGCGGGCCGGCTTCGGCAGACTGGTCGAGGATGCCGGGTTTCACCGCACGGCGCAGCGCCTGCACGCCGTACCAGAGCAGGAAGGCCACGCCGCCCCAGCGGGCGACCGCCAGCAGCAGCGGGTTCTGCGCGAGCAGGGTGGCCAGCCCGAAGACCCCGGCGCTGACCAGGAGCGCATCACACAGCACGCAGAGCGCGGCCACCGGCAGGTGATGCTCGCGGCGCAGGCTCTGGGCGAGGACGAAGGCGTTCTGGGCGCCGATGGCAATGATCAGGCCGGCGGCCATCAGCAGGCCGTTGAGGTAGCTCTGCCACATGGCACTCACTCCGTCTGGGCGTTGGCCGCCAGGGCCCGCAGGGTGGAAAGGGCGCGCTCGGCGTCCTGGCTCGCGACGAAAAGGTGATCGTGGAAATACCCGGCCACCACGTTGCAGCTCACGCCGGCCTGGGCCAGGGCACCGGCGAAAGCGGCAGTCAGGCCCACGGCGCTGAGGGAGGAATGCACCTCCAGGGTGATCCAGGCGGCGGTGTAGTCATAGGGAAGTTCCAGGCGGTCCGCCTCGCCGCGTTCGAGGATCACCGTCAGCCCTTCCCGTTCGCGGAAACTGCCCAGTGGCGTGCAGCCCGCCAGCCGGGTGGCATCGGCCAGGGTGCAGAACACGTACTGGCCGGGGTTGAGTTGCGGCGACATGTTGCGGATCAGGGTGGAGAGAGCGGTTTCGCCGGCCATGGTGCTTCCTTCGAGACGACGGTTGGGATGTGGCGAGTCTGGGGCGCGACCCTGTATAAGAGAAACGAATCTTGCTGATCACTCATTAGGAAAACTGATTTGTTCGACTACAAATTGCTCTCCGCCCTGGCGGCCGTGGTGGAGCAGGGTGGTTTCGAGCGGGCGGCCCAGTTGCTTGGCCTGTCGCAATCCGCCGTGTCACAGCGGATCAAGCTGCTGGAAGCGCGGGTCGGCCAGCCCGTGCTGGTGCGTGCCACGCCGCCGGCCCCCACCGAGGTGGGCACCCGGTTGCTCAACCATGTGCAGCAAGTGCGCTTGCTGGAGCGGGACCTGCAGCGCCAGGTGCCGGCCCTGGAGGAGGGCGGGATGCCGGAGCGCCTGCGGATCGCCCTGAACGCAGACAGCCTGGCCACCTGGTGGGCCGCCGCCGTGGGGGATTTCTGCGCCGAACAGCAGGTGCTGATGGAGCTGGTGGTGGAGGACCAGGAAGTGGGCCTGAAGCGCATGCGCGCCGGTGAGGTGGCGGCCTGCGTCTGTGGCGCTGAACGACCAGTGGCCGGCGCCCGCAGCCTGCCGCTGGGTGCGATGCGCTACCGCGCCCTGGCCAGCCCGGCTTTCATCGCACGGCATTTTCCGCGAGGCGTGACGGTGGAAGCCCTGGCCCGCTCGCCCGCCATCGTCTTCGGTCCGGATGACCAGCTGCAGCACCGTTACCTGGCGTCGCTTGGCGTCGAAGGTGGTTTCATCCACCACCTCTGCCCGTCCTCGGAAGGCTTCGTGCGTCTGACTGAAGGTGGCCTGGGCTGGGGTCTGGTGCCGGAACGGCAGGTGAGCGCCCAACTGGAGCGGGGGGAGCTTCAGGAGCTGATTCCCGACCGCCCCATCGATGTGCCGCTCTACTGGCACCATTGGCGCCACGGTGGTGAGTTGCTGGGCCTGCTGACCGACCACCTGGCGCGGACGGCGAACCGGTGGCTGGTGCCGTTTTCCTCGCAGTAAAGGCGGCGATGGAAACGGGAATACGCAGGCTGGAAATCGCTTTCCATTTCCACCGTCCGACGTCCCGCCCCGCTCCCAGGGTGGACCGGTGAAGCGTGGTCCACCCTACGCCTTCGTCATCTAGCTGATACGGATCTGCCCCGAGCCTGGCAACGCCTCCACGCAGCGCTCGCCCATCAGCCGTGAAGGGGTGAAATAGCCGCCGTCGCGCTGATGGTCGAGCAGGTGGCGCACCGCGTGCAGCACGCCATGCACGGTCACCTGGTAACCATTGGCGGTTTCCAGATGGGCGATGCGGCGCTCCCCGGCCGCGTTGCGGACCTCGCCCCAGACCCAGGTGGGGCGGTGCGCGCGGGTCGCCCCATCGGGGCCGGTGAGATGCCGCGCCGCCAGTCCTTTCAACTTGTCCTGCACCCAGTCGCCGGCCAGCAGGCCGCGCAGCGGGTCGGCGAGACGCATGCCCAGCGCGAGGGCGGCCGGCGCCGGCAGGTAGACCTCGATATTGGGAATGCCGGTGGAATAGAAAGCAGTGGCCACATCTCCCCAGGGAATGGTCACGGCGGATTTCGCTCCGCGCCCGAAGTCGATCTCGCGGCGACGGTAGCCGAGGGGGACTGGGCGCAGGCGGCCGTTCTCGCGCACCTGTCCGCCCATCGCCAGGGCTTCGATGCTGGTTTTGGCGGTGCCCGGCGAAAGCCCGCCGTCGCTATCGAAGCCCAGCGCCAGGTGCGTGGCATCCGGCAGGGCGGATTTCAGGCAGGCGGCCACGCAATCGGTGGGGATGACGTCGAAGCCCGCGCCGGGGCAGATCACGATTCCAGCCTTGCGGGCCGCCGCGTCCTGGGCATGGGCGTAGGCGAAGACAGCGATTTCGCCGGTGATGTCCAGGTAGTGGGTGCCGTTGGCGAGGCAGGCCTGGATCATCGGCGTGCTGGTGGCGGAGAAGGGGCCGGCGCAGTGGGCGATCACCGGGACGCCGTCCAGGCGTTCAGCGACGTGGGCGGGATCGTCCAGGTCGAAGACCCGCGTCGGCAGGCCGAGCCGGCTGCCCAGGGCTTCCAGCCGGGCCGGGTCGCGTCCGGCGAGGATGGGCAGCATGCCTTGCCGCAAAGCTTCCTCGGCTATCAGTTGGCCGGTGTAGCCGTAGGCGCCGTAGATCATCCAGGTGTTCGTGCTCACTGCGCAGTTCCTTGGCTGTGGGTTCGCTGACAAAGGTAGACCACAGCGGAGCGGGAACGATGGCGGGGGATAGCGTTCAGAGTCGTTCAATTGGCTCGCGACGCCACACCCGGCCAGTGCCCGGGGCTGCTAGAGTCGCGGGCATCACGAGGCGTGCCTGGGGGCGATAGATGAAGATTCTGGTGACAGGGGCAAGCGGGTTCATCGGGGGACGGTTTGCCCGCTTCGCCCTGGAGCAGGGCCTCGATGTTCGGGTCAACGGTCGTCGTGCCGAGGGTGTGGAGCATCTGGTGAAGCGCGGCGCCGAGTTCGTCCAGGGCGACCTGTCCGACCCTGACCTGGTGATGCGCCTCTGCCATGACGTCGACGCCGTGGTGCACTGCGCCGGCGCCGTGGGCGTCTGGGGCAAGTACGAGCACTTCCATCAGGCCAACGTGCAGGTCACCGAGCATGTGGTGGAAGCCTGCCTGAAACAGCGGGTGCGACGCCTGGTGCACCTGTCGTCGCCCTCGGTCTACTTCGATGGCCGGCCCCACGTGGGGATCAACGAGGAGCAAGTGCCCAAGCGCTTTTCCGATCACTACGGCGCTACCAAGTACCTGGCCGAGCAGAAGGTCTTCGCCGCCGAGGAATTCGGCCTGGAAGTCATGGCCTTCCGGCCGCGCTTCGTCACCGGTGCCGGCGATACCAGCATCTTCCCCCGGCTGATCGCCATGCAGCGCAAGGGGCGCCTGAAGATCATCGGCAACGGTCTGAACAAGGTGGACTTCACCAGCATGCAGAACCTCAACGACGCCTTGTTCAGCGGCCTGCTGGCCACCGGGCCGGCGCTGGGGCAGGTCTACAACATCAGCAACGGTAAGCCGGTGCCGCTCTGGGACGTGGTCAACTACGTGTTCCGCAAACTCGGCATGCCCCAGGTGACCCGCCACGTCCCCTATGGCGTGGCCTATACCGCCGCGCTGTTGAACGAGTCGGCCTGCCGCGTGTGGCCAGGCCGGCCAGAACCGTCGCTCTATCGCCTGGCCGTGGCGGTGATGGCCAAGGATTTCTCCCTGGACATCAGCCGGGCGCAACAGTACCTGGACTACGACCCGCGGGTGAGCCTGTGGTCGGCGCTGGATGAGTTCTGTGCCTGGTGGGGTGCACAGCAACCCTGAGTTTCAGCGCGCGGGTCTGCTAACCGCGCAGCGGGCCCGCGTACTGGGTGTATTTGCGCACCAGCTCTTCCTCGTTCAGCACTGGTTTCAGGTGCACGCCGGTGAGGGCGCTGAGGTGTTCGCCCAGCTCGCGGGTGGCGTCGCGTCGGGACTCGGCGCAGGCGCTGAGCATGGACAGGATGGCGTCGGGCTGGCTCAGGCGGATATCCACAGCCAGTTCTTCACGAAGCTGGCGCCGCAGGGTCTGCATGCAATCCAGCACAGCCTTGGTCAGTTCCACCGCGTCTTCCCCCTGATCGAAGAATGTTCCTGCACGTCCGTCGGACGTTTTCCGCGCCCTTTCCGGGGCGACGGATAGCGACTGGCTAGCAAGGCTCGTACCAGGCCCAAAGCCCCGGAACTGCTGGGGTTTGGCGTGGTCAATCGAGGGGAGCGCCCCTGCCAGGTGCAACCCGCACCGCCATGGCGCGACGCTGAAGACCGCCGTGCGAACCGGTATACTCCCGTCCATTCGCGGTTCTTGCTTTTCTCTCCAAAGGTCCCCCCATGCGCAATGACGCTCTCGACGAAGTGGATGATGTCCCCAGCCTGACTACCGATTCCCGTGATCGCGACGAATTCGGCCATCACCCGGCCGCTGAACCCCTGCATCGCCACAGTGGCTACACCACGGCTGCGCCCCAGACCCGCGGCGCCAGCACCGGCCCGCTCTGGGCACTGGTGGTGGCCCTGGTGGTCGCCTTGTGCGGCCTGGGCTGGTGGAGCTTCCAGCAGATCAGCCTGATGGAGCAGCAACTGGTGGCAACCCAGGAAAGCTTTGCCCGCATCAGCGAAGAAGCGGCCGGCCGCATCCAGGACATCTCCGGCAAGGTGGTGGCCACTGAGTCCAATGTCACCAGCGGCAGCGAATCCCTGAAACTGCAGATCAAGCAGCTGCAGGCACGGGTGGCCGAACTGGCCAAGCAGCAGCAGAACACCAATACCCAGGTGGGCAGCCAGGGCAAGCGCGTCGATCAGCTCGCCGCCGACGTCAAGACCGCCCAGGGCGCCGCCAGCCAGGTCGGCACCCAGTTGGGCAGCAAGCTGGACAGCCTCGCCGCTGAGCAGAGCAAACTGAAGGCATCCCAGGGCGAGATCGCCCAGTTCGACACCCGCCTGAAGGGGCTGGGCAGCGATATCGAGGCACTGAAGCGCCAGGGCAATCCGAACCAGGCGATCAAGAGCCTGGAGCAGGACATGCTGGTGCTGCGCAGCGAACTGGACAATCGTCCGGCAGCGTCCCAGGGCGCCAGCACCGCCGAGTTCGACGCCTTCCGGGCACAGATGACCCGCAATATCAGCACCCTGCAGAGCCAGGTGCAGAACCTGCAGCAGCAGATCAACACGCGCTGATCGCTGGCGGTTCGATAAAAAGCCCTCAGGCTGTAGTGGCCTGGGGGCTTTTTGTTTTCCCGATCAGCGTGCTCGGGGGCGGGCTCAGAAGGTGTAGAGGTAGTTCAGGTAAAGCCGCTCGGCGTTGTGGGTGATGATGCCCGCCGGCCCCCGGGAGGTGGTGGTGCGTTCGATGCCGTCGGGCTGGCCCTTGGTGTGGAATTCGTTGTGTAGCCAGATCAGGCTCAGGCCTTTCAGCGGCCCGGTGAAGTTGTACTGGAGCAGGCTCTGGAATTCCCGGCGGGAGAAGCCGTCATATCCGGCAGCATGGTTGGAAAAGGCGTAATGGACATCCAATCGCAATTGCGGAAGTCCGATGGTGGAGAAGTTGCTGCCGCCCACCAGCTTGAACATCTCTTCATCTTCGAGGCCGAAGAAGTAGAACAACTTTGCGCTACTGTTCCAGGCGCCGTGATCCTTGCTGAAGAATAGCCTGTCGAAGTCGTCGCCGCGGACCTTGTTATAGGTCATGCCTGCGTAATAGTCGGCCGTCCTGTATTTGGCTGAAAGATCCATATAACGTGCATCGTGGGAACTTTCCGCAGCATAAAGTCCGGGTACGCCATTGTGTTCGAAAAGGTCGCCGGCATCCTGTTGGATGCCGTGGGTGGCGTAGAGCTCGATGGAGCGGCCGGCACCCAGGTCGATGCCCTGCTCCAGCTTGACGGAGGCGGCGCGCAGGTACTGGTCGGACTCGGCGTATTCGACCAACAGGCGAGTGTTCGAGGGCAGTTGGTAGCCCAGGGCGAAGAGCTGCAGCTTGTCGATCTTCTCGCCACGGAAGTTGGTCAGGTCGTCGCTCCAACCGTTCTCGTTGCGTGGGCTGAAGCCTTGGATGCGGCTGTAGCGCAGGTTGAGGCCGTCCACGCGGTAGTCCAGGTCCAGGCCCAGGGTGGCGGCGGGAAGGATGCGGCTGGTGTCGTCGTAGTACTGGGCATAGCGGCGAATCTTCTTGCCACCGCCCAGCACCAGTTCGCCTGCGTCGCCCTTCAGACGACCGCGCAGGTAGGCTTCGATGGGCTTGGCCAGGCCGTGGGGCGACTGCACCGAACCGTCCGGCTCCAGGTTGCTGATGCTGGTGGCGACGTCGCCGACGTTCAGGTCGTCGGCCAGTCCGTAGCTGTAGTCCAGGCCTAGCACGTTGCGATACCAGCCGGAGTTGAAACTGAACTGGGTACCTTGGACCCATTCGTCACGGGTGGGCCCCACGCCGTCGCCATTGTTTTCCTTCCAGTAGAACTGGCTGTAACGCAATGATGTGGTGCTGTTATCGATGAAGCCGTCGGCGTTGCTAATTCCGGTCAATAAATATCCGGCAATCCCGACCAGATGGTTGCAGCGAACTTTTCGCATCTCTTCACCTTTTATTCTTGTGTTCCGACGACAGGGCCGATGTGCGGGCTTGGCTCTATTGTCGAAAGACCGGAATAAAGGGCAATTGAACTGTGTTCCACACTATGGATTCGCCGCTCGTCATCAATAAAAGGACGGCGAGCGAAGTTGTTCCCGGCTGTTGTCGAGGGAACTTGGCGTATCTACAGGTTGTTCGGTCAGCCGAGGCTGAGCTGCAACTGGCTGATGGTTTCCGCCAGGCTGCCCAGGTGGCGTTGCTGCACGCTTGCCACGCTGTAGGTGTCCCGTGGCCAGTGCAGCGCGATGCTGCCCACCAGGCGGTCCTGGCTGCGCACCGGCAGCGCCACGGCGCGGATCAGGAACGGCAGGCGCACCGCGTACTCCCAGCTGCCCTCGGTGCGTTCGCCGAAGCCCTGGGTGTTGGCCTGCTCGTGAATGCGCAGCAGCTCGTCGCCGCTGAGCCGGTGGTGCAGGGCCAGGCGCAGCACTTCCGAACTGTCCAGCTCGCCCAGGCAGGCCTTGCCCATGGCCGAGTGAAACAGGCTGGCCTGCAGCCCGATCACCAGGCGGTTGGACGGGTAGCGCTTGCGCAGTACTTCGGGAATCGCGCTTTCCATCACATGCAGGTCGTCGCCGTCGAAGAACGACAGGTCCGCCACCAGGCCAGTACGTTCGCTGAGCTGCTGCATCAGCGGTGCGGCCTGTTCCACCAGGTGGCGGCTGAAGCGCTGACGCGGATCGCCGAACAGTCTCCGGGAGCTGAGGCGGTAGCGCCGGTCGCACAGGCCACGGTAGAGCCAGCCCTGTTCCAACAGCGTATGCAGCAGGCGCGAGACAGTGGCCTTGGGCAGGCCGGTGAGGTAATGCAGTTCCTCCAGCCCCAGTTCCCGGTGTTCGCCGAGCAGTTCGACGATCGCCAGTGCGCGCTTCACCGACCGCACGGTGCCGCCTTCATCTCTGCGGTGCATGTCCGTTTCCTTTCGTGTCCCTTGTGGGCTCACCGCGAGACGGCTGCAAGATGCAAGCCCACGGCAAGCCCAGCGGGGCTGAATCCCACCGGCACGTTGATGACCGAGATGCCGGCCAGCATCACCTCGCGGCCAGACGGCTGGCGCGTGCGGATGCCCTCCGACAGGGGCAGGGCGTCCAGTGCGACGATTGCCTGCCGCAGGGTGGCTGGGGTGTTCTGCGGGAATTCGACTCGGGTTATTCACAGGCTCCGCGCAGAGGGGGCGAGAAGGGGGCGGCGTTCCAGGGCGGCGGGCGCGCCTTCGCGCAGGAAGCAGGTGGCGACCAGGCCGATCAGCGAGGCCACGAGTACGTACCAGGCCGGGGCCACCGGTGTACCGCCTACCTGGGTGAGCCAGGTCACGATGAAGGGGGCGAAGCCGCCGAACAGCATCACCGCCACGTTGTAGGCCAGGGCCAGGCCGGTGGAGCGCACGCGGGTGGGGAACTGCTCGGCGACAGCGGTGGGCACCGGGCCGTAGGACACGCCAATCGCGGCGCAGAGCAGCAGTTGCATCGCCAGAAGCCGCTCCACGCTGGGGGCTTGGGCGACCCAGGAGAACAGCGGGTAGATCAGCAGGAAGAAGGCCAGGGTGCCACCGAACAGCACCGGGCGCCGGCCGATGCGGTCGGACAGGGCGCCCGCCAGGGGGATGATCAGGGTCATCAGCGCCACCGCCAGCATCTGCACCATGAACACCTGGTCGAGCGGCAGGCCGAGTTGCTTGTGGGCGAAGGTCGGCATGTTCACCAGCACCACGTAGAAGGCCACGGTGCCGCTGATGGAGCTGCCCATGGTCACCAGCACGGCGCGGCGGTGCTGGCGCAGCACCTGCAACAGGCTGAACGACTCGCCCTGGTGCTCCTGGCGGGCGTCGAGGAAGGCTTCCGTCTCTTCCATGTGGCGGCGCATCCACAGGCCTACCGGACCGATCAGCAGGCCGAGGATGAAGGGCAGGCGCCAGCCCCAGCTGTCCAGCGCTTCCGAGGACAGCGTGGAGGTCACCAGGGCGCCCATGCCGGCACCGGCGAATACCGCCAGGCACTGGCCGAACAACTGCCAGGCGCCGTAGAGGCCACGGTGGTCGGCCGGTGCGCTTTCCACCAGGAAGGCGGTGGCGCTGGCGTATTCGCCACCGGTGGCGAAGCCCTGGAGCATGCGTGCGACCACGATCAGCACCGGTGCGCCGATGCCGATGGCGGCGTAGTCGGGGGCGAAGGCGATCAGGGCGATGGACAGGGTCATCAGCAGGATGATCAGTTGCATGGCTGCCTTGCGGCCCTTGCGATCGGCGTACAGACCGAGCAGCACGCCGCCCACCGGGCGCATGAAGAAGCCGACGCCGAAGGTGGCCAGGGACATCAGCAGCGAGGCGTACTCGCTGTCGGCGGGGAAGAATAGTCGGGCGATGATGCTCGACAGGAATCCGTAGACGATGAAGTCGTACCACTCGAGGGCATTGCCGATGACAGCGGCGGTCACCTGACGGGCGCGCGAGGTTCCGCTCTGGGTAGCGTGCATGGGGAATTCTCCGGAAACGTGGAAGTCAGGCGGCAGTGGTACGAGCCAGGGAATCGGCCGGCGGCGCCTGGAGCCAGGCCTCCGTCAGCGCGGCCCAGTACGCGGCGCCGCGCACCAGGATGTCGTCGTTGAAGTCGTATGCGGGGTTGTGGACCATCGGTCGATTGGCACCGCTGCCGTTGCCGATGAAGAGGTAGCTGCCGGGGCAGCGCTGGAGCATCCAGGCGAAGTCTTCGCTGCCCATTACCTTAGTGGCGTCCAGCACCTGGTCGGCGCCGGCCAGCACTTCGGCCACACTGCGGGCGAAGGCGGTTTCGGCGGGGCTGTTGACCAGCACCGGGTAGGCCGGGCGGTGGTCGATGCTGGCGCGGCAGCCGTAGCTCTCGGCCTGGCTGTGGATGATCGCCTGCACCCGTTCCAGCACCTGCTCGCGCACCTGGGCGTCGAGGGCGCGCAGGCTGAGGCGCAGCAGCGCGCTCTGGGGGATCACGTTGGCTGCCTCGCCGGCCTGCAGGGCACCGACGGTGACCACCGCCGCCTGCTGCGGGTCGACGTTGCGCCCGACCACGGTCTGCAGCGCCATTACGGCGCTGGAGGCGGCCACCAGTGGGGCGACGGCCAGGTGCGGCATGGAGCCGTGGCCGCCGACGCCTTCGATCACGACTTCCAGCAGGTCCTGGGAGGCCATCAGGGCACCTTCGCGGAAGCTCAGGTGGCCAGCCTCCAGGCCGGGCATGTTGTGCATGGCGTACAGGGCTTCGCAGGGGAAGCGCTCCAGCAATCCGTCGGCCAGCATGGCTTCTGCGCCGCCCTGGCCCTCTTCGGCCGGTTGGAAGATCAGGTTGAGGGTGCCCTGGAAGTTGCGGGTGGCCGCCAGGTAGCGCGCCGCTCCCAGCAGCATCGCGGTATGGCCGTCGTGGCCGCAGGCATGCATGCGCCCTGAGTGGCAGCTGCTGTAGGTGAGGCCCGTGGTTTCGATGATGGGCAGCGCGTCCATGTCGGCGCGCAGGCCCAGGGTGCGCTCGGCGTGGCCGTTGCGCAGCACGCCGACCACGCCGGTCTGGCCGATGCCGGTGTGGACCTCGTAACCCCATTCGCTGAGCAGGCGGGCCACCAGGGCGGCAGTGCGCTGTTCTTCGAAGCCGAGTTCGGGGTGGGCGTGGATGTCCTGGCGCAGCGCCCTTAGATCAGTGGCGATGTCGTCGAGCCAGGCCTGGATGTGTGCGTAACGGGCCATTGTTGTTGTTCTCCTCGTTGGGTCGGCGGCCGCTTGCGCGGCTGGGCATCAGCTAACCGCGCGGGCGAGAGGAGGACAATCGAAGGTGGTTCCGCAGGGTGGAACCCGAGGGCGCCGGCAAGAGCGCTGGAGGCTGACGGCCGAACGAAAAAGCCCGGCGCGGCGCCCCGTAGGTTGGGTAGAGGAACGAAACCCAACAAAAAGAACGGCAAGGGGCTGGAGGCTGAACGAAAACGCTTCGCCGGACACCCGCCCGAACGCAGTCTCTTCAGCCTTCAGTGCAGCGAATCCGCCTCCGGCATCAACCTGCAACCCTGGTGCGGGCTCACCCATACGGCGGTGCTGGTGCGGCCGAGGCCGCTGGCGGTTACGCGCTTGTGCTCGGCATCGTCGAGAAAACCGCTGGTGGGCACGTACTGCTTCACATAGCCCTGGCAGTAGTCAGCCGCATTGCCCATCACGTAGCGGCAGGAGCAGTACTCCTTGGCGGTGTAGGCGCTGATGATGCTGGGGAAGGCGGCGAGGTGTGCGCGGTTCGTCCAGGCGGTGGCGGCCAGCAGCACCAGGGCCAGCACCAGCAGGGAGAGCACGGGGCGGCGGGCGATCATGGCTTTACCTCCGGGGCGAAGGCGGCCAGGGCCAGTTTGAGGAAGTCGTTGTGGTGGTAGCTGCCGTCGCGGTCATCGGCGTAGCGCACGATGACCAGTTTCTGGCTGGGCAGTACATAAAGGGCCTGGCCCCAGTGGCCGAGCGCGGCAAAGGCATCTTCCGGGGCGTCCGGCCAGGGTCTGGCGGCGCCTTGCAGCTGGGTGTTCAGCCACCAGTGGCCACCGGGTACGGCGTCACCCGGCTTGGCCGGGTCGGGTTGGTAGTCGGCGAAGGGCTTGCGGTTGAACGCCACCCAATCCGACGGGACCAGATGGCGCTCGCCCCAGCGGCCGCCCCGCTGCATCAGCAGGCCGACGCGGGCCAGGTCGCGGGCGGTGAGGTAGCTGTAGGAGGAGCCGACATAGGTGCCGGCGGCGTCGGTTTCCCAGACCGCCGAGTGAATACCCAGGGGCTCGAACAAGGCGCTCCAGGGGTAATTCCCGTAGGCCTCTTCGCCCACCATGCCGCGCAGGGCGGCGGAGAGCACGTTGCTGTCGCCGCTGGAGTAGCGGAAGCGCTTGCCGGGCACGGCATCCAGCGGGTGTTCGGCGGCGAAGGCGGCCATGTCGCCACGGCCACGGGTGTAGAGCATGGCCACCACCGAGGATTTCAGCGGCGCGTATTCGTAGTCTTCCTGCCAGGCGAGGCCCGATGCCCAGTGCATCAGGTGGTCCAGGTGGACATTGGGATGACCCGCGAAGGCCGGGTAGTAGCGCGCCACCGGCTCGTCCAGCTTGAAGCGGCCTTCGCCGTAGGCAACGCCGAGGACGGTGGCCAGCAGGCTCTTGCTCACCGACCAGGTGAGGTGCGGCGTCTCGGCGCGGGTGGGGCCGGCGTAACGTTCGTAGATGAGCTCGCCATCGCGGATCACCACCACTGCGTCGCTGCGAACACCCGTGCGGCTGGCATCGTCGCGCTGGGGAAAGGCGTAGGACTCGAAGGCCTGGACGGCGCCGCCGCTGGGGGCGGTGCCCTGCTGCCAGTCAGCGGCGGGCCAGGTTTCTGCGCGGGCCAGGCCGGCGGCGAGGCATAGCGCCAGGCCCAGCGGGCGGAGCAGGGGGGTGGGCATCGGAAGGCCTCTTCTGGTTATCGAAGGGCGCAACCTAGCACGGCCTTTGTGACGGTAAAAAGCGCCGAACGCGCCGCCTGGTGGGGTGATTCGGCGCGATAGGTCAGTTCAGCGAGGCAGCCGGTAGTCGTCCGCGCCGAGCAGGTCGATGCCGCATTCCAGGTTCTCGATCCAGTAGAGGAAGGCGCTGATCATTTCCTTGCCGACGAAGGGGCGGCCATGCTGCGGCACGATCATTTCCACGTCCATGCCCCGAACCATGTTGGCCCACAGGCGGCAGATCTTGTTGCTGGCCATGTAGCGGCGGTGGAAGCCTTCCATGTTCGGCACGTGGTTGACGAAGTCGCGCACAGGCGTGGCGTCTTCCACCAGGGAGGCGCCCATGTCGCCGGAGAAGAGGATGCGGCTCACCGGGTCGTAGATCTGGAAGTTGCCCACCGAATGGAGGAAGTGCGCCGGCACCGCTTTCAGTTTGCAGCGGCCGAGGGTGATGGAGTCGCCACGGTCGGGCAGGGCGATGATGCGGTCGTAGGTGGAGATGCCGTGGCTGATGGCCAGGTAGTTGGCGGTCAGGTGCGGCAGGAAGCGTGCCCAGAGCTTGGAGCAGATCACCTTGGCGCGGGTGTGCAGCAGCCATTTGTCCAGGGAGGCGATGATGTCCGGGTCCTGGTGGGAGGCGAAGATGTAGGTCAGGTCCTGCACCGGAATGTGCTTGGACAGTTCCAGGGACAGCGGCGTGTAGGTGAGGTCGCCGCCCGGGTCCAGCAGCAGGTACTGCTCGTTGTCGGTGATGAGGAACTGGTTGGACTGGACGCCGTCGCCGCTCACCAGGTCGTCGAACATCAGGCATTGGTGGGTGCCGTTGTCGAACAGCACGATGGGATCGCGACGCATGGGAACCTCGAGAAGAAAAGCGGCGCGACGTTGTAAGGGTTTTCTGAAGGACGAGGACTGACCTGGATCAAGACTCGCAGGATGTCGCCGTAAGATTGCGCGAGCCTGCGATACCCATCACAGGCCTTGCACTAAACCGGGTGCCTCACCGGCCGGCTTCACAGGCCGAAGGCGGCCCGGGCCTTTTCCAGTCGCTTGGCGCGGGGGCCGCCGGCGATTTCCAGCACGCCCTGGTCGCGCTGCCAGAGACCGGCCCATTGCGCCGGACCGGCGGCGAAGGCCGCGTCCAGTTCCGGTTTGAGGGCCTTGAACTCGGCGAAGAGCGCTGCCAGCAGCAGGTGCATGGCCGGCGCCGTGGCGCACTGCCGGGAGACTTCGGCGGCACCGGTGAGCAGGCCCAGCAGGCGCAGTTGCAGGGCCTGTGGCCAGGCGCAGTCACGACCCACGCCGTAGAGCCAGGCGCCCAGGGCGGCGAGGACATGAAGGTCCTCGATGCTGCGGAAGGGTTTCACATAGGCATCCCAGCCATCGCCGGCCAGGCGCTCGCAATGGGCGCCTTCCAGATGCAGGCGGGCGTGGGGAACGTCGGGCATCAGCGGCAGCGGCTTGAGGTTTTCGACGCGCACGCCCGGGTCGCCATTGCGCACCACGGTCAGGGCCAGGCGCGGCGACTGTCCTTCAGGCTCCTCACGGGCGGCCACCAGCAGCCAGTCGGCGGCATTGCCGGCGGTGACGAAATCCTTGCGTCCACTGAGGCTCAGGCCGGTGAGCCGGGTCTGCATGTCCGCCGGCCGCACACTGCGGTTTTCGGTGACGCACAGCGCTCCGAGGCTCAGCGGCGCCGAGGGCCAAAGCAGGCGCAGGGCGCCCTGGTAGCCGGCGAGGAAGGCCAGCCCCGGCGTGGGGGACAGCTTGCCGCCGAGCACCGCGAGCTCGAAGGGCGTGACGTCCCCCAGACGGTTCAGCAGGGCCCCGTACCAGTCATCCAGTGATTGGCTGGAAGGCAGGTGAGTGGAGGCTTCGAACACGCGTTGCCAGGGCATCTGGGGCTCCTAAGGGGCTGTCATACAAGCATCATGGGATGGTCATGGTGGTGACACCGGGTCTACCTAGCCTGAGCTTGCACAACAAGATCGTCCGGCTGCAACCGGGATCTAGCCGGCCTACGGAGGCTTACATGACCCAGATCGCCATGACCCGCGACAGTGTCGCACCCAACGGGAAAAGCCCTCGCCGCCTGCAGGCCGAGCGCCTGGAAGGCATTGCTGCCCTGCGTGAAGCGCAGGCTTTGCGTTTTCGCGTATTCAGCGCCGAGTTCGATGCCAAGCTGCAAGGCGCCGAGTTCGGCCTCGATATGGATGACTACGATCCGCACTGCCAGCACATCGGTGTGCGTGATCTGGACAGCGGCGAACTGGTAGCCACCACTCGCCTGCTGGACCACCAGGCCGCTCGTGACCTGGGCCGCTTCTACAGCGAAGAGGAATTCAGCCTCCACGGCCTCGGCGACCTGCAGGGCCCGGTGCTGGAAATCGGCCGCACCTGCGTCGATCCCGCCTACCGCAATGGCGCCACCATCGCCGTGCTCTGGGGCGAGCTGGCCGAAGTGTTGAACCAGGGCGGCTACCGCTACCTGATGGGCTGCGCCAGCATCCCCATGCAGGACGGTGGCGTCCAGGCCCAGGCCATCATGCAGCGCCTGCGTGAGCGTTACCTGTGCACCGAGCACCTGCGCGCCGAACCGAAGAACCCGCTGCCTGCCATGGAAGTTCCGGGCAACGTGATCGCCGAGATGCCGCCGCTGCTCAAGGCCTACATGCGCCTGGGCGCGAAGATTTGCGGTGAGCCCTGCTGGGACCCGGATTTCCAGGTGGCCGACGTGTTCATCCTGCTCAAGCGCGACGAACTCTGCCCGCGTTACGCCCGCCACTTCAAGGCTGCGGTCTGAGGCAGCGCATGGCGAAGTCCACACGCTTCTACTTTCGTGTTGCCCGCCTGCTGGCGGTGATCAGCCTCGGCCTGCTGCTCGCCGTGTGGGTCGGTCTGCTGGAGCGCATGGGACGGGGTGAGCTGATGGCGACCCGTCAGCGCCTGACCCGCTGGTTCCTCGCGCGTCTGGCCGCTGCACTGCCATTCCGCGTCAGCCTGACCGGGCGTGTGCCCGAGCGGCCGATGCTGTGGGTCAGCAACCATGTGTCCTGGACCGATATCCCGCTGCTGGGCGCCGTGGCGCCGCTGTCCTTCCTGTCCAAGTCCGAGGTGCGTGCCTGGCCGGTGGCCGGCTGGCTGGCTCACAAGGCCGGCACGCTGTTCATCCGTCGGGGTTCGGGGGATAGCGGTCTGGTGGGCCAGCAGCTCGCCCGTCATCTGGGCGATGGCCGTCACCTGCTGATCTTCCCGGAAGGCACCACCACCGACGGCAGCCTGCTGAAGACCTTCCACAGCCGCCTGCTCACCAGCGCGGTGGAAACCGAAGTACCGGTGCAGCCTGTGGCCATCCGCTACCTGCGAGACGGCCAGCGGGACGAGATTGCGCCCTTCATCGGCGAAGATGACCTGCTCTCGCATCTGGTCCGTCTGCTGCGCAGCGACCTGGCCGAGGTGGAAATTCACTTGCTGGAGCCCATCGCCAGCCACGGCCTGAGCCGCACCGTGCTGAGCCAACAAGCGAAGAGCGCCGTACACGCGGCACTCTTCGGCGAGGAAGACGAAGCGCTGGCAGCCTGAACGGGCCCCAGCGCTCCGCATCACACTTCGCCCTTCTGTGGCCAGCGAATCGGCGGCACCGTTAGGATGTCGCAGTCCAGTTCGCGCATGGCGGCATCCGCCACGCTACCGATCAGGACCCGCTTCATCCCCGTGAGGCCGCGTGTGCCCATCACCAGCAGGTCGATGGGTTCACGCTCCAGCACCCGCCGCAGGGCGGTAGTGGGTTGGCCTTCCTCGATCAGACGCTGGTCGACCAGGGGAGCCAGCTCCTCCTGCTGCAGGAATTCGTCCAGCGCTGCCGTGGCCCGGCGGCGTTCGGCGGCGGCATAGTCGCCCGTCATCGACCCGCCCCCGGCGCTTGCCGCCAGCAGCATGGCGCCGCCCAGCGGGTCGAACGCATGCAGCGCCATGGCGCCTGTCTTCGGCAGCAGGCCCAGCTCATGAGCCGTGCGCACGGCCTGGGCGGAGGCGAGGGAGCAGTCCAGGGCCAGCAAGGGCGCCCGGTAGTCATCTTCAGCCGCCCTGTTCACCAACAGCACCGGCATATGGATGGTGCGCACCAGGCGTTCCAGGGTGGTGCCGACGAAGATGTCCCGCAGGGGATTCTTGCGATGGCTGCCCACGATCAGCAGGTCCACGTCGCCCCAGCGGGTACAGTCGGCGATGTGCCTGGCCGGATCGCCCACTTCCACCCAGATTTCCGGCTGTCGGCCGGCCAGTTCGGTGAAGAAGCCCATCTGCTCCTGGAGGTAGCGGCGCACCTGCTCGACTTCCAGTTCCACCCGCAGTTGCGGCTGGTCCTCATCCACTACGTGAAGAACGATCCAGGGACAGTCGAATTGCCGGACCAGCCGGGCGGCGCGACGCAGCGCGCGGTCGGAACGGTTGGACAGGTCGGTCGCCAGCATTATCGCGTTCATCAGGGCACCTCCATGGAAAGGGTTCTGTTTCCATTGCACAGCAGGAGCCGGGTGCCGCCTTTGATGCAGGTCAAACGATGATTGGCGGGTTGCCTGCGAATTGCTGGAGCTGGGGATAGAAGAGGCGGAAGTCGTCAGAGAGGGGCTGGTAGAGACTTTCCAGCTCGGCCATGGCACCGGCCAGCGCCTCGGGCCGGGAGATGCGCCGGGCCATGCCGGCGATGACCAGCTCCAGGGTCTCGAATTCGCGGTAGCTGCCGAGCCAGTCCTGGGCGGCCATGCGCGGAGCGATCAAGGCAAGGCGGCCGGGAAGCTGCGGTTCGGCCCCGAGCACCTGGTAGACGTGGCGGGTGAAGGCGTCCAGCGGCTCGGCTGCGTATTGCCCCCAGTCGCGGGCCAGGCAGTGGTCGAAGAAGACGTCCAGCAGAATGCCGGCGAAGCGTCGACGCTCGGCGGGGAATCGCTGTTTGGCAAGGGCGATCAGAGGATGGCTGTCAGTGAAGGCGTCGATGCGCCGGTGCAGGCGAATGGCGGCTTCGATGTCAGCCGGCCAGCGCCCGTCCAGCGGTCCTTTGACGAAGTCGCCATAGAGGCTGCCGAGCAGTTGCGCGGGTTGCGAGCCGCCGAGGTGGAGGTGGGCGAGGTAGTTCATGGGCCGAGCTTAACCCAAGGGCGTCCCATCATGACGGTCGATGATGACTATCGGTGCAAACGATCCCATATCGTCCTTTCTCGATATAAAGTTCGTTCCACATCGATATGCGAATCCGACCATGAGCACACCCATCGACCTCGACGAAATCATCAAGGCGCTCGCCCACCCGGTGCGGCGGGAGATGC
Source organism: Pseudomonas sp. LFM046 (assembly GCF_000949385.2). NCBI lineage: Bacteria > Pseudomonadati > Pseudomonadota > Gammaproteobacteria > Pseudomonadales > Pseudomonadaceae > Pseudomonas > Pseudomonas sp. LFM046. The sequence continues at coordinate 4,737,193 of NZ_JYKO02000001.1, read as the reverse complement.
TGCAGTGGCTCAAGGACCCGGAGAAGTATTTCGTCGAGCAGGACCACCCCTTCGAAATCGGCGTCTGCGCCGGCAAGTTCGACCAGCGCTGCGGGCTGTCCCAGTCCACCGTCTCGGCGCACCTGGCGACCTTGCAGCGCGCCGGGCTGGTGACCAGCCGCAAGGTGGGCCAATGGAACTTCTTCAAGCGCAATGAAGCCGTTATCGCTGAATTTCTTCGCCAGATGAGCGACGAGCTGTAACTGCAGCACCTGCCACAACCCGAACTCTTCAAGGAGCAGGCTCATGCCGACTGCGCTTCTCGTCCTCGCCATGTCCGCGTTTGCCATAGGCACCACGGAATTCGTCATCATGGGCCTGCTGCCCGATGTGGCCGCTGACCTCGGCGTCTCCATCCCCGGCGCGGGCTGGCTGGTCACCGGTTACGCCCTGGGTGTGGCCGTTGGCGCCCCCTTCATGGCCATGGCCACCGCCAAGCTGCCGCGCAAGGGCGCCCTGCTGGTGCTGATGGGGGTGTTCATTCTCGGCAACCTGCTCTGCGCCATCGCCGCCAACTACGGCCTGCTGATGCTGGCGCGGGTGGTCACCGCCCTCTGCCACGGCGCTTTCTTCGGTATCGGTTCGGTAGTGGCCGCCAGCCTGGTGCCGGCCAACCGCAAGGCGTCTGCCGTGGCCCTGATGTTCACCGGCCTGACCCTGGCCAACGTGCTCGGTGTGCCCCTGGGCACCGCCCTTGGCCAGGCCGCCGGCTGGCGCTCCACCTTCTGGGCTGTGACCCTGATCGGCGTCGCTGCGCTCATCGGCCTGTGGCGCGTGCTGCCTCGTCAGGATGACGAAGAAGCCACCGATATCCGCGCCGAATTCGCCGCCCTGCGCGGTGCCGGGCTCTGGCTGGCGCTGTCCACCACCGTGCTGTTCTCCGCTGCGGTGTTCTGCATCTTCACTTACGTCGCTCCGCTGCTGGGCGAGGTGACCGGCGTCTCGCCCCGTGGCGTGACCTGGAGCCTGCTGCTGATCGGCCTGGGCCTGACCCTGGGCAACGTGATTGGTGGCCGCCTGGCGGACTGGAAGCTGGCGCAGACCCTGATGGGCGTGTTCGTTGCCCTGGCCGTGGCCTCCAGTGTCCTGACCTGGACCAGCGCCACTCTGATCCCCACCGAGATCACCCTGTTCCTCTGGGCCACGGCTGCCTTCGCCGCGGTGCCGGCCCTGCAGGTCAACGTGGTGAATTTCGGCAGCGCCGCACCGAACCTGGTTTCAACCCTGAATATCGGCGCCTTCAACATGGGCAACGCCCTCGGCGCCTGGGTCGGCGGCCTGGTCATCGACCACGGCTTCGGCCTCACCACTGTTCCCCTGGCCGCAGCCGTGCTGGCGATCCTCGCCCTGGTCGCGACCCTTCTCACCTTCAGCAACCGTAATCCCGAGCTGCAAGCGGCTCTCGACTGACCCGAGGTAAACGACATGCCCACGCTCTTCGACCCGATCAAGATCGGCGACCTGGAACTCGCCAACCGCATCATCATGGCTCCCCTGACCCGTTGCCGCGCCGACGAGGGCCGCGTGCCCAACGCTCTGATGGCCGAGTACTACACCCAGCGCGCGTCCGCCGGGCTGATCATCAGTGAAGCTACCTCCGTCACGCCGCTGGGCGTCGGCTACCCGGATACCCCCGGCATCTGGTCCGACGAGCAGGTGAAAGGTTGGAGCAATATCACCAAGGCCGTGCATGCCAACGGCGGCAAGATCGTTCTGCAGCTGTGGCACGTGGGCCGTATTTCCGACCCGAGCTATCTGGACGGTGAAGCCCCGGTGGCCCCCAGCGCCATCGCGGCCAAGGGCCACGTGAGCCTGCTGCGCCCGATGCGTGACTTCCCGGTGCCGCGAGCCCTGGAGACCGAGGAGATCGCCGACATCGTCGAGGCATACCGCGTGGGCGCCGAAAACGCCCAGGCCGCCGGTTTCGACGGGGTGGAGATCCATGCCGCCAACGGCTACCTGCTGGACCAGTTCCTCCAGGACGGCACCAACAAGCGCACCGACCAGTACGGCGGCTCCATCGAGAATCGCGCCCGCCTGCTGCTGGAAGTCACCGATGCGGCGATCAAGGTGTGGGGCGCTGGCCGCGTAGGCGTTCACCTGTCGCCGCGCGCCGACCTGCATGACATGGGCGATTCCGACCTGGCGGCCACCTTCGGCTACGTGGCCCGCGAACTGGGCAAGCGAGGCGTGGCCTTCCTCTGCGCTCGCGAGAAGGAAGGTGACGACAGCCTGACGCCCGAGCTGAAGGAAGCCTTCGGGGGTGTGTTCATCGCCAACGAGCGTTTCACCAAGGCGAGTGCCAGTGCCTGGCTGGAAAGCGGCAAGGCGGACGCCGTGGCCTTCGGCGTTCCCTTCATCGCCAACCCTGATCTGCCCGAGCGCCTGCGCCTGGACGCGCCGCTGAACGAACCGCGCCCGGAGCTGTTCTATGCCAAGGGGCCGGTGGGCTATATCGATTACCCCCGCCTGTAATATCGCTGTCCTTGGAAAAGCCCCGCGCCGCACGGCCCGGGGCTTTTTCGTTCGTGGGGAAATCGCGGCACCTGTAGGAGCGAATTCATTCGCGAGGGACCGTGTAGCGGCCCTGGATATTTCTGAAACGGCGCAGACCTTCGGCCTGCCTGGCGAATGAATTGGCCCCTACAGGCGTTGCGGCGCCCAAAAATCCTTCTCCTCTGGTAGCTTTGCACCCATTGCCCGCTTAACCGGCCAGATTTTTTGCCGGCCCGCGGCGGAACCCGGACGGGTTCCGAGTGACCAATGGACCCCGGCTCGAGTCTTTCCGCCGTCAGCGACATGCCAAAGGAATCCTGCATGCACACATCGATACGCCCCCTCATTGCCCTGCTCGGCGCCCTGGCTTTGCCGGTACAGGCGAGCTGGTACCTGGACAACGAGTCGTCGCGCATCTCCTTCATTTCCACCAAGTCCGGCAGCGTTTCCGAGGTGCATCGTTTCCTCACCCTGCACGGCACGATCGGCAAGGACGGCAAGGCGCGACTGCGTGTCGACCTGGAGTCGGTGAGCACCGGTGTGCCCCTGCGGGACCAGCGCCTGCGGGAGCAGTTCTTCGAGATCGCCAAATACCCCGAAGCCGATATCACCGCGCAGCTCGACCTGCGCCCCATCACCGACCTTGCCCCCGGTGCCCAGCTGGAGCTGGGCCTTCCGCTGACGGTGAAGATTCGCGACAAGTCGCAGCCATACCGCGCCGAACTCCTGGCCACCCGCCTGGATGACCACCGCTTCCAGGTGGTGACCCTGGCACCCCTGGTATTGCAGGTGGAGGACTTCGGCCTGACCGGAGCGCTGGATGGGCTGCGCAGGGTCGCCGGCCTGCCGGGCATCAGCCTGTCGGTGCCGGTGGGCGCCGTACTGATCTTCACGGAGCGCTGATGGGGCAGATCTTCCCCTGGAAATCCGGCAACCGCTTCGAGCTGTTGATCGACGGACCGCAGTTCTTTCCGACCATGCTCACCGCCATCGCCCGGGCCGAGTATCAGGTCGCGCTGGAGCTCTACCTGGTGGAAGACGGCCAGTGCAGCCAAGCGCTGGTGGACGCCCTCTGCGTGGCCGCCGTGCGCGGTGTGCGAGTGCGTTGCCTGTTCGACGACTTCGGGTGCCTGAAGCTGGGCACGGCGCAGCGCCAGCGGCTGACCGGGGCCGGGGTGCTGCTGCAGTTCTACAACCCGCTGCGCTGGCGCCACGGCTTTCGCAACCTGTACCGCGACCATCGCAAGATTCTGGTGGTGGACGACCGCCAGGCGTTCATCGGCGGCACCGGTGCCACCGACGAATTCTGGGACCCGACCCGGGAAAACAGCCGCTGGCACGAGGTGATGGTGGCCATCGAAGGGCCGCTGGTGGCGCACTGGCAACTGATCTTCGACTATCAGTGGCTGGCCAGCCTCGGCCGCCATCCCTGGAAGCCGGGGGAGGCGCCGGGACTCGCGCATCTCCCGCCTTATCCGGCGGTGGGCGTGGGGCTCGGCAGGCTGGCCTACGCCGATGCCAGTCAGCACCGCGACATCGTCCAGTCCCTGGTGCGCAGCGTCCGCACGGCGCGCAACCGCATCTGGCTGGCGACGCCCTATTTCCTGCCCAGCTGGAAGGTTCGCCGCGCTCTGATCAAGGCAGCCCGGCGTGGTGTCGAAGTGCGTCTACTGTTGACCAGCCGGCACACCGACCACCCGCCCGTGCGCTTCGCCGGACAGCGCTACTACCCACGCCTGCTGCGCGCCGGGGTGCGGATCTTCGAGTACCAGCAGCGTTTCCTGCACCTGAAAATGGTGCTGGCGGATGACTGGGTCAGCGTGGGTTCCTGCAACTTCGACCACTGGAACCTGCGCTTCAATCTGGAAGCCAACCTGGAGGCCGTGGATCCCCACTTCACAGAGGCCGTGGACGCCTGCATGCGCCAGGACTTCGCCGATAGCCGCGAGATCACCATGGACGACTGGCACGCCCGACCGTTGCTCAAGCGCCTGCGTCAGCGGCTCTGGGGCTGGCTGGACCGATTGGTGGTGAACCTCCTCGATCGCCGTCGCTGAACCGGCAAGGCGCAGTACCTCAGCGAGGCCGCACTTTCGTCAGGTGTGCCCGGCCCGGCGCCCGGCTAGGCTTGCGCCACAACATCAAGAGGGAGTGCCTGCATGGGCCGCTGCTACTTGCCGATCCTGCTGCTGGCCGCTGTGCTGGGTGGCTGCTCTACCCCCGGCGCCTTCTTTGGCGCCACTGACGGGCCGGCGTTTCAGGCGTCCGCACCGAGCGATGGCGAACATGCGCTGGTCTACCTCTACCGCCCCCAGAGCGAATGGGCCGACCAGGAACTGGAAGCGCCGGGGCTGTTCCTCAACAACGAACTGATCGGCAGCCTGCCCAGCAATGGCTACCTGGCGCTGGAATTCGATGCCGCCAGTTACCGGCTGGAGATGCGCCGGCCACTGTTCGGCAGCTACTGGACCCTGTTCGCCGACGGCCCGCTGGATTTCACCCTCATCACCTCCTTCGCCCTGGATGCCAGCGCCGGGCGTACCTACTACCTGCGCTACGACGAACTGGACCCGCCACCGAAGAACAGCGAGCAGCCCAGCGCCGGCAGCGGTCCATTGCAGTTAGTGGAGGCATCGCTGGGCAGCCAGGAAATCATTGCCACCCGCCAGGTTCAGCCCCGCGAGCGCATCGCCGCCAGCGGCGAGCGGGTGCGGCCTCAGGCGGGCTTCTGGCGTGGCGTCGGCCGGGCCCTGGACAAGATCGGTATCTGAGTCGCGCCGTCAGCCCCTGTAGTCGGGGCCCATTACTCCGGACCGAAGGGGCTGGGGATAATTGTCTAACCTTTGAATCCCAGAACGTTCATTCCAGGAGGAGGGTGCGACATGGCCGCGAAGAAGATTCTGATGCTGGTTGGCGACTACGCCGAAGACTACGAAACCATGGTGCCTTTCCAGGCCCTGCTGATGGTGGGGCACTCGGTGCATGCCGTGTGCCCGGACAAGACCGCCGGGCAGACCGTGCGCACCGCCATCCATGACTTCGAAGGCGACCAGACCTACAGCGAAAAACCGGGCCACAACTTCGCCCTTAATTTCGATTTCGCCAGGGTGAAGGCCGAGGACTATGACGCGCTGTTGATTCCGGGCGGTCGGGCGCCCGAGTACTTGCGGTTGAATGCCGGGGTGCTGGAGCTGGTGAAGGCCTTCGACCAGGCCGGAAAGCCCATCGCCGCCGTCTGCCACGGCGCCCAGTTGCTGGCCGCTGCCGGTGTGCTGGAAGGCCGCGAATGCAGCGCCTACCCGGCGTGCGGCCCGGAAGTGCGGTTGGCGGGTGGCCGGTACGTGGATATTCCGGTCGATGCCGCCCATGTGCAGGGCAACCTGGTCACCGCCCCGGCCTGGCCGGCTCATCCGGCGTGGCTGGCGGCCTTCCTCAAGGTGCTGGGGACGAAGATCGAGCTGTAGAGCGCGTAGGGTGGAAACCGCTCTTTGTTTCCACCGTCGAGGTCTTGCCGGACTCCGATGGTGGAGCGATGGAACGTGATCCACCCTACGGCGCGGGCGCAGGGCTGAGCGGCTTAAACGACCTGTTCGACCCAGTCGTTGAGGTTGTAGTAGTTGGTCACGCGGGCGATCTTGCCGCAGTGGATGTGGAAGAAGGCGCCAGCCGGCAGCACGTAGGTCTGGCCCCGGGCGGGCGGCAGGCCCTCGTCGTCGGCCAGGTACTGGCCATGCACCACGAACTCGGCGGCGGCGCGGCTGCCGTCGGCGCTCTGCATGACGACGATGTCGGACAGGCGCTCCTTGTAGCAGCGGTTCATCTTGTCCATGAAGGCGGCGAAGGCGGCCTTGCCTTGCTGGCGTTCCCCCTGGTTGATGTCGTGCACCACGTCTTCGCTCAGCAGGCCGAGGAAGGTCGGCATGTCCCCGGCGTTGAAGGCGTCGTAATAGGCTTGCACCAGTTCGATAGCGGTCATGGTTGGATTCCTGTCGCAATGGGGTCATTCGGTCAGTGCCGGGCATGATAGGTTCTTGGCCCAGACCCGGCTTAGCCAGGGGCGTCATCCACATCGCCAGAACGACCGCTCCCATGCACATCCGCCTGCTTCAGGGCGCCGCGATCGCGCCGCATATCGATGACCTCGCGCGCCTGCGCCTGACGGTGTTTCGCGAATTTCCCTACCTCTACGACGGTACGCTGGAGTACGAAGCGCGCTACCTGACGACCTATGCCGAATCCCCGGAAAGCCTGTTCGTGCTGGCCCTGGACGGCGAGCGGGTGGTGGGCGCCTCCACCGGCCTGCCCATGGCGGATGAAACCGAGGAATTCCAGCGGCCCTTCCGTGAGCGTGGCTGGGACCCTGAGCGAATTTTCTATTTCGGTGAGTCGGTGCTGCAGGCCGAATACCGTGGCGCCGGCCTCGGTGTGCTGTTCTTCGCCGAGCGCGAGGCCTATGCCCGGCGCCTGGGACGCTTCGATCATTGCGCCTTCTGTGCGGTGGAGCGGCCAGACGACCACCCACGCCGGCCAATTGGTTATCAACCGCTCAATGCGTTCTGGGCAAGGCGCGGCTACCGCCATCATCCGGAGCTGCGCACCGAATACCACTGGCGTGACCTGGACGAAGACACCGAGTCGGCCAAGCCCATGTCCTTCTGGCTCAAGGAACTCAACCCATGATCAGGATCGCTGCCTGTCAGTACGCCATCGAGCTCCATGAAAGCTGGGGCGCCTACGCCCGCCATCTTGAGGGCCTCTGCGCCGAAGCGGCGGGGCAGGGCGCGAAGCTGCTGGTGCTGCCGGAATACGCCGGCCTGGTGCTGGCCGGCCAGCTGCCGCCGGCCGAGCGGGGCGACCTGCAGGCCTCCATCGCCGGCATCCAGCCACTGCTGCAGGACTGGCGAGCGCTCTGTGCCGGCATTGCGGCGAAGCTCGGCGTCTACTTGCAGCCGGGCAGCCTGCCGGTGCGCGACGCCGATGGGCGGTATCGCAACCGTGCCTGGCTGTTCGGCCCAGGCGGTGAGTTGGGGTATCAGGACAAGCTGATCATGACCCGCTTTGAGCGCGAGCAGTGGGGGATTGAGGCGGGGCAGGGGCTCCGGGTGTTCGATACGACCCTGGGACGGCTGGGCATCCTGATCTGCTACGACAACGAATTTCCGCTGCTGGCCCACACGCTGGCCGAAGGGGGCGTCGACCTGATCCTCGCGCCCAGTTGCACCGATACCGAGGCGGGCTACCACCGGGTGCGCATCGGCGCACAGGCCCGCGCGCTGGAAAACCAGATCGCCGTGTTGCAGTCACCCACCGTGGGCCTCGCCCCCTGGTCCCCTGCGCTGGACGAGAACATCGGCCGTGCCGGGCTCTACGTCCCACCGGATTACGGCATGCCCAGCAATGGCGTGATCGCGCAAAGCCCCGAACTCTGCCCGGATTCCAGCCAGTGGCTGATCTGCGACCTGGACCTGGACGAAGTGCGTCGGGTGCGTAATGAGGGGCAGGTATTCACCCGGCGCGACTGGCCGGAGCAGTTCGAGCAGGCGACGCTACTGTAGGTCGGCGCGGTGATTCGTAGGATGGGTGGAGCCTGCGATACCCATCAACGATGTTCCCGGCGGGCTCAATGGGTATCGCTCCACTCGCGGACCGCCGCCTGCCCCATCCAACGATTGCGGAAACGAAAAAGCCCGGCACTTGGCCGGGCTTTTTCATGCAGCGATGAAGGCTTACTTCACTTCCACCGCCAGGTTTTCGGCGATCTTCTGTTGCCAGATCGCCGGGCCGGTGATGTGTACCGACTCGCCGTTGGTGTCGACGGCGACGGTGACCGGCATGTCCTTCACGTCGAACTCGTAGATGGCTTCCATACCGAGTTCGGCAAAGGCCAGGACCTTGGACTTCTTGATCGCCTGGGCCACCAGGTAGGCGGCGCCGCCGACGGCCATCAGGTAGACGGCCTTGTTGTCCTTGATCGCTTCGATGGCGATGGGGCCACGCTCGGACTTGCCGATCATGCCCAGCAGGCCGGTGCTTTCCAGGATCTGGCGGGTGAACTTGTCCATACGGGTGGCGGTGGTGGGGCCAGCCGGGCCAACCACTTCGTCACGCACCGGATCAACCGGGCCGACGTAATAGATGAAGCGGCCTTTCAGGTCCACCGGCAGCTCTTCGCCCTTGTTCAGCATGTCGACCATGCGCTTGTGCGCAGCGTCGCGGCCGGTGAGCATCTTGCCGTTGAGCAGCAGGGTTTCGCCCGGCTTCCAGCTCTGCACTTCTTCCGGGGTGATCTTGTCCAGGTCGACGCGGCGCGCTGAGGGGCCGGCTTCCCAGACGATTTCCGGGTAGGCGTCCAGCGGCGGAGCTTCCAGTTCGGCCGGGCCGGAACCGTCGAGCACGAAGTGGGCGTGACGGGTGGCGGCGCAGTTGGGGATCATGCACACCGGCAGGGACGCGGCGTGGGTCGGGTAGTCCATGATCTTCACGTCGAGCACGGTGGTCAGGCCGCCCAGGCCCTGGGCGCCGATGCCCAGCTGGTTGACCTTCTCGAACAGCTCGAGGCGCATTTCCTCGATCTTGTTCTGCGGACCGCGGGCCTTCAGCTCGTGGATGTCGATCTCGTCCATCAGGACTTCCTTCGCCATCACAGCGGCCTTCTCGGCGGTACCGCCGATGCCGATGCCAAGCATGCCCGGCGGGCACCAGCCGGCGCCCATGGTCGGAACGGTCTTCAGCACCCAGTCGACGATGGAGTCGGACGGGTTGAGCATGGCCATCTTCGACTTGTTCTCGGAGCCGCCGCCCTTGGCCGCGACGTCCACTTCCACGGTGTTGCCGGGAACGATGGAGTAGTGGATGACCGCCGGGGTGTTGTCCTTGGTGTTCTTACGGGCGCCGGCCGGGTCGGCCAGGATGGAGGCGCGCAGGACGTTTTCCGGCAGGTTGTAGGCGCGACGTACGCCTTCGTTGATCATGTCGTCCACGCTCATGGTGGCGCCGTCCCAGCGAACATCCATGCCGACGCGGACGAACACGGTGACGATACCGGTGTCCTGGCAGATCGGGCGGTGGCCGGTGGCGCACATGCGGGAGTTGATCAGGATCTGCGCCATGGAGTCGCGCGCGGCGGGCGACTCTTCACGCAGGTAGGCCTCGTGCATGGCCTGGATGAAGTCGACGGGGTGGTAATAGGAGATGAATTGCAGGGCGTCGGCGACACTCTGGATCAGATCATCTTGCTTGATCACGGTCATGTAGGCGCTCCTCTTGGAGGGAACATCGGGGAAGCGCCGGACCACGACCCGGCGCGCTTGCAGGCTGAAAAGGCGCGGCAGTATAGCGCGTGGGGCCAGTCGGGCACAGTCGCCAGTAGTCGACCTCGGTCGGTTGTCGGACGCCGCCGGAGCACCCGGCTCTCCACGAAAACTCCCGGCATCCGGTAATGCTGCGTAGAGACCGACCTCAACGCGTTCATTTTCAACGCCTGAACTCCGCGGCTTCGGTCGATTCCGCCTTGCCTGATCTTCGCTCGTCGACTTTTCGTAGAGAACCTAGGCAATCTGTGATCACAAGCGTAAATTGATTGCACGGTGCCATTACGGGAAGGAGCCCATGAGCCCAACCAGCCAGCGCGTCAGCCATAGAGCCCTGCAAAGTCTGCTGCTGAAGCGCTTCGGTATGGCCGTGGCCACCTACGCGATGATCCTGCTGCTGTGCTGGATCGCTCTGCTCGGAGGGCTTTTCCGGGTCGATTCGCGCACCGCCCTGGTGGGCACCGGCGTCGTCGTCCTTTCCCAGCTCGTGCTGTTGTGGATCTTCACCAGCGGGCACAACCTCAGGTTCAGCGACCCCAGCCTCACCGAGCTCCAGGTGCTCCTTGCCCTGGGTTGGCACACCTGGCTGATGACCATGGTCGACAGCGCGCGGGGCACCTTGCTGGCGGTCTACGTGCTCATCATGCTGTTCGGTGTGTTTCAGTTGAAGCCGCGGGTTTTCGTCCGCTGCGCTGCCATTGGTTTCTTCGCCTTCGCCGGCCTCAACCTGATCGAGGCCTACCATATGCAGCTGGCGGACCCCGCACTGGCGCTGGTGCAGGTCTGCGTGCTTTTCGTGCTGATGGTGTGGATGAGCCTGTTCGCCAGTTACCTCCAGGCCCTGCGGCAGCGCATGCGCCAGCGCCGCTTCGCCCTCCAGGCGCACCAGGACACCTTGCGCGGGATGATGCGCCAGCTGGAAGACCTGGTGGCCACCGACGAGCTGACCGGGCTGTTCAACCGCCGCCATTTCCTGCGCCTGGCCGGTCGCGAGCTGGAGAACCTTGTCGCCCACCGCCAGCACGGCCTGGCGCTGATCGACCTCGACCATTTCAAGCGCATCAACGACCTCCATGGCCACGCCGCCGGCGACCGGGTGCTGCAGACCTTTGCGGCAGTGGCACTGGCCTGCCTGCGCGACGGTGATGTGTTGGCGCGCTACGGCGGCGAGGAGTTCGTCCTGCTGATCCCCAATTGCGACGCGGACCGCCTCACCGCCTGTTGCGAGCGGTTGCGGGAAGCCTTCGCCGCTGCTGATCCGGTGGGCGTGCAGATGGAGCGGCTGAGCCTGTCCGCGGGCATGACGCTGCTGGTCGCCGGGGACGACCTGGATGATGCGCTGCAGCGGGCGGATCAGGCACTCTATCGGGCAAAGCGCAGCGGGCGTAACCGTTGCGATGCCGCCTGGGAGGGGCAGGGTGCCTGAACTCGAAGTAGCCGGAAAACGTTGGACCGTCTCGCCTGCCAGCAATCTGCTGGACGCCCTCAACGCCGGGGGCTGCAAAGTGCCCTACAGCTGCCGGGCCGGCAGCTGCCACGCGTGCCTGGTGCGTTGCCTGGAAGGTGAACCGGCAGACGCCAACCCCGAGGCCCTGGACCCGGTCCAGCGCGCCGAGGGCTGGCGTCTGTCCTGCCAGTGCCTGGTGGTGCAGGACCTGGTGGTGGAGGTCTTCGATCCCGCCCGCGACGGCATGGAGGCCGAGGTGGCCGCCATCGACTGGCCCGCACCGGACGTACTGCGCCTCTATCTCTCTCCCGAGCGAGCGCTGCGTTACCGCGCCGGCCAGCACCTGCTGCTGTGGAATGACGAGGGTGTCGCCCGCCCGTATTCCCTGGCCAGCCTGCCCGGTGCCGATGAGTTCCTGGAGTTTCACCTGGATTGCCGCCATCCCGGCTTGTTCAGCGACCGCGCCCGCCGCCTGGTGCCGGGGGACAAGCTGCGCCTGGGGGAACTGCATGGCGGTGCGCTCCACTACGATCCTTCGTGGGACGGCCGGCCGCTGCTGTTCCTGGCCTCGGGTACCGGACTCGCGCCGCTGTGGGGGCTGCTGCGGGAGGCCCTGCGGCATCATCATCAGGGCCCCATCCGCATCATTCATCTGGCCCATGACGCCAGCGGCCATTATCTGGCCAAATCCCTCGCCGAGCTGGCTTCCAGCCATTCGGGACTGGTCGTCCAGCTGATCACACCGGCCGAGCTGCCAGAGATTTTGGCGCAATTCCGCCTTGTTTCGCGGCAAACCATCGCCTTACTCTGCGGCCACCCCGCCAGCGTCGATGAGTTCGCGCGCCGGCTTTATCTGGCCGGCCTGCCCCGTAATCAGCTGTTGGCCGATACCTTCCTGACCCGCGAGAAGTGAGCGGGTCCAAGCACATCGAGGAATTTCCATGAGCGAGCATATTCTGGTCGAACGCGAGCAGGGCCTGCTGACGCTGCGCATGAACCGCCCGGACAAGAAGAATGCCCTGACCCGCGCCATGTACAGCCGTATGGCCGAGGTGCTGGATGCGGCCCGCGAAGACCGTGAGGTGCGCGTGGTGCTGATTACCGGTGACGAGGACTGCTTCACCAGCGGCAACGATATCGTCGATTTCCTCCAGGAGCCGCCGACCAGCATGGACAGCCCGGTGTTCCAGTTCATGCGCGCGCTGTTCGATTTCCCCAAACCGGTAGTGGCTGCGGTGAGCGGCCCGGCGGTGGGCATCGGCACCACGCTGCTGCTGCATTGCGACCTGGTCTACGTCAGCGCCGACGCCAAGCTGAAGATGCCCTTCGTCAATCTCGGCCTGTGCCCGGAGTTCGGTTCCAGCCTGATCCTGCCGCGCCTGCTCGGCCACGCCAAGGCGGCGGAATTGCTGCTGCTGGGCGAGGGCTTCACCGGTGAGCAGGCGGCCAGCTGGGGCATTGCCAATGCTGCCGTGGAAAACGGTGCTGCGGCCTTCGCCCGGGCCAAGGAAGCTGCGCTGCGTTTCCTCGACCTGGCACCCTCGGCCCTTGAGGTCAGCAAGCGCCTGATGCAGGCGCCGGGCCGCGAAGAGCTGCGCCGGGTGATCACCGAAGAAGGCGAGCTGTTCGGCCAGCGCCTGCGCTCACCGGAAGCCGTGGAGGCGCTGTCGGCCTTCACCCAGCGCCGCAAACCGGATTTCTCGAAGTTCGGGTGAGTTCGCGCGTACAAGGTTTCAGGCCACACCATGAAAAAAGCCGCCCCGAAGGGCGGCTTTTTCGTTCCTGGCCGGATCAGACCAGCAGATCGCCCACGTGGAGGATCTTCATGGTGTTGGTGCCGCCCTGGGTGGTGTAGCTGTCGCCCTTGGTCAGGATGACCCAGTCACCCTTGGTCACCACGCCGCGTTGCAGCAGCTCGTCCACGGCCATCTGGCTGACCTTCTCCGGCGGCAGCGCGGCGGCGTCGAAGGGAATGGTCTCTACGCCACGGAACAGCGCCACGCGAGCCTGGGTTTCGCGGTGCGGGGAGTAGGCGAAGATCGGCACCGAGGAGCGGATGCGCGACATGATCAGTGGGGTGTAGCCACTCTCGGTCAGGCAGATGATGGCCTTGATGCCGGGGAAGTGGTTGGCGGTGTACATCGACGCCAGGGCGATGCTCTCGTCGCAGCGATCGAAGGTCTGGCCGACGCGGTGGTGGGAGCGGCGGCTGTCCGGGTGCTTCTCGGCACCCTGGCAGATGCGTGCCATGGCCTGCACGGCTTCCACCGGGTATTCGCCGGCGGCGCTCTCGGCCGAAAGCATCACGGCGTCGGTGTAGTCGAGCACGGCGTTGGCTACGTCGGAGACTTCCGCGCGGGTCGGCATCGGGCTGTGGATCATCGACTCCATCATCTGGGTCGCGGTGATCACGGCTTTGTTGTAGCGGCGGGCGTGCAGGATGATTTTCTTCTGGATGCCCACCAGTTCGGCGTCACCGATTTCAACGCCCAGGTCGCCACGGGCCACCATCACCGCGTCGCTGGCACGGATCAGGCCGTCCAGGGCCTCGTCGTCGGCCACGGCTTCGGCGCGTTCGATCTTGGCCACCAGCCAGGCCTTGCCGCCGGCCTCGTCGCGCAGGCGGCGGGCCAGTTCCATGTCGGCGGCGTCACGGGGGAAGGAGACGGCCAGGTAGTCCAGCTCCATTTCCGCGGCCAGTTTGATATCGGCCTTGTCCTTGGCAGTCAGGGCCGGCGCGGTCAGGCCACCGCCACGGCGGTTGATGCCCTTGTGGTCGGACAGCGGGCCGCCGATGGTCACGCGGCACTGCAGTTCGTCGGCGGTGGTGGCTTCCACGCGCATCACCACGCGGCCGTCGTCCAGCAGCAGTTCGTCGCCCACGCCGCAGTCCTTCACCAGGTCCGGGTAGTCGATGCCGACCACTTCCTGGTTACCGGCGTCGCGCGGATGGGTGACGGAGAAGCGGAAGCTGTCGCCTTCTTTCAGCTCGATGCGCTTGTTGGCGAACTTGGCGATACGGATCTTCGGACCTTGCAGGTCGCCGAGCAGGGCGACGAAGCGACCGTGCTTGGCGGCCAGTTCACGCACCAGGCGGGCGCGTGCCTTGTGTTCCTCGGGGGTGCCATGGGAGAAGTTCAGGCGGGCGACGTTGAGCCCGGCGACGATCAGTTGCTCCAGGACCTCCGGGGAGTTGCTGGCCGGGCCGAGGGTGGCGACGATTTTGGTGCGGCGGAAGGGCATGCGAAGACTCCATTTTTCAAGCTGAGCCCGAGGCTACTACGCGGGAAAACTGTAGTCATTGTTCCTTTTCACTACCCGCTGAATTGTTTCAGGTGGCCCGCCGGACGGTTTCAGGTGTCGTTCCGATTGAGGATCTGGTCCAGGTGGTGGGACGCCTTCGGGGCCAGGTCGCTGTCGGGGAATTGCACCAGCAACCGGCGCAGGTAGCCGATGGCCTTGTCGCGACTGGCGTGGGGATTGTCCGGTGCCATGTACATCAGGGCCAACTGATAGAGCGCCTTCTGCTTGATGTCGGGCTGCACATGATCGTCCGACAGCGCCAGCCGGTAGAGCTCCTCGGCTTCGGCGACGCGGTCCTTGAGCACGGCGCGGCGCGACAACAGGGTCATGTCCGGGTCCAGGCCGGGCTTGTAGAGGTCGAGGTTGCTGCTGGGCTTCCAACTGGCGAGGAGTTCACGGGATGTTTTCTGCACCGGCTCCCTGGCGCGCTGGCGGATGACCAGGATGCGTGCCTCGGCCCGCTCGGCGGCGCGGCTGGCGGGGAATTCGTCCAGCACGCGCTGCAGGTAGGCGAGGGCCTTGGCGTCGTCGCGCTGGTCGTTGTAGCGGCTCATATAGATGAGGCCGATCTGGTAGAGGGCGATGGCGCGTACGTCGTCGCTGAACCTGTCGTCGCGGTAACCCACCAGGTACAGCTCCTCGGCCTCCGGGCTCTTGGCGTCGCGGATGGCCATGGCGCTGTAGGTCAGCAGGTCGCCTTCCTCTTCCACCGCGGCAGCCATGCGCTGGCTCTTCATGGTCTTGTATTCCACGACTTCGTTGGTGGTGAGCTGGGTGATGAACAGCGGGGTGGTGGGCGAGCAGGCGCCCAGCAGGAGGCAGAGGGCGAGGAGGGCGCTGCGCTGGACGTGCATGGTGGGACCGGGGCCGTGGGCGTTGCCGGGAGTCTAGCAGCGGCGGTCCTCGATTCGGGGCGGGCACCTTCACGACCAATCGGAGGTTATGCTTGGCACCTTGCCACCGCCTGGCGGCCTGAAGAAGTAGCGCGGCCGGCCGATATCCCAATGGACGGAGGAATTACCCATGCGAACCCTGATCATCCTCAGCCTGCTGGCAGCGACCACCGGTTGCACCAGCCGCTGGGCGCTCGACACCCACCTGAACAGCGCCTACCGCGCCTATGATCGGGGCGATTGCGCGGACGCGATGCTCTCGCTGTCCAAGGCCGAGCGCGAGAGTCGCTCCCGCCAGTACATGCAGCCGGAAATTTCGCTGCTGCGTGGCCAGTGCCTGGAGCGCCAGAGCCTGTTCGTTGACGCGGCCCAGACGTATCAGTTCATCATTACCCGCTACCCCACCAGCGAATACGCCTATCGCGCCAAGGCGCGGCTGGAGACGCTGCAGCAGCTTGGTCATCTGAGTGGCAGCGGCGCGAGGACGAACCCGGCGCCGCTGTGACGTCCGATCAGGCCGTCGGTCGCGGCCGGCTTGAGCCGTGTCGGAGCGGGACTAAGCTGACCATCTACCCGAGGAGCCATGGAATGCGCCTTCTGATCTGGTGCCTGCTATTGGTGCCGGCGCTCGCCGGAGCCGAGATTTACCGTTGGACTGATGCCCAGGGTCAGGTGCATTTCAGCGAAACACCCCGACAGGGCGCCGAACAGGTCATCGTGAAACCCCAGGTCATTGAGCGGGATCAGGCAACCCGGGACCGCGAAGCGCGCACGGCCAAGGTATTCGACGCGCGTCGGGAAGAGCATAAAGTCGCCGCAAGCGAGGCAGCGCAGGCACGAGCGGAGCAGCAGAAGCGCTGTAGCGAGTACCGCGAGCAGCAGGAACAGTTGAACCACAGCGGATCGTTCTACCATCTGGATCAACGCGGTGAGCGTCAGTACTACACTGATGAGCAGGTCGAGGCCTTCCGTCGCCAACTCGCTGAGCGCGTGGCTCGTGAATGCAAGTGAAGGTTGGTCTGGGACGGCAATACGTCCATACTAAAGTGCCATCAATAGCGATTTGATATCATGCCCAGCAAGCGCCGTATCGAACGCCATCAGCTTCCTTATTACCTGAAGGTGTTCAATCGCATCACCGACAAGCCCATGGGGTATCTGGGCAATGTCTCCATGGACGGCCTGATGCTGATCAGCCAGCTGCCCATGCTGGTGGATGCGCGCTTCGACATGCGCCTGAAGATACCGGGCAAGGATGGGCAGTTGCATTTCATCGACTTCTATGCGACCTGCCACTGGTGCCACGAGGACGTTACGCCCGGGCACTACGATTCCGGCTTCTCCCTGATCGCCCCGCCAGCGGAGTACGCCGACCTCATCGATGCACTGCGTTTCTATTTCAGCTTTCGCCCTTTGGCCGCCTCGGCCTGAGTCTGCCTGAAAAAAAGCCGGGAGTCGGTCTCACCTATTTCCGCAGATCAAAGAAAAAGGCGCCAGATGGCGCCTTTTTCGCAGCAGTTCCCCTCAGGGGCGGATTTCGATCAGGGTGCCGTCCTTCACCAGGCTCCAGATCTCGCGCATGTCCGAGTTTTTCATGGCGATACAGCCCTCGGTCCAGTCCAGGGTGTGGAAGTACCACTCCGGGTATTCATCATCCAGCGGGGTGCCGTGGATCATGATCATGCCGCCGGGCGACACGCCCTTCTCCTGGGCCTTGGCGGCGTCGCGGGCGTTGGGATAGGAGATGTGCATGGCGAGGTTGAACTTGTCGCTGGTCTTGCGCCAGTCGATCCAGTAGAAGCCTTCCGGGGTGCGCTGGTCGCCTTCGCGCAGCTTGGGGCCGCTGGGTTGCTTGCCCAGGGAAATGCGATAGGACTTGAGGATGTCGCCACGGTTCATCAGGAGCAGCTTGCGCTCTGACTTCACCACCAGGACCTTGTCGATGGACTTTCCACCCAGGGACGGCGCCGCGCTTGCCTGGGCGAAAGCGGCAAGGCTCATGGAAAGGACAACTAGCAACCAGCGCATCGGAACAGCATCCCCACAGTGTTCAATTAAGCAGAATAGCGGTCAGGCTTTTTTGTAGTAGGCCAGCAACGGCGCCAGCGGCTCGTTGCGCACCGGGAAGACCTGCCCGGCGCGGTCGGCGAAGTAGCATTCTAAGGTACGGCCGACAGTCGGAAAAGCCAGCTCCGACCAGGGAATATCCCGTTCGTGGAACAGTCGGACTTCCAGGCTTTCGTCGCCGGCGGCGAAGTCCAGGTCCACCAGTTCGGCACGGAAGAAGGTGTAGACCTGGCTGATGTGGGGCAGGTCGAAGAGGGTATAGAGGCTGAGGTTGCGCACCCGGGCGCAGGCTTCCTCGAGGGTTTCACGGGTGGCGGCCTGCTCCATGGTCTCGCCGTTCTCCATGAAACCGGCCGGCAGGGTCCAGTAGCCCTTGCGCGGGTCGATGGCGCGGCGGCAGAGCAGCACCTGCTCGCCCCACACCGGCAGGCAACCGGCGACGATGCGCGGGTTCTGATAATGGATGGTGTGGCAGTTGTCACACACGTAGCGCAGGCGGCTGTCGCCGTCGGGGATGCGCTGGACGACCGGTCCGCCGCACTGGCTGCAGAATTTCATCGTGGTTCCTCGGGGTCAGGCGACCATCTTGGCGCGGCACGGTGTCGCACGGCAAGCAGCGACCGGGACCCAACCAAAGGCGGTGAATGATGCGACCTGTCGGTCCGGGGGTTGGGCGGTCCAGTGGTTCATGCCATGATGCCCGGCAGTCGAGAACAACGAGAATGTCCATGCTGGATGACCTGCTCCGTCGCGTGCAGAGCTACTCCCCGAGAACCTTGGAGGCTGATCGCGATTTCCCCGAAGCCGCGGTGCTGGTGCCCATCACTCGCAGCGACGAACCGGAGCTGATCCTGACCCTGCGTGCCAGCGGGCTGTCCACCCACGGCGGCGAAGTTGCCTTCCCGGGCGGCCGCCGCGATCCCGAGGATGCGGACCTGATTCGCACGGCCCTGCGCGAGGCGGAAGAGGAGGTGGGGCTGCCCCCCGGTCTGGTGGAAATCATCGGCCCCCTCAGCCCCTTGGTGTCCCGCCATGGCATCAAGGTCACCCCCTTTGTGGGACTGGTTCCGGACTTCGTCCAGTACCGGGCCAATCATGGTGAGATCGACTCCGTTTTCAGCGTGCCGCTGGAGTTCTTCCGCGACGACCCGCGCCAGATGACCCACCGCATCGACTACCTCGGCCGCAGTTGGTACGTGCCCTGCTACCAGTTCGGCGAATACAAGATCTGGGGCCTGACCGCGATCATGGTCGTGGAACTGGTCAACCTGGTCTACGACGCCGGGATCGAGATGTCCCGCGCGCCCGAGAGCTTTGTAAAACTCAAATAAGCCCCGTTAGGAGCGCCTGATGAAATACCGCCTTGGAACCGCCCAGGTCGACGCCCACCCTGATAGCTGGACTGCCCCCACCGCCACCCTGGTGGGCAAGGTGCGCCTGGACGCCGGCGCCAGTGTCTGGTTCGGCGCCGTACTGCGCGGGGACAATGAGCTGATCCACATTGGCGAGAACAGCAATGTCCAGGACGGCACCGTGATGCACACCGACATGGGCTATCCGCTGAATATCGGCCGCTCCGTCACCATCGGCCACAACGCCATGCTCCACGGCTGCTCGGTGGGCGACTTCAGCCTGATTGGCATCAACGCGGTGGTGCTCAACGGCGCGAAGATTGGCAAGTACTGCATCATCGGCGCCAATGCGCTGATCCCAGAAGGCAAGGAAATTCCCGACGGTTCGCTGGTCATGGGCTCGCCCGGCAAGGTGGTGCGTGAGCTGACCGAGCAGCAAAAGAAGATGCTCGAGGCCAGCGCCGCCCACTATGTGCACAACGCCCAGCGCTACGCCCGCGACCTGGCGGAGCAGGACGACTGATGGATGTTGAGCGCCCCGTCCGCTCCCCCTGCGTGCAGGTCTGCGTGCTGGACGACCATGACATTTGCAGCGGCTGCCAGCGCACCGCTGATGAAATCACCCGTTGGGGCCGGATGGATAATGCCGAGCGCCGCGAAGTCCTGGCACGCTGTTTCGAGCGCGCCAAGGCCAGCGGCTTGTTCATCACGCCCCCGACCCAGGCTTCTTGAATCCCCGAGGAAATGACATGCCCCGTATTGGAACCCCCTTGTCGCCCAGCGCGACCCGCGTACTGCTGTGCGGCTCCGGCGAGCTCGGCAAGGAGGTGGCGATCGAACTGCAGCGCCTCGGCTGCGAAGTGATTGCCGTCGACCGTTACGCTGATGCTCCGGCCATGCAAGTGGCCCATCGCAGCCACGTGATCAGCATGCTGGACGGTGCCGCCCTGCGCGCCGTGATCGAGCAGGAGAAGCCGCACTACATCGTGCCGGAGATCGAGGCCATTGCCACCGCGACGCTTGTGGAGCTGGAGGCTGAAGGTTTCACCGTGGTGCCCACCGCCCGTGCCGCGCAGCTGACCATGAATCGCGAAGGCATCCGCCGCCTCGCCGCCGAGGAGCTGGGCCTGCCCACTTCGCCCTTCCACTTCGCCGACACGTTCGAAGACTACAGCGCCGCCGTGGCCAGCGTGGGTTACCCCTGTGTGGTCAAGCCGATCATGAGTTCCTCGGGCAAGGGCCAGTCGGTGCTCAAGTCCGACGCCGACCTCAAGGCCGCCTGGGATTACGCCCAGGAGGGCGGTCGCGCTGGCAAGGGCCGGGTCATCGTCGAAGGCTTCATCGACTTCGACTACGAGATCACCCTGCTCACCGTGCGCCATATCGGCGGCACCAGCTTCTGCGCCCCCATCGGCCATCGTCAGGTGAAGGGTGACTACCACGAATCCTGGCAGCCCCAGGCCATGAGCCCGAAGGCCCTGGCCGAGTCCGAACGTGTCGCCCAGGCGGTCACCGAGGCCCTGGGTGGCCGCGGTCTGTTTGGCGTCGAACTGTTCATCAAGGGCGACCAGGTGTGGTTCAGCGAAGTCTCGCCGCGCCCCCACGACACCGGCCTCGTGACCCTGATCTCCCAGGACCTGTCCGAATTCGCCCTGCACGCCCGGGCCATCCTCGGTCTGCCGATCCCGGCAATCCGCCAGACGGGCCCGTCGGCTTCGGCGGTGATCCTGGTGGAGGGCAAGTCCAGCCAGGTCAGCTTCGGCAACCTGGGCGCCGCCCTCAGCGAGCCCGATACCGCGCTGCGCCTGTTCGGCAAGCCGGAAGTGGACGGCCAGCGCCGCATGGGCGTGGCCCTGGCGCGGGATGAGTCCACTGACCTGGCGCGGGCCAAGGCAGCCCGTTCGGCCCAGGCGGTCGACGTCCAGCTGTGAGCCACCTGGCCACGCTGTGCTGGTGGGTAGCGGCGTTGCCGCTGCTGCCCCTGGCATTGCCCATGGCCGTACATACCCGTCGCACCGCCCTGCGCCTGGCGCCCGCCGCCGGCCCTGAGCGCGGTGTGGCAGGGGGCGGGTTCGATGGCGAGCCCCTGCGTCTTCTTCTGATCGGTGAATCCACCGTCGCCGGCGTTGGGGCTTCCTGCCTGGACTACGCCCTCGCCGGCCAACTGGCCTCTTCCCTTGCGGCTCGCTTGAAGCGGCCGGTGGCCTGGCGTGCGTGCGGCGAGAACGGCATCACCGCCGGCGAAGCCTTGGAGCGCCTGCTGCCCCAGGTGGCAGACGAGCCCGCTGACTGGGTGCTGCTGGTCTTCGGCGTCAACGACACCACGCATTTCAGCTCCAGCCGGCGCTGGCGGGCTTCTCTGGCGGGCCTGGCCCGGCATTTCGCCGGTCGGGGTGTGCGGGTCGCCTTCTCCGGCGTGCCGCCGCTGGAGCATTTCAGCGCCTTGCCCTGGTTGCTGCGTCGCTTGCTCGGCTGGCGCGCACGTCTGTTGGATCGCCAACTGCACGAACTGGCCCGGAAAGAGGGGTGGGATTGTCACGCCACCCGTCTGGACATGCGCCCGGAGTTCCTGGCGCTGGATGGCTATCACCCTTCGACGCTTGGCTATCGGGTCTGGGGCGAGGCGCTGGCAGAGCGGTTCGCCGCTGTGGCGTTGCCGCCTCGGAAGGCAAAGGGGCTGGCGATCGGTCTTGGCGCGTGAGGTTGAGGTCCGCCAGACCCGCCGCTAGGCCTTTGGCGTAAGGCCTGCGCGCCAGGCAAGCACGCGCTGCACACGGTTTTCGCCGGACTGGAGGATTTCCAGGCGGTAGGGGCCGACCTTGAGACAGACGCTGCAGTCGGGAATCTGCTCCAGGGCCTCGGTGATCAGGCCGTTGAGCGTCTTGGGGCCGTCGCAGGGCAGGTGCCAGCCCAACACCCGGTTCAGCTCCCGAAGGTGCAGCGCGCCGTCCAGTTCGTAGCGGCCGTCGTCGCGGGACTGGATGCCCGGATTGGGGGCGAAGTCTTCCAGGCTGCCGAATTCGCCCACCAGTTCCTGGAAGATGTCCTCCAGGCTGACCAGGCCGACCACGTCACCGTATTCGTCGACCACGATGCCGAGGCGGCGCTTCTGCTTCTGGAAGTTCACCAGTTGCGTCAGCAGGGGCGTGCTTTCCGGCACGAAGTAGGTTTCCCGGCTCACCGCCATCAGCATCTCGGCAGTGGGCGTCCCTTCGGCCAGCAGGCGAGCCAGCTGGCGCAGGTGGAGGATGCCTTCGATCTGGTTGATGTCTTCGCGATAGAGCGGCAGGCGTGTGTGGGTGGCGTTCTGCAGCTGGGCGAGGAGTTCGTCCGGCGAGGCATCCAGGTCGATGCCCTGGATCTCGCTGCGGGGAATCATGATGGCGCTGACGGTGACCCGCTGCAGGGAGTCGCTCACCGCCACCGGTAGTCGGGACTGTGGCTGGATTTCCACGCCATTGCGGCGCCGGGTTGCGAGCCACGCGACCAGCGCGCCGGCTACCAGGGAGAGGGTGATTCCGAGGAGGAGGCCGGCGAGCAGTCCGTGCATGGGGTCGTCAGACGTGAAGGATGAATTCGCGGACCAGCTTGCTGCCGAAATACGCCAGCATCAACAGGCAGAAACCCGCCAGGGTCCAGCGGATGGCCTTGTGCCCGCGCCAGCCGAGCTGATGGCGGCCCCAGAGCAGGACACCGAACACGACCCAGGCAATGCAGGACAGGATGGTCTTGTGCGCCAGGTGCTGGGCGAACAGGTTATCGACGAACAGCCAGCCGGAAATCAGCGACAGCGAGAGCAGGCCCCAGCCCGCCCAGAGGAAGCTGAACAGCAGGCTTTCCATGGTCTGCAGGGCAGGGAAGTTCTTGATCAGGCCGGACGGGTGCTTGTGTTTGAGCTGGTGGTCCTGCAGGAGCAGCAACAAGGCCTGGAACACGGCCATCGTGAGCAGGCCGTAGGCCAGGATCGACAGCAGGATGTGCGCGAGGATGCCTGGCTCTTCATCGATGGCCTGGGAGGTGCCGCCGGGCACCAGCGCCGCCGCCAGCACCGTCAGGGCGCCGAGTGGGAGCAGCAGGAGCAGAAGGTTCTCGATGGGAATCCGAGCGCTGGCCACGATGGTCAGCAGGATCACCGCGGCGGCGATCAGGCTGGCCGCATTGAAGAAGTCCAGATAGAGCCCGGCGGGGGTCAGCAACTGGAGGACGAGTGCGGCGCAATGGGCGAGCAGGGCCAGGCCGCTGCCGAGGATCAGCAGGCGCTTGTCCGGCGTGATGCGCTGGCTGAGGCGAAGGCCCTGGTAACCAGTGGTGCCCGCATAGAGGAATGCAGCCAGGAGGCTGGGCAGCAGAGGGTGCATAAGTCCTTGTAAGGCAAGCCCGAAAGGCAGTGAGTGTGGCATACATGCCCTGCCGGTGAAAGACCGCTGGCGGTGTCGGTGGCGCCGACACTTCGTTATACTCCGCCGCCTGCAGCAAGCTCAGCCGGGGCTCAAGAGAGCCCGAAAGGAACGTGCATGTTTGAAAACCTAACCGACCGCCTCTCACAGACGCTGCGCCATGTCACCGGCAAGGCCAAGCTGACCGAGGACAACATCAAGGACACCCTGCGTGAAGTGCGCATGGCCCTGCTCGAGGCCGACGTCGCCCTGCCGGTGGTGAAGGACTTCGTCAACAAGATCAAGGACCGTGCGGTCGGTACCGAGGTTTCCAAGAGCCTGACCCCCGGCCAGGCTTTCGTGAAGATCGTCCAGGCCGAGCTGGTGGAGCTGATGGGCGCCGCCAACGAGGACCTGGCGCTGAATGCCGCTCCGCCGGCGGTGATCCTGATGGCTGGCCTGCAGGGTGCGGGCAAGACCACCACCGTGGGCAAGCTGGCGCGCTTCCTCAAGGAGCGCAAGAAGAAAACCGTGCTGGTGGTATCGGCGGACGTTTACCGCCCCGCTGCGATCAAGCAGCTGGAAACCCTGGCCAATGACATCGGCGTCACCTTCTTCCCCTCCGACACCAGCCAGAAGCCGGTGGACATCGCCCAGTCGGCGATCCGCGAAGCCAAGCTGAAGTTCATTGATGTCGTCATCGTCGACACCGCCGGTCGCCTGCACGTCGACGCCGAGATGATGGACGAGATCAAGCACGTCCACGCCGCCATCAAGCCGGTGGAAACGCTGTTCGTGGTCGACGCCATGACCGGTCAGGACGCCGCCAACACCGCCAAGGCCTTCAATGACGCCCTGCCGCTGACCGGCGTGGTGCTGACCAAGGTCGACGGCGACGCCCGTGGCGGTGCCGCTCTCTCGGTCCGCGCCATCACCGGCAAGCCGATCAAATTCCTCGGCATGGGCGAGAAGACCGAAGCCCTCGACCCCTTCCACCCGGACCGCGTCGCCTCGCGCATCCTCGGTATGGGTGACGTGCTCAGCCTGATCGAACAGGCCGAGCAGAACATGGACCGGGAGAAGGCCGAGAAGCTCGCCAAGAAGATCAAGAAGGGCAAGGGTTTCGACCTGGAAGACTTCCGCGACCAGCTGCAGCAGATGAAGAGCATGGGCGGCCTCGGCAGCCTGATGGACAAGCTGCCCATGCTTGGCGGCGTCAACCTGGCGCAGATGGGCAACGCACAGAACGCGGCGGAGAAGCAGTTCAAGCAGATGGAGGCGATCATCAACTCCATGACCCCTGCCGAACGCCGCGATCCGGAAATGATCAGCGGCTCGCGCAAACGCCGTATCGCGCTGGGCTCCGGCACCCAGGTGCAGGACGTCGGCCGTCTCATCAAGCAGCATAAACAGATGCAGAAGATGATGAAGAAGGTCACCGCCAAGGGCGGCATGGCCAAGATGATGCGCGGCATGGGCAGCATGTTCCCCGGCGGCATGCCGAAGATGTGAGCTGGGCCGCCGACCGGCGGCCTCTAAAAAGAGATTTGCAATCGGCCGGATAATCCTTAGAATATGCGGCCTTTCGGGCCCATGGCCCATGCTTGAAAAGCACCGACTATAGGAACGAAGTTCAATGGTAACCATCCGTCTTGCCCGTGGCGGCTCCAAGAAGCGCCCCTTCTACCACCTGACCGTGACCAACAGCCGCAACGCGCGCGACGGTCGCTTCGTAGAGCGCATCGGTTTCTTCAACCCGGTTGCCCAGGGTGCTGAAGTGAAGCTCTCCGTAAACCAGGAGCGCGTCAGCTACTGGCTGAGCCAGGGCGCCCAGCCGTCTGAGCGTGTTGCTCAGCTGCTGAAGGAAGCTGCCAAGGCTGCTGCCTAAGCATCTTTTATGAGCACGACGCCGGCCGCCGCCGACGAACTCATCGTTCTCGGCAAGATTTTCTCGGTGCACGGCGTACGTGGCGAGGTGAAGGTCTACTCCTTCACCGATCCGCTGGATAACGTGCTCGATTACCGCCGTTGGACGCTCAAGCGTGACGACGAGGTAAAGCAGGTCGAAGTCGCCAGCGGACGTGTGCACGGCAAGGTCCTGGTGGTGAAGCTGAAGGGGTTGGTCGATCGCGAAATCGCGCGAACCTACGCAGGTTTTGAAATCTGTGTCCCCGCCAGCGAGCTGCCGGAACTCGACGATGACGAGTTCTACTGGCACCAGTTGGAAGGTCTCAATGTGATCAACCAGGACGGGCAATTGCTCGGCCGCATCGATCACCTGCTGGAGACCGGCGCCAACGATGTGATGGTGGTCAAGCCCTGCGCTGGAAGCCTGGATGATCGCGAACGCCTGTTGCCCTACACGGAGCAGTGCGTGCAGTCGATCGACCTGGAAGCCGGCGAGATACGGGTGGATTGGGACGTTGATTTCTGAGGGCCTGACATGAAAAGCATGCAGGTCGAAGTCATCAGCATCTTTCCCGAGATGTTCGCCGCCATCAGTGAGTACGGCATCACCAGCCGTGCGGTGAAGCAGGGGCTGCTCAAGCTCAACTGCTGGAATCCGCGGAGCTTCACCGAGGACCGCCACCAGACGGTGGATGACCGGCCCTTCGGCGGTGGCCCCGGCATGGTGATGAAGATCCAGCCCCTGGAACGGGCCCTGGCGGCAGCCAAGGCAGCGACGGGGGAGAAGGCGAAGGTGATCTACCTCTCGCCGCAGGGGCGCCAGTTGAAACAGGCGGCCGTGCGCGAGCTGGCGAACGAGGAAGCATTGATCCTCATCGCCGGGCGCTACGAAGGCATCGACGAACGCTTCATTGAGGAGCACGTCGATGAGGAATGGTCGATTGGCGACTACGTCCTGTCCGGCGGTGAGCTGCCGGCCATGGTGCTGATCGATGCGGTGACGCGGTTGTTGCCCGGCGCGCTGGGCCACGCGGACTCCGCCGAGGAGGACTCCTTTACGGACGGCCTGCTCGATTGCCCGCACTACACTCGTCCGGAGTTGTATGCAGGCAAGCGTGTTCCTGAGGTGCTGCTCAGTGGCAACCACGAACACATCCGGCGATGGCGTTTGCAGCAGGCGCTTGGGCGCACCTGGGAACGTCGGGCTGATCTTCTGGATTGCCGCTCGCTTTCTGGAGAAGAGAAAAAGCTGCTGGAGGAATACATCCGCCAGCGGAACGATAGTTAACGTATCGATGGCACGCCCAGAAGGCCTGCCTTAGGAGCACAGCGATGACCAACAAGATCATTCAGCAACTCGAAGCTGAACAAATGAACAAAGAGATTCCGGCGTTCGCCCCAGGCGACACCGTAATCGTTCAAGTGAAAGTGAAGGAAGGCGACCGTTCCCGTCTGCAGGCTTTCGAAGGTGTGGTCATCGCTAAGCGTAACCGCGGCCTGAACAGCGCCTTCACCGTTCGCAAGATCTCCAACGGCGTTGGTGTAGAGCGTACCTTCCAGACCTACTCCCCGCTGGTTGACAGCCTGAGCGTCAAGCGCCGCGGCGACGTGCGCAAGGCCAAGCTGTACTACCTCCGCGACCTGTCCGGCAAGGCAGCTCGTATCAAGGAAAAGCTGGTTTAATCGCCCAGCTTTCCCGAAAAACCCGCCCAGGTTCGCCTCGGCGGGTTTTTTCTTGCCTGTACGCGGTGGATAGTCCGCGTCCTTTTCCTGCCCGTCCCGGCAGCGCACAAGAACCACAAGATTCGCCGCGCCCGTGGCAGCCACATGGTTTTCTTCAGGTAGTAGTGGCATGACCCCGAGAGAGCAAGAAATCGCCCGGCGGACCGAGCTGTCCGAAAGCCGGGTGACCAAGGCGGTGTTTCCGCCCAACACCAACCATCACAACACCCTGTTCGGCGGCACCGCGCTAGCCTGGATGGATGAGGTGTCCTTCATTGCAGCCACGCGCTTCTGCCGCCTGCCGCTGGTAACTGTCTCCAGCGACCGCATCGACTTCAAACACTCGATCCCCGCGGGTTCCATCGTTGAACTGGTGGGTCGCGTGGTGAAGGTGGGCAACACCAGCCTCAAAGTGGAAGTGGAGGTGTTCGTCGAGGACATGTACAGCGCCACCCGCGAGAAGGCCATTACCGGCCTGTTCAGTTTCGTCGCTATCGATGCGGACAAGCGCCCGGTGCAGGTGCTGCCGGAGTTTCCCCAGGCGACCGACGCCGCATGAATGAAAAAGGCACCCGTTGGGTGCCTTGTTCATTTCCGCGCTGGATCATTGGCGCAGGCTGATCTTCAGCGACGCCTGGGACAGGTCGATGTTGCTCAGCGTCAGACTGCCGAAGCTCTGATCTTGCGGCGCCCCGGCGACGCGAATGTTCTCGAAGCGCAGCTCGCCGATGGAGCTGGGCAGGCGCAGGTTCACTGAACCGTCCGGGTTGACCACCGAGGTCAGCCGGCTGGTGTCGTAGGTCACGTCCTTCATCGAGGTTTCTGCATCGAGGCTGTCCAGCACCGGCATCACCAGTCGCGCCAGTTGCTTGACCGCCCCCAGCCCGTCGCCGCTCTCCGCCTGGAGGAACAGGCCCTGCAGCACGTCGTCCAGCCCCTGGGCGCTGACAGTGCTCATTTCCTGGTCGGACAGGGGGCGCAACCCCTTCGGCGTCTCCTGGCGGCTGATGCTGGCGGGTGGCTGCAGACGCTGGATATCGGCACTGGCCATCTGAAAGGGGCTCATCAACGCGGCCACGAGCGTAGCCGCCAGACGCAGATTGCTCTGTTTCTTCAGGGCCCGGGTCAGTTGCTTCTGGGTCAGCAGGCCTTGCGCTATCAGTACTTCACCCAGCCGCATCTTGCTGGTGAGCTGCATCGTGATCGCGGCATCCAACTGCTGGGGCGTGATCAGACCCTTGATGATAAGGATCTGCCCCAGGCGGGAATTCATTTGGTTGGCCATGTTCCGGTACCGGCATTGGGTGATATCAAGGTGAAATCATCCACGGCCAGCCCGATCCTGTCACCAGACTAAGGATAGGCTGGCCATGCCGCCCGTCAGTGTGATTGGGCCAGTGTGCGATCAGCGGTAGCACCGGTCTGGGCCCGTGTTTCGATCAGGGACACCAGGGGCCAGTCATTCTCCGGTGTGAAGTCCAGGGGCTGCCCGGCGAGATGCACCCAGCCGCACCGATACCCCCAGGCTCAGCAGGATGGGGTGTTCGCTCATCGGAAGTCCTTGTCATGGGTGAATCGGCTACAGCGCTATGAAAGACTAGCGCCCTGCACAGACAAGGCCGTTACTCATGCCCGCGCTAGACCATCCCCTTATCGACCGCTTCCTCGACAGCCTCTGGCTGGAGAAGGGCCTTTCCGCCCATACCCGCTCCGCCTACCGCAGCGACCTCGCGCATTTCAACGGCTGGCTCGACGAACGTGGGCTGGCCCTGGACAGGGCAGGGCGCGACCTGATCCTCGACCATCTGGCCTGGCGCCTGGAGCAGGGCTACAAGGCCCGCTCCACCGCGCGTTTCCTCTCCGGTCTGCGCGGTTTCTATCGCTTCCTGCTGCGGGAGAACCTGATCACTGAAGACCCGACCCTGCAAGTGGACCTGCCGCAGATCGGCCGGCCGCTGCCCAAGTCACTGTCTGAGGCCGATGTGGAGGCCCTGCTGGAAGCCCCGGAGCTGGACGACCCCATCGGCCTGCGCGACCGCGCGATGCTCGAAGTCCTCTACGCCTGCGGCCTGCGGGTAACCGAGCTGGTGAGCCTGACCCTCGAGCAGGTCAACCTTCGTCAGGGCGTGATCAAGGTCTTCGGCAAGGGCAGCAAGGAGCGTCTGGTGCCGCTTGGCGAGGAAGCCATCGCCTGGCTGGAGCGCTATCAGCGGGAAGCGCGCCCGTTCCTCCTCGACGGCAAGCCCAGCGATGTGCTCTTCCCCAGCCTGCGCGGCGAGCAGATGACGCGCCAGACCTTCTGGCATCGCATCAAGCACCAGGCGCAGGTGGCCGGGATCAGCAAAGCCCTCTCCCCCCACACCCTGCGCCACGCCTTCGCCACCCACCTGCTCAACCACGGCGCCGACCTGCGGGTGGTGCAGATGCTGCTGGGCCACAGCGACCTGTCCACCACCCAGATCTACACCCACATCGCCCGGGCCCGTCTGCAGGAGCTCCATGCCCGCCACCATCCCCGGGGTTGAGCTGGAGCGGGTCACTTCGCGGCCCGCTTCGCAATCGTTCAGCCACCGACACAATCCGCCTGGCGCACGGCGTCTGCGGGCCCAGGCTTCTGTGTTAGGCTTGAACGGTTTCCCGTACGTCCGCCGCTCGACAGGAGTACCCATGCGCGCGACCCGTGTTATCGCCGGCCTGGCCATCGGCCTCGCCAGCACCCTCAGCTTCGCAGACGACCCGGACCAGGCTATCCGCAAGACCCTCGACACCCTGCAGCTCGGCCTGCCCGTCGAGTCCATCGGTGAAAGCCCGATCACCGGCGTCTACCAGGTCCAGCTCAAGGGCGGCCGTATGCTCTACACCAGCGCCGACGGCCAGTATCTGATGCAGGGCTACCTCTATCACGTGCAGAACGGCAAGCCGGTGAACCTCACCGAGCAGGCTGAAAGCCGCTCCATCGCCAAGGAAATCAACGCCATTCCCGTGAAGGACATGGTGGTGTTCTCGCCCAAGGAGCCGGCCAAGGCCCATATCACTGTCTTCACCGACACCGATTGCGGTTACTGCCAGAAGCTGCACAGCGAAGTGCCCGAGCTGAACCGCCGCGGCATTGAAGTGCGCTACGTCGCCTTCCCGCGCCAGGGCATTGGTAGCCACGGTTACAACAGCCTGGTCAGCGTCTGGTGCAGCAAGGACCGTCAGGCAGCCATGAACAAGGCCAAGTCCCGCCAGGAACTGCCGCAGGCGACCTGTGATAACCCGGTGGCCAAGCAGTTCGAACTGGGCCAGTTGATCGGCGTTAACGGCACTCCGGCGATCGTGCTGGGCAATGGCCAGATGATTCCGGGCTACCAGCCGGCCCCGCAGCTGGCGAAACTTGCCCTGGAGGCCAAGTAATCCGGGCACCTGCCTCGATTGACCAATATTCGGCCGCTTCGTAAAGTGCGGCTCTTTTCCTCGGCCGGGACACTCCCGGCCGTTTTCGCAGTGATGATGGGGAGTTCAGCGTGAAGCCGGTAAAAGTAGGCATCTGTGGCCTGGGGACCGTCGGTGGCGGCACCTTCAACGTACTCAAACGCAACGCCGAGGAGATTGCCCGCCGTGCCGGGCGTGGAATCGAGGTTGCCCAGATTGCTGCTCGTCGTCCCAACCCGAAGTGTGAAACCGGCGCCACCCCCATCACCGCCGACATCTTCGACGTGGCCAACAACCCGGAAATCGACATCGTCATCGAGCTGATCGGTGGCTACACCCAGGCCCGTGAACTGGTGCTGAAGGCCATCGAGAACGGCAAGCACGTGGTCACCGCGAACAAGGCGCTGATCGCCGTGCACGGCAACGAGATCTTCGCCAAGGCCCGCGAGAAGGGCGTCATGGTCGCCTTCGAGGCTGCCGTCGCTGGCGGCATCCCGGTGATCAAGGCGATCCGCGAAGGCCTCTCGGCCAACCGCATCAACTGGCTGGCCGGCATCATCAACGGCACCGGCAACTTCATCCTCACCGAGATGCGTGAGAAAGGCCGCGCCTTCGAGGACGTGCTGAAGGAAGCCCAGGCCCTGGGCTATGCCGAAGCCGATCCGACCTTCGACGTCGAAGGCATCGACGCCGCCCACAAGCTGACCATCCTGGCGTCCATCGCCTTCGGCATCCCGCTGCAGTTCGACAAGGCCTACACCGAAGGCATCTCGAAGCTCACCAGTGCCGACGTCAACTATGCCGAGGCGCTGGGCTACCGCATCAAGCACCTGGGCGTGGCCCGTCGCACCGACAGCGGCTTCGAACTGCGCGTGCACCCGACCCTGATCCCGGCCGACCGCCTGATCGCCAACGTCAATGGCGTGATGAACGCCGTGATGGTCAATGGCGACGCCGCTGGCAGCACCCTTTACTACGGCGCCGGTGCCGGCATGGAAGCCACCGCTTCTGCCGTGGTCGCCGACGTGGTGGACGTGGTCCGTGCCCTGACCACCGACCCGGAAAACCACGTGCCGCACCTGGCCTTCCAGCCGCATTCCCTGTCCGACCACCCGATCCTGCCGATCGAAGCCTGCGAAAGCGCCTATTACCTGCGCATCCAGGCCAAGGATCATCCGGGCGTGCTGGCGCAGGTCGCGACCATCCTGTCGGAGCGCGGCATCAACATCGAATCCATCATGCAGAAAGAAGTCGAAGAGCAGGACGGCCTGGTGCCGATGATCCTGGTTACCCACCGGGTCGTCGAGGCGCGCGTCAACGACGCCATCGCCGCGCTGGAAGCTCTGGAAGACGTGGTAGGCAGCGTAGTGCGCATCCGCGTCGAGCAACTGAACTAAGCAGCCGCCGGGGCCGGTGCGACCGCGGAGGGGCGATCCCCCGGAGCGGCGCACCGGGCCCGGCAGCTCGAAACCAAGGTTTTAAGACATGCGCTATATCAGTACCCGCGGCCAGGCACCGGCCCTGAACTTCGAAGACGTGCTGCTGGCTGGCCTGGCCAGCGACGGCGGCCTCTACGTACCGGAAAACCTGCCGCGCTTCACCCAGGAAGAAATCGCCTCCTGGGCCGGCCTGCCGTACCACGAACTGGCCTTCCGTGTGATGCGCCCCTTCGTCACCGGCAGCATCGCTGACGCCGACTTCAAGAAGATCCTCGAGGAAACCTACGGCGCCTTCGCCCACAACGCCGTGGCGCCTCTGCGCCAGCTGAACGGCAACGAGTGGGTCCTGGAGCTGTTCCACGGCCCGACCCTGGCCTTCAAGGACTTCGCCCTGCAACTGCTGGGCCGCCTGCTGGACCACGTGCTGGTCAAGCGTGGCGAGCGCGTGGTGATCATGGGCGCGACTTCCGGCGACACCGGCTCGGCCGCCATCGAAGGCTGCCGTCGCTGCGAGAACGTGGACATCTTCATCCTGCACCCGCACAACCGCGTGTCCGAAGTGCAGCGTCGCCAGATGACCACCATCCTCGGTGAAAACATCCACAACATTGCCGTTGAAGGTAACTTCGACGACTGCCAGGAAATGGTGAAGGCCAGCTTCGCCGACCAGGGCTTCCTCAAGGGCACCCGCCTGGTGGCAGTGAACTCGATCAACTGGGCGCGGATCATGGCCCAGATCGTTTACTACTTCCACGCAGCCATCCAGCTGGGCGGCCCGGCGCGTTCCGTGGCCTTCTCCGTGCCCACCGGCAACTTCGGCGACATCTTCGCCGGCTACCTGGCGCGCAACATGGGCCTGCCGATCAGCCAACTGATCGTCGCCACCAACCGCAACGACATCCTGCACCGCTTCATGAGCGGTAATCAGTACGTCAAGGACACCCTGCACCCGACCCTGTCGCCGTCCATGGACATCATGGTTTCGTCCAACTTCGAGCGCCTGCTGTTCGACCTGCACGGTCGCAATGGCGCCGCCATCGCCAACCTGATGGACACCTTCAAGCAGGGCGGCGGCTTCAGCGTCGAGGAAGACCGCTGGACCGAAGCGCGCAAGCTGTTCGACTCCCTGGCTGTCAACGACGAGCAGACCTGCGAAACCATCGCCGAAGTCTTCAAGGATTGCGGCGAGCTGCTGGACCCGCACACCGCCATTGGCGTGCGCGCCGCCCGCGAGTGCCGCCGCAGCCTGGCCACCCCGATGGTCACCCTGGGCACTGCTCACCCGGTCAAATTCCCCGAAGCGGTGGAAAAGGCTGGCGTCGGCCAGGCCCCGGCGCTGCCGGCGCACCTGGCGGACCTGTTCCAGCGCGAGGAGCGTTGCACGGTGCTGCCGAACGACCTCAAGCAGATCCAGGCCTTCGTCAGCCAGCATGGCAACCGCGGCAAGCCGCTGTAATCCAGAGCGTTAGAAACGAGAAGGCCGGCTCCCGAAAGGGGCCGGCCTTTTTTCTTCTGGCGATTGATCGCGAAGCTTGTAGGGGCGAATGAATTCGCCCCTACAGAAAAGCCGCCCCGTTCGGCCTCAGATCGCCCCACCGGCCTTCAGCGCCGCCACCTGCTCGGCGCTGTAGCCCAGGGCCGTCAGCACCTCGGCATTGTGTTCGCCCAGTTCCGGGCCGATCCATTCGCTGGAGCCGGGCGTCTCGGAAAGCTTGGGGACGATACCCGGCATCTTGAACGGCTTGCCGTCCGGCAGCTTCGCCGAGAGGAACATCTCTCGGGCGAGGAATTGCGGGTCGGTGAACATGTCCTCTGCTGAATAGATGCGGCTGGCCGGCACCTCGGCGCGGTTCAGCACCGCCAGTACGTCGTCCAGGGGCAGCGACCCCACCCAGCGGTCGATCACCCCATAGAGCTCGTCCCGACGGGCGTCGCGGCCGTCGTTGCTGGCCAGCGTCGGGTCGTTGGCCAGGTCGTCACGGCCGATGGCCTGCATGAAGCGCTTGAAGATGGCGTCGCCATTGGCGCCGATCTGCACATGGCGGCCATCCGCGGCGGTGTGGATGGAGGAGGGCGTGATGCCCGGCATGATGTTGCCGGTGCGCTCGCGGATGAAGCCGAACACGTCGAACTCCGGAACCATGCTTTCCATCATGGCGAACACCGCCTCGTAGAGCGCCACGTCCACCACCTGGCCCTGGCCGCCGTTCACTTCCCGGTGGCGCAGGGCCATCAGCGCGCCGATCACACCCCAGAGGGCGGCGATGGAGTCCCCGATGGAAATGCCGGTGCGCACCGGCGGACGGTCCTCGAAGCCGGTGATGTAGCGCAGCCCGCCCATGGACTCACCGACCGCGCCGAAGCCCGGCTGGTCTTTCAGCGGGCCGCTCTGGCCGAAGCCCGACAGGCGCACCATCACCAGTTTCGGGTTCAGCGCATGGATCACGTCCCAGCCCAGGCCCAGCTTCTCCAGCACGCCGGGGCGGAAGTTCTCGATCAGGATGTCTGCCTCGGCCAGCAGTTTCTTGAGAATTGCCTGGCCCTCGGCGTGCTTGAGGTTCAGCGTCAGCGACTTCTTGTTGCGCGCCTGCACGAACCACCAGAGGGACGTGCCCTCGTAGAGCTTGCGCCACTTGCGCAGCGGGTCGCCGCCATCAGGGGATTCGATCTTGATCACCTCGGCGCCGAATTCGGCGCACAGGCGCGACGCGAAGGGACCGGCGATCAGGGTGCCGAGCTCGATCACTTTGAGGCCGGCAAGGGGTTTGGCAGGAGCGTTCATCGGGTTTTCCATGGGCCAGACGATGGCGGCGACTCTACTCCGTGGGGCCCGGAGCGAACAGCCCGGATTGCCGCTGGCGCCTCCTTCCGGGGGGACTTAAAGTGCTTGGCAGGACCTTCGATCACGCGCGCGAACCACCATGCCAAACCGCACTGCGTTCCCTTGCCGCCCGTCGCATGAACCGCGCCGGGAGGAGGGCCCATGGAACTGAACATCCCCACCCTGGTGCTTGTGGATATCTATGTCCTCGCCCTGGTGGGGCTGCTGATGCTGCATGCCTGGCGTCGCGGCCGCCGGGAGCCGACCCTCGGCTACCTCTCCGCCGCGCTGCTGCTGGGCGTCCTGGGCACCGTGCTGGGTAGCCTGCGGGGCATGGGCATGGATGTCGTACCCCTGGTGCTGGGCAATGTCGTCCTGCATTTCAGCGCGGCGATGATCTGGACCGCCATGCGCGTGTTCGCCGGGCGCCAGCCGCACCTGGCGGGCATCTGCGCCGGCGCCGCGATCTGGGCGCTGTTCTGCCTCAATCCGGCCTTCTACGATTCGCTCACCGTGCGGATCGCGGCCAGTTCGCTGATCACGGTCTGCTACACCGGGCTGAGCGCCTACGAGCTCTGGCGGAGCCGCAAGAGCCTGGAGGTGGCCTACCTGCCGGCCCTGGTCCTGACGCTCTTCCATATGGGGTTCTATTGCGTGCGCATCATCGTCGACCGGGGCATGCCCTTCGACGCGGCTGTCGCCAGCAGCGGCCAGGGCACCAACTTCTTTTCCCTGCTGGTGTTCGAGACCCTGCTCTACGCCATCGGCATCGCGTTCGTGACCCTGGCGATGGTCAAGGAGCGTGCCGAACTCAAGTTCCGCGCCGCCGCCTACTGCGACCCCCTCACCGGCGTCG
The DNA here is from genome assembly GCF_000949385.2 of Pseudomonas sp. LFM046. Lineage (NCBI taxonomy): Bacteria > Pseudomonadati > Pseudomonadota > Gammaproteobacteria > Pseudomonadales > Pseudomonadaceae > Pseudomonas > Pseudomonas sp. LFM046. The sequence goes on along the minus strand of NZ_JYKO02000001.1, from coordinate 4,701,750 downwards.
GCAACCGTCGCGCCTTCATGACCTCCGGCGAGTACCTGCTGGAAAGCTGCGAGCACCGGGGCGAGCCGGTGGCCTTGCTGCTCTGCGACCTCGACCACTTCAAGCGCCTCAACGACAACTACGGCCACGCCACTGGCGACGAAGCCCTGGTGGCCTTCACCCGCATCGCCGTGGGCAGCATGCGCAAGCAGGACGTGTTCGGTCGTATCGGAGGCGAGGAGTTCGCCTGCCTGTTGGCCGATGCCAACGACGAAGCCGGCGCCCAGGTGGCTGAACGCATCCGCCGGGAGTTCGCCGAGCTGCCGTTCCAGGAGGCGGGCCAACTCAGCGTCAGCATTGGCATCGTCAGCTCCAGCGAAGGCGGCTACGACCTGTTCCGCCTGCTTTCCCTGGCCGATGACGCCCTCTACGCCGCCAAGGACAAGGGGCGCAACCGCATCCAGCGCTATCCCGCCGATTAGCCGGAAGGCCCAGCCAAGGCCGTGGAATCAGGGTAGACTTGCCGCCCTCCGCGAATCATCAAGAAGCCCGTCATGGCCCTCCAAGCGACCCCCTACAAAGTCGAACTCAACCTCACCGACCTGGACCGCAGCGTCTACGAGAACCTGCGTTTCACCGTCGCCAAGCACCCCTCGGAAACCGAGGAGCGCCTGGCCGTGCGCCTGATCGCCTACGCCCTCTGGTACCACGAGCAGCTGGCGTTTGGCCGTGGCCTGTCGGATGTGGACGAACCGGCCCTGTGGGAGAAAAGCCTGGACGACCGCGTCCTGCACTGGATCGAAGTGGGCCAGCCCGACGCCGAGCGCATCACCTGGTGCTCGCGTCGCACCGAGCGCTTCAGCCTGGTGGCCTATGGCAACCTGCGGGTCTGGCAGACCAAGGTCCTGGACGCCGTGCGCAGCCTGAAGAACATCAACGTCGTCGCTGTGCAGCAGGAAGCCCTGGAAGAACTGGCCCGCGACCTGCCGCGTTCGGTCAGCTGGAGCGTGATGATCAGCGACGGCACGCTGTTCATCACCGATGAGCGCGGCCAGCATGAAATCCCCCTGGAGTGGCTGACCGGGGAACGCTGAACGGAAATCCGGAGGATTTCCGGGGCAGGGCGCTGACGCCTGCCCCACGGCCCTTTCCCGGGAGGGAGAGGGGAAGTCGATTCAAAGGTTGGACCTTCCATGCGTATCGAACACCGCGCCCTGCCTGACGTGCTGCCCGACCTGGGCGACCTGCCGCCGCTCCTCACCCGCCTCTACGCCGCCCGTGGCGTGCAGTCCGCGACGGAGCTGGACAAGGGCCTGGCGCGGCTGATCCCCTACCAGCAGCTCAAGGGCATCGACGCCGCCGTGGAACTGCTGGTGGAGGCCCTGGAAAAGCGCCAGCGTATCCTCTACGTGGGCGACTTCGATGCCGACGGCGCCACGGCCAGCAGCGTGGGCGTGCTCGGTCTGCGCATGCTCGGCGCCTTTCATGTGGATTACCTGGTTCCCAACCGCTTCGAGTACGGCTACGGCCTGACCCCCGAGATCGTCGCGGTCGCCCTGCAGCGCCATCCCGACCTGCTGGTGACTGTGGATAACGGTATCTCCAGCGTCGAGGGCGTGGCCGCCGCCAAGGCCGCCGGGCTCAAGGTACTGGTCACCGACCACCACCTGCCGGGGCCCGAGCTCCCGGCAGCGGACGCCATCGTCAACCCCAACCAGCCGGGCTGCGACTTCCCCAGCAAATCCCTGGCCGGTGTGGGCGTGATCTTCTACGTACTGCTCGCCCTGCGCGCCCGCCTGCGGGAGCTGGACTGGTTCGCGCGCGCCGGTCTCAAGGAGCCCAACCTGGGCGACCTGCTGGACCTGGTGGCCCTGGGCAGCGTGGCCGACGTGGTGCCGCTGGACGCCAACAACCGCATCCTGGTCCACCAGGGCCTGGCGCGCATTCGTGCCGGCCGCGCGCGGCCCGGCCTCAAGGCGATCCTCGAAGTCGCCGGGCGCCAGGCCGGGCGCATCACGTCCACTGATCTCGGCTTCATCCTCGGCCCGCGCCTGAACGCCGCCGGCCGCCTGGACGACATGAGCCTGGGCATCGAATGCCTGCTCTGCGAGGACGACGCCCTGGCTCGGGACATGGCCGTGCAGCTGGACCAGCTCAACCAGGACCGCAAGGCCATCGAGCAGGGCATGCAGCGCGAGGCCCTGGCCCAGCTGAAGAACCTGCCCATCGAGGACATGCCCTTCGGCCTCTGCCTGTTCGAGCCCGAATGGCACCAGGGGGTGATCGGTATCCTCGCCTCGCGGCTCAAGGAGCGTTACCACCGCCCGACCATCGCGTTCGCCGATGCGGGCGATGGCCTGCTCAAGGGCTCGGCGCGCTCGGTGCCGGGCTTCCATATCCGTGATGCCCTGGACGCCGTGGCCGCTCGGCACCCCGGGCTGATCAGCAAGTTCGGTGGCCACGCCATGGCGGCTGGCCTGTCGCTGCCTGTGGAAAACTTCGGCGCCTTCGCAGCAGCCTTCGACGCCGAGACCCGCCGTCAGCTGTCCGAGGACGACCTCACCGGCCGCCTGCTCTCCGATGGCCAGCTGAGCATCGAGGAATTCCACTTGGAACTGGCCCGCGCCCTGCGCCTGGCCGGCCCCTGGGGTCAGCATTTCCCCGAGCCGCTGTTCCACGGTGTGTTCCAGATCGTCCAGCAGCGTCTGGTGGGGGAACGCCATCTCAAGCTGGTGCTGAAGAGCGAATGCGGCTCGCTGCAACTGGACGGCATCGCCTTCAACATCGACCGCGAACAGTGGCCCAACGCCAGCGTCCGCTGGGCCGAGCTGGCCTACAAGTTGGACGTCAACGAATACCGTGGGCAGGAAAGTGTGCAACTGATGGTCGCGCACATAGCCCCACGCTGAGGCGCCTTCCCTGTAGGTGGGTGCCGAGCCTGCGAGGCCCAACGAACCGGGCACGCTATGCGCGCCTTGTTGGGCTTCGCTTCGCTCAGCGCCAACCTACGACCGCATTCCGTTCACCCGTCACTCCAAACTCGCAAGTCCTCCATCCGGGTCTACGCTGATCCAGTCCCGCGCTTCTGAAAAAAAAATTTCAGTCTGCTGTCGATCCCGTCGTTTCCCCTTCGACCAATAGGCAAGCCAGCAGGCAAAGGCCGCGGGCATTACAACAGGAGAAAGACAATGCGCTTCATGGTGATAGTCAAAGCAACCAAGGAATCGGAAGCGGGCATCATGCCCAGCACTGAACTGCTCACGGCCATGGGCCAGTACAACGAAGAGCTGGTGAATGCAGGCGTCCTGCTCGCTGGTGAAGGCCTGCACCCCAGTTCCAGGGGGAAGCGGGTGGTGTTCAAGGGCAAGGACCGTACCGTCGTCGACGGTCCATTCGCCGAAACCAAGGAACTGATCGCCGGCTTCTGGCTGTTCAAGGTCAACTCCCTGGAAGAGTGCATCGAATGGGTCAAGCGTTGCCCCAATCCCATGCCCACCGAATCCGAGATCGAGATCCGCCAGGTGTTCGAAGCCGAAGACTTCGGCGAGGAATTCACTCCCGAGCTGCGTGAGCAGGAACAGCGCGTCTTCGAGAAAGCCAAACAGCAGTGACCGCTGAAGTTCACCTAAAGGAGACCCTCATGAAAATCGATCCTTACCTGACGTTCGATGGCCAGTGCGGCCCGGCCTTCCAGTTCTACGCCAAGGTGCTGAACGGCACCCTGGAAGCCTTCCTGACTTTCGCCGAGAGCCCGGCTTGCGGTGATGTGCCGGAAAACTTCCGCGACAAGATCATGCATGCCCGCCTGGCGGTGGGCGACCAGGTGATCATGGGCTCGGACTGCCCGCCCCAGGCGCCGTTTAACGGCATCAGCGGCATCAGCATCGCGCTCAACATCGACCGCATTGTCGAGGCCGAGCGGGTGTTCAACGCCCTGGCCGAGGGTGGCCAGGTACAGATGCCGCTGGCGCAGACCTTCTGGGCCGAGCGCTTCGGCATGCTGGTGGACCGCTTCGGTGTGCCCTGGATGATCAACTGTGAGAAGAATCATTAATTCTCAAAAATGACCGCGGCGCCGGGAAAATTCCGGCGCCGTTGATAAGCTTTGCAGGATCGACCCTCTCAAGGACCGACTCGATGGACTTGGTCCAACAGCTGCGTAACCGCGTCAGCCATTTTCAGTACCGTCGCGAATGGATGCGTGCCGACCTCACTGCCGGCCTGTCCGTCGCCGCCGTGCAGATTCCCACCGCCATCGCCTACGCGCAGATCATCGGCTTTCCCGCCCAGGTCGGTCTCTACGCCTGCATCCTGCCGATGCTGATCTACGCCCTCGTGGGCGGCTCCCGGCAGCTCATGGTCGGGCCCGATGCCGCCACCGCGGCCATGGTGGCTGCCGCCATCACGCCGCTGGCTGCCGGTGATCCGCAGCGGCTGATCCACCTGTCGATGATCATTGCCGTGATGGTCGGCCTGCTGTCGATCATCGGCGGACTGATCCGCGCGGGCTTCATCGCCAGCTTCCTTTCCCGGCCGATCCTCGTGGGCTACCTCAATGGCATCGGCCTCAGCCTGCTGGCCGGGCAACTGGGCAAGGTGCTGGGCTACCAGAGCGAGACCAGCGGCTTCATCGCCGGCCTGTTGGCGATGGTCCGCAACCTGGCCGATACCCACCTGCTCACCCTGGCGCTGGGGGCCGCGACACTGTTGCTGCTGGTCCTGCTGCCGCGTCGTTTTCCGCGGATACCGGCGGCCCTGGTGGGCATCGTGCTGGCGTCCGCCGTCGCCGCCATCTTTCAACTGGACCGCCACGGCGTGGCCCTGCTGGGCGCCGTCCCGGCGGGCTTGCCTGAACTGAGTTGGCCGAAGGCCAGCTACAACGAGCTGCTCTCCCTGCTGCGGGACGCCACCGGTATCACCATCGTCAGCTTCTGCAGCGCCATGCTCACCGCCCGCAGCTTCGCGGCTCGCCGTGGCTACAGCATCGACGCCAACCGCGAGTTCATCGCGCTCGGCCTGTCCAACGTCGGTGCCGGGGTGTCCCAGGCCTTCGTCATCAGCGGCGCGGACTCGCGCACGGCGGTCAACGACCTGGTGGGCGGCAAGACCCAGATGGTCAGCGTGGTGGTGGCTCTGGTGATAGTCGCCGTACTGGTTTTCCTCCACGGCCCCCTGGCCTGGGTGCCCATCACCGCCCTCGGTGCCGTGTTGATGCTGGCGGGCTGGGGGTTGATCGACATCCGCGCGCTCAAAGGGTTCTGGCGTCTCAGCCGCTTCGAATGCGCCTTGTGCCTGCTGACCACGGTGGGCGTGCTGGGCGTCGGTGTACTGCCGGGCATCTTCGTCGCCGTCGCGCTGGCCCTGCTTCGCTTGCTCTACTACACCTACCGGCCCAGTGACGCCGTGCTCGGCTGGGTGGAAGGCGTGGACGGGCAGGTTGAAGTGAGCCGTTATCCACAGGCCACCACCTTGCCGGGTCTGTTGGTCTATCGCTTCGACGCGCCGCTGCTGTTCTTCAATGCCGACTACTTCAAGCAACGTCTGCTGCAGCAGGTGGAGCAGATGGACCACCCGCGCGCGGTGTTGCTCAACGCCGAGACCATGATCAACCTCGATGTCACGGGCCTGGCGACCCTGCGCGAAGTGCAGCAGGCGCTGGCTGCCCGAGGCATCTTCTTCGGTTTCTCCCGTCTTATCGGTCCGGCCCAGGAGCTGATGCAGCGCTCCGGCGAGCTGGGTGAGTTGAAACCGCCCATGGTGTTCAGCACCGTGCGCGCGGGGATCAATGCCTACCAGATCTGGCTCGCAAAGCAGAACGAACAGGCCGCACCCGAGAAGGAACCGGTCGACTGAATCCTGCATTCGACCATTCGGCACCCACATCCATACAAGGAATGAACATGGACCCCTTCATGCAAGCTGCCATCGACGAAGCCCGCCAAGGCCTGGCCAAGGGCGGAATCCCCATCGGCTCGGTGATCGTCCACAAGGGGCGCATCATTGGCCGAGGCCACAACCGCCGTGTCCAGGAAGGCAGCGCCATCAAGCACGGCGAGATGGATGCGTTCGAGAACGCCGGCCGCCAGCCCGCCAGCGTCTACCGCGAGGCGGTGCTCTACACCACCCTGTCGCCGTGCTCCATGTGCAGCGGCGCCATCCTGCTCTACGGCATTCCCAAGGTGGTGATCGGCGAGAACCGCACCTTCATGGGCGAAGAGGAGCTGCTGCGCTCGCGAGGCGTGGAGCTGGATGTCCTGCAGAACGCCGAGTGCATGAAGCTGATGGAGGATTTCATCCGCGCCCGTCCGGAGCTGTGGAACGAAGATATCGGCGAATGACACATACACCGGGCGCGAAGCCTGGTGCCGTCTATGCTCACCTGTGAGCCCGGGGCGCCCTGTGAAAGGGTGTTCCCGAGGTCTGTCCCGAGCCTCTCCGGCTCATCCGTCAAAGGTTTCTAGGAGATCCCGATGACCCCATCCTCCCTTACGGAGTATTTCCTCTCCCGAGGCCTGCTCGACGTGTTCATTCGCGCCGGCCTCGTCCTGGTCCTGGCGCTGTCCTGCTACCAGGTGTTCCGGCCGTTCCTCGACCTGATGCTCTGGTCGCTGATCCTGGCCGTGACCTTCTACCCGCTGCACCGCCGGCTGGTGAAGGCCCTGGGCCTGCGTGAAGGTCATGTGGCGACACTGATCACCCTGGTCTCGGTGGCGATCCTGATGGTGCCGGTGATTCTCCTGGGCTCCTCCATCGGCGAATCGGTGGACAGCACCCTGGCGCTGCTCAAGGGGGGCGAACTGCACATTCCGGCGCCGCCGGATTCGATCGCCAGTTGGCCCCTCATCGGCCAGAGCCTCCACGATGCCTGGGCGCAGGTCGCCAGCGCCGACCAGGGCAGCCTGGTGAAAAAGGCCCTGCCGCACCTCAAGGGGGCGGGCTTGATGGTGATGGGCAAGCTGGCCGGGGTCGGCGCAGGGTTCCTGATGTTCCTCGGCGCCCTGATCATCGGCGGCATCATCATGGCGTTTGGCGAAACCGGCCACCGCGCCACGGTGTCCATCGCCTCGCGCCTGTCCGGCCCCGTGCGCGGGCCGCAGATCGCCGAGCTGTGCACCGCGACGATCCGCGCCGTGGCTCAGGGCGTGGTGGGCATCGCCTTCATCCAGATGCTGCTGGTGGGCATCGGCTTCGTGGTCATGGGCGTTCCGGGGGCCGGCGTGCTGGCGCTGGCAGTGCTGCTGCTGGGCATCATGCAGTTGCCGGCCACGCTGATCACCCTGCCGGTGATCGTCTTCGTCTTCTCGACCGAGGGCGCAACCCTCGGGGTCATCATCTTCTCCGTGTACAGCATCGTCGCCGGCCTGGCGGACAACGTGCTCAAGCCGCTGCTGCTGGGGCGGGGCGTCAACGTGCCGATGCCGGTGGTGCTGATCGGCGCGCTGGGGGGCATGGTCACCGGCGGCATCATCGGCCTGTTCATCGGCCCGGTGCTCCTGGCGGTGGGCTACAAGCTGTTCTGGCAATGGGTCGAGGACCCGCCGCAGGCTCCCGCCATCGAGGATAAGGCCGCGTCCTGAATCGCAGACCAGGCGCTATGCCAGACCTGCGTGCGCCCCTGTGGGGTCTCCTGGCCGGAATCGTCGGGCTGGCCGGCTGCGTTCGGGTCGGCCCCGACTTCCAGTCGCCCCGCGAGCCCTGGGTGGAACACTGGAACAGCCCGGCGCTGGAGCAGATGAGCCTCAACCGGCCGCAGCCCGATCTGCTGATGTGGTGGCAGGTGTTCGAGGACCCGACCCTCGATGCCCTGATCGCCGAGGCGGACGCCTACAACTCCACCCTGGAGATCGCCGGCCTGCGGGTGATGGAGTCTCGCGCGCAGTTGGGCATCGCCCTGAGCGGCCGCTACCCGCAGTTCCAGCAGGCCAGCGCCGACGGCCTCTATGTGGATCGCCACCAGTCCGGCGGCCGCAATCCCCAGGACAACCAGTTCTGGCAATACAGCACCGGCTTCGACGTCGCCTGGGAGCTGGACTTCTGGGGCCGCTTCAGTCGCGCCATCGAGTCGGCCGACGCCGCCTACTTCGCCGCCCAGGCCAATTACGAGGACGCCCTGGTGCTGTTGCGCGCCCAGGTGGCGGACACCTATTTCATCCTGCGGACCTTCGAGGCCCGCCTGCGCATCGCCCAGGAAAACGCCGAACGGCAGAAGCGCAGCTTCGAGATCACCGAGCGCCTGTTCCGCAGCGGCGACAGCTCCGAACTGGACTTCCAGCAGGCCAAGGCCCAGTACCTGGCCACACTCGGCACCATTCCGGACCTGGAAGGCCAGGTCGTGCGCACCCGTAACGCCCTCTCCGTGCTGATCGGCCGCCCGCCGGGCCCCCTGCCGGAACTGCGGGAGGGGGAAGGGCTGATTCCGCTGCCCGACCACGCGGTCCTGCAGGACGTGCCCGCCAACCTGCTCCTGCGCCGGCCGGATGTGCGCGCCGCGGAACTGGCGGTGGCCGCCCAGTCAGCCCTGATCGGCGTCGCCGAGGCCGATCTCTACCCCTCGGTGACCCTGCTGGGCAGCATCGTCTGGAGCGCTTCGACGCTCGATAACACCCCCAACAACCTGGATCTGGTTGCCGGCCCCAGCCTGGCCTGGAACCTGTTCGATCACGGCCGCATCAAGAACGACGTGCGGGTGCAGGACGCGCGGCTGCAGCAACTGATCGAGGCCTACCGCGACCGGGTGCGCCAGGCCGCGCGGGAAGCCGACGATGCCGCCACCGGGTTGGCCAAGGCCCTGGAAAGCGAGCGCATCCGCCGCGAGAGCACCCAGGCCGCCCTGCGTTCCCTGGACCTGGCCAACGCCCAGTACCGTGAGGGCTTCGCCGACTTCCAGCGGGTCCTGGACGCCCAGCGCGAGCTGTTCCAGCAGCAGGACAGCTACCTGCTCAGCCGCAGCGACGCCGTGAGCAACCTCATCGCCCTGTACAAGGCCCTCGGTGGTGGCTGGTTCCGGGATGGGCCGATGATCGACGACAGCACGCGCGACCAGATGAAACAACGCACCGACTGGGGTGACCTGCTGGACGAACCGCAGCCCCAGGACCGGCCGGACGCCGATAGCGAGCAAGGTGAAAGAGAATGAGCGAGCAACCGCAGGTCCCGGTCGAGCAACCGGCCAAGCCCGAGCCAGCCCCTGCGCCCGACGCGGCCGCGAAGGGGACGAAATGGGTGGCGCTGGTGATCATCCTGACCCTGGCCTGGTACCTCCTGGCGGATCGCTTCACGCCCTACACCCAGCAGGCGCGGGTGCAGGCCTTCGTGGTGCCGGTGGCGGCCGAAGTGGCGGGGCGGGTCACGCGGGTGCATGTGCGCAATAACCAGGATGTGAAAGCGGGCGAAGTGCTCTTCGAAGTGGACACCGAGCAGTACCAGATCGCTGCCGACCGTGCCCGCGCCGACCTGGAGACCATGCGCCGCCAGATCGGCGCCAGTACCGCCGCCATCGATTCGGCGCTGGCGTCCCTGCGGGCGGCCCAGGCCAACGAACTGAAGGCCCGGCAGGACAGCGACCGTCTCGAACGGCTTTACCGCGAAGACCCGGGCACCATCTCCGTGCGCCGCCTGGAAGTGGCACGGGCCACCCTCGAACAGTCCGTCAGCCAGGTATCCGCGGCGCGGGCCGAAGTGCAGCGGGCGCGGGAACAGCAGGGCGGCAGCGAAGAGGAAAACGCCCAGTTGCGCAGCGCCGCCACCGCACTGGAGAAGGCCGAACTGGACCTCGCCAATACGCGCGTGCGAGCCCGTTCCGCCGGGTTGATCACCGACCTGCGCACGGACGTCGGCCAGTTCGTCGGCGCCGGCAGCCCGGTGATGACCCTGATCGCCATCCACGACCTCTGGCTGAGCGCCGAAATGACCGAGAACAACCTGGGCCACGTCCAGGTCGGCACGCCCGTGGCCATCGTGCTGGACGCCCTGCCGGGGCAGGTCTTCGAAGGGCGGGTGCGCAGCGTTGGCTATGGCGTCAGCGTGGGGCAGACCCCGGCGCCCGGTACCTTGCCGACGGTGGAGAACAGCCGCGACTGGCTGCGTCCGGCACAGCGCTTCCCGGTGATCGTGGAATTCGCTCCGGGTGAAGTGGACAAGCTGCAGGGCTTGCGTGTCGGTGGCCAGGCGGAGGTGATGGCGTTTCCTTCCGAGGGCAATCCGCTCAACCCCCTGGGCCGCCTGTACATCTACCTGATGAGCTGGCTGTCCTATGCCTACTGATCCGCGTGGCCGGCGCGCGTTGCGCCTGGCCAGCGGTGTCGCGCTGTGCCTGGCGGCGAGCTTCGGCCTCGCCTTGCCGATTCCCTTCCTGTCGCCGATCTTCGCCCTCCTGCTGCTGGTCACGAAAAACAGCCCGCTACCCCTGAAGGCCGCCCCGGCCCTGGCATTGGTCATCATGCTCACCACCGGCATCGGGTTGCTGATGATTCCGTTGCTGCGCCACGCGCCCCCCAGTGGCGTATTGCTGGTGGGGCTGTGCCTGTTTCTCTGCTTCCGCTATGGGCTGCGTGGGGGCAATCCGCTGGTGGCCCAGTTCCTGGTGATTGGCCTGACCATGATCTCGGCGGCGGGCACCTTCGACTTCGGCCTGGCGGTTACGGTCATCGAGGCCCTGGCCAAGGGCATCGTCCTCGCCGTGCTGGTGGTGCTGGTCAGCCACATGCTGTTCCCGGAACCGGCCAATGCCCCGACGCCGCCGCCCCGTCCCGCGCCGGACGCCACCGAGTCCGCCTGGATCGCCCTGCGCGCGGCCCTGGTGGTGCTACCGGCATTTCTCCTGGCGCTGATCGACCCGTCCAGCTACATGCCGCTGATCATGAAGGCGGTCAGCCTCGGTCAGCAGGTCTGCGGCGCCTCCGCCCGCACCGCGGGCCGTGAGCTGCTGGGCTCGACCCTGCTTGGCGGCCTGCTGGCCATGCTGTTCTGGAGCGCGCTGAGCCTGTTCCCGCACCTGTGGATGTTCTTTCTCTGGATGCTGCTGTTCGGCCTGGTGCTGGCCCGCCGGCTCTACGCCCTGGCGGCGAGCCGCCAGACTCCCGCGTTCTGGATCAACACCCTGGTGACCCTGATCATCCTGCTCGGCCAGTCGGTACAGGACAGCGAGGCAGGCAAGGACGTCTACACCGCCTTTGCGGTGCGCATGGGGCTGTTCATCGCGGTCACCCTGTACGCCTGCGGGGCGGTCTACCTGATCGATCGCCGGCGTTTCCTCCGGCAACGCCGCGAAGCCCCCTGAGAGGTTGTCCATGTTGCTCAATCTGCTGGTCGGAATTCCCGTGATGGTGCTCTGCCTGGTGCTGCAGGCCGTGTTCGTGGCCTTCAGCCTGAGGCCGTACGTCCGCTACGTGCGGGGAGGGCGGGTCAGCGCATCGCCGTGGCACACCACCATGCTGCTGTCGGCGGTGATGCTGGTAATGCTGCTGGGCAACTTCGTGCAGATGGCGATCTGGGGTGGGCTGTTCATGGCGCTCGGGGAGTTCGACAGCCTTGCCAAGGCGCTTTACCACTCGGCGGTGAACTTCGTCACGCTGGGCTACGGTGACATCGTCATGAACGAGCGGTGGCGGTTGCTGGGCCCGCTGGAGGCCGCCAACGGTGTGCTGATGTTCGGGGTTTCCACGGCGGCCCTGACGGCGACGCTGTCGGATGTCATCAAGTACCAGTTCGAGAAGGGCAAGGCGAACTAGCGCACGGCTAGACTGAAACTGTTCGTTCCCATGCAGCGACTCCGGGAGGTGCAGCATGGTGATCCGCGAAGGTTTCATCGGCAGCGTCGGCAATACACCCCTGCTGCGTCTCATCGGCCTCAGCGCCGAAACCGGCTGTGACATCCTGGCCAAGGCCGAATTCCTCAACCCCGGTGGCTCGGTGAAGGACCGCGCCGCCCGCTTCATCATCGACGACGCCGAACGCCAGGGCCGATTGCTGCCGGGCGGCACCGTGGTGGAGGGCACCGCCGGCAACACCGGTATCGGCCTGGCGCATATCTGCGCCGCCCAGGGCTATCGCTGCATTATCGTGATCCCCGACAACCAGTCCCCGGAAAAGCTCGACCTGCTGCGCACCCTGGGCGCCGAGGTGCGCCCGGTGCCACCCAAACCCTACAAGGACCCGGACAACTACCAGAAGATCGCCGGTCGCCTGGCGGACGAACTGCCCGGCGCCGTCTGGGCCAACCAGTTCGACAACATCGCCAACCGCCAGGCCCACTACGAAACCACCGGCCCGGAAATCTGGGCCGACACCGAAGGCCGCCTGGACGCCTTCGTCTGCGCCACCGGCACCGGCGGCACCCTGGCCGGGGTGGCGCGCTTCCTCAAGGAGCGCGATCCGAAGGTGCGCATCGTCCTCGCCGACCCCATGGGCAGCGCCCTCTACAACTGGGTGAAACGCGGGGAACTGGTGGCCGAGGGCAGTTCCATCACCGAGGGCATCGGCACCACGCGGGTCACCGCCAACCTCGAAGGCACGCCCATCGACGACGCCGTGCAGGTGGACGACCTGGCCTGCGTGGCCATGGTCTATCGCCTGCTGCGGGAGGAGGGACTGTTCGTCGGCGGCTCCTCCGGCATCAACCTCGCGGCCGCCGTGCAGGTGGCCCACCAGTTGGGGCCGGGGCATCGGATCGTGACCTTGCTCTGCGATCGCGGAGGGTTGTACGCCGGGCGGTTGTTCAATCCGGAGTGGTTGAAAGAGAAAGGGTTGGCGGAGGCGGCAGGGGTGTAGTCCGTCGCCCTCGATCGTAGGGTGCGCCATGCGCACCGAAACCCCGTGCGGAGACTTCGGTGCGCTACGGGCAGGAGCGTCCGGATTACCAGCCGAGCTGCTTGTTGAAGCCCAGCGCGTCGTAGTAGTCGCCCTGGTAGACGATCTTGCCGTTCTTGATGCGCACGAAGCTCACGCCTTCGAATTTCAGCGGCTTGTTGGTGGCCGGGGTCTCGGCGCTCCAGGGGCCGCTGTTGGTGCCGGAGAATTCCCACTGGAAAGCAATGCCGTCGGCGCTGACGATGGGTTCGCTGGTCATCTTCCACTTCAGGTCCGGCACGGCACCGACGAAGACCTTGATCACATTGTCGCGGGCCGCCGCACGACCTTTCTGCGGGGTGCCGACGGTGGCGTCGAAGTACACCCCGTCTTCGGCGAAGAAGCTGGCGGCCTTGTCCGGATCGTGGGCGTTCCAGGCTGCCATGTAGCCGTCGACCACGGCTTTGGCGCTGTCGGCCGCCTGGGCCATCCCGGCCATGGCGCAAAGCAGGATGAAGCTGAAATTACGCAAGGTGTTACGCATTGCTCGTTCTCCTGGTGGTTGCAGCGGGGGTTACTTCCTGTGGGGCATTTCTTCCTGTAGGGGCGAATTCATTCGCCAAGGGCAACGCAGTCGCCCCCGGCAATGCCGCAGGGCAGCCCTGCGGCCTGCTTGGCGATTGAAATCGCCCCTACAACGGTGCGCTGGTGCTGGGCCGTCAGTGCTTGAACATCACATGGCGAATGGCGGTGTAGTCCTCCAGCCCGTACATGGACATGTCCTTGCCGTAGCCGGAGTGCTTGACGCCGCCGTGGGGCATTTCGCTGACCAGCATGAAATGAGTGTTGACCCAGGTGCAGCCGTACTGCAGGCGTGCGGACAGGCGGTGGGCGCGACCGACATCAGCGGTCCACAGGGAGGAGGCCAGGCCGTAGTCGGAGTCGTTGGCCCATTCCAGAACCTGTTCTTCGCTGTCGAACTGGGTGACCGAGACCACCGGGCCGAACACTTCGCGGCGAACGATTTCGTCGTCCTGGCGCGCACCGGCGAGCACCGTGGGCTGGAAGAAGAAACCCGGACCTTCGACGCGCGCACCGCCGGTGACCACCTGGATGTGCGGCACGGCGCTGGCGCGCTGGACGAAGCCCTCGACGCGCTGCAGGTGCTGCTCGGTGATCAGCGGGCCGAGCTCGGTGGATGGGTCGTCCTGCAGGCCGGTCTTGATGCTGCCCACGGCTTCGCCCAGCTTGGCCACGAACTGCTCGTAGATGCCTTTCTGCGCGTAGATGCGGCAGGCGGCGGTGCAGTCCTGGCCGGCGTTGTAGAAGCCGAAGGTGCGGATGCCTTCCACGGCGGCGTCGATGTCGGCGTCGTCGAAGATGATCACCGGGGCCTTGCCGCCCAGCTCCATGTGCATGCGTTTCACGGTGTCGGCGGTGCCGGCGATGATCCGCGAACCGGTGGCGACGGAACCGGTGAGGGAGACCATGCGTACTTTCGGGTGGGTCACCAGGGGTTCACCGACGCTCGGGCCGCGCCCGAACACCAGGTTCACCACGCCGGCGGGGAAGATCTCGGCGATGAACTCGGCCAGCTTGAGGGCGGTCAGCGGGGTCTGCTCGGAGGGCTTCAGGACCACGGTGTTGCCGGCAGCCAGGGCCGGGCCCAGCTTCCAGGCCGCCATCATCAGCGGGTAGTTCCAGGGCGCGATCGAGGCCACCACGCCCACCGGGTCGCGGCGGATCATCGAGGTGTGGCCGGGCAGGTACTCGCCCGCTGCGGAGCCACTCATGCAGCGGCTGGCGCCGGCAAAGAAGCGGAACACGTCGGCGATGGCCGGCAGCTCGTCGTTGAGGGCGGCGGCGTAGGGCTTGCCGCAGTTCTGGGATTCCAGGCGGGCCAGTTCTTCGGCATGGGCGTCGATGCGCTCGGCCAGCTTCAGCAGCAGGGTGGCGCGGTCCTTCGGCGACGTCTGGGACCAGGCCGGGAAGGCGGCATCGGCGGCGCGCACAGCGGCGTCCACCTGGGCCGGGCTGGCCTCGGCGATTTCCACCAGGGCGGTGCCCAGGGACGGGTTGAGCACGGCGAGGCTGGGGCCTTCACCGGCAATGAGCTGGCCGTTGATCAGGAGTTTGGTTTGCATGGGCAGAGTCCTCGTTCGGTCTAGCCCCTCTCCATCGTGGAGAAGGGCGTGAGGGAAATTCGGTGTGTTCGGGCCTGGAACTGTTTTACTTCCCGCTGCCCGCCACGCTCTCGCCACCCTTGGTCAGGTAGTAGGCGGCAAGGATGGGCAGCATGGTCACCAGCATCACCAGCATGGCCACCACGTTGGTCACCGGGACGTCGCGCGGGCGGCTGAGCTGGTTGAGCAGCCAGATCGGCAGGGTGCGTTCATGGCCGGCGGTGAAGGTGGTGACGATGATTTCGTCGAAGGACAGCGCGAACGCCAGCATGCCGCCCGCCAGCAGGGCCGAGCCCAGGTTCGGCAGGATGATGTGGCGGAAGGTCTGCCAGCCGTCCGCGCCCAGGTCCATCGAGGCTTCGATGAGGCTGTGGGAGGTGCGGCGGAAGCGCGCGATCACGTTGTTGTGGACGATCACCACGCAGAAGGTGGCGTGGCCGATGACGATGGTCAGCAAGCCCGGTTCGATACCCAGCCCCTTGAACGCCGAGAGCAGGGCGATGCCGGTGATGATGCCGGGCAGGGCGATGGGCAGGATCAGCATCAGCGAGATGCCTTCCTTGCCGAAGAAGTCGCGGCGGTACAGCGCGGCTGCGGCCAGGGTGCCCAGCACCAGGGCGATCAGGGTGGCGATGACCGCCACCTGCAGCGACAGCTTGATCGCTTCCACCACGTCGGCGCGGCCGAAGGCGACGCTGAACCAGTGCAGGGTGAAGCCCTGCGGCGGGAAGCTGAAGGCGGCGTCTTCGGTGTTGAAGGCGTACATGAAGATGATGAGGATCGGGATGTGCAGGAATGCCAGCCCGCCCCAGGCAGCCGCTTTCAGGCCCCAGGAGGCTTTTTCAGAGTGCATCGAAGGCCCCCAGACGTTTGACGATGGACAGGTAGATGGCGATCAGCACGATCGGCACCAGGGTGAAGGCGGCGGCCATGGGCATGTTGCCGATGGCGCCCTGCTGGGCGTAGACCATGCTGCCGACGAAGTAGCCGGGCGGGCCCACCAGCTGCGGCACGATGAAGTCGCCCAGGGTGAGGCTGAAGGTGAAGATCGAACCGGCGGCGATGCCTGGCACCGACAGCGGCAGGATCACCTGCATGAAGGTCTGGCGCGGGTGCGCACCGAGGTCCGCCGAGGCTTGCAGCAGGGACGGCGGCAGGCGCTCCAGGGAAGCCTGGATCGGCAGGATCATGAACGGCAGCCAGATGTACACGAACACCAGGAAGCGGCCGAAGTGGGAGGTGGACAGGGTGCTGCCACCCACACCGGGAACGCCCAGCAGCAGTTCCAGCACCGGCTCGAGGTGCAGGGCCTGGACGAACCACATCACCACGCCGCCCTTGGCCAGCAGCAGGGTCCAGGCGTAGGCCTTGACGATGTAGCTGGCCCACATGGGCATCATCACCGCGATGTAGAAGAACGCCTTGGTCTTGCCCGTGGTGTAGCGCGCCATGTAGTAGGCGATGGGGAAGGCCACGGCGGCGCTGGCGATGGACACGACCACCGCCATGCTCAGGGTGCGCAGGATGATGTCGAAGTTGGCGGCCTGGAACAGCGCGGCGAAGTTGGCCAGGGTCAGGTCCGTCGACACCGACATGGTGAAGTCGTCGAAGGTGTAGAAGCCTTGCCAGAGCAGCGTCAGCAGCGAGCCCAGGTAGATGGCGCCGAACCACAGCAGCGGCGGCACCAGCAGCAGCGAGAGGTACAGGCTCGGGCGGCGGTAGAGCAGGCCTGACAGCCTGCGCATCGGGCCGTTGGCGGCGCGGGGCCGCTCGGCGTTGAGGGTCAGTTCCATGTCACACACCCTCGGCCAGTTGGACCATGGCGTCGCGTGCCCAGCGAGCGGTGACCACCTGGCCCTGCTGGTGCAGCGGCGCGGCGTCCTGCCACTGGCTGTTGGCCAGGCTGACGCAGAGGTTCTGGCCGTTATCCAGGCGGATCTCGTAGCGGGTGGCGGCGCCCTGGTACTGGATGTCGTGGAGCAGGCCACGGATTTCCACCTCGTGGCCGCCGATCTCGCCCTGGGCGAAGCGGATGTGCTCGGGGCGGATGGAGAAGGGCTGCCCGGTGCCGGTGAGCTGGCGCGCCAGGTCGCCACGCAGCACGTTGGAGGTGCCGACGAACTCGGCGACGAAGGGGGTGGCCGGCTTCATGTAGAGGTTGCGCGGGGTGTCCACCTGTTCGATGCGGCCTTTGTTGAACACGGCTACGCGGTCGGACATGGACAGTGCTTCGCCCTGGTCGTGGGTGACGAAGATGAAGGTGATGCCGAGCTGGCGCTGGAGCTTCTTCAGCTCGCTCTGCATCTGCTCGCGCAGCTTGAGGTCGAGGGCGCCCAGGGGTTCGTCCAGCAGCAGCACGCGCGGCCGGTTGACCAGGGCACGGGCCAGGGCCACGCGCTGGCGCTGGCCGCCGGAGAGCTGCGCCGGCTTGCGGTCGCCGTAGCCGGCCAGGGCGACCATGCCCAAGGCTTCCTCGGCGCGGGCCAGGCGCTCGGCTTTGGCCACGCCTTTCACCTTGAGGCCGTAGGCGACGTTGTCGCGTACGTTCATGTGGGGGAACAGGGCGTAGTCCTGGAACACGGTGTTCACGTCGCGCTCGTAGGGCGGCAGGCCAGCGGCCTCCTCGCCATGGATGCGGATGGAACCCGCCGTGGGCTGCTCGAAGCCGGCGATCAGGCGCAGGCAGGTGGTCTTGCCGGAGCCCGAGGGGCCGAGCATGGAGAAGAACTCGCCGTCCTTGATATCGATGGATACCCGGTCGACGGCCTTGACCTCGCCGAACTGGCGGGAAACCTGGGTGAACTGGACAGCAAGTGTCATAGTGCGGTGCTCCGGTAACGCGAAAAAAGGCATGACTTGGGCGGGGCCTCGAAATTGGAGACCCTGCGGGAATTGCATAGGGCACGAACTGGCCCCCTCTCCCGAAGGGAGAGGGGTGACTTCTGGGGAGCGATCGGCGCGAGTTAGCGACCACCCATGATCGCGATGTAGTCCTGCGTCCAGCGGCTATACGGAACGTACTTGCCGCCCTCGGCCTGCGGGGTTTTCCAGAAGGCGATCTTGTCGAACTGGTCGAAGCCGTTGGTGGCGCAGCCCTCGGCGCCGAGCAGGGCGCTGGCCTTGCAGCCTTCCGGGGCGGCGGGCAGGGAGCCGAACCAGGCGGCGACGTCGCCCTGGACCTTGGGCTCCAGCGACCAGTTCATCCATTTGTAGGCGCAGCTCGGGTGCTTGGCGTCCACGTGCAGCATGGTGGTGTCGGCCCAGCCGGTGACGCCTTCTTTCGGCACCACGGTGGCAACCGGTTGGCCTTCGGCTTTCAGGGTGTTGGCCATGTAGCCCCAGGTGCTGGATGCGGCTACGCCTTCGTTCTTGAAGTCGCTCATCTGCACGGTCGCGTCGTGCCAGTAGCGGTGCACCAGGCTGTGCTGCTTGCGCAGGAGGTCCAGCACGGCGGCGTACTGCTCCTCGGTGAGCTGGTAGGGGTCCTGGATGCCCAGTTCCGGCTTGGCGGTCTTCAGGTAGAGCGCGGCGTCGGCGATGTAGATCGGGCCGTCGTAGGCCTGCACGCGGCCCTTGTTGGCCTTGCCGTCGGCCAGTTGCTGCGGCTCGAACACCGCGCTCCAGCTGTCCGGCGCCTTGGCGAAGGCCTTGGTGTTGTACATCAGCAGGTTCGGCCCCCACTGGTAGGGGGTGCCGTAGGACTTGCCGTCGACGGTGAACCAGGGGGCGTCCTTCAGGCGCGGGTCGAGGTTCTTCAGGTTGGGGATCAGGTCCGGGTTGATGGGCTGCACGCGCTTGCCGTAGATCAGGCGCAGGGAGGCGTCACCGGAAGCGGTCACCAGGTCGTAGCCGCCCTTGGCCATCAGGCTGACCATCTCGTCGGAGGTGGCGGCGGTCTTCACGTTCACCTTGCAGCCGGTGTCCTGCTCGAACTGGCTCACCCAGTCGTAGTTCTTGTCCGACTCGCCGCGCTCGATGTAGCCGGGCCAGGCGATGATGTCGAGCTGGCCTTCGCCGGCGCCAACCTGTTTCAGGGTTTCGGCGGCCTGCAGGCTGCCACTGGCAAGGATGGCGGTGGCCACTGCGCTGAGCAGGGCGGTTTTGCGTACGGACATGATGTTCCCTCTTTGTCGTTATTGGTCGGGGCAGTTGAAGCAGGTACAGCCGGCCCGGCGGGCCTCATCGTTTTCTTAGAAGTCGCTCCCGTGGCGCGCCATGATGTGGCGCACCACGCTGTAGTCCTGCAGCGAATCGCTGGACAGGTCCTTGCCGTAGCCGGAGCGCTTGAGCCCGCCGTGGGGCATCTCGCTGGCCAGCATGAAATGGGTGTTGATCCAGGTGCAGCCATATTGCAGCCGTGCGGCCACCTGCATGGCCTTGTCCAGGTTCTGCGTCCACACCGAAGAGGCCAGGCCGTACTCGGAGTCGTTGGCCCAGTCCACGGCTTGGGCCAGGTCGTCGAAGCGGGTGACGGTGACCACCGGGCCGAAGACCTCGCGCTGGACGATCTCGTCCTGCTGCTTGCAGCCGGCCAGCAGGGTGGGCTGGTAGTAGAAGCCCGCGCCGGAGTGCACGGCGGCGCCGGTGACCCGCTCGATATGGGGCTGGCCCAGGGCGCGTTCGACGAAGCTGGCCACGCGGTCGCGCTGGCGCGAGCTGATCAGCGGGCCTATTTCGTTGTCCTGGTCGCGCTTGCGGGCGAAGCGCAGGCTCGCCACGGCCTCGCCCAGCTCGGCGACCAGGCGATCGTGGATGCCGGCCTGGGCGTAGATGCGGCAGGCGGCGGTGCAGTCCTGCCCGGCGTTGTAGTAGCCGTGGGTGCGCACGCCCTGGACCACGGCGTCGAGGTCGGCGTCGTTGCAGACGATCACCGGCGCCTTGCCGCCCAGTTCCAGGTGGGTGCGCTTCAAGGTGCGGGCGGCGGTCTGGAGAATCTTCTGGCCGGTGACGATATCGCCGGTGAGCGACACCATGCGCACCTTCGGGTGGCCCACCAGTTGGCTGCCGACGCTATCGCCGCCGCCGCAGAGGATGTTGATCACGCCGGGCGGGAGGATGTCGGCCAGCGCCGGCGCCAGGGCCAGGATGGACAGCGGGGTGTGTTCCGAGGGCTTGAAGATCAGGGTATTGCCGGCGGCCAGCGCCGGGGCGATCTTCCAGGCCGCCATCATCAGCGGGTAGTTCCAGGGTGCGATGGAGGCCACCACGCCCACCGGGTCGCGGCGCACCAGGCTGGTGTGGCCGGGCACGTATTCGCCCGCCAGTTGGCCCTGTTGGCAGCGCACCGCGCCGGCGAAGAAACGGAACACATCGGCCGTGGCGGGGATGTCGTCCTGGCGCGCCAGGTGCAGTGGCTTGCCGCAGTTCAGGGCTTCCAGGCGGGAGAGTTGTTCAGCGCGCTTTTCGATGGCGTCGGCGATGGCCAGCAGGGCGGTGGAGCGTTGCGCGGGGGTGGTGCGGGACCAGCCGGTGAAGGCGCGATGGGCGGCGGTGACGGCGGTTTCCACCTGCTCGATGGAGGCTTCGGCGATGGCCGCCAGGGTCTCGCCGCTGGCGGGGTTGATGATCGGTTCGACCAGTCCTTCGCCGATGACGAGCTTGCCGTCGATCAGCAGTTCGGTGTGCAGGGTCGGGGTGCTGGTGGCGCCGGTCATCTTGCTGGCTCGTTTCTTCTCTTGTTGTTCTGTGGTCATCCCGGTGCTCCTTGGGAGGGCCCGGCATGGCTCTGCTTATGGGGATGAGAGCCTAGAGGCCGGAACTGAGGTCTACAAATTCGTAATTTTGAAAGCAGCGTTCGATTAAATCGAAAGCCTGCGGTTGTTCGGCTGTTCCCGCGCCACGGTGAGGAAGGGGTCGACCAGCGCCGGGCGCGCGGTGCCCCGGCGCCAGGCCAGGCCCACGTCCAGGGGCTCGCCCAGGTCCACCAGCGGGCGGGCTTCGATGATGTCGCCTTCCAGGGACCAGGGGCGGTAGGTCATGTCTGGCTGGATGGATAGCCCGAGACCCGCCGCCACCAGGCTTCGCACGGCTTCCACCGAGGCGGTGCGCAGGGTGACCTGGGGCGTCAGCCCGGCGCGGGACCAGATGCGCTGGGTGTGCAGGCCCATCTCATCGGCGTTGAGTTGGATCAGCGGCTCCCCGGCCACGTCCGCCAGGCTGATGCTGTCGCGCTCCAGCAGGGGGTGCTGCGCCGGCAGCCAGAGCCGGTGCGGCGAGTGCGTCAGCACTTCGGTCTGCAGGGCGTGGCGGTCTTCCAGGTTGGAGAGGATCAGCACGCCGACGTCGATTTCGCCGCTCACCAGCAGGTGCTCGATGTAGGGGCGTTCGTCCTCTACCACGCGGGTCTTCACATTGGGGTAGGCGCGCTGGAAACGGGTGATGAGGTCGGCCAGGTAGTAGCCGGCCACCAGGCTGGTCACGCCGATGGTGAGGCTGCCGGCCACCTGGTCGGTGCTCTGCTGCAGGCTGCGCTTGGCATTCTCCACCGTCGCCAGGATCAGGTGCGCCTGGCGCAGGAACTGGTGGCCCTGGTGGGTCAGGGACATGCCCTTGGCGTGGCGGTTGAACAGGCTGACACCGATCTCCTCTTCCAGTTGCTGGATGGCCAGGGTCAGGGTGGACTGGGAGATGAACACCGCCTGGGCGGCGGCGGAGATGGAGCCGGTCTCGGCCACGGCGATGAAATGGCGGATCTGGCGGAGGGTCATCATGGGCGGGTGGTGTCCCTTGATTATCGAAATCTGAACGTAGGTTTCGCTTTTTTAGAGGGTTACGCGTGATTCCGCCACCTTGCGGGTCCGCAGCGATACCTGTCATCCGACACGACCGCGTGGGTATCGCTCCGCTCCACCCACCCTACGAGGAAGTGCCCTTACCGCCTTCCTCGCCAAGCAGCAAGGCCCGCTCCCGCGCGCAGAGTTCCAGCAGGAAATCCCACACCACCCGCAGGCGCACCGAGCGGTGCAGTTCGCGGCGGGCGCTCATCCAGTATTCGCGTTCGATGCGTTCCTCCGGCAGCACCGGCACCAGCAGCGGATCGCGGCTGCCCATGAAGTGCGGGAGGATGGCCAGGCCGACGCCGGCCTGGGCCGCCTGCTGCTGGGCGACCACGCTGGTGCTGCGGAACACCACGTGGGGGTGGCGGCAGAAGCTGTGGTGGAACATCAGTTCCTGGCTGAACAGCAGGTCGTCGACGTAGCCGATCCATTGGTGCTTGCCCAGATCGTCGCGCTTGTTAAGCGGCGGCGCTTGTTCCAGATAGGACGGGCTGGCGTACAGGCTCAGGCGGTAGCGGGTCAGTGAGCGGGTGATCACCAGGTCGGCACCGGGGCGGTCGAGGGAGATGGCGATGTCCGCCTCGCGGTTGGTGATGCTGACGAAGCGCGGCACCGACACCAGTTCCACCTCCAGCCCCGGGTAGCGGCGCATCAGCTCGGCCAGGCGCGGGGCGAGGAACACGCTGCCCAGGCCTTCGGTGACGCCGATACGGATTCGGCCGAGTGGGGAAATGCCCTGGCTCATGTCCTCCTGGGCCAGCATGGCGGTGTTCTCCATGGCCTCGGCATGCTTGAGCAGGGCCTGGCCGGCCGGGGTCAGCTGATAGCCGTCGGTGTGCTGGACGAAGAGCTGCGTGCCGAGATCGCGCTCGATGTTCTCGATGTGCCGCGCCACCGTGGCGTGGGTGGTGTTGAGGCGCTTGGCGGCGGTCAGCAGGCGGCCGCTGCGGTGCAGTTCGAGAAAGTAACGCAGGTCATTCCAGTCGAACATGCAGGGAGCCTCGGGAATCGGTCGTTGTTAGAAAACGAACAATAGCTGATACGAAACGTTTGTTTTTTTATCGCGAACGAACGACTAGCCTCGAACCACTCGAAGTCGCCGCCGGCGCCCGCCGCCCCTGGTCAGGACGCCAAGGCCACGACAATAACGACAAGACGAGGCTCGCCATGTCCGCGGCAAGGGATACCTTCGACTACCTCATCGTCGGCGCCGGTCCCGCCGGTTGCCTGCTGGCCAACCGGCTTTCCGCCGACCCCGCCAACCAGGTGTTGCTGCTGGAAGCCGGCGGTCGCGACAACTACCCCTGGATCCACATCCCGGTCGGTTACCTCTACTGCATCGGCAACCCGCGCACCGACTGGTGCTTCGACACCGATGCCGTGCCCGGCCTCGACGGTCGCGCCCTCAAATACCCCCGCGGCAAAGTGCTGGGCGGCTGCTCCTCGATCAACGGCATGATCTACATGCGTGGCCAGGCCCGTGACTACGACCAGTGGGCGGCGGCCGGCAACCTCGGCTGGAGCTGGCAGGAACTGCTGCCGCTGTTCCGTGGTATGGAGGACCATTTCGCCGGCGCCAGCGCGCTGCACGGTGCTGGCGGCGAATGGCGGGTGGAGCGCCAGCGCCTGTCCTGGGCCTTGCTGGATTCATTCCGCGAGGCGGCGGCGCAGACCGGAATCGCCAGCGTCGAGGACTTCAACGGCGGCGACAACGAGGGCTGCGGCTACTTCCAGGTCAACCAGCGCGGTGGGGTGCGCTGGAATGCCTCCAAGGGGTTCCTCCGGGGCGTCCTGCAGCGGCCCAACCTCACCGTGCTGACCGGCGCCGAGGCGCAGCGGGTGCTCCTCGAACAGGGCCGGGCCAGGGCGCTGCTGGTGCGCGTGGACGGCCAGGTGCGGCGCTTCGAGGCGCGCCGCGAGATCGTCCTCAGTGCCGGCGCCATCGGCTCGCCCTGCCTGCTGCAGCGCTCCGGCATCGGTTCGCGGGCCTTGCTGGAACGTCTGGGGATAGGCGTCGCCCATGAGTTGCCCGGGGTGGGCGGCAACCTGCAGGATCACCTGCAATTGCGCCTGATCTACAAGGTCAGCGGGGTGCCGACGCTGAACCAGATCGCCGGCAGCCTCTGGGGCAAGCTGGGCATGGGCCTGCGCTATCTGTTCGACCGTAGTGGACCCTTGTCCATGGCGCCGAGCCAGCTGGGGGCCTTCGCCCGTTCCGACCCGCAGCAGCCCTCGGCCAACCTCGAATACCACGTGCAGCCGCTGTCCCTTGACCGCTTCGGCGAGCCGCTGCACGCCTTCCCGGCCTTCACCGCCTCGGTCTGCGACCTGCGCCCGCACAGCCGCGGCACGGTGCAGATCCGCTCGGCCGACCCGGGCCTGGCGCCGTCGATCCAGCCCAACTACCTGGGCGACCCGCGCGACCTCAAGGTGGCGGCGGACGCCATCCGCCTGACCCGGCGCATCGTCGCCCAGCCGGCGCTGGCGCCTTTCCAGCCGGAGGAATACAAGCCCGGCCCGGACTATCGCAGCGAGGAAGACCTGCACCGCGCCGCCGCCGCCATCGGCACCACCATCTTCCACCCCGCCGGCACGTGCCGGATGGGCCAGGATCGCGAGTCGGTGGTGGACGCCGAGCTGAGGGTGCACGGCATTCCCGGCCTGCGCATCGCCGACGCTTCGATCATGCCCAGCCTGACCTCCGGCAACACCTGCTCGCCGGTGCTGGTGATCGCCGAGAAGGCCGCGCAGATGATGCTGGCCGACCAGAAGCGGCAGGCGCGTCCCCAGGAACTGGGTACGGCGGTTGGCAAAGCGGAGGAAAAGATCGGGGCTTGAGCGAGGGACCTTCGCCCGCCCGGAACATCCAGCATCGCGCGGCGCCTTGCGTCGTGGTGGTCGAGGCTGATCAGCAGAGGCATCCACAACAACAAGAGCCCTCACGAGGGGCAGGAGAGCCGCAATGACCGAGTACGCAACGTCCACCTATGCCGTGCCCGCCACCACGCCCAGGGAAGAGCGCAAGGTGATCTTCGCCTCCTCCCTGGGCACCGTGTTCGAGTGGTACGACTTCTTCCTCTACGGCGCCCTGGCTGCGGTGATCAGCAAGCAGTTCTTCGCCGGGGTGAACGAGACCACGGCCTTCATCTTCGCCCTCATGGCCTTCGCCGCCGGCTTCCTGGTGCGGCCCTTCGGCGCCCTGGTGTTCGGCCGCCTGGGGGACATGATCGGGCGCAAGTACACCTTTCTCGTCACCATCCTGCTGATGGGCCTGTCCACCTTCGCCGTGGGCCTGCTGCCCACCTACGCGTCCATCGGCGTTGCCGCGCCGATCATCCTGGTCTGCCTGCGCATGCTTCAGGGCCTGGCCCTGGGCGGCGAGTATGGCGGGGCGGCGATCTACGTCGCCGAGCACGCGCCGGCCAACAAGCGCGGCGGCTACACCAGCTGGATCCAGTCCACCGCCACCCTCGGCCTGCTTCTGTCGCTGCTGGTGATCCTGGCCTGCCGGCAACTGACCGGCGACGAATTCGAGACCTGGGGCTGGCGCCTGCCGTTCCTGCTGTCCATCGTGCTGCTGGGCATCTCCACCTGGATTCGCCTGTCCATGCACGAGTCGCCGGCTTTCCTGAAGATGAAGGCCGAGGGCAAGTGCAGCAAAGCGCCGTTGCGCGAGTCGTTCACCAACTGGAGCAACCTCAAGGTGGTGCTCACCGCGCTGTTCAGCATCAACGCCGGCCAGGCCGTGACCTTCTACACCGCGCAGTTCTACGTGCTGTTCTTCCTCACGCAGGTGCTCAAGGTGGACGCCAGCACCGCCAACGGCCTGCTGATCGCCGCCCTGGTGCTCGGCGCGCCGTTCTTCCTGGTGGCCGGCTGGCTGTCGGATCGCATCGGCCGCAAGCCGGTGCTGCTGGCCGGCCTGCTGCTGGCCACGCTCTGCTACTTCCCGCTATTCAAGGCGCTGACCCACTACGCCAACCCGGCCATCGACCAGGCCAGCCGGCAGGCGCCCATCAGCGTGATTGCCGACCCGGCCACCTGCACCTTCCAGTTCGATCCGGTGGGCAAGGCGAAATTCGACAGTCCCTGCGACAAGGCCAAGACCTTCCTGGTCAAGAGCGGCCTGCCGTACTCCAGCGTCGCGGCGCCGGCCGGCAGCGAGGTGCTGGTGAAGATCGGCGAGACCGAGATTCGCGGCTTCGACGCCGCAGCGATGGGCGAGGCGGTGAAGGCGGCGGGTTATCCACAGCAGGCCGATAGCGGGCAGATCGACAAGCCGATGGTGATCGCCATCCTCTTCGCCCTGGTGCTGATCTCCACCCTTTGCTACGGCCCGCTGGCCGCGCTGATGGTGGAGCTGTTCCCTACCCGCATCCGCTATACCTCGCTGTCCCTGCCGTACCACATCGGCAACGGCTGGTTCGGCGGTTTCCTGCCCACGGTGTCCTTCGCCCTGGTGGTGTACACCGGCGACATCTTCTATGGCCTCTGGTACCCGGTGCTGATCACCGGGGGCAGCCTGGTTTGCGCCTTGTTCTTCCTGCGCGAGACCCGCCACGTGGATATCCACCAATAGGACGATCACCCGTAGTCGTAGGGTGGATCACGCTTCATCGGTCCACCCTTCGAGGCCCTGCGTACATCCACGGGCAGCGAGGCATTTCTGTAGGAGCGAATTCATTCGCGATTGAAAGCGCCCTCTACAACGAGTCCGGGGCGCACGTTGTGCCGTTAGGGGAACCGGTGCGAGCTTCCCCACTGGGTCCCCCTGGCTGTTCCTTTTCCTGCAAATCGGCCACTTTCTGCCAAACTCCCCAATGGTTTCGTGCCGCCGACATTCTGGCGACGAAATTCCATGCTTTGCGGCGATTGCGAGTCGTCGAGCTTGTCTCTAGAGTCGCCGCCATCGGCCGCGGGCCGCTTTGAAACCGGGCATTGGTAACTGGGGAAGAATGTGAAGAACTGGACTGTTCGCTTGCGTATCCAGGCGAGTTTCGCGGTGATCATCGCCATCATGCTGTTGATGGCCGGCATGTCCTACGTGCAGCTGAGGAACATCGAGCGCGAAGGGGTTCTGGTACTCAGCGACTCCGTGCCCGGTATGCACTTCATCAGCAAGATCCGCAGCTCCTGGACCGACAACCTCCTGCGCACCCAGGCCATGCTGGACGATGGCCAGGCTTCGGCCGTCGGCTCCATCTACCATTCCGGCCGCAAGGAACTGGATGAGAGCAATGCCCAGCTGGAGGAGCTGATCAAGGACTACGAGGGCACGATCACCCAAGTCGAGGACAACAAGCAGTTCGAGATTTTCAAGGGCGTGCGCAAGGAATACGTGGACCGCCAGAAGGAACTGCTGGCCCAGCTCCAGGAAGGGCACCACGGTGCGGCCGAAGCCACCTTCGAAGGGCCTCTGGTTGAACAGTGGGGTCAAGGGCGCCAGATGCTCAACGACCTGATCGAGAGCAACCGCGCCTCGGGTGAGGAGTCGGTGAACGAGATCGTCGGCTCGGTGCGCAATTCCGAGCGCAGCATGCTCTTCGCCCTGGTGCTGGCGGTGGCTGCCGCGGCCGTTTGCGGCCTGCTTCTGTTGCGTGCCATCACCCGCCCGGTTGGCGGCATCGTCGAGACCCTGAAGGTCATGGGCAGTGGCGACTTGTCCACACGGCTGGACCTCCAGCGCCGGGACGAATTCAACGCCATCGAGACCGGCTTCAACAGCATGGCCGAGGAGCTCAAGGCGTTGGTGGCCCAGGCCCAGCGCTCGGCGGTGCAGGTGACCACCTCGGTCACCGAGATCGCCGCCACCTCCCGCCAGCAGCAGGCCACCGCCACCGAGACCGCCGCCACCACCACGGAGATCGGCGCCACTTCGCGGGAGATCGCCGCCACCTCGCGGGACCTGGTGCGCACCATGGCCGAGGTGTCCGGCACCGCCGAGCAGACCTCCGTCCTCGCCGGCTCCGGCCAGTTGGGCCTGGCTCGCATGGAGGACACCATGCACCAGGTGATGGGGGCCGCCGAGCTGGTGAACGCGAAGCTGGCGATCCTCAACGAGAAGGCCGGCAACATCAATCAGGTGGTCACCACCATCGTGAAGGTGGCCGACCAGACCAACCTGCTGTCCCTCAATGCCGCCATCGAGGCGGAAAAGGCTGGCGAGTACGGCCGTGGCTTCGCCGTGGTCGCCACGGAAGTGCGCCGCCTGGCCGACCAGACCGCCGTGGCCACCTACGACATCGAGCAGATGGTGCGCGAGATCCAGTCGGCGGTGTCCGCCGGGGTCATGGGCATGGACAAGTTCTCCGAGGAAGTGCGCCGCGGCATCGGTGAAGTGGGGCAGGTGGGCGAGCAGCTGTCGCAGATCATCCAGCAGGTACAGGCCCTGGCGCCGCGGGTGCAAATGGTCAATGAGGGCATGCAGGCCCAGGCCACCGGCGCCGAACAGATCAACCAGGCCCTGGTCCAGCTGGGCGAGGCCACCGGGCAGACCGTGGAATCCCTGCGTCAGGCCAGCTCCGCCATCGATGAACTGAACCTGGTAGCCAACGGCCTGCGCACCGGCGTCAGCCGCTTCAAGGTCTGAGCCGGCACCATGTGCTCGAGCCGAACCCGTATGCCGGCCCGAACCGCCAGGGGCAGGCTGTACCTGCAATTCCGCATGGGCGGTGACCGCTACGCGCTGGATGTCCAGGACGTGGTGGAAGTGCTGCCGCTGCAACGCTTGAAACAGGTGCCGGAGGCCCCAGGCTGGGTCGCCGGGGTCTTCTCCCATCGCGGCGCGCTGGTGCCGGTGCTGGACCTGGCCGTGCTCGCCTTTGGGCAGCCCGCCCAGGTGCGCACCAGTACCCGTCTGGTGCTGGTGCACTATCCGCTGGCGGATGAATCGCGCTGGCTGGGGCTGATCCTCGAACAGGCCACCGACACCCTGCGCTGCAGTCCGGAGGCGTTCCGCGACTACGGACTGGAGCAGGGCGGGGCGCGCTACCTGGGGCCTGTGTATCAGGCGGCGGATGGGCTGGTGCAGCTCATCCGCGTTGTCGATCTGCTGCCCAATGACGTGCGCGCGCTGCTGTTTCCGGCCACGGAGGGCGCGGCATGATCGAGCGCGTCGAGACACTGCTTAAAAACCTCATCGGCCTGGAAGCCGAGTCCATCGGCCGGGTGGTGGTCGAGCGCGCTGTACGCCAGCGCATGACCGCCGCCGGCTGCCGTGACGAAGAGGCCTACTGGACCACCCTCAGCGCTTCGCCAATCGAACAGCAGGCGCTGGTGGAAGCCGTGGTTGTGCCCGAGACCTGGTTCTTCCGTTATCCCGAATCCTTCGCCGCGCTCGGGCGTCTGGCTTTCGAGCGGCTGCCGGCGCTGGCCGGCGGGCGCCAGTTGCGCATCCTCAGCCTGCCCTGTTCCACCGGGGAGGAACCCTTTTCCATTGTCATGGCGCTGCTGGACGCCGGCCTGGCGCCCGGGTTGTTCCAGGTAGATGCGGTGGATGTCAGCGAGCGGGTGCTGGAGCGGGCGCGCCAGGGGCTCTACGGGCGCAACTCGTTCCGTGGCGAAGAACTGGCCTTTCGCGACCGTTATTTCATCCCCTCGGGCGAGGGGTACGCCCTGGCCCGGCAGGTGGCGTCCAAGGTGCGTTTCCTGCGTGGCAACCTGCTGGACCCCGGCCTGCTGGCGGGGGAGGCGCCCTACGACTTCGTCTTCTGTCGCAACCTGTTGATCTATTTCGACCGACCGACCCAGCGGATCGTGCTGGACATACTCAAACGCCTGATGCAGAAGGACGGCGCCATGTTCATCGGCCCGGCGGAAGCCAGCCTGCTCAGCCAGCACGGCATGCAGGCGCTGGCTTATCCACAGGCATTCGTGTTCCGCCATGCGCCACCCCCGGCCGCTGCCAAGCCGGTCCAGGTTCCGGTTCCTGTGCCGGTGACCGCCAGCGCCCCGCGAGCGGCAGCCCCGGTCCGCCAGCGTCAACCGCTGCCCAGGCCGGAACAGCCGAAAGCGGCGGTCGAAGGCACGGACCGCGAGGCCGCCCTGGCGGAGATCGCCAGCCTGGCCAACAGCGGCCGCAGCAACGAAGCGCAGGTGGCCTGCGAGGCTCTGCTCATCCGCCAGGGGCCGTCAGCGGATGTCTTCTATTGGCTTGGCCTGCTCAGCGATGTGGCGGGCAAGACCGACGAGGCCCAGGACTATTACCGCAAGGCCCTGTACCTGCAGCCGCAGCATGCCGAGGCGCTGGCCCACCTGGCGGCGCTGCTGGCCGCCCGGGGTGATCGAGCCGGCGCCCAGCGTCTGCAACAGCGCGCCAGCCGGGGAGTGAACAACCATGGCCGATAACCGCCTGCCGTTGATCGCTGACGACCAACTGCCCGCCGTGGACGACTGCTGGAACCGTATCGGTGTCCATGGTGACAAGTCCTGCGAACGCCTGGCCGCCCACGTCCATTGCCGCAACTGCGAGGTGCATGCGGCGGCGGCCACCCTGTTGCTGGACCGTTATGCCCTGGTGCGCGATGACGTCACCGACGTCCAGGAGGACCTGTCCGGGAATGACGGCCGCGAATGCCGGTCCACCCTGGTCTTCCGCCTGGGCGAAGAGTGGCTGGGCCTGGCCACCCGCAGCCTGGTGGAAGTGGCAGCCACGACTCCGATTCATTCCCTGCCGCACCAGCGCTCCCTCGCCCTGCTGGGGGTGACCAACGTGCGCGGCGCGCTGGTCGCCTGCCTGTCCCTGACCGAGCTGCTTGGGCTGGAGCGGGGCGGTGAGGTTTCCGGTGAACGCCGCGTGGTGCCGCGGATGGTGATTCTCGCCAGCCAGGGCGGCCCCCTGGTGGCGCCCGTGGATGAAGTGGACGGCATCCATGGGATTCCCCTGGACGCGGTAGTGGACCCCGGCCGTGCGCCTGACCTGGCCGCGCGCCAGTTCGCCTCGGGCGTGGTGCAGTGGCGTGGGCGCAGCATCACGCTGCTGGACGAAAGCCTGTTGATTCAGGCCATGGCAAGGAGCCTGGCATGACCCCGGACCAGATGCGTGACGCGTCACTGCTGGAGCTGTTCCGCCTGGAAGCCGAGGCCCAGACCCAGGTGCTCAATGCCGGCCTGCTGGTGCTGGAGCGCAACCCGACCCAGGCCGACCAGCTGGAGGCCTGCATGCGCGCGGCCCATTCCCTGAAGGGGGCGGCGCGCATCGTCGACCTGGAAGCGGGCGTGCGGGTCGCCCACGTGATGGAGGACCTGCTGGAAGCCGCTCGCCAAGGCCGCGTGCTCCTGCAACCCGACAACATCGATGCGCTGCTGCAGGGCTCTGACCTGCTGCTGCGCGTCGGCAGCGATGGGAACTGGGCGGACAACGACGGGCGCGAGGCCATCGAGGCGCTGATCGCTCGCCTGCAGGGTGGCCCCGCCGCCGTCCCGCCGCCGGTGTTGGCACCGCAATCCAGTGTGCCGGTGGCGCCGACTGCACCGGTCGCCGAGCCGCCCAGGCACGAGCCGGTGCCCCGGGAGCCGGAAGCCAGCCCCGGGGAAAACGGCGCCGAGGCCCGCGACCGGGTGCTGCGAGTCAGCGCCGAACGCCTGGACCACTTGCTGGATATCTCCAGCAAGTCCTTGGTGGAGTTCCAGCGCATCAAGCCCCTGAACGCCGCCCTGCACCGCCTCAAGCGCGTCCAGGCCAGCGCCAGCCGCGCCCTGGACGTGGCACGCGAGTCGGTGCTGGACGGCTCGCTCGATCCGCAGGCCCAGGCGATGCTGGGCGAGGCCCGGCAACTGCTTGGCGAGTGCCAGCAGATGCTCGCCGGCTACATGGCGGACTTCGACGAATTCGGCTGGCAGGGCGGCCAGCGCGCCCAGTTGCTCTATGACGCTGCCCTGGCCTCGCGCATGCGGCCCTTTGCCGATGTGCTGGCGGGCCAGGCGCGGATGGTCCGTGATCTCGGTCGCTCCCTTGGCAAGCCGGTACGGCTGGATGTGAGCGGCGAAAACACCCAGGTGGACCGCGACGTGCTGGAGCGCCTGGAGGCGCCCCTGACCCACCTGCTGCGCAATGCGGTGGACCACGGCATCGAAAGCCCCCAGGTGCGACAGCGCCTGGGCAAGCCGGAGGAGGGCGTGATCCGCCTGCACGTCCGCCATCATGCGGGGATGCTGCTGCTGGAGCTGGCCGACGACGGTGCCGGCGTTGATCTGGAGCGCCTGCGCGATGCCGTGGTGGCGCGTGGGTTCGCGGGCCCCGATACCGCGCAGCGGATGACCGAGGACGAGCTGTTGGCTTTCCTCTTCCTGCCCGGCTTCAGCATGCGCGACAAGGTCACCGAGGTGTCCGGGCGCGGTGTCGGACTGGACGCGGTGCAGCACATGATGCGCCAGCTGCGTGGCGGCGTACGCATGGAACAGCGCTGCGGCCAGGGCGCCACCTTCCATCTCGAAGTGCCGCTGACCCTGTCGGTGGTGCGCAGCCTGGTGGTGGAGGTGGGTGGCGAGGCCTATGCCTTCCCCCTGGCCCATATCGAGCGCATGACCCGTGTGCAGCACGAGGACATCGTCCAGCTCGAAGGGCGCCAGCACTTCTGGCACGAAGGACGGCACGTGGGCCTGGTTTCCGCCAGCCAGCTCCTGCAGTGCGCCGAGGGCAAGCGCGATGAAACCGGCATCCCGGTGGTGCTGATCAGCGAACGCGATACCAGCTACGGCGTGGCCGTGGAGCGCTTCATCGGTGAGCGCACCCTGGTGGTGATGCCCCTGGACCCGCGCCTGGGCAAGGTCCAGGACCTGTCTGCCGGGGCGCTGCTGGACGATGGCCGGCCGGTGCTGATCCTTGATGTCGAAGACTTGCTGAGGTCCGTCGGCAAACTGCTGGGCAGTGGCCGCCTGGAACGGGTGGA
This sequence comes from Pseudomonas sp. LFM046, assembly GCF_000949385.2. Classification (NCBI taxonomy): domain Bacteria; kingdom Pseudomonadati; phylum Pseudomonadota; class Gammaproteobacteria; order Pseudomonadales; family Pseudomonadaceae; genus Pseudomonas; species Pseudomonas sp. LFM046. Next base: position 4,669,137 of record NZ_JYKO02000001.1, on the reverse strand, counting down.
CCGCAGCAGCCGGCAAGGCGCCGGTGCCCAGCGCAAGCGCGTGCTGGTGGTGGACGACTCCCTCACCGTGCGCGAACTGGAGCGCAAGCTGCTGACCAGTCGCGGCTATGAGGTCGCGGTGGCGGTGGACGGCATGGATGGCTGGAACGCCTTGCGCTCCGAGCAATTCGATCTGCTTATCACCGATATCGACATGCCGCGCATGGACGGCATCGAGCTGGTCACCCTGGTGCGTCGCGACAACCGCCTGCAGTCCCTGCCGGTGATGGTGGTCTCCTACAAGGATCGTGAAGAGGACCGTCGGCGCGGCCTGGATGCTGGCGCGGACTATTATCTGGCGAAGGCCAGTTTCCACGACGAGGCGTTGCTGGATGCGGTGGTCATGCTGATCGGGGAGTCGCAAGGATGAGGATAGGGATAGTCAACGACATGCCGCTGGCGGTGGAGGCGCTGCGCCGGGCCCTGGCCCTGGAGCCGGCCCACCGGATCGCCTGGGTGGCGGGCAATGGCGCCGAGGCGGTCGAGGCTTGCCAGCGGGATGTCCCGGATGTGGTGCTGATGGACCTGGTGATGCCGGTGATGGATGGCGTCGAGGCCACCCGCCAGATCATGGCCCGCTGCCCCTGCGCCATCCTGATCGTCACCGTGGACATCGAACAGAATGTGCACCGGGTATTCGAGGCCATGGGCCACGGCGCCCTGGACGCGGTGAACACCCCTTCCCTCGGCAGCGGCCAGGCCCAGGACGCCGCCTTGCTGCTGCGCAAGATCCAGAACATCGGCTGGCTGATAGGCCAGCACGACAACCGTGGACGCGGCGCCGCCGAGCCGGAAACACGACGCAGCAGCGGCCAGCACATCGTGGCCATCGGTGCTTCCGCCGGCGGGCCGGCCTCGCTGGCGCAGTTGCTCAGTCAGTTGCCAGCGAACTTCCCCGCCGCCGTGGTGCTGGTGCAACACGTGGACGAGGTGTTTGCCGCCGGCATGGCCGACTGGCTGGCCAGTGAATCCCAACTGCCGGTGCGCCTGGCCCGTGAAGGCGAGCGGCCGCAGCCGGGAACGGTGCTCCTTGCCGGCACCAACAATCACCTGCGGCTGTTGCCGAGTGGCGAATTGGCGTATACCGCCGAGCCCATCAGCCATGTATACCGACCCTCGATCGATGTCTTTTTCGATAGCCTCGTGGCGCACTGGAAGGGCGACGCCATCGGGGTGTTGCTCACCGGCATGGGGCGGGACGGCGCCGAGGGACTCAAGCACATGCGGGACCGTGGTTTCCTGACCATTGCCCAGGACCGGGCCAGCTGTGCCGTGTATGGCATGCCCAAGGCCGCCGCCGCCATTGGCGCGGCGGTGGAAATACTCGCCCTGGAGCGTATCGCGTCCAGATTGGTCGAAGCATTTGGATGAAATTCACCTCAGGTCCAAGGACCCGGAGAGCGTTATGCAATACCCCTATCGCAGCCCAGTGGACATGACTCAGGTGGAGCCTTCCGCCATGGTCCTGTTGGTGGATGACCAGGCCATGATCGGTGAAACGGTGCGTCGCGCACTGGTGGCCGAGCCGGGCATCGACTTCCATTTCTGCGCCGACCCCATGGAGGCTGTCGCGGTCGCCCTGCAGATCAAGCCCACGGTCATCCTCCAGGACCTGGTGATGCCCGGCGTCGACGGTCTCAGCTTGCTGGCCGAGTACCGCTCCGTGCCCGCCCTGCGGGACGTGCCGATCATCGTGCTGTCGACCAAGGAAGAGCCCACGATCAAGAGCGCGGCCTTCGCCGCCGGGGCCAACGACTATCTGGTCAAGCTGCCGGACGCCATCGAGCTGGTGGCGCGTGTTCGCTACCACTCGCGTTCCTACACTGCCTTGCTGCAGCGGGACGAGGCTTACCGTGCCCTGCGGGAAAGCCAGCAGCAGCTGCTGGAAACCAACCTGGTGCTGCAGCGTCTGATGAACTCCGACGGCCTGACCGGCCTGTCCAACCGCCGCCATTTCGACGAATACATGGACATGGAATGGCGCCGCGCCCTGCGCGAACAGAGCGAACTGTCGATGCTGATGATCGACGTGGACCACTTCAAGGGCTTCAACGACAGCTTCGGCCATGTCGCCGGGGATGACGCCCTGCGCCGGGTAGCCGAAGCCATTCGTTCCTCGTGCAGCCGTTCCACCGACCTCGCCGCACGCTATGGCGGCGAAGAGTTCGCCATGGTGTTGCCGGGCACTGCCGCCGGCGGCGCGCGACTGCTGGCGGAAAAGGTGCGGCGCTCGGTGGAAGCCCTGGGAATTCCCCACGACTTGCCGGCGCCGGGTTCGGTGCTGAGCGTCAGCATCGGCGTCGCCACCCTCACGCCGAAGGTGGGCCAGGCGTCCCTGGTGCTGGTGGACATGGCCGACCAGGGGCTCTATCAGGCCAAGAACAACGGCCGCAATCAGGTGGCCATGGTGGTGGCCGACCCTCGCGCCTGAGCGTCGGCCCGGGCGCTGCTGCGGGCTGGAACGATCAGGTTGGAGAGGGACCGGCGGTGCGCGCCCGTGCGTCGCCGGATCGCAGCAAATCACGGCTGGCATGCTGCCGGCATCGGATGAGTCGGGTATACTCGCGGGCTTTTCCGAAAGTTTTGCCAGCGAGCGCTTCCAGCCATGGAAATCAACCCGATCCTGAACAGCATCAAGGACCTCTCCGATCGCACCCTGTCTATTCGGGGGTATCTTTGACTACGATCAGAAGCATGATCGTCTCGTCGAAGTAAACCGCGAACTCGAAGACTCCAACGTCTGGAACAACCCGGAGTACGCCCAGAACCTCGGCCGCGAACGCGCGCAGCTGGCGCAGATCGTCGAGACGCTGGACGAACTCACCGGCGGTCTGGCCGACTCCCGTGACCTGCTGGACATGGCGGTCGAGGAAAACGACGAAGGCGCCGTGAACGATGTCGCCGCCGAAGTCGAACGCCTGCGCGAAATCCTCGAGAAGCTGGAATTCCGCCGCATGTTCAGCGGTGAGATGGACATGAACAACGCCTACCTGGACATCCAGGCCGGCTCCGGCGGCACCGAGGCCCAGGACTGGGCCAACATGCTGCTGCGCATGTACCTGCGCTGGGCCGACAAGCGCGGCTTCGACGCCACCATCATCGAACTGTCCGAAGGCGAAGTCGCCGGCATCAAGGGCGCCACTGTCCATGTGAAGGGCGAGTACGCCTTCGGCTGGCTGCGCACCGAGATCGGCGTGCATCGCCTGGTGCGCAAGAGCCCCTTCGACTCGGGCAACCGTCGCCACACCTCGTTTACCGCGGTATTCGCCTCGCCGGAAATCGATGACAACATCGAGATCGAGATCAACCCGGCCGACCTGCGCATCGACACCTACCGCTCCTCCGGCGCGGGCGGTCAGCACGTGAACACCACCGACTCCGCGGTGCGTATCACCCATGTGCCGACCAACACCGTGGTGGCGTGCCAGAACGAACGCTCCCAGCACGCCAACAAGGACACCGCCATGAAGATGCTGCGGGCCAAGTTGTACGAGCAGGAGATGCAGAAACGCACCGCCGCCTCGCAGGCGCTGGAAGACACCAAGTCCGACATCGGCTGGGGTCACCAGATCCGCTCCTACGTCCTCGACCAGTCGCGGATCAAGGACCTGCGTACCGGCGTCGAGCGCAGTGACTGCGACAAGGTGCTGGACGGCGATCTGGACGAATACCTCGAAGCCAGCCTCAAGCAGGGTCTGTGACCCTGCCACCCCCTCTCCCCCGGGAGAGGGGCAGGGCGTGAGGGAAGCCTCACCCCCGGAATCGCCCCTGACGGGGCTCGATCAGCGAATCAGACAGAATGCCCGCAGCGCATTCGCGGAATGGAAAGAAACGGCCATGAGCGACCAACAACTCGACCAGCACGAACTGCAACAGGAAGAAAACAAGCTGATCGCCCAGCGCAAGGAAAAGCTTGCCGCCGTGCGTGAGCAGGGCAATGCCTTCCCCAATGACTTCCGCCGCGAGAACTACTGCGCAGACCTGCAGAAGCAGTACGAAGCCGCGACCAAGGAAGAGCTGGAAGCCGCAGCCATTCCGGTCAAGGTTGCCGGTCGCATCATGCTCAACCGTGGCGCCTTCATGGTGATCCAGGACATGAGCGGCCGCATCCAGGTCTACGTCAACCGCAAGACCCTGTCTGCCGAGACCCTGGAATCCGTCAAGCACTACGACCTGGGCGACATCATTGCCGCCGAGGGCACCCTGGCCCGTTCCGGCAAGGGCGACCTGTACGTCGAGATGACCAATGTCCGCCTGCTGACCAAGTCCCTGCGCCCGCTGCCGGACAAGCACCACGGCCTGACCGACACCGAGCAGCGCTACCGCCAGCGCTACGTCGACCTGATCGTCAACGAGGAAACCCGCCACACCTTCCGTGTGCGCACCCAGGTCATTGCCCACATCCGCAAGTTCCTGGCCGATCGCGACTTCCTCGAAGTGGAAACGCCGATGCTGCAGACCATCCCCGGTGGCGCCGCGGCCAAACCCTTCCAGACCCACCACAACGCCCTGGACATGGCCATGTTCCTGCGCATCGCGCCGGAGTTGTACCTCAAGCGCCTGGTGGTCGGTGGCTTCGAGAAGGTCTTCGAGATCAACCGCAACTTCCGTAACGAAGGCGTTTCGACCCGGCACAACCCCGAGTTCACCATGCTCGAGTTCTACCAGGCCTACGCCGACTACGAAGACAACATGGACCTGACCGAGGAGCTGTTCCGCGAACTGGCTCAAATGGTCCTGGGCACTACCGACGTGCCGTACGGCGACAAGCTGTTCCACTTCGGCGAGCCCTTCGCGCGCCTGTCGGTGTTCGACTCCATCCTCAAGTACAACCCGGACATCACCGAAGCCGACCTCAAGGACATCGACAAGGCCCGTGAGATCGCCAAGAAGGCCGGCGCCAAAGTGCTCGGCTTCGAAGGCCTGGGCAAGCTGCAGGTGATGATTTTCGAGGAGCTGGTGGAGCACAAGCTGGAACAGCCGACCTTCATCACCAAGTACCCCTTCGAAGTCTCGCCGCTGGCCCGCCGCAACGACGAAGACCCGAGCGTCACCGACCGTTTCGAGCTGTTCATTGGCGGCCGCGAAATCGCCAACGCCTACTCCGAGCTCAATGACGCCGAAGACCAGGCCGAGCGCTTCATGCAGCAGGTCAAGGACAAGGACGCCGGCGACGACGAGGCCATGCACTTCGACGCCGACTTCGTCCGCGCCCTGGAGTACGGCATGCCCCCGACCGCCGGCGAAGGCATCGGTATCGATCGTCTTGTGATGTTGCTCACCAATTCGCCGTCTATTCGTGACGTCATCCTCTTCCCGCACATGCGGCCCGAGGTTTGACGCAGGAGTGAGAAGAAACCGCCCTCGGGCGGTTTTTTCTTGGCCGCCGCCCGGTGACGGAACCATTCGAGCATGCGGCCAGTCCTGAAAATTGCTCTTCATGGCCGACAGAGCGTCTTTCTTGCCAGGTCCTGCATTGAATAGCCGGATAAATGGTCAACACTTTCACCTTGAGTGAGTTCGGAGGGTTACCTGTCTTGAACCAGTCGTCCCGCAGTGACAGTGCCGCCCGCGTGGCCAGCGCGGTTGCCGAAAGCGTGAAGTACCAGGGCCGCAAGGCCAGCCGCCAGGGCAGCGAACAGCGCCGCCAGGCGATCCTCGATGCCGCCATGCGCATCATCATCCGCGACGGCGTGCGCGCCGTGCGCCACCGCGCGGTGGCCGCCGAAGCCGAAGTGCCGCTATCGGCCACTACCTACTATTTCAAGGACATCAACGACCTCATCACCGACACCTTCGCCCAGTTCGTGGAGCGCAGTTCGGCGGTGATGGCGGCCTTCTGGGCCAGCGTGGAAGACGACCTGCAGGCCATGGCGGCCGTTCTCAGCCGCGATGGCACCTCGCGCCGGGAAATGACCGACCAGATCGTCGAGCTGGCCATCCAGTACGTGCGCAGCCAACTGCTGGAGAATCGCGACCAGCTCCTGGCCGAACACGCCTTCCGCCAGGAGGCGCTATTAAATTCAAGTCTTCGTAATCTTGCTGACGCACATCGCAAGATACTCTCGCAGGGCGCGGAGCATTTCTTCCAGGTATTGGGTTCGGCCGAGCCGGGCGAGGACGCCAAGGTGTTGACGGCCGTTATTCTGCGGATGGAATATCAGGGCCTTCTCGACGGGGTGGAAAACCTCGACATCGACGAGATGCGAGCCGTCCTGAAACGCTACCTGTACCTGGTCATGGGATTGTAAGCGCGTCGATCGAACCCCGCCGTGGCGGGGTTTTTCTTTATCACAAGGAGAGCGAGATGAACGTCTGGCGTGCCGTGGTTGCCCTGTCTTTTCTGTTGTTGGGCGGCTGCCTGGTCACCTTCAAGGATCCGATTCCGGCGAATGAGCCGGCACCCATGCCCCTTCTCGGGGACTGGACCCGCAAAGACGAGTGGGGCGAGCGACAGTATCTGGAGATCAGTCGCGCCGGCTCCAACCTGTACAAGGCACGCAGCTTCGAAGGCGGCAAGGACAACCTGGAAGGCATGCAGGAGTTCGGCTTCACCGTCGCCCACCATGGCCGCCGCTGGTACCTGTCTGCCGGCGTACCGAAGAGGCTCGGTAACCATTTCGCCATCGCCGGTTTCGAGCTGACCACCGACAACGAACTGGTGGTCTACAACCTGGACATCGAACGCATCGAACAGGAAATGCAGAACGGCAAGTTCAGGGGACAGATGGTGGATACGCCGGAAGGCGACGGCGTGCTCATCACCAGCCCGCTGGACGTCGTGTTCGCCTGGCTGGATGACCCGGCCAACTCCGACGTCTTCGTCGAAGTGGCGCGCTACCAGCGCTCTGTCGAGGAGTAAGTCGTCGATGACCCGCCGTAAGCTGCCCGACGACTACCAGAAGACCATTCGCGCGCTGTCCGACCGTATCGTCCAGGCGCAGACGCCGATCCGCGTGCTGGACGCCGTGAAGTGGGACGACAGCGTTCGCCAGGGCTTTCTCAAGCACAAGGGCAAGGTCATGCCCCCGGTGGACCGTGCCTATTACGAGAGCCGCCCGCTGGCCTTCGACGCGGCGGAGAAGAAGCTGGAATTCCAGAACATCGAGCGCGACATCACTCGCCACCTGGGCCAGTTCAACCCGGTGGGCCAGATCATGCGCCGCATGTGCAAGGAATACCGCATGGTGATCCGCATGCTGGAAGCGCGCGGCACTTCGGACTTCGGCCTGATCTCCCAGGAGCTCTACGGCGCGGCCTCCGACGCCTTCCACGCCGGCGACCCGACCCTGGCCGACCTCGGCCTGATGCTTTCCGACTACCTGAACAACATCGCCCATCGCGGCGACCTCAAGGACGAACCCAAGACCCTCACCGCCAAGGACGCCGTGGAGCTGCTGCAGGGCCGCCTGGGGGCGGTGTTCGGGGATGACACCATTCGCGTGATCGAGTCCGACGGCATCGTCGCCGACGCCGCCGCCGGCGCCGACTACATCAAGATCCGCGCCGATGCCCTGTTCAACGAGCGTGACGTGCGCGCCCTGGAAGTCCACGAGGGCCTGGTGCACGTGGGCACCACCCTGAACGGCCAGAACCAGCCGATCTGCACCTTCCTCTCCAAGGGCCCGCCGTCCTCCACCGTGACCCAGGAAGGCCTGGCGATCCTGATGGAGGTGATCGCCTTCGCCTCCTATCCGACCCGCTTGCGCAGGCTGACCAACCGCACCCGTGCCATCCATATGGCGGAGGAGGGGGCGGACTTCCTCGAGGTCTATCACTTCTATCGCGAGCAGGGTTACAGCATGGAGGAGAGCTACGGCAGTGCCAGCCGCGCCTTCCGTGGCTCGTTGCCGAGCGGGCTGCCCTTCACCAAGGACCTGTCCTACCTGAAGGGTTTCATCCTGATCTACAACTACATCCAACTCGCCGTGCGCAAGGGCAAGCTGGAACAGATCCCGCTGCTGTTCTGCGGCAAGACCACCCTGGAAGACACCCGCACCCTGCGCCAGCTGGTGGATGAAGGGCTGGTGGTGCCGCCCAAGTACCTGCCGCCGCAGTTCCGCGACCTCAACGCGCTGTCGGCATGGATGTGCTTCTCCAACTTCCTCAACCACCTGAGCCTGGAGCGCATCGAGGCGGATTACGCCAATATCCTTTGATGCCCGGTAGGGCGCCCCTTTGGGGGCGCCTGGCGAATGATTTCGCCCTGCATGCCGGCACACACCCTGTAGGGGCGAATTCATTCGCCATCCAGCCCGCAGGGCTGGCCAGTGATGTTCCAGGAAGGAAATGCACATGCCCGGTTCCCGCTTCCTGCTGGTCCTCTTCGTACTCCTGCTGCAAGGCTGCAGCTCGCTGCTGTTCTACCCAGACAAGCACGTACCCTTCACGCCGGAGCGGGCCAAGCTGGAGTACCGCGACATCCAGCTCACCGCCGCCGATGGCACCCGCCTGCACGCCTGGTGGCTGCCGGCCAAACCGGGGGTCGAGGTGAAGGGCACGGTGCTGCACCTGCACGGCAATGGCGGCAATGTGGCGTCCCATCTGGGCGGAAGCTGGTGGCTGCCGGCCCAGGGTTACCAGGTGCTGCTGCTGGATTACCGGGGCTACGGTCGCTCGGAGGGATCTCCCAGCCTGCCGGAGCTGTACCAGGACATCGACGCCGCCTTCGCCTGGCTGGACCTGGCGCCGGAGGTCAAAGGCAAGCCGGTGGTGGTGCTGGGCCAGAGCATTGGCGGTGCCCTGGCGGTGCACTATCTCGCCGAACACCCCGAGCGGCGCGCCGGCTTGAAGGCCCTGGTGCTCGATGGTGTGCCCGCCAGTTATCGTGACGTGGCGCAGTACAGCCTCTCCAACGCCTGGATAACCTGGCCGCTGCAGGTGCCGCTGTCCTGGCTGGTGCCGGATGGCGACAGCGCCATCCGCGCCATCGGTGAACTGAAAGGCCTGCCCAAGCTGATCTATCACAGCATCGACGATCCGGTGGTGCCCCTTTCCAACGGCGTTCGCTTGTATCAAGCTGCGCCCCCGCCGCGGGCGTTCCAGCCGGTCCGTGGCGGCCACGTGCAGACCTTCGCCGACAAGACCTGGCGCAAGGTGATGCTGCTTTACCTCGAAGACCCGACCGGATATGTCGGGCTGCGTCGGCTGGCAGAAGTCCCGGATACAGAGAGTCCCCAATGAGTGAACGCAACCCCCTTCCGCTGATCCTCACCGGCATTGGCACCATCGTCGGCACCGTGGCCGTGCTCTGGTATTACGGCTACCTGCACTTCGCCAAGCCCGAGGATGCCCTGCTGCTGAACGACTTCACCATGCTCAAGACCATCCCCGGCCAGGACTACAAGGTGTCCCTGGACCCGGCGCCCCAGGTGGCCCAGTGCATCGACGGCGTGCTGGTGCTGTTCGATATGCAGCAGAAGGGCCTGACCGGCGTGCTGGTGAACAACAAGAAGCAGGCCGTGCGTTGCATGGGTCAGGAGACCCCGCAGGAAACCCGCTGACGGGCTAGCCTCCGGTAAGGAGGTATCCGTCATGGACATTCGAATCTGGCAGGGCGATATCACCACGCTGAACGTGGGCGCCATCGTCAATGCTGCCAACAGCTCGCTACTCGGCGGCGGTGGCGTGGATGGTGCCATCCACCGCGCCGCCGGCCCCGAACTCCTCGCCTTCTGCCGCACCCTCGGCGGCTGCCCCACGGGCGAGGCCCGCATCACCCCCGGCTTCCGCCTGTCGGCGCGCTTCGTGATCCACACCGTCGGGCCGGTCTGGCACGGAGGCAACCACCGTGAACCCGAACTGCTCGCCAGTTGCTACCGCAACAGCCTGGCCCTGGCGGAAGCCGAAGGACTGGCCAGCATTGCCTTTCCCGCCATCAGCTGTGGGGTGTATGGCTATCCGCTGGAAGAGGCGGCGCGCATCGCCGTGGAAGAGCTGAAGCGACCAAGGCCGGCGGGCAGCAGCCTGAAGGAGGCGCTGTTGGTGGCCTTCGACGCACGAATGGCGCAGCTCTACCAGGACGTGCTTTCGTAGGTTAGTGCTGAGGAACGAAGCCCAACGACGGAGTCCGGGCCTGGCGCCGCAGCTTTGAACTTCCCTCAGCCCAACCTACATAGCGTTATTGCAACGACTTCGCCGACAACAACCTCATCCCGTTGAACACCACCAGCAGGCTGGCCCCCATATCGGCGAACACCGCCATCCACAGGGTGCCCTGGCCCATCAGGGTGAGCACCAGGAACACCGCCTTGATGCCCAGGGCCAGGCTGATGTTCTGCATCAGCACTGCGTGGGTGCGGCGGGACAGGCGGATGAACTGCGGCAGCTTGCGCAAGTCATCGTCCATCAGCGCCACTCCGGCGGTCTCGATGGCGGTGTCGGTGCCTGCGGCGCCCATGGCGAAGCCGATATCGGCGCGGGCCAGGGCCGGGGCGTCGTTGATGCCATCGCCCACCATGCCGACGGGCACGCCGCCCGCTTGACGCAGGCCGATCTCCGCCAGCTTGTCCTCCGGCAGCAGGTTGCCCCGGGCGTCGTCCATGCCCACCTGGCGGGCGATGGTCTGCACGGTGTGCGGGTTGTCGCCGGAGAGCATCAGGGTCTTCACCCCCAGGTCGTGAAGCTGGCGGATGGCTTCACGGCTGTTGTCGCGCACGGTGTCGGCCACGGCGAACAAGGCCAGAACGGCGGACTCCCCGCACAGCGCCACGACGGTCTTGCCCTGAGATTCCAAAGCGTCCAGGCGGGCTTCCAGTTCCTTCGAGCAGAGACCCAGTTCTTCCACCAGGCGGTGATTGCCCAGGTGGTAGCGACGGCCCTCGATCAGGCCGCTGACACCACGGCCGGGCAGGGCGGCCAGTTGGTCCACGGCGTAAAGGGCAATGCCATCCTCCTCGGCGGCACGGGCCACGGCCTGGGATACCGGGTGGTCCGAGCGCGCAGCCAGGCTGGCGGCCAGGGCACGGGGATCACGTTCATCGGCCTCAAGCAGTTCGACATCGGTCTGCCGTGGTCGGCCTTCGGTCAGGGTTCCGGTCTTGTCCAGGGCCACCCAGGCCAGCTTGCGGCCGGTTTCGAGGAAGACCCCGCCCTTGACCAGGATGCCGCCACGGGCCGCCGCCGCCAGACCGCTGACGATGGTCACCGGGGTGGAGATGACCAGGGCGCAGGGGCAGGCGATCACCAGCATCACAAGGGCGCGGTAGAGCCACTCCAGCCAGGCTCCGCCCAGCAGCAGGGGAGGCAGCAGCGCCGTGAACACGGCGATCAGGATCACCACCGGCGTATAGATGCGGGAGAACTGGTCGACGAAGCGCTGGGTCGGCGCCCGCGAGCCCTGGGCCGCTTCCACGGCGTGGATGATGCGTGCCAGGGTGCTGTCGTCCGCAGCGCGGGTGGCGCGGTATTCCAGCTCGCCCTCGCCGTTGATGGTGCCGGCGAACAGTGGGTCGCCCACGTCCTTCTCCACCGGCAGGCTCTCGCCGGTGATGGGTGCCTGGTTGACGCTGGAGCGGCCGCTCAGTACCTCGCCATCCAGGGCGATGCGCTCGCCCGGACGCACCCGCAGACGGGTGCCGGGCAGCACGTCGCGGGCCGGGCGCTCACGCCACTGGCCGCCCTCGAACACCGTGGCCTGTTCGGGGGCCAGTTGCAGCAGACCGCGAATGGCATCCCGTGCCCGCTCCAGGGAGCGTGCCTCGATCAGTTCGGCGATGGCGAAGAGCACGCTGACCATGGCCGCTTCCGGCCAGTGGCCGATCAGCAGGGCGCCGGTGACGGCGATGCTCATCAGGGCGTTGATATTCAGGTTGCGGTTCTTCAGGGCGATCCAGCCCTTGCGATAGGTGGGCAGGCCAGCGCCGAGGATGGCGAGAATGGCGAGGCCGGCGACCAGCCATTCCGGCGCCAGGGCGAACCATTCACAGACTTCCGCCGCCAGGGCGGCGAGGCCGGCCAGGGCCAGGGGCCACCAGGGCTTCTTCTCTTGTGTCGGGGCCGTGGCGGGCGCGCCTTCGGCCAGGGGCACGGCCTGCATGCCCAGGCTTTCGATCAGGCGTTGCAGGGGCTCCACGCCCTCGAACCGGTGGCGCACCCGCAGTAGGCGCTGCATCAGGTTGAATTCCAGTGCCTCGATGGCCGGGACCTTGCCGAGGGCGTCGCGGATCAGGCGTTCCTCCGTGGGGCAGTCCATGGCGTCGATGCGCAGGCTGCTCCAGCGCGGCTCGGCGCTGGCGGCGACACCCGCCAGCTCTGGTGCGGCGGAGCGGGGCGCGTGATCGTGGTCGTGGCAGCAGTGTTGGCTCATGGGTCAATTCCTGTTTGACGATTCGGCTGCCATTGCACACCCTGTAGCAACTACAGAGTCAAGCGGAGACGGGCAATGAAAATCGGCGAACTGGCCACCCTCACCGGCTGCCCGGTGGAGACCATCCGTTATTACGAGCGTGAAGGCCTGCTGCCAGAGCCCTCGCGCAGCGCAGGCAACTACCGGCAATACGATGTGGCCCATGTGGAGCGGCTGTCCTTCATCCGCCACTGCCGCTCGCTGGACATGACCCAGGAAGAAATCCGCGCCCTGCTGGCCCTGCGCGACCGTCCCGAAGCTGATTGCGGTACCGCCAACCGGCTGATCGAGGAGCACCTGCACCATGTGGAGGTACGCATCGCGGAACTCCAGTCCCTGCGCAGCCAGCTGCGAGACCTGCAGGCGCGTTGCAACGGTGACGGCGCCAGCGAGGCCTGCGCCATCCTCCGTGAACTGGAGCAGCCGGGGCCGCCGCCGGTGACCAGCGAAGAATGCGCGCACGCAGGTCATCTGCACGTACCGGGCGTGCATCGGCGGGGCTAAGTCCGGCGGCGGGCTTTTAGTGGTTGGTGCTTTCCCGCTGCTCACTCAACTGCTGAAGGTAGCGGCGCGAAAGCGCCAGGAAACGGGGCGTCGGCCCTATGTCCTCGTAAAGCGGGTCGCCCTGTTCATCCGTGGCGACCACCTGGCTGCCCCTGACGTAGGGGAAGCTGGTTTCCAGCTCCTCCAGGGCGGCGCCTATCAGCTCGCCGATCAGTTCCTCGACGCTGCGCTTGGGGTACATCTCGGACAAGGCGGCAAGGCGGGCGGCGGACTCCAGGTCCAGGTGAATGCTGTATTGGCTGCGGGTCAGGCGACCCTTGGCGTTCTGCTCCCAATGGCTGACCAGTTCTCGGATCTTCATAGACACCTCATCCTCTTCCCACGTGGTGGTGGGTGGCTGCGAAGCACCAGGCGATCTCTGCCGCCCGGGAGTCGTCATTCGTGATGGCGGCTAATCTTCAGACTAGCTCGCGGAAGCGTCTGGAATTGCCGTTCGTCGCGCCCTTGTCGCAGCATGGCGCGCTCGGCAATCTGGAAGCCGCATTCAGGATGGAGAGACGCTTATGGCCGAAATCGACGCACGCCTGAGGGAAGACGTCCACCTGCTCGGGGAGTTGCTCGGCGACACGATCCGCGCCCAACTGGGCGAGGCCTTCCTCGACAAGATCGAGCGCATCCGCAAGGGTGCCAAGGCTGGGCGCAAGGGCTCGGCCCAGGGGGAGCGCCAGCTCTACGAAACCCTCGATGGGCTCAGCGAGGACGAGTTGCTGCCCGTGGCCCGCGCCTTCAACCAGTTCCTCAACCTGGCCAATATCGCCGAGCAGTACCACCGCATCCGCCGCCGTGCACCGGGCGAGCCCCAGCCCTTCGAGGATCGCGTGCTGGGCGACCTGCTGCAGCGCCTGCTGGCTGCGGGCCACGGTCCTGAGCAACTGGCCCGGCAATTGGGGCGGCTGGATATCGAGCTGGTGCTGACCGCCCACCCCACCGAAGTCTCCCGCCGTACCCTGATCCAGAAGTACGACGCCATGGCCGCCCAACTGGCCGCCCAGGACCACGGCGACCTCAGCGATGCGGAGCGCCAGCGGGTGCGGCAACGCCTGCTGCGGTTGATTGCCGAGGCCTGGCACACGGAAGAAATCCGCCGCAGCCGGCCGACACCGGTGGACGAGGCGAAATGGGGCTTCGCGGTGATCGAGCATTCCCTCTGGCAGGCGCTGCCCAATGTGTTGCGCCACGTGGACCAGGTGCTGCACGCCGCCACCGGCCTGCACCTGCCGTTGACGGCCGCGCCCCTGCGATTCGCCTCGTGGATGGGGGGCGACCGCGATGGCAATCCCAATGTCACCGCCACGGTCAGCCGGCGGGTCCTGTTGCTGGCGCGCTGGATGGCCGCCGACCTCTATCTGCGCGATGTCGACCAACTGGCCGCCGAGTTGTCCATGCAGCAGGCCAGCGACGAGCTGCGGGTGAGCGTGGGCGTCCATCCCGAGCCCTACCGCGCCGTGCTCAAGCAACTGCGCGAGCGCCTGCGTGCCACCCGCGCCTGGGCCGAAGCGGCGCTGGAGCGGGAGATTCCGCCAGGGCCCGAGGTGCTCCATGAGAACGCCCAACTGCTGGAACCCCTGGAGCTCTGCTATCACTCGCTGCATGCCTGCGGCATGGGTGTGATCGCGGACGGTGCGCTGCTGGATTGTCTGCGTCGCGCCGCTGCCTTCGGGCTGTTCCTGGTGCGCCTGGACATCCGCCAGGATGCTGGCCGGCACGCCGCGGCGCTGGGCGAAATCACCGACTATCTGGGGCTGGGCAACTACGCCGAATGGGAGGAGGAGGACCGATTGGCCTTCCTCCAGCGTGAGCTGGACAACCGTCGTCCGCTGCTGCCGCCGCACTACCACCCCTCGGCAGACACCGCCGAGGTGCTGGCCACCTGCCGCGTGGTCGCCAATGCGCCGGCGGTCTCCCTTGGTTCCTACGTGATCTCCATGGCCGGCGAACCCTCCGACGTGCTGGCGGTGCAACTGCTGCTCAAGGAAGCCGGGTTGCAACGGCCGATTCGCGTGGTGCCACTTTTCGAAACCCTGGCTGACCTGGATAACGCCGCACCGGCCATCGACCGCCTGCTGGGCCTGCCGGGCTACCGCGCACGGCTGCACGGCCCTCAGGAGGTGATGATTGGCTACTCCGACTCGGCCAAGGATGCCGGCACCGTGGCGGCCGCCTGGGCGCAGTACCGCGCCCAGGAGCAATTGGTGGAAGTCTGCCGTGGGCACCAGGTCGAACTGCTGCTGTTCCACGGTCGCGGTGGCACCGTGGGGCGCGGCGGTGGTCCGGCCCACGCGGCCATCCTGTCGCAACCCCCGGGGTCGGTAGCGGGGCGTTTCCGCACCACCGAGCAGGGGGAAATGATCCGCTTCAAGTTCGGCCTTCCCGGCATCGCCGAACAGAACCTCAACACCTACCTGGCTGCCGTGCTGGAGGCGACCCTGCTGCCGCCACCGGAGCCTGAGCCTGCCTGGCGGGCGGCCATGGACCGACTGGCTGCCGATGGCGTCACCGCTTATCGGGCGGTGGTGCGCGAGCACCCGCAGTTCGTCGACTACTTCCACCAGGCGACCCCGGAGCAGGAGCTGGGCCGTCTGCCCCTGGGCAGCCGTCCGGCGAAGCGCCGCGCTGGTGGTGTGGAGAGTTTGCGGGCGATCCCGTGGATCTTCGCCTGGACCCAGACGCGCCTTATGCTGCCGGCCTGGCTGGGCTGGGAAACCGCTCTGGCCAGCGCCCAGCAGCGGGGTGAAGGACCCTTGCTGGTACGGATGCGCGAGCGCTGGCCATTCTTCGCCACCCGCATCGACATGCTGGAGATGGTCCTGGCCAAGGCTGACGCCAATATCGCGGCGCTCTACGACGAGCGGCTGGTGCCGGACGAGCTGAAACCCCTGGGTGCGCAGTTACGCGACCTATTGTCGCAGGCCGGTACTTCGGTACTGGCTCTGACCGGCCAGTCGGAGCTGTTGGCGATGAGCCCGGAGACCCGGGAGGCGATCAGTGTGCGCAATACCTACCTGGACCCGCTTCACCTGCTCCAGACGGAGCTCCTGGCCCGTTCCAGACGTTGCGAACAGCACGCCGAAGGGCCGCTGGAACAGGCCCTTCTGGTGAGCGTGGCGGGCATCGCAGCGGGCCTCCGGAACACCGGTTGAGGCCCGTTTCCCTCCAACTTCCGGCGTCTTGTGCGCTATGGGGGCGCTGTGTATCTTGAACGTCCTTTTGGCCCGACAGCGACGCCGAAAAACCTATTCTGAGATTGGCCCCATGAGGCGAATCCGACCGATCTGAAAACAAAATCTTTGAGGAGCACATCGATGCGCGTGATTCTGCTGGGGGCCCCCGGTGCCGGCAAAGGTACTCAAGCTGGCTTCATCACCAAGAAATTCGGCATTCCGCAAATCTCCACCGGTGACATGCTGCGCGCAGCGGTCAAGGCCGGCACTGAACTGGGCCTGCAGGCCAAGAGCGTGATGGATGCCGGTGGCCTGGTTTCCGACGACCTGATCATCAACCTGGTCAAGGAGCGCATTGCCCAGCCGGATTGCGCCAATGGTTTCCTCTTCGACGGTTTCCCGCGCACCATTCCTCAGGCTGAAGCCATGAAGGAAGCCGGCGTGACCATCGATCACGTGGTTGAAATTGCCGTGGACGACGAGGAAATCGTCGGCCGCATCGCTGGCCGCCGTGTGCATCCGGCTTCCGGCCGCGTCTACCACGTCGAGCACAATCCGCCGAAGGTCGCCGGCAAGGACGACGAGACCGGTGAAGACCTGATCCAGCGCGATGACGACAAGGAAGAGACCGTGCGCAAGCGTCTGGCGGTCTACCACTCCCAGACCAAGCCGCTGGTGGACTTCTACCAGCAGCTCTCCGCTGCCGAAGGCACCCCGAAGTACAGCGCAGTTGCTGGCGTGGGTTCGGTAGACGAGATCACCGCCAAGGTGCTGGCTGCCCTCAGCTGAGTTGAAGCCCGTATCTGACCAACGGCCCGCTTGCGGGCCGTTGGCGTTTATAATGCCCGCCTTTTTTCTGCGCTTGGACTGATCGATGACCACTCTGCTGGCCCTGGATACCGCCACCGAAGCTTGCTCCGTTGCCCTGTTGCATGACGGCAAGGTGCTCAGCCACTACGAGGTGATCCCGCGTCTGCACGCCCAGCGCTTGCTGCCGATGATCCAGAACCTGCTGGGCGAAGCCGGGCTGCCCCTGGCCGCGGTGGATGCCATTGCCTTCGGTCGCGGGCCGGGCGCCTTCACCGGCGTTCGGATCGCCATTGGTGTCGTCCAGGGACTGGCTTTCGCTCTGGATCGTCCGGTTCTGCCGATTTCCGATCTGGCCGTGCTGGCCCAGCGTGCCCACCGCGAGCAGGGCGTTGCCCAGGTAGCGTCTGCCATCGATGCGCGCATGGACGAGGTCTACTGGGGCTGCTACCGCCTGGACGCCGGCGAGATGCGCCTGGCTGGCGTGGAAGCCGTGCTGCCGCCCGAGCGGGCGCAGTTGCCGCGCGATGCCAGTGGCGATTGGTACGGTGCTGGTACAGGCTGGGGCACCTTCGCGGCGCGGATTCCGGTGCAGGTCAGCGGCCAGTCTCCGGCGCTGCTGCCCCATGCCGAGGACCTGTTGACCCTGGCCCGCTTCGCCTGGGCGCGAGGCGAGTGCGTCCCCGCTGATCAGGCGCAGCCGGTCTACCTGCGGGACAATGTCGCCACGCCCAAGGCGCCGCAGTAGAATGCTTTCAGCTGCCCCTGCACCCCTGATTGCCAAGGCGGGGGAGGGCGGCTAGAGTCCACCGGCATTCATTTCGAAACGCCAGCATTGCCGAGCAGTAACTGATGCGCATCGATGGCTTCACCTCTTCCTATCCGCTGGAACGCAGCTCTCGTCAGGGTGGCGCGGTCACGCCTTTCCGTGAGGTCCAGCGCGAAGAGGAGGCTCGTCGCGATCAGCCGTCCACCCCCTCCTCGACCCAGGGCTACGAACAGATTGCTCAAGCCCGTCGTGTCCAGGCCGGCAATGCGCCAGGGGAGAGCCTGCCGAGCCGTCCGCAGGACCTGATCCAGCAGCGCGGCATCAGCAACCGCGCCGCCCAGGCCATCGCCAGCTACAGCACCACCGCCCGCTTCGCCGTCGAAACCGACGCTCCCGAAGTCCTCGGCCTCGACCTCTACGCCTGATGCTGCCTTACTACCTGGGCTGCCCGTCCTGGAACGAGCCGGCCTGGCGAGGCAGTTTCTACCCCGCCGACCTGCGTCCTGCCGACACCCTTGGCCATTACTGCCACGTATTCAACGCGGTGGAAGGCAACACCACCTTCTATGCGCGTCCCTCCGCCGACACCTTGCAGCGCTGGGCCCAGACCATGCCGGAGGGCTTCCGCTTCTGCGCCAAGGTGCCTCGGGACATCAGTCACGAAGGCGATCTGCGGGACCAGTTCGTCGCCACCGATGCCTTCCTCCAACTGTTGGCGCCGCTGGGGCCTCGCCTGGCGCCGCTCTGGCTGCAACTGCCGGCGGCCTTCGGCCCCGCACGGCTGGGGGAACTGGCCAACTGGCTGGATGAGTTCCGTCACCGGAGCATCGCGGTGGAGGTGCGCAACGCGGCCTTCTTCGACAAGGGCGATGCCGAACGGGCCCTCAACCGCCTGCTCCATGAGCGTGGCGTGGAACGCATCTGCCTGGATTCGCGGGCGCTGTTCAGCGTTCGTTCCCAGGACCCGGCGGTGCTCCACGCACAATCGAAGAAACCCCGTGTGCCAGTGAGGCCCACGGCCTTCAGTGCCAGCCCGCAGGTGCGCTTCATTGGTGGACCCGACCTGGACGCCAATCAGCCTTTCCTCGACCCCTGGCTGGACAAGGTGGCTGGCTGGATCGAGCAGGGCCTGACGCCCAACGTCTTCCTGCACACCCCGGATAACCACTTGGCCGCCGCCCAGGCGCTGCGCTTTCACGCCCATCTGCGGGAGCGGCTGCCGGGACTGCCGGAACTGGTGTTGCCTGAGCCGCCAGTCGAGCAACTCGGTCTGCTGTAAACCTGCGCTAGGCTATCGGGCTCTGCCGAATGATTCCGGAGTCCGCCATGACCACCCAAGCCCAACGCGGCGAAGCCTTCGCCGCCCTGCATCGCGCCCCCGGCCTGTTCGTCCTGCCCAACCCCTGGGATGCCGGATCAGCGAAAATGCTCGCCCACCTCGGGTTCGCCGCCCTGGCCACAACCAGCGCCGGCCTGGCCTTCGCCCTTGGCCGGCGGGACGCGGAAGGCAACGTCAGCCGTGACGAGGCTCTGGCCAATGCCCGTGCCATTGTCGAGGCTACGCCCCTGCCGGTGGCGGCAGACCTGGAGAATGGCTACGGCGATGCCCCCGAGGACTGCGCCGCCACCATTCGTGCCGCGGCGGGAGTCGGCTTGGTGGGTGGTTCCATCGAAGACGCCAGTGGCCGTGCCAGCGATCCTATCTATTCGCTGGAGATGGCGACGGAACGCATCCGCGCCGCCGTGGCGGCGGCCAAGGACCTCGGCTTCCCGTTCACTCTGGCGGCTCGGGCGGAGAACTTCCTCCACGGCCGGCCTGATCTGGACGACACGTTACGTCGACTGGTGGCCTATGCCGAGGCTGGGGCGGATGTGCTTTATGCACCGGGTCTGATGACCCGCGAGCAAATTGGCGAAGTGGTGCGGGCCGTGGCGCCGCGCCCGGTGAATGTGCTGGTGGGGTCGCCCAGCCTGAAGCTGGGGTTGGAAGAGCTGGCCGAGCTCGGGGTGAAGCGGGTCAGCGTTGGCTCGAACCTGGCGCGAGTGGCCTATGGCGCCTTCTTCCATGCGGCCGGGGAACTTCGCCAGGGCAATCTGGCGGCCATGGGGCAGGCCATCCCCTTCGATCGCATCAACGACCTGTTCACCCCCTGAGTGCCCCGCACATGCGTGCGGGACGCTGGCCGCCGGCTCTGGCAGAATGCGCGGGTTTTTCCCAGGGGTTGTTGAATCGATGAGTCAAGAGCAAGTCAGGGTCCGGGCAGAAGCCCTGGAACCGGCCTTTTCCGAGGCGCTGGACGCCTGGGCTGCGCGCCTGGGGCTGACGTGCGAAGGGGACGCGGACTTCGCCCTGCAACTGGGCGCCGACGGCTTGCAGTTGCTGCAACTCGGGCCGGACTCGCCGGGCCCGGTGCGGGTGGACTTCGTCGAGGGCGCGGCCGCTCACCGGCGCAAGTTCGGCGGTGGCAGCGGGCAGATGATCGCCAAGGCGGTGGGCGTCCAGTCGGGAATTCGTCCCCGGGTGCTGGATGCCACTGCCGGCCTGGGGCGGGATGCCTTTGTGCTGGCCACCCTGGGCTGCGAGATGACCCTGATCGAACGCCAGCCCCTGATCGCGGCACTGCTGGAAGATGGTCTGGCCCGCGCCGGTCACGACCTGGAAACCGCTGCCATCGTGGCGCGTATGCGCTTGCTGCAGGGCAACGCCATCGAACTGATGCGCAACTGGCAGGGGGAAGCGCCTCAGGTGATCTACCTGGACCCCATGTTCCCGCATCGGGACAAGAGCGCCCTGGTGAAGAAGGAGATGCGCCTGTTCCGTCCCCTGGTGGGTGACGATCAGGACGCTCCGGCCTTGCTGGAAGCTGCCATGGCCCTGGCCAGCCACCGGGTGGTGGTGAAGCGCCCGCGCAAGGCACCGATCATCGAGGGCGCCAAGCCGAGTTTTGCGCTGGAAGGGAAATCCAGCCGGTACGACATCTATCCAAAGAAGAAGCTCGGCGCCTGATCAGGGCCGCAGGATGGATTGAGGCACGAAACCCATACGGACCGCGACTGATGGGTTTCGCACGCTCAACATCCTACGAACGGATCAGGGGTGGTAGGCCCGGACGAACAGCTCCACCACCTCACGCACATGCCGCTCGGCTTCGTCACCTTCCAGGGCTGGGGTATAGCCGATCAGCAGGCGGAAGTTGTGTCCGCCCTTGATCAGGCAGAAGAAGTGCTCGGCGGCGTTCAGCGGCTCTTCGATGCGTAGCTTGCCGGCGTGCTTCGCCTGGGTCAGCAGCCCGGTCATTTCCTGCAGCACCTGCTGTGGGCCCGCCTCGTAGAACATCCGCGCCAGTTTCGGGTTCTGGCTGGCTGCCGCCACCATCACCCGGTGCAGTTCCACCGACTCGCGGCTGTTGATCAACTCATGGAAGCTGCGACCGATGTTCAGCAGCACACTCTCGATGCTGGCGTCAGGCGGCAGTTCGAACAGCAGCTCGGGCAGTTGCTCCTCGCATTTGGCCTTCACCGCAGCGGAGAACAGGGTCTCCTTGTCGGTGAAGTGGCTGTACACCGTCAGTTTGGATACTCCGGCCTCGGCGGCAATGGCATCCATGCTGCTGCCGTCGTAGCCGTTCCTCAGGAAAAGGTTCTTGGCGGCTTCCAGAATCGCCTTCCTTTTCGCTGGATCTTTCGGGCGGCCGGGGCCGCTGGTCGGAAAAGAATTGTCTGACATTTCTTTCTAAATACTGGACTGGTGAGTTTGCTATTTTTACTATACCCATCAGTATAAATATTCCAGCTGCTCTTCGCGAAAGGTCATTCATCATGTTTCGCCATGCCTTGCCCCTCGCTCTGCCCCTGTCCCTTTCACTTCTGATCACGGCCTGCGGCAATGGCGAGCCCGTGCAGCAGGTGGTGCGTCCGGCCATGGTGGTGCAGCCGGAGCCGGCGGCGGACGCGGTGGATACCTTCCCGGGCGAGGTGCGGGCGCGCTACGAGCCGGAGCTGGCCTTCCGCATCGGCGGCAAGGTGGCCAAGCGCGTGGTGGAGGTAGGGCAGCGGGTGAAGAAGGATCAGCCCCTGGCCGAGCTGGACCCCGAGGACGTACGCCTGCAACTGGAGGCCAGCCGGGCCCAGGTGGCGGCGGCCGAGGCCAACCTCAAGCTGGTGAAGGCCGAGCGTGATCGCTATCGCACGCTGCTGGACCGCCAGATGATCAGCCGCTCCCAATACGACAACGTGGAGAACCAGTACCGCGCTGGCGAGGCGCGGGTGAAGCAGATCAAGGCCGAATTCAACGTCGCCAGCAACCAGGCCGCCTACACCGTGCTGCGTGCTTCCCAGGATGGCGTGATCGCCAGCCGCCGCGCGGAGGTGGGTCAGGTGGTGTCTGCCGGGCAGACGGTCTTCACGCTGGCCGCCGACGGCGAGCGTGAGGTCCTGATCAGCCTGCCGGAACACGCTATCGATCGCTTCAAGGTGGGTCAGGACGTGGCGGTGGAACTCTGGTCGGTGCCTGGCCAGCGCTTCCCGGCGCGCATCCGTGAGCTGGCCCCAGCCGCTGACCCGCAATCCCGCACCTTCGCCGCGAGGGTTGCCTTCGCCAACGGCAAGGTGCCGGCGGAACTGGGCCAGAGCGCCCGCGTCTTCATTCGCAACAATGGCTCGGTGCCGCTCTCCGTGCCCCTCTCGGCACTGACCGCCGAGGCCGGCCAGCCCTATGTCTGGGTGGTCGATCCCATGGACTCCACGTTGAAGCGCCGCTTGGTACGCGTCGGACCCTATGGTGAAGACCGCGTGCCGGTGCTCGAAGGTCTGAAACCCGAGGACTGGGTCGTGGCCGCCGGCGTGCAGGTGCTGCGCGAAGGTCAGCAGGTTCGGCCGGTGGACCGCGCCAATCGCTCGGTGAAGCTGGTGGCCAAGGAGTAAGCGGCCGTGAACTTCAACCTTTCCGCCTGGGCGCTGCAGAATCGCCAGATCGTCCTCTACATCATGCTGCTGCTCGGCATTGTCGGGGCCATTTCCTACACCAAGCTGGGGCAGAGCGAAGACCCGCCCTTCACCTTCAAGGCCATGGTGGTACGCACCAACTGGCCGGGCGCCAGCGCCGAGGAAGTGTCCCGCCAGGTCACCGAACGCATCGAGAAGAAGCTGATGGAGACCGGCGAGTACGACAAGATCATCTCGTTCTCTCGCCCCGGTGAGTCCCAGGTGACCTTCATCGCCCGCGACTCGATGCATTCCAGTGAGATCCCCGAGCTCTGGTATCAGGTCCGCAAGAAGATCAGCGATATCCGCCACACCTTGCCGCCGGGTATCCAGGGCCCCTTCTTCAATGACGAGTTCGGCACCACCTTCGGCAATATCTATGCACTGACTGGCGAAGGCTTCGACTACGCCGTGCTCAAGGACTATGCCGACCGCATCCAACTGCAACTGCAGCGGGTCAAGGATGTGGGCAAGGTGGAGCTGCTTGGCCTGCAGGACGAGAAGATCTGGATCGAGCTGTCGAACGTGAAGGCAGCCACCCTCGGCTTACCCCTGGCCGCCGTGCAGCAGGCCCTGGAGGAACAGAACGCCGTGGCCGCTGCCGGCTTCTTCGAGACCCCCAGTGATCGCGTGCAGTTGCGGGTGTCCGGCCGTTTCGACTCGGTGAAGGAAATCCGCGACTTCCCCATCCGTGTGGGGGATCGCACATTCCGCATCGGCGACGTGGCGGACGTGCGCCGTGGCTTCAACGACCCGCCGGCGCCGCGCATGCGCTTCATGGGCGAGAACGCCATCGGCCTCGCCGTTTCCATGAAGCCCGGCGGCGACATCCTGGTGCTTGGACAGGCACTGGAAACCGAGTTCGCCCGCCTGCAGCAGAACCTTCCGGCCGGCATGCAGCTGCGCAAGGTGTCCGACCAGCCCGCAGCCGTGAAAGCCGGGGTAGGGGAGTTCGTCCGCGTGCTCACCGAAGCGCTGGTGATTGTGCTGCTGGTGAGCTTCTTCTCCCTCGGTCTGCGCACAGGCCTGGTGGTGGCCCTGTCCATCCCGCTGGTGCTGGCCATGACCTTTGCCGTGATGTACTACCTCGGCATCGGCTTGCACAAGATTTCACTCGGCGCCCTGGTGCTCGCGCTGGGCCTGTTGGTGGACGACGCGATCATCGCGGTGGAGATGATGGCCATCAAGATGGAGCAGGGTTACGACCGTCTCAAGGCCGCCAGCTACGCCTGGACCAGCACGGCGTTCCCCATGCTCACCGGCACCCTGATCACCGCCGCCGGCTTCCTGCCCATCGCCACCGCTCAATCCGGTACCGGTGAATACACCCGCTCGATCTTCCAGGTGGTGGCCATCGCCCTGCTGGTGTCCTGGATCGCCGCGGTGGTGTTCGTTCCCTACCTGGGCGACCGCCTGTTGCCGGACCTGGCCAAGCTCCACGCGAAGAAGCATGGCGGTAGCACCAAGGGCCACGATCCTTACTCCACGCCTTTCTATCAGCGCTTCCGCCGCGTGGTGGAGTGGTGCGTGCGGCGGCGCAAGACGGTGATCCTGCTGACCCTGGTCGCCTTCATTGCGTCCATCGGCCTGTTCCGCCTGGTTCCACAACAATTCTTCCCGCCGTCCGGGCGCCTGGAACTGATGGTGGATCTCAAGCTCGGCGAAGGCTCCTCCCTGGCCAATACCGAGGCCGAAGTGAAGCGCCTGGAGCAGCTTCTGCGGGAACAACCGGGTGTGGATAACTACGTGGCCTACGTCGGTACTGGCTCGCCGCGCTTCTACCTGCCCCTGGACCAGCAACTGCCGGCGGCCAGCTTTGCCCAGTTCGTGGTCCAGGCGAAATCCATCGAGGAGCGGGAGGAGATCCGCACCTGGCTGATCCAGACGTTGAACGACGAATTCCCCACCCTGCGCAGCCGCATCTCGCGTCTGGAGAACGGCCCGCCAGTGGGCTACCCGGTGCAGTTCCGCGTCTCCGGCGAGCACATCGACGAAGTCCGCGCCCTGGCTCGCAAGGTGGCCGACAAGGTGCGCGAGAACCCCCACGTGGTGAACGTGCACCTGGACTGGGAGGAACCGAGCAAGGTAGTGCGGCTGAACATCGACCAGGACCGAGCCCGCGCCATGGGCGTGAGCACTGCCGACTTGTCGCGCTTCCTGCAGAGCGCCCTGACGGGGTCGCCGGTGAGCCAGTACCGTGAGGACAACGAGCTGATCGAGATTCTCCTGCGCGGTACCGTGCGCGAGCGTCAGGAGCTGGCCCTGCTGCCGAGCCTGGCGGTGCCCACGGACAACGGTCGCAGCGTCCCGCTGTCGCAGATCGCCACGCTGGAGTACGGCTTCGAGGAAGGCATCATCTGGCACCGCAACCGCCTGCCCACCGTCACCGTGCGCGCCGACATCTACGACAAGTCACTGCCGGCCAGCCTGGTGAAGGAAATCCTGCCGACCCTGGACCCGGTCCGCGCCGAATTGCCGGATGGCTACCTGTTGGAAGTGGGGGGCACGGTGGAGGATTCGTCCCGCGGACAGAAGTCGGTGAACGCCGGCATGCCGCTCTTCGTCGTGGTGGTGCTGACCCTGCTGATGCTGCAGCTGAAGAGCTTCTCGCGCTCGGCCATGGTGTTCCTCACTGCACCTCTGGGGCTGATTGGCGTGACGCTATTCCTCCTGGTATTCCGCCAGCCGTTCGGCTTTGTCGCCATGCTCGGCACCATCGCCCTGGCGGGGATGATCATGCGCAACTCGGTGATCCTCGTGGACCAGATCGAACAGGACATCGCCCATGGCATGGACCGCTGGAACGCCATTGTCGAGGCCACGGTGCGGCGTTTCCGGCCCATCGTGCTGACTGCCCTGGCAGCCGTGCTGGCGATGATCCCGCTGTCCCGCAGTGTGTTCTTCGGCCCCATGGCGGTGGCCATCATGGGTGGCCTGATCGTCGCCACCGCCCTGACGCTGTTGTTCCTGCCGGCGCTCTATGCAGCCTGGTTCCGGGTCAAACCGGCGGAGGCCAAGGAAAGCCGTCCGGTCCTGGCGCCAGACGCCCAGCCGAGCCATTGACGACAAAGGCCCCTTCGGGGGCCTTTTTCATGGGCGCTCGGCTGTTTCCGCCAATCACTAGGCCTCTTCGTCCCTCACCCTTGGCGTCGCCGATGTCCAGGCAGAGACTGGCCGGGCTTGTCACCGCCAACCCGAACAGGACGAGGTGCCCATGCAGCACGTGACGCAGGTGGAGTTGCTCAAGCGAACCCTGGCTTTGGTGGAGCAGGGCGTTTCCGATTGCGTGGAGGCGCCTTCGGCGCTGCCGGTAGACGTCTATCTCAACGAGGAACGCTACCGTCGTGAGCGGGACGAAGTGCTGCGTTGTGAACCCCTGCTGGTGGCTCGCTCCAGCGAGATCGCCCCCGGCCACTTCATCACCCGTGACCTGCTGGCACCGCTGCTGCTGACCCGCGATGAACAGGGGCGACTCCGGGGATTCCTCAACGTCTGCAAACACCGGGGCACCCAACTGGTGGGTGAAGTCGCCGGGCGCAACCGGGTATTCGTCTGCCCGTACCACGCCTGGGCCTACAACCCTGATGGCCAGTTGAGGGGAATCCCCCACGGCTATGGCTTCGAGGGCATTGACCGGGCCTGCCTCAACCTCACCGAAGTGCCAGTGGCCGAACGCTTCGGCGCCGTCTGGGCGCGCCATTCGGAGGGGCCGGCGCTGGATCTGGATACCTTCTTTGGCGAGCAGATTCTCGCCGACTTCGACAGCTTCGCCCTGGACAGTCATGTGCTGTTCGATCCGCAGGACATCCGCCGCCCGGTGAACTGGAAGCTGACCATCGACACCTTCCTGGAGAACTACCACGTTGCCAAGGCGCATCAGGCCACCATCGATCACCTGTTCTGGCCCAACCTGGGGCTGTTCGATCGCTTTGGCCGGCATATTCGCAACTACTACGTGAAGCGGAATCTGCGGGAGATCCTCGACCAGCCCGAGCGGGACTGGGACCTGCGTCGTCACGGCAACCTGCTGTATTTCCTCTGGCCCAATACCCTGGTGCTGGTGGAGCCGGACCATATCGCCTTCTCCACCGTATTCCCTGATGGCCCGCAGGCGACGCGGGTATTGGGCCATACGCTGCTGCCGGAGGAGCCGGCCACGGAGAAGGCGCTGCGTTACTTCCAGAAGAACAACGCCATTCTCTATTCGGCGCTGGAGGAGGACTTCGCCTTGGCTGCGAGGGTGCAGAAAGGAATCCAGGCCGGTGCGGCCGGGCAGCTGTGGCACGGACGTTTCGAGCAGGCGCTGAGATGGTTCCACCAGGGGCTTGATGAGGCGCTGGGGGACGCGCGGGTGGAGGTGATGAAGCCGAAGAGTACGCCCCAGGTTGGGTGAGGCGGTGTTCCTTGACTCCAACCTATGGCAGAACTGCGTTCTGCTTGGCGAATGAATTCGCCCCCACGGGGCTTGTGCCGAGGCAGAGGCTGCACCGAATTCCTACAAAAAAGCCCGGCATCAAACCGGGCTTTTCGTTTATCGGGCAAATTGTCAAAGCGCCCCGAATACCTTCTTCGCCAGGCTGGTGGCCGCGCCCGCCGGGTTCTGACGGATGCTGGCCTCCTGCTCGGCGATCATCTTGAACAGCCCATCCAGCGCTTCTTCGGTCACGTAGTTCTCGACATTGGCGCTCTTGGCGTCCAGCACGCCGAAGCTCGCGGCCTGGCCGGCGAAGCTGTTGTATTGCTGGGCCAGACCGACCTTGTCGGTGGCCTGCTTGACGATGGGCAGGAACTTGGCGCGCAACTGATCGCGGCTGGTCTTGTTCAGATACTGGGTGGCGGCATCGTCCGGGCCACCGAGGATGCTCTTGGCGTCCTGTACGGTCATCTTCTTCACCGCATCCACCAGCAGCGCCTGGGCTTCCGGTACGGCGGCCTCGGCAGCTTTGTTCATGCTGGCTTCCAGCTGTTCCACCTGGGCGCCCATGCCCATCATCTTCATGGTCTTGGCGGCCTTGCCGAGGTTGCCCGGCAGTTCGATGCGCACTTCGGGGTTGTTCGAAAAGCCGCCAGGCTTGCCCAATTGCTGCACGGCCACCTTGGCGCCCTGGGTCAGGGCGTCCTTCAGGCCGCCGCTGGCATCCTGCTGGCTGAGGTCGGCGAGGGACAGGGCAAAGGCGCTGGCGGACAGGGCAAGCCCGGCGCAAAGAGCGGTAATTCTGATCATGACAGCATCCTTGTGGCTGTTGGTGGGACAGAGCGTCTGTTCGCGGTTCCGCGCGCGGCGGATCGTGATCAGCTTTCAACGGATCGGGTCGACCTTTATGCGCAATGGCTGCGGGTCGGTACCGTCGAGTCTAACCGAGTGCTGCTCGGTACTGACGAACATCAGCTTGCCATCCAGCTCGATCCGAGCGCTGACCGCATAGCGGTGGTTGGCCTGGATCTTGGTGGGGGCGTAGTCGAGGCGGAACGCCAGGGGCACCTGGCCCTGTACCTGCCCTTGCTGGCGGGCAAGCTCGATGGCAGGGGCATCGGCCAGGGAGACATCCTGCAGGCTGACGCTGAGGATGGCGCTCGGCGGCAGGGCGATGCGCTGCAAGTAGAAGACTTCGCCTTCCAGATAGCGGGTTTCGCTGGCCTGCTGGCCGGCGCAGGCAGCCAGCAGGCTGCTGGCGAGGATCAGGGGCAGGGCTTTCATGGGTACCTCTGGAAAGGGGAGAAGCAGGCAGGACCCACTATAGAAGACGCAGTGCGCCAGGCCATGCTGGCTGATCGATCCCTTGAAACGACATCGCCCCCGGCTCGGGGGCGATACATGGATGCGCTGGCGAGTCAGTCTTCCAGTGCCTTGCCGGAAATGGCATTGAGGGCGTTGTTGAACTGCACCGTTTCGTTGAAGGTTCGCACCAGATTGCGGAACCTGTCCTTGGCGCCGACCAGTTGCTTGAGGTTTTCGGCCAGTTCGTCGTCCCTCCTGTTCAGCGCAGCCTCGCGCTCGTCCAGGGCATCCAGACGGCGATGCAACGCCTCGGCCAATTCGTCGTAGCGCTGTTTCTCCAGACGCAGGTTGTCCGCCATCTTGGCTGTAGCGCGATCACGCGCCTCGACGTTTTCCGCCAGGGCCTTGAGGGCGGCGCTGCGTTCGGCCAGGGCGCGTGCGTTGTCCTGGGCATTGAGCTCCAGGGTGGCGACTTCCTGCGCCAGGCGGGTCTCCAGCAACCGCAATTGCTCTTCCTTATCCGCCAACTGACGCTCCCGCTCGTGGAGCTGCGCCTTGCGCTGCTCCAGGCTTTCCTGCTGCCGCGCCGCATCCTGCTTCTGCTGGGTCAGCCCCTTGGCCATGTCCGCCAGGGAGTTGAGGGTGCTCTGCACGTCGCTGAGGACATTGTCGGTATCGCTGCCGAGGGATGGCGTGAGGGTTGGCTGTGGGGCGTGCAGCGGCTGCTCTTGCGGGCGCTCTTCGACGGCCGCTTCGAATGTCGGCTCGGGTTCGTCGTCCTGGGTGGCAGGTTGCATTTCCGCCTTGATCTCGGCGTTCAGGTCGAGCATGTCCTGTGGCTCCAGCGGTACCTCGGCTTTGTTCACCGCAGCGGCGTCGTCCGGTCGGTCCGCTGTTGCTTCGGCGGGAGCTTCCGGAACATGGGGAGCGACGTCGGGCGCCTCGGTGTCTTCGTGTACGGGAGACGGCAGGCTGAAATCTGCGCCCAGGACCAGGCCATTGATCGAGGCACGCGAACCTTGCCAGGGCTCCGCCCGGACCGCGGCCTCGGGCGAGGCTTCAGCCGGTTCGGTCGGCAGCCTGATGGCCTGTGGCTGTGTGTCCAGGGCCCCCTCCTGCTCGCGGGCCAGCTCTGCAACCGCGGGTGCCACGACCCCCTCGACGGGCGCCGTCGGAGCGGGCTTCGCGTCGGCCAGGCTGGAGATACGTTCCTTGGCGACGGACTCCTCTCGCGGCGATGGCGTAGTGGCGGGCAGCGGCTCGCCGGTATTGCTGCTCTCGCGGGTGGCGATCAGCTTGTGCACCGAGGTCCTGTTGATCGACAGGCTGTGGTGGTCAGTTGCTGAGGCGGGGTTTTCGTCCGGGCCGGAGATGTCGCCTCGAAGGTCAACGAAGTGGAACTTCAGTTCTTCCGATCCGCTCACTGGTCGTCCCCCTTGGTGATCTGCTTCAGCACCTGCACCGCGTATTGCCATTCCTGTCGGGAGCCCAGCTTTTCCAGCCGGTAGCCATTTTCCTGGGGAACGGCGCTGGCGACGTACACCCTGGAGGTGCCCTGGCGCCCCTCTTCGTTGAGGGTGTAGACGAGGATGTTGCGGTCGATCTGGGGGATGGCGAAGCTGCACAGGATGGCGGCGTTTACCGCTTCCCGGGCTTCGTTCTCGACGGTGATGGTTCTCAGCAGCATGGGTGGGCTTCCGTGTTCAGGGCGGAGATGCGTTCGGGTGACCGAGAGCAGTGCAGCGCCGAATGGTACGGAGCGGCCCGGAGCAAGCCTGTCGGCAACTGTCCGGTTGTGCTGTGAGAACTGTCCTGAAAGGGAAGGCCAGGCCCGTCGGGGCCTGGTGCGAGGCTCAGTCGGCTTCCACCGGGGCTGTCGGTTCGGACTCTGCCTGGCGGTCGAAGGCCACCTGGCGGATAGACAGGCGAATCTCCGCCGGCAGCACGCGCTTGGCTGCGCCTTCGGCCAGTTCGCCGAGCAGTTCGTGGTAGCTCAGCTTGCCGGCGTCGTCCCGGCGCAGCACGCGCTGGTCCAGCATCGTCTGAATGAAGTGGCGGAACAGGGTCTTGTCGAAAAATTCCGGGGCGTTCAGGCCGTGGAGGATCGACAGGCGCTGGGCCATGACGGTGCAGAGGTCCTCCAGTTCCTCGGCGCTCAACTGGTTCTGCCCGGCATTCAGCAGCAGGGCGATGGCCATGTAGAAGCGCTGCAGGGTCTGCACGATGGCGCGGGCCAGCAGCGTCAGCAAGACGAACTGCCGCGAGCTGGGAGCCGGACGCACGTAGACGTCGCCTTCCACCTTGAGCAGGCCCTGTTCGACGAAGGCCGCCAGCCACTGGTCCACCACCCCTTCCAGTTCGCTGGCATCCCAGCGAATGAACAACTCGGCTTGCAGATAGGGGTAGAGGGCGCGGGTGTAGCGCAGGATCTGCTCACGGCTCATGCGCGAGCTGCTCTGGAAGAAGCAGGCGAGCAGCGCTGGTAGCGCGAACACGTGGAGCACGTTGTTGCGGTAATAGGTCATGAGGACGGCGTTCTGCTCGTCCAGATAGAGGATCTTGCCCAGGGCGTCCTTCTGCTCGGCCAGCAGGCCCATGCTTTGCACGTACTGGGTCAGCGCCTGGCCGTCGCTTTCCGGCAGGGTGGCGTGAGGCGAGTAGGGCACGGCGCGCAACAGGGCCAGGTAGAGGTCGAGCACACGAGTCAGGGCGCGTTCGTCCAGGGCCAGGCGGCTGGTGGAAAGCAGTGCCAGGGCCACCAGGTTGACCGGGTTGATCGCCGCAGCGTCGTTGAGGTGACGGGCGATGCGCACGGCCAGTTGGTTAGTGGTGTCGTTGAGCCAGGCCGGACGGAACTGCGGCCCCAATTCCTGGGCGCGCCAGTCCGGCTGCTGCTGGTCGAGGAACTCGGCCAGCTTGATGGGTTCGCCGAAGTTCACCGCCACCGAGCCGAAGCGCAGCTTAAGGGCACCGATGACCTTGAACAGGTCGAAGATGGATTCCTTCTTCTTGCTCGCGCCGCGCAGCTCACCGAGGTAGGTACGGCCTTCCAGCACGCGCTCGTAGCCGATGTACACCGGCACGAAGACGATGGGCAGGCGCGAGGAGCGCAGGAAGCTGCGCAGGGTGATGGCGAGCATGCCGGTCTTCGGATGCAGCATGCGGCCGGTGCGAGAGCGGCCGCCCTCGACGAAGTACTCCACCGGGAAACCACGGCTGAACAGGGTGTGCAGGTACTCGTTGAACACCGCCGTGTAGAGCGGGTTGCCTTTGAAGGTGCGGCGCATGAAGAAGGCGCCGCCACGGCGCAGCAGGCCGCCGATCACGGGCATGTTGAGGTTGATACCGGCGGCGATGTGCGGCGGGGTCAGGCCGTTGCGGAACAGCAGGTAGGACAGCAGCAGGTAGTCGATATGGCTGCGGTGGCAGGGGACGTAGATCACCTCGTGGCCATGGGCGATTTCCTGCACGCCCTCGATATGGTTGACCTTGATGCCCTCGTAGAGCTTGTTCCAGAACCAGGACAGCACCACTTCGAGGAAGCGAATGGCGGTGTAGGCGAAGTCGGAGGCGATCTCGTTGCCATATTTCAGCGCCTGGGCCTCGGCGGAGGCCAGGCTGATCTTCTCGCGCTCGGCTTCCTCGGCAATCGCCTGGCGCACCAGCGGTCCGCGTACCAGGCCTTTCACCAGGTTGCGGCGGTGGGACAGGTCGGGGCCGATGACCGCGGCCTTCTGGTTACGGAAGTGCACCCGCAGGATGCGATTGACCATGCGCAGGGTGCGCTCCGGTCCTTTGTCCTGCGCCACCAGCTCGCGCAGGTGGATGGGGGCGGAGAACTGCACGCGGGTCTTGCGGCCGAGGATGAGGATGCTGACCAGCTTGCGCAGGCGCCCGGTCACCGCCCAGCTGTCGGCGAACAGCAGCTTCCAGGGGCTGGTCTCGCGGTCCGGCGACTGGCCCCAGAACACCGTGACCGGAATGATCTGTGCGTCTTCCACGGCGTGCTGCTGGATGGCGCCCAGCACTCGCACCAGGGTGGGGGAGGCGCCACGCTTGTCCTGGCCGCCCAGCCAACCGGGCTCGGGCGTCAGGTAGAAGAAGGCCGTCGGCTCGATCAGGTCCCCGACCGCCACCGGCAGCACCGGGCGTGGCAATCCGGCCTTGGTGCATTCCCTGTCCACCACTGCCAGGTCGCTGGCTGAAGGCTGCTGCAGCACATAGAGCACCGGCTTGCTGCGGTCGAGCTTCAGGGTGAAGGCGGACTGGTTGATGGTTTCCGAGCGCACCCAGAGGAATAGCAGGCGGCGCAGGATGCCGAAGGCGAGTCGGCGGAAGGGGGAGCGGGTCATGGTGCGGCGAGGCTGTGAAACGAGCGATTGCTCGGGGCGGCTAGTTTGCCCCATTCGCTGCCGGGTCGCAAAAAGGCCCAGGCTGTCATTTTCGTCCGACTATTCCTGCAAACTTCCGCACAAATGCCCGTCTTGCAATGCTTACGGAGGACTCCTTATAGTCCCCCAGCTTTTTTGCAGGGCCCCGGTGGCCAGCATGGCCAGGGGCTGCTCCCTTCGGGATTAGAGGCCATGATCGAGATAACCAGTCTGACCAAGCGCTTTGCGCAGCACACCGCCGTGGACAATCTGTCCTTCAGCGTCGCACCCGGGGAGGTGCTGGGGTTCCTTGGCCCCAATGGCGCGGGCAAGTCCACCACCATGAAGATGCTCACCGGCTTTCTCGCACCGACCTCCGGCACGGCCAGCATCTTCGGCTTCGATATCCAGACCCAAACCCTCAAGGCCCAGCGCGAGATCGGCTATCTGCCGGAAGGCGCGCCCTGCTACGGCGACATGACGGTGCGCGGTTTCCTCGAGTTCATCGCCGAGGTCCGTGGCTTCCGTGGCGCCGCGAAGAAGGAGCGGGTGACCCGCGCGGTGGAGCAGGTGGAGCTGCAGAACGTGCTTGGCCAGTCCATCGAAACCCTGTCGAAGGGCTTCAAGCGCCGCGTCGGCCTGGCGCAGGCGATCCTCCACGATCCGCGGGTGCTGATTCTCGACGAACCGACTGACGGCCTCGATCCGAACCAGAAACATCAGGTGCGCCAACTGATCCAGAGTCTGGCCCACGACAAGATCGTGATCATCTCCACGCATATCCTCGAAGAGGTCACCGCGCTCTGCACCCGCGCCCTGGTGATCGCCTCTGGCAAGGTGGTGGCCGATGGCACGCCGTTCGAGCTGGAAAACCGCTCCCGCTATCACCAGGCGGTCACCCTGGTCGCCGACGAGCCGCTTGATCTGGTGGCGCTGGCGGTACTGCCGGGCGTCGCGGGCATCGAGGAAAACACCCTCCAGGGCGGCGTGACCATCCTCGCCAAGCCGGGTGAGGTGATCTTCCCGCAGGTGAACCAACTGATTCACCAGCGCGGCTGGAAGGTGAAGGAACTGGACGTGGAGCGTGGCCGACTGGATGAAGTATTCCGCCGACTGACCCGGGGAGAAGCGGCATGATGCAGTTGCCGGTGATTTTCAAACGCGAGCTGGCCAGTTATTTCGCCACCCCGCTGGCCTACGTGTTCATCGTGATCTTCCTGGTGCTGTCAGGTGTCTTCACGTTCTACCTGGGCGGCTTCTACGAAAGCGGCCAGGCGACCCTGGCGCCGTTCTTCAACTTCCACCCCTGGCTCTACCTGTTCCTGGTGCCGGCCATTGCCATGCGCCTCTGGGCCGAGGAGCGCAAGTCCGGTTCCATCGAGCTGCTGATGACCCTGCCGATCACCCGTTTCGAGGCGGTTACCGGCAAGTTCCTCGCGGCCTGGGCATTCGCCGGGCTAGCGCTACTGCTGACCTTCCCCATGGTGATCACGGTCAACTACCTGGGTGACCCGGACAACGGCGCCATCATCACCGGCTATATCGGCAGCTGGCTGCTGGCCGGCGGCTTCCTCGCCATCGGCTCCTGCATGTCGGCGCTGGCGAAGAACCAGGTGATCGCCTTCATCCTGGCGGTGAGTGTGTGCTTCCTGTTCATCGTCAGCGGCTTCCCGCTGGTGCTGGACGCCTTCAGTTCCTGGGCCCCCCAGTGGCTGCTGGACGCGGTGGCCTCGCTGAGCTTCCTGACTCGCTTCGATGCCATCAGCAAGGGCGTGATCGACCTGCGTGACCTGCTCTACTTCGTCTCCCTGATCGCCGCCTGGCTGGCCGCCACCGCCGTGGTGGTCGATCTGAAGAAGGCCGACTGAATATGAAAAGACTGATGTATTCCAGCGCCGGGCTGCTGCTCATCGCCCTGGCCTTCCTGGCGTTCAACATGCTCGCCGGGCTGACCCTGACCAATGCGCGGGTCGACCTCACCGACCAGAAGCTCTACACCATCTCCGACGGGACGAAGAAGATCCTTGGCGAGATCGACGAACCCATCAACCTCTACTTCTTCTACTCTGACAAGACCGCCAAGGACCTGGTGGTGCTGCGCAACTACGCGCGCCGCGTAGAAGAAATGCTCAAGGGCTACGAGCGTTCCGCTGGTGGCAAGATCAAGCTGCACATCATCGACCCGGAGCCGTTCTCGGAGGATGAGGACAAGGCCGCCGAGTTCGGCCTGCAGGCGGTACCGCTGCAGCAGGGCGGCGACCAGATCTACTTCGGCCTGGCCGGCACCAACAGCGTCGATGACACCCAGATCATCCCGTTCTTCCCGCTGGACCAGGAGGAGTTCCTCGAGTACGAGATCAGCCGGCTGGTGCAGAGCCTGGCCAAGCCGGAGCGTCCTGTGGTGGGCGTGCTGACCGGGCTGCAGCTCAACGGCGGTTTCGACATGATGAGCCGCCAGCCGAGCCCGCCCTGGATGGTCATGGAGGAAATCCGCCAGCTGTTCCAGATCGAGAGCCTCAAGCGCGATATCGACCAGATCCCCGAGAAGGTCTCGGTGCTGTTGCTGGTGCATCCGAAGAACCTGCCGCAGCAGACCCAGTACGCCATCGATCAGTTCGTCCTGCGCGGTGGCAAGCTGCTGGCCTTCGTCGATCCCTGGAGCGAGGCTGACAGCGGCATGGAGACGCCCGGCGAGCCGGGCGCTGACAAGTCCTCCGACCTCGACACTCTGTTCAAGGCCTGGGGCCTGCAGATGGTGCCGGGCAAGGTGCTGGGCGACGGCGCCAACGCCATGTCGGTGAGCATGGGTGAAGGCAAGTCGCCGGCACGCCACGCCGCCTGGCTCAATCTGCCGCAACGCAGCCTGGACCAGGGCGACGTCAGCACCGCTGGCCTGGAGAACATCACCGTGGCCACCGCCGGCATCCTCAAGCCGCTGGAAGGTGCCAAAACGCACTTCGCGCCGCTGATCCAAAGCTCCGAGTACGCCATGCCCTTCGACGTGCAGCGCTTCGGCATGCTGACCGACCCCGAGGAGCTGATCCGCGAGCTCAAACCCACCGGGGAGCGCTATACCGTGGCCGCGCGCGTCAGCGGCCCGGCAAAGTCCGCCTTCCCCAACGGCATCGAAGGCCACAAGGACGGTCTGAAGTCGGCGGAGAACATCAATGTGATCGCCGTGGCCGACACCGACATGCTCAGCGATCGCATGTGGGTACAGGTGCAGGACTTCTTCGGCCAGCGCGTGCCGCAGCCCTGGGCGGACAACTCCGGCTTCGCCATCAACGCCCTGGACAACCTGGCAGGTTCCGATGCGCTGATCAGCGTGCGTTCCCGTGGCCGCTTCAGCCGTCCGTTCGAGGTGGTGGAGAAGCTCCAGCGCGACGCCGAGGTGAAGTTCCGCGAGCAGGAGCAGGAGCTCCAGCAGCGCCTCACCGAAACCGAGCAGAAGATGGCTTCCCTGCAGCAGAGCCAGGACCCGGCCAAGGCCCTGGAGCTGACCCCGGAACAGCAAGCGGCGTTGCAGCAGTTCATCCAGGAAAAGGTGCGCATCCGCAAGGAACTGCGCGACGTGCGTTTCCAGCTCAACGCCAAGATCGAGGACCTGGGCCGCACCCTGAAATTCATCAATATCGTCCTGGTGCCACTGGTGCTGACCATCGGCGTGCTGGCGCTGTGGTTCTGGCGCCGTCGACGCCAGGCCTGAGGAGAACAGCATGGGACGCAAAGGCCTGTTGATCCTCGCCCTGCTCGCCATTGGGCTCGGCGCGGCCTACTTCATCCAGCACGGCAGTTCGCGGC
Organism: Pseudomonas sp. LFM046; assembly: GCF_000949385.2. Taxonomy (NCBI): domain Bacteria; kingdom Pseudomonadati; phylum Pseudomonadota; class Gammaproteobacteria; order Pseudomonadales; family Pseudomonadaceae; genus Pseudomonas; species Pseudomonas sp. LFM046. The sequence continues at coordinate 4,632,578 of NZ_JYKO02000001.1, read as the reverse complement.
CACAGCCACAGCCGACCAGCGTCAGCCGTGAGCTGCTGCTGCCCGACCTGCAGGGCAAGCTGGCTACGGTTACCGCCCTCGACGTATGGCGCCCCGAGCAGCCCGAACTGCGCCTGGAGCGCAGGGGCGAGCTCTGGGTGCTGCCGGCCAAGGGCGACTACCCGGCCACCGGCCAGTCCGTGGCGGCCCTGCTGCGGGCGCTGGCCGAGGCCCGCAAGGTGGAAGCCAAGACCACCAATCCCGAGTTGCACGCTCGTGTCGGTCTGGCTGACAAGGGCAATGCCGAGGAACAGGCGATCCGCATCAAGCTGGAACGTGGCACCGAGGCGCCCCTGGAGCTGCTGCTGGGCAAGCCGGCCCAGCAGGGCAAGGGACAGTTGGTCCGCCTCTACGGTGATAACCAGGTCTGGCTGGTGGATCAGGCGCTCCCGTTGCCTGCTACCGAGCTGAACTGGCTGGATCGCCGCGTGGCGGAGATTCCCTTCGCCAGCGTCCGGCAGGTGGAGGTGGTCTATCCGAATGGCAGCCTTCTCACCGTCTACCGCGATTCGGCCGAGGAGCCCAACCTCAAGCTCAAGCAATTGCCCAAGGGGCGGCGCCTGGCCTATGAGGCGGCGGCCAATGGCATGGCGACGCTGTTTTCCGGGCTGGAGTTCGCCGACAACGCGCCCCTTTCCCAGGTGCAGTTCAAGGGCAAGCCGATGCTGGAGTTCAGCCTTTCCACCTTTGACGGCGGCGAATTGCGCGGGGTGATCTACGGGCAGGGTGAACAACCCTGGCTGGTGCTCAAGGGCAAGGAAAAACTGGACGACGCGAAGGTGCCGGGCAAGCTGGATTGGGCCTATAGATTGGAGCCGTTCCAGTATCAGGCCCTTGCCAAGAAGCTCGAAGACGTACTTGCTGCGAAGTAGTGCAAGTCATTGTCGGGAGGCGGAAATTTGGCCGAAAGCGGTGCAGTTTTCGCCTCCTCCAGCGCCCCGTTTTGTAGCCCGAAAGTATTAAAAAAGGGCGTGCAGCCCGCGTCGTACGGCCATTTTGCACTGTCATAAAAAAGTGCTTTTCAGCGCGAACTCTTGTCGTATACTCCGGTCGCGGTCAGAAAAAGAACGCCATTCGAATACCCGCTCCAAGCTTGATTCGGCCGGGGTTGGATATAACAAGAAGAACGTCTTTACCGCACCGTCGAACCCCCTGGATTAAAGGGGGGCAAACAAAAAAATTGCGAGTTGGAGAGAGTAGTAATGGCTGATCGTGAGGTCGGAACCGTCAAGTGGTTCAATGACGCCAAGGGCTATGGTTTCATTCAGCGCGAAAGCGGCCCTGATGTGTTCGTTCACTACCGCGCTATCCGTGGCGAAGGGCACCGCTCTCTGCTGGAAGGCCAGAAGGTAGAGTTTTCCGTGATCCAGGGTCAGAAAGGCCTGCAGGCGGAAGACGTCGCCAAAGTCTAAGACTCAAAAACAAGAGGCCCGTCAGTGACGGGCCTTTTGCTTTCTGCGATTCCTGCATCCAGGCGATTCGCCGTGAAGAGCGTTGGCTCCTTCAGTCAGTGCGCCAGATGATTTCCTGTTCGCCTTCCGCGTTCACCTTGACCCAGCGGTCGGCGTCCTCTTCTCCTTGTGCTTCCTGCCAGCCACCCGGCGCGCAGCGGATTTCCACGCCGAGGGCCGCGAAGGCCGCGCGGGCGCAACCCAGATCGTCCTCCCACGGCGTGGCGTCGCTTTCCAGGTAGAGGCTGTGCCACTTGCCCACGGCCTTGGGCAGCCAGGTGACGGGGATGTCCCCGGCCAGGCACTTGAAGGTCTGGCCCTTCTGCTGCCAGGCGCTGCATGGCCCCAGCGCCACATTGAGCCAGGCGGTGACGGCTTCCTGGTCGGCGTCCTTGAGGTAGATCTCGATATCGGGTTGGCGCATGGAGAGAACTCCCTAGATTTTCTCGATCCAATCGTAGCGAATGGAAACCGTGACCTCGAACGGTGCAGCGATGACTGCTGCGCGGCGCTCGGCGTTGGCGCGCCAGCCGTGGGGTGTCATCGCCAGCAGGTCAGCGCGGGCTTCGGCGTCATCCAGTAGCAGCCGGTACTCCAGCGTCTCGCTGTGAGCCAGGCGCATGCCGGCCGGAATCTGCGCCAGGTGCTTCTGGTCGTCGTAGTCGCGGACCTCGTCGTACAGCTTCTCGCGCAGCTCCAGCAGGTGCGTGCGGGTCGGCCCCATGCGCAGCAGACCGCCACCGGGGGCCAGCAGGCGCAAGGCCTCCTGCCAGTCCAGTGGGCTGAAGACGCTGGCCAGCAGATCGCAGCTGGCGTCCTCCAGGGGCACGCGGGCCATGCTCGCCACCAGCCAGTGCAGCTGAGCGGCTCGGCGGCAGGCGCGTTTCACCGCCTCGCGGGAGATGTCCAGGGCGTAGCCGTCGGTTGCCGGAAGGGCCATGGCCAACTGGCTGGTGTAGTAGCCCTCGCCGCAGCCGATATCCAGCCAGCGCTCCGGGTCGCGTTCGGCGGCGAGCGCCGCCAGGCGGTTCGCGAGTGGCGCATAGTGGCCGCCGTCGAGGAAGCGTCGACGGGCTTCCACCATGGAGGCGTTGTCGCCCGGGTCGCGGCTCTTCTTGTGCTGTACCGGCAGCAGGTTGTAGTAGCCCTGGCGGGCGCGATCGAAGCTGTGGTTGGCCGGGCACGCGACGCCCTTGTCGCTGGCGTTCAACGGGGCCTGGCAGAGGGGGCAGATGAGTTTCATTGGGCGAGCAGGCGGACCAGGGTCTGCTGGTAGATGTCGGTCAGCAGATCGAGGTCGCTGGCCAGCACCCGCTCGTTCACCTGGTGGATGGTGGCGTTCACCGGACCCAACTCCACCACCTGGGTGCCCATGGTGGCGATGAAGCGGCCATCGGAAGTGCCGCCGCTGGTGGACGGGGTGGTGTCGCGGCCGGTGATGGCCTTGATGCTGGCGGAAACCGCGCCCAGCAGCTCGCCCGGCTGGGTGAGGAAGGGCAGGCCGGACAGGGCCCACTCCAGGTGGTAATCCAGGCCGTGCTTGTCCAGGATGGCCTCGACCCGGCGCTGCAGGCCTTCCACCGTGGACTCAGTGGAGAAGCGGAAGTTGAACACGGCCACGAGCTCACCGGGGATCACGTTGGTGGCGCCGGTGCCGGAGTTGAGGTTGGAGACCTGGAAGCTGGTGGGCGGGAAGAAGGCGTTGCCGTTGTCCCAGTGCTCCGCAGCCAGTTCGGCCAGGGCCGGTGCGGCCAGGTGGATGGGGTTCTTCGCCAGGTGCGGGTAGGCGACGTGGCCCTGCACGCCACGCACGGTCAGCTTGCAGCCGAGGGAGCCGCGCCGGCCGTTCTTCACGACATCGCCCACCAGCGAAGTGCTGGAGGGTTCACCGACGATGCACCAGTCCAGACGCTCGCCACGGGCCGCCAGGCGCTCGACGACGGCCTTGGTGCCGTGATGGGCGGGGCCTTCTTCGTCGCTGGTGATGAGGAATGCGATGGCGCCCTTGTGGTTCGGGTGTTCGGCGACGAAGCGCTCCACCGCCACCACCATGGCCGCCAGGCTACCCTTCATGTCCGCCGCCCCACGACCGCAGAGCATGCCCTGTTCGTCGATCAGCGCCTCGAAGGGCTGGTGCTGCCAGGCCTGCACCGGCCCGGTGGGGACCACGTCGGTGTGGCCGGCGAAGCAGAGCACCGGACCTTGGCCGCCGCGGATGGCCCAGAAGTTCTCTACATCCTCGATGCGCATGCGCTCAATGCGGAAACCCACGGCTTCCAGCCGGCGCATCATCAGGTCCTGGCAGCCTTCGTCGACCGGTGTGACCGAGGGACGACGGATAAGCTCGCAGGCGAGTTCGAGGGTGGGGGAGAGGGCAGACATTGAGGGCTCCGAGGGCAGCGCGGAAACGGACGGGATGAAAAGGCCGATATCTTAAAGCAGAACGGCGGCCAATGGCCGCCGTTTGGAACTGCATGGGAAAGCTGCCACCGTCAGGCGGTGGCGACTTCCTTCTCCTCGGCTTCCTGGCCCTTGGGCAGGGAGGAGAGCATGGCCATGATCAGCGCCGCCAGGTAAGGCAGCGACTGGACCAGCAGCATGGCCACCCAGAACTTCACGTCCGCGCTGGGCAGGCCCTGGACGACAGCGATGCCGATGGCCGCGCCCCAGAGCAGGAGCATGACGAAGACTTCTTCGCGGGCTTCGGCCAGGGCCATCAGCAGGCCATGGTTGGTGCGCATCTTCGGGGTGCGGAAGAACGGGATGCTCTTGGTAAAGAAGCCGTAGAGCACCGCCTTGGCGATCGTGTGGGAGAGTGCAAGCCCCGCCACCGCCGCACAGAAGGCGTCCTTCAGGTTCACACCTACCGCGCGTTGGTAGAGGAACACGATCTTGCCCACCTTGAAGAAGAACAGCGCCAGCGGCGGGATGGCGAAGATCAGCAGCGGCGGGTCGACCCGCTGCGGCACGATGATCATGGCCGCGGACCAGAGCAGGGCACCGATGGTGAAGAAGATGTTCAGGCCGTCAGCGACCCAAGGCAGCCAGCCGGCGATGAAGTGGTAACGCTGGCCGCGCTTGAGCTTGGACTCCTTGCCCAGGAACAGGCTGCGGGCGTGCCCCTTCATGATCTGGATGGCGCCATAGGCCCAGCGGAAGCGCTGCTTCTTGTAGTCGATGAAGGTGTCGGGCATCAGGCCCTGGCCGAAGCTCTGGTGCGCGTAGGCAGCGGCGTAGCCGCTCTTGAACACGCGCAGGCCCAGCTCGGCGTCTTCGCAGATGGTCCAGTCGGCCCACTTCAGCTCGTCCATCACGGAACGGCGGATCATGGTCATGGTGCCGTGCTGAATGATGGCGTTGCGGTCGTTACGGGTGACCATGCCGATATGGAAGAAGCCCTTGTACTCGGCGTAGCAGAGGCGCTTGAAGGCGTTCTCGTCGCCGTCGCGGTAATCCTGGGGCGACTGCACCACCGCGATTTCCGGGTCGGCGAAGTGCGGCACCATGTGCTTCAGCCAGTTGCGGTCGACGCAGTAGTCGGAGTCGATCACCGCCACCACTTCGGCATCCGGCGCGGTGTACGGCAGGATGTAGTTCAGCGCGCCGCCCTTGAAGCCTTCCAGCGGGGCGACGTGGAAGAACTTGAAGCGCGGGCCCAGTTGTTCGCAGTAGTCGCGCACCGGTTCCCAGACGGCCGGGTCCTTGGTGTTGTTGTCGATGATCAGGACTTCGTAGTCCGGATAGTCGAGGTTGGCCAAGGCGTCGAGGGTCTGTTTGACCATCTCCGGCGGCTCGTTGTAGCAGGGCACGTGTACCGATACCTTCGGGCGGTAGGCAGCGTCGGCCAGCACCGGCAGGAAGGGGCGGCGGCGCTTGCGCACCCAGACCGCCTCGGCCAGTTCGTGGGCCTCGGTCAGCAACACGATGAACACGCCCAGGGCGCCGACACCCAGCAGCAGTCCCACGGTCAGGCTGAACCAGGTGCTGTATTGCTGGCTGTAGTCGTAGGCGATCCAGACCAGCGCGGAGCCGCCGGCGAAGGCGACGAAGGTCAGGAAGGTGCGGCCGCGCTGGCGCAGGGCACTGCCGTCGATCAGCATCATGGCCAGGGCCAGCAGGGCCATGACCACGGAGGCCACGGCCAGCATGCGCCATTGCGGGATGGCGATCACCGGGCCTTCGAAGGCGAACTTGGGCTGGCGATCGAGGTTGTAGACGCCCCAGTAAGCACCCACCGAACCTTCGTCACTGGCCTTCCACGGCTGGTCGAAGGCCTCGATCACGAAGTAGTTGTAGCCCTTGGCGTTGAGGGCGTTGACCAGGGTACGCAGGTAGATCGCCTGGTCGGCCTGGGAGGCGTCGGCACCGCCGCGCATGCGGCCGTTGCTCGGCCAGCCCACTTCAGAGAGCAGCAGGGGCTTCTTCGGGAAGGCCTTCTTCAGGTCCTTGGCGCGCTCCAGGACGAACTCGGTGGAGTCCTCCATCGGCACGAATTCCCAGTAGGGCAGTACGTGGGCGGCTACCAGGTCGACGTGCTTGGCCAGTTCGGGGTACTTCAGCCAGATGTGCCACTGCTCGGAGGTGGTCACCGGAACCTTCACGGCGGCTCGTACGCGGTCGAGGTAGCCCATCAGGTCCTTGCGACTGATCTCGCGACGGAACAGGGCTTCGTTGCCCACCACCACGCGGACTACGCTGCGGGACGCGTTGGCGATCTCGATGGCCTTGGCGATCTCCCGCTCGTTGCGCTCTTCGTCCGGGCTGATCCAGACACCCAGGGTCACCCGCAGGCCGAATTCCTCGGCCAGGCGCGGAATGTCGGCCAGGGTGCCGTCAACCGAGTAGGTCCGGATGTTGTCGGTCTGCTTGCTCAGCAGTTCGAGGTCCTGGCGGATCTGCTCGTCGCTCGGGTAGCGATTCTGCTGGGGGTTCTGGTCCGCGCGGAAGGGCGAGAAGGAGTAACCGGAAATCTGCTCCGGCCAGTCCGGCGCGGTGACCGGGCGGTTGTAAAGCGCCCAGATGCCGGTGAACAACGCGGCGACCGCCACGAAGATCACCAGGTTGAGTCCAAATTTACGCGATGGCATAGAAGTCCAAGGGTTCCGAATCGTGGAACTGGGTTCCATACGAGAATGACCTGCGATTGATCATTATTCGTACAAAACCTGGGGTAGGGCCAGCGGTTTGCTGGTCGGCGCGAATCCTACCCCGGCGCCCAACAGCTGTATAGATTGCGACCAGCCGGGGAAGCCGGATGACATCCCCGACAGAGGGTTTGTTCGCCAAGGAAGGCAGAAGTTCTGTCTGTGTGGCGAAATGCCGCCCCGGATCGCGCCGGGGCGAAGACTCAAAGCGCCCGCAGCAGGATGCGTTCGCTGGCTTCCAGATCGAGGTCGCGACGTTCGCCCAGGGCGGTCATGCCGTGGCGTTCCAGCTGGGCCAGCACCTGGGGGATGACATCAGCGTCCAGCCCATGTTCGGACAGGCGCGTGGGCACGCCCATGCGCTTGAAGAAGTCGCGGGTTGCGCGAATGGCGCCGTCGATACGCGTTTCCTCGTCGCCATCCTTCAGGCCCCAGACGCGGGCCGCGTACTGCAGCAGCTTCTCACGCTTGGCCTCGCGGCGTTCGGCCAGCAGCGCCGGCAGCACCACCGCCAGGGTCTGGGCGTGGTCGATATGGTAGAGGGCGGTCAGTTCGTGGCCGATCATGTGGGTCGACCAGTCCTGGGGCACGCCGCAGCCCAGCAGGCCGTTCAGGGCCTGGGTGGCGCACCACATCAGGTTGGCGCGCACGGCGTAGTCCTCGGGGTCTGCCAGCGCCTTCGGGCCTTCCTCGATCAGGGTCAGCAGCAGGCCTTCGGCGTAGCGATCCTGCAGCGGCGCGTCGGCCGGATAGGTCAGGTATTGCTCGATGGTGTGGACGAAGGCGTCCACCACGCCATTGCCGATCTGCCGCTGCGGCAGGCTGAAGGTGGTGGACGGGTCGAGAATGGCAAAGCGCGGATAGAGCAGGGCGCTGGAGAAGGGCAGCTTTTCCTGGCGGGCGACATGGGTGACCACGCCATGGGGATTGCTCTCGGAGCCGGTGGCGGCCAGGGTCAGCACGCAGCCCATCGGCAGGGCGGCGGTGATGCGCTTGCCGCTGAGCAGGTCCAGTGGATCGCCTTCGTAGCGGGCGGCCGCGGCGATGAACTTGCTGCCGTCGATCACCGAGCCGCCACCCACTGCGACGATGAAGTCGCACTGCTCGGCCTTGGCCAGCTGGGCGGCCTTGACCAGGGTGTCGAACTGCGGGTTGGCCTCGATGCCGCCGAAGCGGGTCAGCTGATGGCCGGCCAGGGCCTGTTCCACCTGCTGCCAGACACCATTCTGGAAGATGCTGCCGCCACCATGGGTCACCAGTACCCGGCTGCCTTCAGGTACGTCCCGTGCCAGCTTGGCGATCTGGCCTTCGCCGAAATGGATGCGGGTGGGGTTGTAGAAGGTGAAATTGCGCATGACCGGCTCCGTTGTTGTTATCGGCCGACTATAGCCCTGGCGGACCGTTCCCGAATCTATGGGCTGCCATTCAGCGGTGATGGACTTGGGCCACGGGATGGCGCTTCCTATAATGCGCGCCCGCCCGAAGGTTGGCGATGGGAGTGATTGGCATGAGTACAGACGAGCGTTTCGGCGGCATCGCCCGGCTTTACGGCCTGGACGGCCTGGCCCGGTTGCAGGCGGCCCATGTGGCGGTAGTCGGCATTGGCGGCGTGGGCTCCTGGGCGGCCGAGGCCCTGGCGCGTTCCGGGGTGGGGGAAATCTCGCTGTTCGACCTGGACGATGTCTGCATCACCAATACCAACCGCCAGGTGCACGCCCTGGAGGGTGCCGTGGGCAAGGCCAAGGTCGATGTCATGGCCGAGCGCATTCGCGCCATCAATCCGGCTTGCGTGGTCCATGCCGTGGCCGACTTCGTCACTCGCGAAACCATGGCCGACTACATCACCCCTGAACTGGATGCGGTGATCGACTGCATCGACAGAGTGGCGGCCAAGGCGGCGCTGATCGCCTGGTGCAAGCGGCGCAAGATCCAGATCGTCACCACCGGTGGTGCGGGTGGCCAGGTGGACCCGACGCAGATCCAGGTCACCGACCTGAACAAGACCTTCAATGACCCCCTGGCGGCCAAGGTGCGCTCCACGCTGCGCCGCGACTACAACTTCTCCCGCACCCCGGGGCGCACCTACAGCGTGCCCTGTGTGTTCTCCACCGAGCAGCTGCGTTATCCCAAACCGGACGGCTCCGTGTGCCAACAGAAGAGCTTCGTCGGCGAGGGCGTGAAGCTGGACTGCGCCGGTGGTTTTGGTGCGGTGATGATGGTGACCGCCACCTTCGGTATGGCAGCAGCAGCCAAGGCTGTGGACAAGTTGGTGGCGGGGGCGCGTCGGCCATCGGAGCGCAAGCCGTAGATTGTGGCAGAGCGGAGCCCAACATCGTGTCGTTGGGCCTCGTTCCTCGGCGCCAACCTACGCGGCCATCTCGCGCATTTTCTTGAGGACGGCATTCAGGCCGTTGCTGCGTGACGGCGACAGTTGTCGGCCCAGACCCAACTGATTGAACCAGTCCGCCAGGTCGATTGCGGCCAGTTCCCCGCCATTCAGGCCGTCGACTCGTGCCAGCAACACGGCCAGCAGGCCCCGGATCAACCGGGCATCGCTGGCGGCGCGGAAGTGCCAGTGCTCGCCCTGGCATTCGCTCACCAGCCAGACCTGGCTTTCGCATCCGTGTACCCGGTTGGCGTCGTTGCGTTCGGCGTCGCTCAGGGCTTCCAGCCGTTCCCCCCACTGCATCAGCAGGCGCGCGCGTTGCTCCCAGCTGCTTGCTGCGGTGAAGGCATCCAAGGCTTCCCGGGCCTTGTCGGGCAGGCTCATCGCAGCAGCTCCAGGGTTTTGTCCAGGGCGCTGAAGAAGCGCTCCAGATCGTCGCCGTTGTTGTAGAGGGCCAGGGAGACACGAATGGCACCCTGCACACCCAGGGTCTGCATCAACGGCATGGCGCAGTGATGGCCGGCGCGCACGGCGATGCCCTGCTCGGTGAGCAGGTGGGCCAGATCGGCGTTGTGCACACCTTCGATACTGAAGCTCGCAAGGGCCAGCTCGGGTTCCCCCAGCAGGCGCACGCCGTCCCGTGCGGCGAGCCCGGCCAACAGCTTGGTGTGGAGGACGGCCTCGTGGCCGGCGATGGCAGCGGCGTCCAGGCTGCCCAGGTAGTCCAGCGCGGCGCCCAGGCCGATCACCGAGGCGATGGCCGGGGTGCCGGCTTCGAAGCCCAGGGGGGCGCCGTGGAAATCGGCGCTCTGGTAGGTGGCGGAATGGACCATCTCTCCGCCGAATTGCCAGTGCTTCAGGCGTGCGAGGGCGTCACCGCGGCCGTACAGCACGCCGATGCCGTCCGGGCCGTAGAGCTTGTGGCTGGAGAAGGCATAGAAATCGCAGCCCAAGGCCTGCACGTCATGGCGGCCATGGACCACGCCCTGGGCACCGTCGACCACGGTCAGCGCACCCTGGGCCCGGGCAAGGGGTAGCAACTCGGTCAGTGGCTGCCAGCGGCCGAGCACGTTGGACAATTGGCTGACAGCCAGCAGGCGGGTGCGGGCGCCAATGAGCTGCCGCGCCTGTTCCAGGTCGATCAGGCCGCTGCGGTCCAGCGGCAGTACCACCAGCTTGAGCTGCCTGCGGATGGCCAGTTGTTGCCAGGGCAGCAGGTTGGCGTGGTGTTCCAGGGCGCTGATGACGATCTCGTCACCGGGTTGGAACAGGTGCTCCAGGCCGTAGGCCAGCAGGTTGATCGCTTCGGTGGTGCCACGGGTGAAGAGGATTTCCGCCGGGCTGGCAGCATTCAGCCAGTGGGTCGCCCGGATGCGGGTGCCTTCGAAAGCGCGGGTGGCGCGCTCGCCGGGCAGGTGTTGGGCCCGGTGCACATTGGCCGCCCCGCTGGCGTAGTAGCCCATCAGAGCGTCCAGAACTACCTGGGGTTTCTGTGAAGTGGCGGCGCTGTCCAGGTAGGTCTGTCCCTCGGCGGAGAGGGCCGAGAGGGCAGGGAAGTCGGAGCGCCAGGGAGAATTCAGGGACATGGCAAGCTTGGAAGCTGGAGACAGGACGGGAAGCTGGAAGCCAACCTGCTTCGGGCCTCCAGCTTCAAGCTTAGTTTCAGTTGTGAGCGTGGAGCGCTTCGTTCAGCTCGATCGCGGTCTTGTTGGTCTTGCACTCGACCGCGCCGTTCTGCGAGTTGCGGCGGAACAGCAGGTCCGGCTGACCGGCCAGGTCGCGGGCCTTGACCACTTTCACCAGCTGGTTCTGGTCGTCCAGCAGGGCCACCTTGGTGCCGGCGGTGATGTACAGGCCGGCTTCAACGATGTTGCGGTCGCCCAGCGGGATGCCGATGCCGGCGTTGGCACCGATCAGGCAGCCTTCGCCCACGGAGATGACGATGTTGCCGCCACCGGACAGGGTGCCCATGGTGGAGCAGCCACCGCCCAGGTCGGAGCCCTTGCGGACGAAGACGCCAGCGGAAACGCGGCCTTCGATCATGCCCGGGCCTTCGGTGCCGCCGTTGAAGTTGATGAAGCCTTCGTGCATCACGGTGGTGCCTTCACCCACATAGGCGCCCAGGCGCACGCGGGCGGTATCGGCGATACGCACGCCGGCCGGTACCACGTAGTCGGTCATCTTCGGGAATTTGTCCACGGAGATGACTTCCAGCAGTTCGCCCTTCAGGCGGGCTTCCAGCTGGCGCTCGGGCAGCTCGGCCAGGTCGATGGCGCCCTGGCTGGTCCAGGCCACGTTCGGCAGCAGCGGGAAGATGCCGGTCAGGTTCAGGCCGTGGGGCTTGGCCAGGCGGTGGGACAGCAGGTGCAGCTTGAGGTAGGCCTCGGGGGTGGAGGTCAGGGCGGCGTCTTCGGCCAGCAGGGTGACGACCAGCGGCTTGTGGCTCTCGGCCAGGCGGGTCAGCAGGGCGGCCTGGGCGGAGTCGATGTCTTTCAGGGCGACGGCCAGTTGGGCGGCCTGGGCAGTGCTGATGGCGATGGCCTGGTTGCCAGCGGTGTAGCCGACCACCGGGGCGACGGCGGCCACCAGTTGCTCGGCGGGCTTGAGCAGCGGCAGGGCGTAGAAGACTTCCAGCCAGTTGCCCTGGCGGTTCTGGGTACCGACGCCGAAGGCGATGCTGAAGAGAGCGTTAGACATGGGGATTCCTCTTGCTGAAGGGTGTTGGTCAGGCGCCGCGGCCGATGCGGGCGCCTGGTCGTCGATCACGGTTATTTGAACGCTGCGGCGTAGGCATCCGGCTTGAAACCGACCAGGGTGCGGCTACCCAGGTCCAGCACCGGACGCTTGATCATCGAGGGCTGGGCCAGCATCAGCGCGATGGCCTTGTCCTGGTCCAGGTCGGCTTTCTGCGCATCTTCCAGCTTGCGGAAGGTGGTGCCGGCGCGGTTCAGGACGGTTTCCCAACCGTGCTCGGCGCACCATTTCTCAAGGCTGGCGCGGTCGATGGCCGAGGCCTTGTAGTCATGGAAGCTGTACGCCACGCCCTGCTCTTCGAGCCAGGTGCGAGCCTTCTTCATGGTGTCGCAGGCCTTGATGCCGTAAAGGGTGATGCTCATGTTCGCTTGTCCTTTGAAACTCACAGTCCTTTGACGAAATCGCGGATGCGCTCAGCGGCTTCGACGCATTCGGCCAGCGGGGCCACCAGGGCCATGCGCACGCGGCCGGCACCGGGGTTGAAACCGTCGACGGAGCGGGACAGGTAGGAGCCGGGCACCACGGTGACGTGTTCGCGGGCGAACAGCTCGCGGGTGAAGGTCTCGTCGTCCACCGGGGTCTTCGGCCAGAGGTAGAAGCCGCCGTCAGGGCGCTGCACGTCCAGTACCGGGCCAAGGATATCCAGCATGGCGTCGAATTTCTCGCGGTACAGGGCGCGGTTGGCGCGCACGTGCACTTCGTCGTTCCAGGCGGCGACGCTGGCCAACTGGGTCTGCACCGGCATGGCACAGCCGTGGTAGGTGCGGTACAGCAGGAAGGATTTGAGGATGCTGGCGTCGCCGGCGACGAAGCCGGAGCGCAGGCCCGGCAGGTTGGAGCGCTTGGACAGGCTGTGGAAGACCACGCAGCGCTTGAAATCCGAGCGACCCAGCTCGGCGCAGGCGGTGAGCAGGCCGGCCGGCGGATTCTGCTCGTCAAAGTAGAGCTCGCTGTAGCACTCGTCGGCGGCGATCACGAAGTCGTGCTCGTCGGCCAGGGCGATCAGCTTCTTCAGGGGCTCCACCGGAATCAGCGCGCCGGTGGGGTTGCCCGGGGAGCAGAGGAAGAGGAGCTGGCAACGCTGCCAGACGTCGGCCGGTACGGCGTCGAAGTCCGGGTTGAAACCGTTCTCCGCCAGGCAGGGCAGGTAGTGCGGCTCGGCGCCGGCCAGCAGGGCTGCGCCTTCGTAGATTTGATAAAAGGGGTTCGGGCTGACCACCAGGCCGTTGTCGGCACGGTTGACCACGGCCTGGGTGAAGGCGAACAGGGCCTCGCGGGTGCCGTTCACCGGCAGCACGTGGCGGGCGGCGTCGAGCCAGCCGGCGGGCACCTTGAAGCGACGCTCGCACCACTGGGCGATGGCTTCGCGCAGCGCGGGAATACCCAAGGTGGTGGGATAGACCGCCAGTTGTTCGAGGCTGGCCGCCAGGGCTTCGGCGACGAAGGCCGGGGAGCGGTGCTTGGGCTCGCCGATGGACAGGGCGATCGCCTTCTTCTCCGCCGGCGGCTGGGCGCCGGCCAGCAGGGCGCGGAGCTTCTCGAAGGGGTAGGGCTGCAGGTGGTTCAGAGCTTCATTCATGGCTGTAGGGCGTCAACAGGGAGGTCGTGGGTGGTGCGGTGCAATCCGGCCTGCGGCCTTATTGCACCCTACGGGTTCAGATACTTATCCGTGCCGGGTCCCGGCTCTGACCGTTGGCCTCGGACAGCTGGGAGACGATGGCCTCCTGCAGGCGCTGGCAGAGCTCGGGGTCGGAGAGGGGCTGGTTGTTGGCGTCGGTGACGAAGAAGACGTCTTCCACGCGCTCGCCCAGGGTGGCGATCTTGGCGTTCTGCAACGACAGGTCGAACTCCAGGAAGATGCGGCCGATGCGCGCCAGCAGGCCGGGGCGGTCGGGGGCGATCAGCTCCAGGATGGTTACCGGGCGCTGGGCGTCGTTGGAGATGGTCACCTGGGGCGGGAAGGCGAAGTGCTTGAGCTGGCGCGGTACCCGGCGCTGGATGATGGCGGGGTACTCGTCCGGATTCTTCAGGGCGTCGATCAGGCCTTCGCGGATCTCGCGGATGCGTGCGGGGTTTTCACCGATCCGGCCGCCGTCCGCATCGAGCACGATGTAGGTGTCGAGGGTGAACTGGCTGGTGGAGGTGATGATCCGTGCGTCGTGGATGTTCAGGTTCAGCTGCGACATGGCGGCCACGGTCACGGCGAAGAAGTCGTGCTGGTCCGGGGCGTAGATGAAGATCTGGGTGGCGCCCTCGAACTCGCGCTGGGCGGTTTCCTTGATCAGCACCAGCGGATCGTTGCCGGCCGGATGCTGGAGGATGGCTTCGGCGTGCCAGGCCACGTCGCTGGCGGTGTGGCGCAGGAAGTAGTCGTCGCCCAGCTGCGACCAGAGCTGCTCGGCCTCGTCCTGGTCAATGCCATTGCGCACCAGGATGTCGATGGCGGCGGACTGGGTCTGGCGAATCTGTTCTTCGCGGTCCAGCGGGTTTTCCAGGCCCCGGCGCAGGGCGCGCTTGGTCTCGGTGTAGAGCTGGCGCAGCAGGCTGGCGCGCCAGGAGTTCCACAGGCTCGGGTTGGTGGCGTTGATGTCGGCCACGGTGAGCACATAGAGGTAGTCCAGGCGGGTCTGGTCACCCACCAGGCGCGCGAAGTCGTAGATCACCTGCGGGTCGGAGAGGTCCTTGCGCTGGGCGGTGGTGGACATCACCAGGTGGTGCTGGACCAGCCAGGCCACCAGGCGCGAATCCCACACGGGCAACTGGTGACGGGCGCAGAACGCTTCGGCATCCACTGCGCCGAGCTCGGAGTGGTCGCCGCCGCGGCCCTTGCCGATGTCGTGGTAGAGGCCGGCGAGGTAGATCAGCTCCGGCTTGGGCAGCTTGTCGATGAGCTTGCTGGCCAGCGGGAATTTCTCCGACAGTTCCGGCCACTTCAGCTTGCGCAGGTGCTTGATCAGGTTGAGGGTGTGGGCGTCCACCGTATAGATGTGGAACAGGTCGTGCTGCATCTGGCCGATGATCTGGCCGAACTCCGGCAGGTAGAGGCCGAGGATGCCGTAGCGGTTCATCCGCCGCAGGTTGCGGTGGATGCCCTGGCTGGATTTGAACAGCTCGATGAACAGGCTGGTGTTGCGGATGTCCTTGCGGAAGTCGTCGTCGATCAGGTGGCGGCTGTCCCGCAGCAGGCGGATGGTGTCTGCGCGCACGCCCTTGATCTCCGGGTGCTGGGCCATCAGGACGAAGATTTCCAGCATGGCGAACGGGGTGCGCTTGAAGACGTTGGGGTGCGTCACCTCGATGTAGCCGTCGCGCAGCTGGAAGCGGCTGTTCAGCGGCTTCGCCTGGCCGGTTTCACCGGCGCGCAGGATGACTTCCTCGAAATGCTGGTTGATCAGGTCGCTGAGCTCGGAAACCCCCATCACCACCCGGTAGTACTTCTGCATGAAACGCTCGATACCGAGCTTGCCGTCGCCATCCTCGAAGCCGAGGAGGGCGGCAATCTTGCGTTGGTGGTCGAACAGCAGGCGGTCTTCGGCACGGCCGGCCAGCATGTGCAGGGCGTAGCGCACCTTCCAGAGGAATTCCTGGCTGGAGGCCAGCATGCTGCACTCGCTTTCCACCAGGAAGCCTTGCTGTACCAGGCCATGGAGGTTGAGGCTGCCAAACTGGCGGCGAGCGACCCAAAGGATGGTCTGGATATCCCGCAGGCCGCCGGGGGAGCCCTTCACATTGGGCTCCAGGTTGTATTCGGTGTCGTTGTACTTGGCGTGACGGCCGCGCTGTTCCTCGCGCTTGGCGAGGAAGAAGTGCTTGCTGGGCCACATCTGCTCGGGGCTGGTGACTTGCAGCATGTGCTGGCGCAGGTGCTCGGGGCCGCAGACGGTGCGGCTTTCCATCAGGTTGGTGACCACAGTCAGGTCGGCCTGCGCCTCTTCGGCGCACTCGGCTACCGAGCGCACGCTCTGGCCCACTTCCAGGCCGATATCCCAGAGCAGGGTGAGGAAGCCTTCGATGGGCTCACGGAAAACTTCGTGATCGGCGCTGCCCAGCAGGATCAGCAGGTCGATGTCGGAGTACGGGTGCAGTTCGCCACGCCCGTAGCCGCCCACCGCCAGCAGGGCGATATCGGCGTCCTCGCTCCAGTCGAAGCGTTCCCAGGCCGCCCGCAGGAGCTGGTCGACGAACCAGGCGCGGTCTTCCACCAGGCGACGGATGTCGCGGCCGCTGGCGAACCGGTTGTCGAGCACCTCGCGGGCCTGGCGAATGGCTTTCTTGAAGGCAGCGATAGGGCTGGACTTCAAGGCCAGTTCCGCCTGGAACTGCCCGCGGTCGAACAACTCGGGATCCACCTGCGGCATGGGCGGCCTTCCTTATATGAGTGTCAGATCAGGACGAGGTGCGCGGCAGGGTGTCGTCGCCGCGCAGGGTGAGAATCTCGTAGCCATCGGCCGTCACCAGGACAGTGTGCTCCCACTGGGCGGAAAGCTTGCGGTCCTTGGTAATGGCGGTCCAACCGTCGCCCAGCAGGCGAGTTTCCGGGCGGCCCTGGTTGATCATCGGCTCGATGGTGAAGGTCATGCCTTCCTTGAGCTCCATGCCGGTGCCGGCGCGGCCGTAGTGCAGGACCTGCGGTTCTTCGTGGAACACGGCACCGATGCCGTGGCCGCAGTACTCGCGGACCACCGAGTAGCCCAGTTTCTCGGCATGCTTCTGGATCACTTCGCCGATATCGCCCAGACGAGCGCCCGGCTTGACCAGCTGGATGCCCTTGTACATGCACTCCTGGGTTACGCGGCAGAGCTTGTCGGCCCATTCCGGCACCTTGCCCACCAGGAACATCTTGCTGGTGTCGCCGTGGTAGCCGTCCTTGATGACGGTGATGTCGATATTGAGGATGTCGCCATCCTTCAGCGGCTTCTCGTTGGGAATGCCGTGGCACACCACGTGGTTGACCGAGGTGCAGATCGACTTCGGGAAGCCCTTGTAGTTGAGCGGAGCGGGAATGGCCTGCTGCACATTGACGATGTAGTCATGGCAGATGCGGTCCAGTTCTTCGGTGGTCACGCCGGGTTTGACATGCTCGCCGATCATCTCCAGCACTTCGGCGGCCAGGCGGCCAGCAACGCGCATTTTCTCGATTTCTGCGGGCGTCTTGATGGTGACGGTCATAAAAGGTCTCTGGCGCAAGCGGAAAGGGATTGATATTAACAGCTTCAAGCCGCAAGCCATAAGCCACAAGGCGAAGGCGAGCTGGTTTGTGGCGTATCGTTGCAGTAGCTTGAGCCTGCTTTTTGTGCTATAAAACGCGCCGCTTTACGGGCATGGTGTCCGTCAAGCCCAAACCCACACACGTATCGACACGATATCCTGGGTGCCCGAAAGGGTTGGATATTGGGGTGCGTGGAGGCCTAACCCGACTTATCGAGGAATAGAAATGTCCCAAGTCAACATGCGCGATATGCTGAAGGCCGGTGTGCACTTCGGCCACCAGACCCGTTACTGGAACCCGAAAATGGGCAAGTACATTTTCGGCGCGCGTAACAAGATCCACATCATCAACCTGGAAAAAACCCTGCCGATGTTCAACGAGGCTCTGTCCTTCGTTGAGAAACTGGCTGCAGGCAAGAACAAGGTTCTGTTCGTCGGCACCAAGCGTTCCGCTGGCAAGATCGTTCGTGAAGAAGCTGCTCGTTGCGGCTCCCCGTACGTCGACCACCGCTGGCTGGGCGGCATGCTGACCAACTACAAGACCATCCGTCAGTCCATCAAGCGTCTGCGCGAGCTGGAAACCCAGTCCCAGGACGGCACCTTCGCCAAGCTGACCAAGAAAGAAGCCCTGATGCGTACCCGCGACCTCGAGAAGCTCGAGCGCAGCCTGGGCGGCATCAAGGACATGGGCGGCCTGCCGGACGCTCTGTTCGTGATCGACGTTGACCACGAGCGCATCGCCATCAGCGAAGCCAACAAGCTGGGCATCCCGGTTATCGGCGTTGTCGATACCAACAGCAGCCCGGAAGGCGTTGACTACGTCATCCCGGGTAACGACGACGCCATCCGCGCCGTTCAGCTGTATCTCGCCAGCGTTGCTGATGCTGTAATCCGCGGCCGTCAGAATGCCGTTGGCGGTCCTGACGAGTTCGTCGAAGAAGCCGCCTCCGAGGCCGCAGAAGGCTGAGTTGACAGCCGTCTAGCGTTACCCGGTGCGCAAGAAGGGGGCTAGGCCCCCTTTTTGCCACCTCCGAATTGTGAATGCCCGGATCTCCGGGCTGAATGGTTGAAAACCTATTCAAGAGGATTGCGACATGGCAGAGATTACTGCAGCCCTGGTTAAAGAACTGCGCGAGCGTACCGGCCTGGGCATGATGGATTGCAAGAAGGCCCTGACCGCCGCTGAGGGCGACATCGAGAAGGCCATCGACGATATGCGCGCCGCTGGCGCCATCAAGGCTGCCAAAAAGGCTGGCAACATCGCCGCCGAAGGTGCCATCGCCGTCAAGGTTGCTGATGACAACAAGGTTGCCGTCATCATCGAAGTCAACTCCCAGACCGACTTCCTGGCTCTGCAGGACGACTTCAAGGGCTTCGTTGCCGCTTCCCTGGATCAGGCTTTCAACGAGAAGCTGACCGACGCCGCTCCGCTGGTTGAAGCCCGCGAAGAAGCTCGTCTGGCTCTGGTTTCCAAGACCGGTGAGAACGTCAACATCCGTCGTCTGACCCGTGTTGAGGGTGACGTGGTTGGTGCCTACCTGCACGGCCACCGCATCGGCGTAGTCGTGAACCTGAAAGGCGGCAACCCGGAACTGGCCAAGGACATCGCCATGCACGTGGCTGCCAGCAACCCGCAGTTCCTGAGCCCGACCCAGGTTTCCGAAGAAGCCATCGCCAAGGAAAAGGAAATCTTCCTGGCCCTGAACGCCGACAAGATCGCCGGCAAGCCGGAAAACATCGTCGAGAACATGGTCAAGGGCCGTATCGCCAAGTTCCTGGCTGAGGCCAGCCTGGTAGAGCAGCCTTTCGTCAAGGATCCGGAAGTCAAGGTCGGTGATCTGGCCAAGAAAGCCGGCGCCGAGATCGTTTCCTTCGTTCGCTACGAAGTAGGCGAAGGCATCGAAAAGGTCGAAGTCGACTTCGCTGCCGAAGTAGCTGCCCAGGTCGCTGCTACCAAGCAATAAGACGGCCTCGGCTGTCGCCCCGCAAGAGGCTGCCCGCTCACGCGTGCGGCCTCTTTGTCAAACTGGGGAACCGATTCGGGGCGGTTTCCGCGGCAGGACCGGTCGCCGGGCACCAAATGCCGTTTGCGACGTCTCAAGAGTCGCCAGTACATCGGGCCGAGAGGCCCACGAATTCACATAGCGCCGCAGGAGAGATACGCAATGGCTCAGCAGGTGAGTGGCCGCCAACCTCGCTACAAACGCATTCTGCTCAAACTCAGCGGTGAGGCCCTGATGGGCTCCGAGGAGTTCGGCATTGATCCGAAAGTCCTCGATCGGATGGCGCTGGAAATCGGCCAATTGGTCGGTATCGGCGTTCAGGTCGGTCTGGTGATCGGCGGCGGCAACCTCTTCCGTGGTGCGGCCCTGAGCGCCGCCGGCATGGATCGGGTGACCGGCGACCACATGGGTATGCTGGCCACTGTGATGAACGCCCTGGCCATGCGCGACGCGCTTGAGCGCTCGAACATTCCTGCCATTGTCATGTCCGCCATCTCCATGGTCGGCGTGACCGATCACTACGACCGTCGCAAGGCCATGCGCCACCTGAGTTCCGGCGAAGTGGTGATCTTCTCCGCCGGTACCGGCAACCCCTTCTTCACCACTGACTCGGCCGCCTGCCTGCGTGCCATCGAAGTGGATGCGGATGTAGTCCTGAAAGCCACCAAGGTCGATGGCGTGTACACTGCCGACCCGTTCAAGGATCCCAATGCCGAGAAGTTCGAGCGCCTGACCTACGACGAGGTGCTGGATCGCAAGCTGGGGGTCATGGACCTCACGGCCATCTGTCTGTGCCGTGACCAGAAGATGCCGCTGCGGGTCTTCAATATGAATAAACCGGGTGCCCTGCTGAACATCGTGGTCGGCGGCGCCGAAGGAACCCTGATCGAGGAGGGCGAACAGTGATCAACGAGATCAAGCAAGAAGCGCAGGAGCGCATGAAGAAAACCCTGGAATCGCTGGATCATGCTTTCGCCAAGATCCGCACCGGGCGTGCGCACCCGAGCATCCTGGACAGCGTGATGGTGTCCTACTACGGCGCTGATACCCCCCTGCGCCAGGTGGCCAACGTGATTGCCGAAGACTCCCGCACCCTGGCTCTGACCGTGTTCGACAAGAGCATGATCCAGGCTGTGGAGAAGGCCATCATGACCTCCGACCTGGGTCTGAACCCGGCCACTGCCGGCACCACCATTCGTGTGCCGATGCCCGCCCTGACCGAGGAAACCCGCAAGGGCTTCACCAAGCAGGCGCGCGCCGAGGCAGAGAACGCTCGTGTCGCTGTGCGCAACATCCGTCGTGATGCCCTGGCCCAGCTGAAAGACCTGGTCAAGGAAAAGGAAATCAGCGAAGACGACGAGCGTCGTGCGGCTGACGACGTGCAGAAGCTGACCGACAAGTTCGTCGGCGAAGTCGACAAGGCTCTGGAAGCCAAAGAAAAAGACCTGATGGCCGTCTGACGTCCGGAATCGTCATGGACAAATCCCAGCAAGGCGTGAACCCGGCGGTGCCACGGCATGTGGCAATCATCATGGACGGTAACAACCGTTGGGCGAAGAAGCGCCTGCTGCCTGGCGTCGCCGGCCACAAGGCCGGCGTCGACGCAGTCCGCGCGGTGATCGAGGTGTGTGCCGAGGCCGGTGTCGAGGTACTCACCCTGTTCGCCTTCTCCAGTGAAAACTGGCAGCGCCCGGCCGACGAGGTCAGCGCGCTGATGGAACTGTTCCTGGGGGCGCTTCGCCGTGAGGCCCGGCGCCTGGACGACAACGATATCCGCCTGCGCATCATCGGTGACCGTTCGCGCTTCCATCCGGAGCTGCAGGCCGCCATGCGCGAGGCCGAACAGCTGACCTCCGGCCACAAGAAGTTCATCCTCCAGGTCGCTGCCAACTACGGCGGCCAGTGGGATATCACCCAGGCTGCGCAGCGCCTGGCGCGCGAAGTGCAGGCCGGTCACCTGCAACCTGACGATATTTCCCCTCAGTTGCTGCAGAGCTGCCTTGTCACGGGCGACCTGCCGTTGCCCGATCTGTGCATCCGCACCGGTGGCGAGCATCGCATCAGCAACTTCCTGCTCTGGCAGCTCGCCTATGCCGAGCTGTATTTCTCTGATCTCTTCTGGCCTGACTTCAAGCACGAAGCCATGCGCAAGGCGCTGGCGGACTTCGCCAAGCGACAGCGTCGCTTTGGCAAGACCAGCGAGCAGCTAGAAGCCGAGGCACGAGCCAAATGCTGAAACAACGCGTCATCACCGCTCTGGTGTTGTTGCCCATTGCCCTTGCGGGCTTCTTCCTGCTGGATGGGGGCGCTTTCGCCCTGTTCATCGGTGCCGTGGTGAGCCTCGGTGGTTGGGAGTGGGCGCGCCTGGCGGGTTTTTCCTCCCAGTCGCTGCGCATCGCCTACGGCCTGCTCGTGGCGGCGCTGCTCTACGGACTGTATCTCGTGCCGGCGCTGGCGCCTCTGGTGCTGGTATTGGGGGTGCTCTGGTGGGGGGCGGCTACCGTCCTGGTGCTGGGTTATCCCGAGACCAGCCGTTACTGGGGCGGCACGCCGGGAAAATTGGTAATTGGCCTGCTGATCCTCCTGCCGGCCTGGCAAGGGCTCGTGCTGTTCAAGCAGTGGCCGCTCGCCAACTGGCTGATCCTGTCGGTCATGGTGCTGGTCTGGGCTGCTGATATCGGCGCCTATTTCTCCGGCAAGGCCTTTGGCAAGCGCAAGCTGGCGCCACAGGTGAGCCCCGGCAAGAGCTGGGAAGGCCTGGTGGGCGGGCTGTTGGCCAGTCTCCTGATTACAGCGGGTGTCGGCTTCTATCGCGGCTGGATCGGTTCCGAGTTGGTCCTGGCCCTGGCCGGTGCTGCGCTTGTGGTGCTGGTTTCCGTTGTTGGCGACCTGACCGAAAGCATGTTCAAGCGTCAATCGGGCATCAAGGACAGCAGTAATCTGCTGCCGGGCCACGGCGGCGTGCTGGATCGCATCGACAGCCTGACGGCGGCAATCCCGCTCTTCGCAGCGTTGCTCTGGGCTGCCGGCTGGGGTGCCCTGTGAGTCAGTTGCAACGCATTACCGTACTGGGGGCCACCGGATCCATTGGCCTCAGTACCCTGGATGTCATCGCCCGTCATCCGGATCGCTACAGGGCATTCGCCCTGAGCGGTTTCACGCGTCTGGGCGAGCTGGAGGCCCTGTGTCTTCTTCATCGCCCGGAGTACGCGGTGGTGCCGGACGCCGAAGCTGCACGCCACCTGCAGGGCGGACTGCAGGCCGCTGGCCTGCGGACGCGTGTGCTGGTGGGTGAGGAAGGACTCTGCGAGGTGGCGGCCCACCCGGACGTCGATGCCGTGATGGCTGCCATCGTAGGCGCCGCCGGCCTCAAGCCGACTCTGGCGGCTGTGGAAGCGGGCAAGCGTGTCCTGCTGGCAAACAAGGAAGCGCTGGTGATGTCCGGCGCCCTGTTCATGCAGGCTGTACGCAGAAGTGGCGCCGTGCTGTTGCCCATCGACAGCGAGCACAATGCCATTTTCCAGTGCCTGCCCCAGGATTACGCCCGGGGCCTCGGAGCGGTGGGCGTGCGACGCATCCTGCTGACCGCTTCCGGCGGGCCATTCCGCGAAATGCCGCTGCATCAGCTGCCGGACGTTTCACCCGAGCAGGCCTGCGCCCATCCCAACTGGTCCATGGGCCGCAAGATCTCCGTGGACTCGGCCAGCATGATGAACAAGGGGCTGGAACTGATCGAGGCCTGCTGGCTGTTCGATGCACGTCCGGCGCAGGTGGAGGTGGTGATTCACCCGCAAAGCGTAATCCATTCGCTGGTGGACTACGTGGACGGCTCGGTGCTGGCTCAACTTGGCAATCCGGACATGCGCACCCCCATCGCCCATGCGCTGGCGTGGCCGGAGCGCATCGATTCCGGCGTCTCGCCCCTGGACCTGTTTACCGTCGCGCGCCTGGATTTTCAGGCCCCGGACGAAGGGCGATTCCCCTGTCTGCGTCTCGCGCGCCAGGCGGCGGAGGAGGGCGGCAGCGCCCCGGCCATGCTCAATGCGGCGAACGAAGTGGCTGTGGCGGCCTTCCTCGATCGCCGCATCCGCTTCACCGAGATCGCGAGTATCATCGATGAAGTGCTGAACCGCGAAGCCGCCACAGCAGTCGAAACGCTGGACGTCGTACTGGGCGCCGATGCCCGTGCCAGGGCGGCTGCACAGCAATGGCTGGTCCGACAAGGGCGGTAGCAGGTCGCTTTCAGCGGCCTGCCTGTTCCGGAGGAAACCAATGAGTGCGCTCTACATGATTCTCGGCACCCTGATTGCACTCGGGGTGCTGGTGACCTTCCATGAATTCGGTCACTTCTGGGTGGCCAGACGCTGCGGGGTCAAGGTCCTGCGCTTCTCGGTGGGCTTCGGCACACCGCTGTTCCGCTGGCATGACCGCCATGGTACCGAATTCGTCGTTGCCGCCATTCCACTGGGCGGCTACGTCAAAATGCTCGACGAGCGTGAGGCCGAGGTGCCGGCAGCGCTGCTTGGGCAATCCTTTAATCGCAAGCCGGTGGGCCAGCGCATCGCCATCGTGGCGGCAGGTCCCATCGCCAACTTCCTATTGGCCCTCCTGTTTTTCTGGGTCCTGGCGATGCTTGGCAGCCAGCAGGTGCGTCCGGTCATCGGTAGCGTCGCGCCGGACAGCATTGCCGCCCAGGCGGGTCTCGCTGCTGGCCAGGAGATTGTTTCGGTGGACGGGGAGGCCGTCAGCGGCTGGTCCCAGGTCAACCTGCAGTTGGTGCGGCGTCTCGGCGAGAGCGGAACCTTGCAGGTGGGCGTGCGTGATGAGGGCGCCAGCACCGAGCAATCCCGCCAGTTGCACCTGAATGCCTGGCTGAAGGGCGTCGAGGAACCTGATCCGATCAATGCCCTGGGCATCACGCCCTGGCGTCCGTCCATTCCGCCGGTGCTTGGCGAGCTGGATCCGGACGGCCCGGCCCAGGCCGCTGGCCTCAAGCTGGGCGACCGCCTGCTGGCACTTGATGGCCAGGCCCTGGATGACTGGCAGCAGGTGGTGGACCGGGTGCGCAAGCGTCCGGCCGAGCAGGTCACCCTCCGCGTGGAAAGCCAGGGGCAAGCGCGCGACGTCCAGCTGACCCTGGCCGTGCGGGGCGAGGGCAAGGCGCGCACTGGCTATCTCGGCGCAGGCGTGAAAGCTGTTGAATGGCCGGCGGAAATGCTTCGAGAAGTGAGCTTCGGCCCCCTCGATGCAGTGGCCGAGGCAGCGGCTCGGACCTGGTCCATGAGCCTGCTAACTCTGGATTCCCTAAAGAAAATGTTGCTCGGGGAGCTCTCGGTAAAAAACTTGAGCGGGCCGATAACCATTGCTAAAGTGGCGGGCGCTTCGGTCCAGTCCGGGGTGGGGGACTTCCTTAATTTCCTCGCCTATCTGAGCATAAGCCTGGGGGTTCTCAATCTGTTGCCTATCCCTGTCCTTGATGGGGGGCACCTGCTGTTCTATCTGATCGAAATGGCGCGGGGACGCCCATTGTCAGAGCGGGTGCAGGCTTGGGGGGTGCAGATCGGTATCAGTCTGGTAGTGGGCGTGATGTTGCTCGCCCTGGTAAATGACCTGAGCCGTCTGTAACAAGTCACTGAATGCCGAGTCTGCCGCCTTGTGCGGCAGATTCTTTATTACCGGTTGGAATAAAAAAGGACTTCATGAAACGCCTGCTGCTAACTGCGGTGCTTGCCGCAATCATGATCGCCGAGGTTCACGCCGAGTCCTTCACAATCTCCGACATCCGCGTCAACGGCCTGCAGCGGGTTTCCGCCGGCAGCGTATTCGGTGCACTGCCGCTTAACGTTGGTGATGCAGCGGATGACCGCCGCCTGGTCGAGGCCACTCGCGCACTGTTCAAAACCGGTTTCTTCCAGGACATCCAGCTTGGTCGCGACGGCGACGTCCTGGTGATCACAGTAGTTGAACGTCCGTCGATCTCCAGCATCGAGATCGAGGGCAACAAGGCCATCAGCACCGAAGACCTGCTCAAGGGCCTGAAACAGTCCGGCCTCGCCGAAGGCGAGATCTTCCAGCGTGCCACCCTCGAAGGCGTACGTAACGAGCTGCAGCGTCAGTACGTTGCCCAGGGCCGCTACTCCGCCGAGATCGAAGCCGAGGTCAACCCCCAGCCGCGCAACCGCGTAGCGCTGAAGATCAAGATCAACGAAGGCTCGGTCGCCGCCATCCAGCACATCAACATCGTCGGCAATACTGTCTTCCCCGACGAAGACCTGATGGATCTGTTCGAGCTGAAGACCACCAACTGGCTGTCCTTCTTCAAGAACGACGACAAGTACGCTCGCGAAAAGCTGTCCGGTGACCTGGAACGTCTGCGTTCCTACTACTTGGACCGCGGCTACATCAACATGGATATCTCCTCTACCCAGGTATCCATCACGCCGGACAAGAAGCACGTCTACATCACCGTGAACGTGGACGAAGGTCAGAAATACACTGTCCGCGAAGTGAAACTCTCCGGTGACCTCAAGGTGCCCGAGGAAGAAGTGAAGTCCCTGCTGCTGGTGCAGAAGGGCCAGGTCTTCTCCCGCAAGGTGATGACCACCACCTCCGAGCTGATCACCCGCCGTCTGGGTAACGAGGGTTATACCTTCGCCAACGTCAACGGCGTGCCGGAAGCCCATGACGAGGACAACACCGTTTCCATCACCTTCGTGGTGGACCCGGGCAAACGCGCCTACGTCAACCGCATCAACTTCCGCGGCAACACCAAGACCGAAGACGAAGTACTGCGCCGCGAGATGCGCCAGATGGAAGGTGGCTGGGCTTCGACCTATCTGATCGACCAGTCCAAGACCCGTCTGGAACGCCTCGGTTTCTTCAAGGAAGTCAACGTCGAAACCCCGCAGGTGCCCGGCACCGATGACCAGGTGGACGTGAACTACACCGTGGAAGAGCAGCCGTCCGGCTCCATCACCGCCAGCGTGGGCTTTGCCCAGAGCGCAGGCCTGATCCTCGGCGGCTCCATCAGCCAGAACAACTTCCTGGGTACGGGTAACAAGGTCAGCATCGGCCTGACCCGTTCCGAGTACCAGACCCGCTACAACTTCGGTTTCGTTGATCCCTACTGGACGGTCGACGGCGTGAGCCTGGGCTACAACGCCTTCTACCGCTCCACCGACTACGACGAACTCGACACTGACGTGTCCAGCTACGCGGTCGACAGCTATGGTGCCGGCGTCAGCATCGGCTACCCGATCAGCGAGACTTCTCGCCTGACCTACGGCCTGACCGTGCAACAGGACAAGATCAACACCGGCGTCTTTACCGTCGATGAGATCTTCGACTTCCTCCAGGAAGAAGGCGACAGCTACCTGAACTTCAAGGGTTCCGTCGGCTGGTCCGAGTCGACCCTGAACAAGGGCGTGCTGGCGACCCGAGGCCATTCCCAGAGCCTGGTTCTGGAAAGCACCATTCCGGGCAGCGACCTGTCGTTCTTCAAGCTTGATTACCGTGGCCAGTTGTTCACCCCGGTGACCCAGAACACCGCGCTGCGCTGGCATACCGAGCTGGGTTATGGCGACAGCTATGGCTCCACCTCCGAGCTGCCGTTCTACGAGCACTACTTCGCAGGTGGTTTCAACTCGGTGCGTGGCTTCGAGGACAGCAGCCTCGGCCCGCGCAGTACCCCGAGTACCGGCAAGAATCCGGGTACTGCCGTCGACCCGGACCAGGATCCGCTGCCCTTCGGTGGTAACGTGTTGATCCAGGGCGGTGTCGAGTACCTGTTCCCGATGCCCTTCGTGAAGGACCAGCGCCAATTGCGTACCGTGCTGTTCTGGGACGTGGGTAACGTGTTCGACACCAGCTGCTCGTCCACTGCTTCCAACTGCAGCAGCATCAACGCGGGCGACCTGGCCAGTTCGGTGGGTGTGGGCCTGACCTGGATCACTGCACTGGGCCCGCTGAGTTTCAGCCTGGGCATGCCAGTCAAGAAGCCGGACAATGCCGACACCCAGGTGTTCCAGTTCTCCCTGGGCCAGACTTTCTAACTGTTTCAACAAGACAACAGAATTTGTTGCAGGAGTTGCATCGTGCGTAAGTTGACTCAATTCGTTCTGGTTGCCGCTGCCATGATGGCTACTCCGGCGTTCGCGGAAATGAAAATCGCGGTACTGAACTATCAAATGGCCCTGCTGGAATCCGACGCCGCCAAGAAGTACGCCGTCGATGCCGAGAAGAAGTTCGGTCCCCAACTGAGCAAGCTGAAGACCCTCGAAAGCGACGCCAAGCGCATCCAGGATCGTCTGGTGAAAGAAGGCGAGAAGATGCAACAGGCCGAGCGTGAGCGCCTGGAGCTTGAGTTCAAGCAGAAGGCCCGTGACTTCCAGTTCCAGTCCAAGGAACTGAACGAAGCCAAGGCCGTTGCTGATCGCGACATGCTCAAGCAGCTCAAGCCGAAGCTGGACAAGGCGGTCGAAGAAGTCCTGAAGAAGGGCAGCTACGACCTGGTGCTGGAGCGTGGTGCCGTGGTGGACGTCAAGCCGCAGTACGACATCACCCGCCAGGTCATCGAGCGCATGAACCAGCAGCGCTGATGATGGCGACCCCGGTTTTCACCCTCGGCCAGCTGGCCGAGCGTCTTGGAGCCACTCTGCGTGGCTCCGCCGACAAGGCGGTCAGCGGCCTGGCTACCCTGCAGGAGGCCGGCCCGGGCCAGCTCACCTTCCTGGCCAACCCGCAGTACCGCAAATACCTTGGCGACACCCATGCCGCTGCCGTGCTGCTGACTGCGGCCGATGCCGAGGGCTACCCCGGTGACGCGCTGGTGGTGGCCAACCCCTATCTGGCTTACGCCGAGCTTTCCCATCTGTTCGATCCCAAGCCCAAGGCGCAGCCGGGTATCCACCCGACCGCCGTGGTCGCGGATGACGCCAAGGTCGATCCGAGCGCCAGCGTTGGTGCCTATGCGGTGATCGAATCCGGCGCGCAGATCGGTGCCGGCGTGACCATCGGGGCGCATTGCGTGGTCGGTGCTCGCACCGTCATCGGTGACGGTGGTTGGCTCGCGCCTCGCGTGACCCTCTATCACGACGTGAAGATCGGCAAGCGGGTGGTGATCCAGTCCGGCGCCGTGATCGGCGGCGAGGGCTTCGGCTTCGCCAACGAGAAGGGTGTGTGGCAGAAGATCGCCCAAATCGGCGGCGTGACCCTGGGTGACGACGTGGAAGTCGGTGCCAATACCACCATCGACCGTGGCGCCCTGTCCGACACCCTGATCGGCAACGGTGTGAAGCTGGATAACCAGATCATGATCGCCCACAACGTTCAGGTGGGTGACAACACCGCCATGGCTGGCTGCGTCGGGATTTCCGGCAGCACCAAGATCGGCCGCAACTGCATGATCGCTGGCGGCGTGGGCATGGTTGGCCATATCGAAGTGTGCGACAACGTGTTCGTCACCGGCATGACCATGGTGACCCGCAATATCACCGAACCGGGCGCCTATTCTTCCGGTACCGCGATGCAGACCGCAGCGGAATGGAAGAAGAGCGCTGCCCGAATTCGCCAGTTGGACGACATGGCGCGTCGTCTGCAGCAACTGGAAAAGCGCCTGGCGGCAGTGACCCCGGGTGGGGATGCTTCATCAGAAGCGTGATCCACGCAGCGCCGTGCATCCCAAATTCTCTCTAAAGGCTCCAGGAACATGATGGACATCAACGAGATTCGCGAATATCTGCCGCACCGCTACCCCTTCCTCCTGGTGGATCGGGTGGTGGACCTGGATATTGAAGGCAAGCGCATTCGCGCCTACAAGAATGTCAGCATCAACGAGCCCTTCTTCAACGGCCACTTCCCGCAGCATCCGATCATGCCGGGCGTGCTGATCATCGAGGCCATGGCCCAGGCGGCCGGCATCCTCGGTTTCAAGATGCTCGATGTGAAGCCGGCCGATGGCACCCTGTACTACTTCGTGGGTTCGGATAAGCTGCGCTTCCGCCAGCCGGTCCTGCCGGGCGACCAGCTGATCCTTGAGGCGAAGTTTGTCAGCGTCAAACGCGGCATCTGGAAGTTCGACTGCCAGGCCACCGTCGATGGCAAGGAAGTCTGCTCGGCCGAGATCATCTGTGCGGAACGCAAACTATGAGTTTGGTTGACCCTCGCGCCATTATCGATCCTTCGGCCAAGCTGGCCGAGGGCGTTCAGGTCGGCCCCTGGTCGATCGTTGGACCCGATGTGGAAATCGGCGAGGGGACCGTGGTCGGACCTCATGTGGTTATCAAGGGCCCGACCCGTATCGGTAAGCACAATCGCATCTATCAGTTCTCTTCGGTCGGTGAGGATACGCCCGATCTGAAGTACAAGGGTGAGCCCACCCGACTGGTGATCGGCGACCACAACGTGATCCGCGAGGGTGTCACCATCCACCGCGGCACGGTGCAGGACCGTTCGGAAACCACTATCGGCGACCACAACTTGCTGATGGCTTATGTGCATATCGGTCATGACAGTGTGATCGGCAATCATTGCATCCTGGTGAACAACACCGCCCTGGCGGGCCACGTACACGTGGACGACTGGGCGATCCTGTCTGGCTACACCCTGGTGCATCAGTTCTGCCGCATTGGCGCCCACAGCTTCTCCGGCATGGGCACGGCCATCGGCAAGGACGTACCGGCCTACGTCACCGTTTTCGGTAATCCGGCCGAAGCCCGCAGCATGAACTTCGAAGGCATGCGCCGTCGTGGCTTCAGTGCCGAGGCCATTTCTGCGCTTCGTCGCGCCTACAAGGTGGTCTACCGCCAGGGGCTGACTGTGGAGCAGGCTCTGGCCGAGCTGGCCGAGCCCTCCGCCCAGTTCCCGGAAGTGGCCGTATTCCGCGATTCCATCCAGTCCTCGACCCGCGGCATCACCCGCTGAGCCCATGAATCGTCCTTTGCGCATCGCGCTGGTTGCCGGCGAGGCGTCCGGCGACATCCTCGGCTCCACCCTGATGCAGGCGCTCAAGGCCCGCCATCCCGAAGCCGAGTTCATCGGTGTTGGCGGCCCCCGTATGCAGGCGGAAGGGTTGGAATCCTATTTCCCGATGGAACGCCTGGCGGTCATGGGCCTGGTGGAGGTGCTGGGGCGCCTTCCCGAGCTGCTGCGCCGTCGCAAGTTGCTGATCCAGACCCTGATCGACGCGCGTCCTGACGTCTTCATCGGCATCGATGCACCGGACTTCAACCTGGGCGTCGAGCTCAAGCTGCGCCGCGCCGGGATCAAGACCGTGCACTACGTCAGTCCTTCGGTCTGGGCCTGGCGGCAGAAGCGGGTGCTGAAGATTCGCGAAGGCTGTGACCTGATGCTCACGCTCTTCCCCTTCGAAGCGCGTTTCTACGAAGAGCATGGCGTGCCGGTTCGTTTCATTGGCCACCCGCTGGCTGATGCCATTCCTCTCGAGGCCGACCGTGCGGCTGCGCGCACGGGGCTCGATCTGCCGGTCGACGCGCCCCTGGTAGCGCTGATGCCCGGCAGCCGAGGCGGCGAGGTGGGCAAGCTGGGGGCACTGTTCCTCGACGCTGCCGAGCGCCTGCGGTCGATTCGTCCCGGTGTCCGCTTCGTCCTGCCCTGCGCCAGCCCCGAGCGGCGCGAGCAGTTGGAGGCCATGCTGGCCGGCCGGGAACTGCCCCTGAAACTGCTTGATGGCCGGTCCCACGAGGCGTTGGCCGCCTGCGATGCGGTGCTGATCGCCTCCGGTACCGCCACCCTTGAAGCGCTGCTCTACAAGCGCCCCATGGTGGTGGCCTACAAGGTGGCGCCGCTCACCTACCGAATTCTCAAGCGTTTGGTGAAGAGCCCCTACGTGTCCCTGCCAAACCTGTTGGCCCAGCGGCTGCTGGTGCCCGAGTTGCTGCAGGATGCCGCTACGTCCGACGCCCTGGCCCACGCTGTGGCGCCGCTGATTGATGACGGCGAGGTGCAGACCGACGGGTTCGACACCATTCACCGCGCCTTGCGCCAGGATGCCTCGCGCCAGGCGGCCGATGCCATCCTGCAACTGATTGGAGCACCCTGATGCAGCTCGGCCTGGATTTCAGCCTGGTGGAAGAACTGGTGGCCGGCGTCGACGAAGTCGGTCGCGGTCCCCTCTGCGGCCCGGTGGTCACTGCGGCGGTGATCCTCGATCCGGCGCGGCCGATCCTCGGGCTCAACGATTCCAAGAAGCTCACTGAAGCGCGCCGGGAAGCGCTATTCGATGAGATTCGCGAAAAGGCGCTGGCTTGGTGCATAGCCCGCGCCGAAGTGGAAGAGATCGACCAGCTGAACATCCTCCACGCCACCATGCTGGCCATGCAGCGCGCGGTGGAAGGACTCAGCGTCACCCCGAAACTGGCCCTGATCGACGGCAACCGCTGCCCCAAGCTCAAGGTGCCCTGTGCCCCCGTGGTCAAGGGCGACAGCCAGGTTCCGGCTATCGCTGCCGCGTCCATCCTGGCCAAGGTCAGCCGTGACCGGGAAATGGCCGAGCTGGATGCGAGCTATCCCGGCTACGGTATCGCCGGGCACAAGGGCTATCCCACCCCCGTGCACCTGGAGGCCCTGCGCCGCCTGGGCCCCACCCCCATCCATCGTCGCTCCTTCGGGCCGGTCAGGGCCCTGATCGACGAATCGAACTGAAACAATTCTGTCGCCTCACTGACTTGTTAGGTCGCGTCCCCCTAAGAAAGAACTGTCCGATTATCGGACAGTTTCGCCCCCCTTTTTTGCCGCCTTTTTTGGGCAGAGGGCTCTAGGCCGCCGCTTGACGAGCAATCGCTTCGCGGTGGTCCCGTAGATTCGGTTCGTACCGGATCTCCACCAACAAGCCGCTGCAAGCGGTCAAGGGAGCGTCCCATGCAAGAGATTGCCAATCTGGTGGTCGACTTTCTCAATGGCCTCATCTGGGGCAAAGTGCTGATCTGGCTACTGGTCATCAGCGGTCTGTATTTCACCGTGCGTCTTGGGCTGATCCAGTTCCTTCATTTCGGTCATACCTTCAGCGTACTCAAGGGCAGCCGCCAGGCTGACGAGTCCGGGATTTCCTCCTTCCAGGCACTGTGCACCTCGCTGGCCGCACGCGTCGGCACCGGCAACGTTGCGGGCGTGGCCGTGGCCATCACCTTGGGTGGTCCTGGCGCGGTGTTCTGGATGTGGGTGATTGCCATGGTCGGCATGGCCACCGGCTTCGTTGAAGCCACGCTGGCGCAGTTGTTCAAGGTGCGCGACGACAACGGCCAGTTCCGTGGCGGTCCGGCTTATTACATGGAGAAGGGGCTGGGCGCGCGCTGGATGGGCATCCTCTTCTCGGTCTTCCTGATCATTGCCTTTGGCTTCGTGTTCAATTCGGTGCAGGCCAATACCATCAGCGGCGCCCTGCAGGGGGCCTTCGATGTACCGCTGTGGCTAAGTGGCGTGGCGCTGGTGATCGTCACCGCACTGATCATCTTCGGTGGCCTGCGCTCGATTGCACGTTTCTCCGAGCTGGCCGTGCCATTCATGGCAGTGGCTTATCTGCTGGTTGCGGTCGTGCTGATCATCACGCAGATCAATGAGATTCCCGGCGTCCTGGCGCTTATCGTGAAGAGCGCTTTCGGTCTGCACGAAGCGGCCGCTGGCGGCATCGCAGCCGCGGTGATGAACGGCTTCAAGCGTGGCCTGTTCTCCAACGAAGCGGGCATGGGGTCAGCGCCTAATGCCGCGGCCTCCGCCTCTCCCTATCCACCGCACCCCGCGTCCCAGGGCTACGTCCAGATGGCCGGAGTGTTCATCGACACCCTGCTGATCTGCACCGCTTCGGCGGCCATCATCCTGCTTGCCGGCCCGCAGGAAGGTGAGGGAATCATGTTGGTGCAAAACGCCTTGACCAGTCAGGTGGGCGGTTGGGGCAAGTACTTCCTGGGAATCATCATCCTGTTCTTCGCCTTCACCTCCATCGTCGCCAACTACTTCTACGCCGAGAACTGTCTGGTTTTCCTCGAACACAATCATCCGGCTGGCCTGGTGGTATTCCGCTTCGTGGTGCTTGGCATGGTGATGTTCGGCGCGGTGGCTTCGATGCCTTTCGTCTGGAACCTTGCGGACGTTTCCATGGGGCTGATGGCGATTACCAATCTGATCGCCATCCTGCTGCTGTCCAACCTGGCGATCAAGCTGGCCCGCGATTACAACGCCCAGCGCAAGGCCGGCAAGCTGCCGACCTTCGACGCCAGCCAGTACCCCGAAATCCAGAGCAAGCTGGAGCCGGGCATCTGGGACAAGTCCGACCGACCCGCCGCGCAGGTGAGTGGGGAGCAGTCGCCCAACTCGCTGGCCTAAACCTGTAGCTTTGCCCGAGGGCCCGGTACAATCCGGGCCCTGTCGTTTTCGCGTTTTGCATAGGACTTCCATGACCGCTTCCTTCGTCCATCTGCGTCTGCACTCCGAATATTCCCTGGTAGACGGCCTGGTGCGGGTCAAGCCGCTGGTCAAGGCTGCGGCAGGCGCGGGTATGCCGGCGGTGGCGATCACCGACCAGAGCAACATGTGCTCCCTGGTGAAGTTCTACAAGACGGCGATGGGCGCGGGCATCAAGCCCATCTGTGGCGCCGATATCTGGCTGGCCAGCCTGGACGAGGATGGCCCTCTGAGCCGCATGACCCTCCTGGTGATGAATGCCAAGGGCTACCGCAACCTCACCGAACTGGTTTCTCGTGGCTGGTCCGAGGGCCAGAGCAATGGCCTGGTGATCATCCAGCGCGAGTGGGTGAAGGAAGCCGCCGAGGGTCTGATCGCCCTGTCCGGCGCCAAGGAAGGCGAGATCGGCATGGCCCTGCTCAATGGCGACCCGGCCGGTGCCGAGGCCCTGTTGGCCGAGTGGCAGACGGTGTTCCCCGATCGTTTCTACCTGGAGCTGCAGCGCACTGCGCGGGTCAATGACGAAGAGCATGTCCATGCTGCCGTTGCCCTGGCCGAACGTTGCGGGGCGCCGCTGGTGGCCACCAACGACGTGCGCTTCATCAAGCCGGGTGACTTCGAGGCCCACGAGACCCGTGTATGCATCGGTGAGGGCCGCGTCCTCGACGATCCGCGCCGGCCACGCAATTTCTCCGACCAGCAATACCTGAAGTCCCCCGAGGAGATGGCGGAGCTGTTCAGCGACATCCCCGAGGCCCTGGAAAACACCGTCGAAATCGCCAAGCGCTGCAATATCGAGGTGCAGCTGGGCAAGCACTTCCTGCCCGACTTCCCCACGCCCAACGGCATGAGCATCGACGACTACCTGCGCCACGCCTCCTTCGAGGGCTTGGAGGAGCGCCTGGCTGTGCTCTGGCCGAAGGAGACCACGCCGGACTACGAAGAGAAGCGCCAGCTCTACATCGACCGTCTGGAGTTCGAGCTGGGCACCATTATCCAGATGGGCTTTCCCGGCTACTTCCTCATCGTTGCCGACTTCATCCAGTGGGCGAAGAACAACGGTGTGCCCGTGGGCCCCGGCCGGGGCTCGGGCGCCGGCTCCCTGGTGGCCTATGTGCTGAAGATCACCGACCTGGACCCCTTGGCCTACGACCTGCTGTTCGAACGTTTCCTCAACCCCGAGCGGGTCTCCATGCCCGACTTCGACGTCGACTTCTGCATGGATGGCCGCGACCGCGTGATCGACTACGTGGCTGACAAGTACGGCCGCAACGCGGTGAGCCAGATCATCACTTTCGGTTCCATGGCGGCCAAGGCGGTGGTGCGCGACGTGGCGAGGGTACAGGGCAAGTCCTACGGCCTGGCCGATCGCCTGTCGAAGATGATCCCCTTCGAAGTGGGGATGACCCTGGAGGCCGCCTACAACCAGGAGGAAGTGCTGCGAGACTTCCTCAAGGCGGATGAAGAAGCCCAGGAAATCTGGGACATGGCGCTGAAGCTGGAGGGCATCACGCGGGGCACCGGCAAGCATGCGGGTGGTGTGGTAATCGCCCCAACCAAACTCACCGACTTTTCTCCCATCGCCTGTGACGAAGAGGGCAACGGCCTGGTGACCCAGTTCGACAAGGACGATGTGGAAGCCGCCGGCCTGGTGAAGTTCGATTTCCTTGGCCTGCGGACCCTGACGATCATCAAGTGGGCCATGGAGATGATCAACCGGGAGCAGGAGAAGCAGGGCAAGCCTCTGGTGGATATCGACCGCATTCCGCTGGACGACAAGAAGACCTACGACATGCTGCAGAAGGCGGAGACCACTGCGGTCTTCCAGCTTGAATCCCGCGGCATGAAGGAACTGATCAAGAAGCTCAAGCCCGACTGCCTGGAAGACATGATCGCCCTGGTGGCCCTGTTCCGACCAGGCCCCCTGCAATCGGGCATGGTGGACGACTTCATCAACCGCAAGCACGGTCGCGCCGAGCTTTCCTACCCGCACCCCGACTACCAGTACGCCGGCCTGGAGCCGGTGCTCAAGCCCACCTACGGCATCATCCTGTACCAGGAGCAGGTGATGCAGATCGCCCAGGTGATGGCGGGCTATACCCTCGGCGGCGCGGACATGCTGCGTCGCGCCATGGGCAAGAAGAAACCTGAGGAAATGGCCAAGCAGCGCGGCGGCTTCATCGAAGGCTGCTCCAGCAACGGCATCGATCCGGAACTCTCGGGTAACATCTTCGACCTGGTGGAGAAGTTCGCCGGTTACGGCTTCAACAAATCCCACTCCGCCGCCTACGGTTGGGTGTCCTACCAGACCGCCTGGCTCAAGGCGCACTTCCCGGCGCCGTTCATGGCTGCGGTGCTCACCGCGGATATGCACAACACCGACAAGGTGGTGACGCTGATCGAAGAATGCCGGCACATGAAGCTGCGCATCGTCGCCCCCGATGTGAACAATTCCGAGTTCCGCTTCACCGTCGACGAGGACGGTCAGATCGTCTACGGTCTGGGCGCCATCAAGGGCGTGGGCGAGGGCCCGGTGGAAGCCATCACCGAATGTCGCGCCGAGGGCGGCCCCTTCAAGGACCTGTTCGACTTCTGCAACCGCGTCGACCTCAAGCGCATCAATAAGCGCACCCTGGAAGCCCTGATCCGCGGCGGTGCCCTGGATCGTCTGGGTCCCTTCTTCAGCAACGAGCCCAAGGCCTACCAGGCGGGCGTCGACCGTAACCGTGCGGTGCTGCTGGCGGCGATGGAAGAAGCCATCCAGGCGGCCGAGCAGACTGCCCGCAGTCATGACAGTGGCCACATGGACCTGTTCGGCGGCCTGTTCGCTGAACCCGAGGCGGACATGTACGCCAACCACCGCAAGGCCAAGGAACTGTCCCTCAAGGAGCGCCTCAAGGGCGAGAAGGACACCCTGGGCCTGTACCTGACCGGCCACCCCATCGACGAGTACGAAGGGGAGGTCCGCCGCTTCGCCCGTCAGCGCATCGTCGAGCTCAAGCCGGCGCGGGATACCCAGATCATCGCCGGCCTGATCGTCAACCTGCGGGTGATGAAGAACAAGAAGGGCGACAAAATGGGCTTCATCACCCTGGACGACCGTTCAGGGCGTATCGAGGCCTCGCTGTTCGCCGATGCCTTCAATGCCGCCAGCGGCCTGCTGCAGACCGACGCCCTGGTGGTGGTGGAAGGTGAGGTGAGCCACGACGATTTTTCCGGCGGCCTGCGCCTGCGCGCCAAGCGCGTGCTGAGCCTGGAGGAGGCCCGTACCGGCCTCGCGGAAAGCCTGCGCATGAAGGTGGACTTCAGCGCCCTGCAGGGCGATCGCCTGCGCTGGCTGGCGGATCTCTGCGGTCGCCATCGCGGCTCTTGCCCGCTGACCCTGGACTACAGTGGCAACGATGCGAAAGCCGTGCTGCAGTTCGGCGATGACTGGCGAATCGCCCCGGCCGACACGTTGATTCAGGCATTGCGTGACCAGTTTGGGCGCGACAACGTCTTCCTGCACTACCGCTGATGCGAGCGTGACAGCACGCCCGCACCGGCCCGATTTTGATTTGATCTCGACCCGAACGCGCCCGATCCCTTAAGGTAGGGCGCCAAATGGAACCAGCCGCCTGGCCCCAAGCGCACGACGGAAGCCTATGAACCCGAACTTTCTGGATTTCGAACAGCCCATCGCCGATCTGCAAGCCAAGATCGAGGAGCTGCGTCTGGTCGGTAACGACAACGCCCTGAACATCACCGACGAAATCTCTCGCCTGCAGGAAAAGAGCAGCGCGCTCACCGAGAGCATCTTCGGCAACCTGACCAGCTGGCAGATCGCCCAGTTGGCGCGCCATCCGCGCCGCCCCTATACCCTCGACTACATCGAACACCTCTTCACCGAGTTCGACGAGCTGCACGGCGACCGCCACTTCTCCGATGACGCCGCCATCGTTGGCGGTGTTGCCCGTCTGAACGATCAGCCGGTCATGGTCATCGGCCACCAGAAAGGCCGTGACGTGCGCGAGAAGGTCCGCCGCAATTTCGGCATGCCCCGTCCCGAGGGCTACCGCAAGGCCTGCCGCCTGATGGAAATGGCCGAGCGCTTCAAGATGCCGATCCTTACTTTCATCGACACCCCCGGCGCCTACCCGGGCATCGATGCCGAGGAGCGTGGCCAGAGTGAGGCCATCGCCTGGAACCTGCGCGTGATGGCACGCCTGAAGACCCCCATCATCGCCACCGTGATCGGTGAGGGTGGTTCCGGTGGTGCGCTGGCTATCGGCGTTTGCGACCGCCTGAACATGCTGCAGTACTCCACCTACTCGGTGATCTCGCCGGAAGGCTGCGCCTCGATTCTCTGGAAGACCGCCGAGAAAGCGCCGGACGCTGCCGAGGCCATGGGCATTACCGCCGAGCGCCTGAAAGGTCTGGGCATTGTCGACAAGGTCATCGCCGAGCCTCTGGGTGGCGCTCACCGCGACCCGGCCGTCGCTGCCGAGTCCATCCGCAAGGAGCTGGCCGAGCAGCTGAAGACCCTGCAGAAGCTCAGCACCGAGGATCTGCTGGCGCGTCGCTACGAGCGCCTGATGAGCTACGGCGTAGCCTGATCCCTCTACAGGCTGTAAAGATCGGGTCCCGGCTTTATGCTTGGGACCCGATTTCGTTTCTGAGCAATCCATGTCCCTCGAGACCCGCCTTCTGACTGCCCTGGCTCCCTGGCGTCATGCGCCGGCCTGGCAGGTCGCATTCTCCGGCGGGCTCGATTCCACCGTCCTCCTTTATCTCCTGGCGCGCCTCGCCCGTCGCGAGGCCTTGCCGCCGCTGTGCGCCCTGCACGTGCACCACGGCCTCCAGCCCGCGGCTGACGCCTGGCCTGCCCATTGCCAGAAGGTCTGCGATGAGCTGGGGATTCCGCTCAAGGTGCTGCGGGTGACCGTCGACGCCGGACCCAGCCTGGAAAGGGCCGCCCGAGAAGCGCGTTACACCGCGTTCATGGGGGAGCTAGGGAGAGGAGAGGTGCTGCTCAGCGCTCAGCATCGTGATGACCAGGCTGAGACGTTGCTCTTCCGCCTGTTGCGGGGTGCTGGCGTGCGAGGGCTGGCGGGCATGCCGGCCAGCCGGCCGCTGGGGCAGGGCAGTCTGGTGCGGCCGCTGCTAACGGTCTCCCGCGCCGAGCTGGAAGCCTTTGCCCGTGCCGAAGGGCTGGCCTGGGTGGAGGATCCGAGCAACGCCGACACGGACCTGGCCCGCAACTTTCTCCGTCACGTCATCCTGCCGGCGCTGCAGGCGCGCTGGCCGCGAGTGGCGGAAAGCCTGGCGCGCAGTGCCGCGCATATGGCCGAGGCTGACGCCCTCCTGAATGAGCTGGCTCGGGCCGATCTCGACGCTGCGAGGGGCCACTGTGACTTTCCCTGGCTGTCTCTGCCATCGCTGGAACTGGCGCTGTTGGCATGCCTGACACCCGCCCGGCAACGCAATGCACTGCGATGCTGGCTGGCGGCCCTCACTTCGCTGCCGGACAGTGATCACTGGGCCGGCTGGGAGAACCTTCGCGACGCCGCTGCCGACGCAATCCCGATCTGGCGCCTCGCCAGGGGAGAGGTGCATCGCGCCGACGGACGGTTGTGGTGGTTATCCGGAGCCTGGCTCGAAACGCCGGCCGCCAATCTCGTCTGGGCAGATGCCGGCGAACCCCTGGACCTGCCCGGCAATGGCCGGCTTGAAATATTGGGCACGCCGCCCGCTGGCAGGCTTGAGGTCCGCTACCGGCAGGGCGGGGAAGTGCTGGAGGTTTCCGGGCGGGGGCGGCGCGACCTCAAGCGCTTGCTCAACGAGTCGCACCTACCCGCGTTTGTGCGCGGCCGATTGCCGCTGCTGGTGGTGGATGGCGAGCTGCTGGCTGTGGCGAATCTCCCGGATCTCGACGGCACGCGGCAGGGCGGTTGGCGCCTGCACTGGACGCCTCCGACGAATGATCAAGGTTTGAGCTGGTAGGGTCTTTCCGGTAGACTACGCTCCCGTCTTATATAGCTTCCGCTGATTCCTT
The DNA here is from genome assembly GCF_000949385.2 of Pseudomonas sp. LFM046. Lineage (NCBI taxonomy): Bacteria > Pseudomonadati > Pseudomonadota > Gammaproteobacteria > Pseudomonadales > Pseudomonadaceae > Pseudomonas > Pseudomonas sp. LFM046. The sequence continues at coordinate 4,593,144 of NZ_JYKO02000001.1, read as the reverse complement.
CGGAGTCGGCGGTTGTTGCTTTTGAAGCAGCGCCCATTGGCGCTCCATGGATGAAGGTCTTGGTCCTTCGTCGCTTTCCCCGGCGGCCTTCCGCCTAAACGCAGACTTCTAGGGTTTTTCATGACGCGCTACATCTTCGTCACGGGTGGTGTTGTTTCTTCTTTGGGGAAAGGCATCGCCTCGGCATCCTTGGCCGCCATTCTGGAAGCGCGGGGCCTGAAGGTCACCATGCTCAAGCTCGACCCGTACATCAACGTGGACCCGGGTACCATGAGCCCCTTCCAGCACGGTGAAGTCTTCGTCACCGAGGACGGCGCCGAGACCGACCTGGACCTGGGTCACTACGAGCGCTTCGTGCGCACCACCATGACCCAGAACAACAACTTCACCACCGGCCGCGTCTACGCGGACGTGCTGCGCAAGGAGCGCCGTGGTGACTACCTGGGCGCCACCATCCAGGTGATCCCGCACATCACCGACGAGATCAAGCACCGCATCATCAAGGGTGCCGCCGGCGCGGACGTGGCCCTGGTTGAGATCGGCGGCACCGTCGGCGACATCGAATCCCAGCCCTTCCTCGAAGCCATCCGCCAGCTGCGCGTGGAAGTGGGCGCCAAGCGCGCCATGCTGATGCACCTGACCCTGGTGCCCTACATCGCCACCGCCGGCGAGACCAAGACCAAACCGACCCAGCATTCCGTGAAGGAGCTGCGCTCCATCGGCCTGCAGCCCGATGTGCTGGTCTGCCGATCCGACCATGAAGTCGACCTATCCTCCCGCCGCAAGATCGCCCTCTTCACCAACGTGGAAGAGCGTGCGGTGATCTCCCTGCAGGACGTCGACACCATCTACAAGATCCCGTCCGTGCTGCATGCCCAGGGTCTGGATGACTTCGTCGTCGAGCGCTTCGGCCTGCAATGCAACGGCGCCGACCTCTCCGAGTGGGACCGCGTGGTGGACGCCAAGCTGAACCCGACGAGCGAAGTCACCATCGCCATGGTCGGCAAGTACATGGAGCTGCTGGATGCCTACAAGTCGCTGATCGAAGCGATGAGCCACGCTGGCATCCAGAACCGCACCAAGGTCAACCTGCGTTACATCGACTCCGAAGACATCGAGACCCAGGGCACCGGCCTGCTGGAAGGTGTCGATGCCATCCTGGTACCGGGCGGCTTCGGTCTGCGCGGCGTGGAAGGCAAGATCACTACCGTGCGCTACGCCCGCGAGAACAAGATCCCCTATCTCGGCATCTGCCTCGGCATGCAGGTGGCGGTGATCGAGTACGCCCGCAACGTGCTGGGCTGGACTGACGCCAACTCCACCGAATTCGACAAGTCCAGCGGCCACCCGGTCGTGGGCCTGATCACCGAGTGGCAGGACGCCACCGGCGCCACCGAGATCCGTACCGAAGCCTCCGACCTGGGCGGCACCATGCGCCTCGGCGCTCAGGGCTGCCAGCTGGAAGCCGGCTCCCAGGTCCGCGCCTGCTACGGCAAGGACGAGATCGTCGAGCGTCACCGTCACCGCTACGAAGTGAACAACAACCTGCTGCCGCAACTGCAGGAAGCTGGCCTGAAGGTCACCGGTCGCTCCGGCGATGGCGCCCTGGTCGAAGTGGTGGAAGCACCGGATCATCCCTGGTTCGTTGCCTGCCAGTTCCACCCGGAGTTCACCTCCACGCCGCGTGATGGTCACCCGCTGTTCAGCGGTTTCGTCACTGCCGCCCTGAAATTCGCCGGGAAGGCCTGATCCATGGCGCAGAAGATCGTCCGCGTCGGCAACATCGAGATCGCCAACGACAAGCCGTTCGTGCTGTTCGGCGGCATGAACGTGCTGGAGTCCCGCGACCTCGCCCTGAAGGTCTGCGAAGAATACGTACGGGTGACCGAGAAGCTAGGCATCCCCTACGTGTTCAAGGCCAGCTTCGACAAGGCCAACCGCTCCTCGATCAACTCCTTCCGCGGCCCGGGCCTGGAAGAGGGCATGAAGATCTTCGAGGAAGTGAAGAAGACCTTCGGCGTGCCGGTCATTACCGACGTCCACGAGCCGTATCAGGCGGCTCCCGTGGCCGAGGTCTGCGACATCATCCAGCTGCCGGCCTTCCTCTCCCGCCAGACCGATCTGGTGGTGGCGATGGCGAAGACCGGCGCCGTGATCAACATCAAGAAGGCCCAGTTCCTCGCGCCCCAGGAGATGAAGCACATCCTCACCAAGTGCGAGGAAGCCGGTAACGATCGCCTGATCCTCTGCGAGCGCGGTTCCTCCTTCGGCTACAACAACCTGGTCGTGGACATGCTCGGCTTCGGCATCATGAAGCAGTTCGAGTACCCGGTTTTCTTCGACGTCACCCACGCCCTGCAGATGCCGGGCGGCCGTGCCGACTCCGCTGGCGGTCGCCGCGCCCAGGTTACCGACCTGGCCAAGGCCGGCATGAGCCAGGGCCTGGCCGGGCTGTTCCTGGAAGCCCATCCGGATCCGGACAACGCCAAGTGCGACGGTCCCTGCGCCCTGCGCCTGAACAAACTCGAGCCCTTCCTGTCCCAGCTCAAGCAGTTGGATGACCTGGTCAAGAGTTTTCCGCCAATCGAGACTGCCTGAACGGGCCGTTCTCCGGTAAAGTGCCGCGTGGGCACAATCTGACCGATTGGTCAGAACTTTCGCCGGGTCTGCCGACCCTGAGGCCCGGCGAGCAGCCTCACTTTCTGCTGAGCGTTTTCGTCAACTTTTGGAGTGCTAACAACAATGGCAAAGATCGTCGACATCAAGGGCCGCGAGGTTCTGGACTCCCGTGGCAACCCCACCGTGGAAGCCGATGTGATCCTCGAGAACGGCATCGTCGGCAGCGCTTGCGCGCCGTCCGGTGCTTCCACCGGTTCCCGCGAGGCACTGGAACTGCGTGATGGCGACAAGAGCCGTTACCTGGGCAAGGGCGTACTGAAAGCCGTCGCCAACATCAACGGCCCGATCCGCGACCTGCTGCTGGGCAAAGATGCTGCCGACCAGAAAGCCCTGGACCGCGCCATGATCGAACTGGACGGTACCGAGAACAAGGCCAAGCTGGGCGCCAATGCCATCCTCGCCGTGTCCCTGGCTGCCGCCAAGGCCGCTGCCCAGGCCAAGGGCATTCCGCTGTACGCCCACATCGCCGATCTGAACGGCACCCCGGGTCAGTACTCCATGCCGGTTCCGATGATGAACATCATCAACGGCGGCGAGCACGCCGATAACAACGTCGACATCCAGGAGTTCATGGTTCAGCCGGTTGGCGCCAAGAACTTCGCCGATGCCCTGCGCATGGGCGCCGAGATCTTCCATCACCTGAAAGCCGTGCTGAAGGCCCGTGGCTTGAACACCGCCGTGGGTGACGAAGGCGGCTTCGCCCCGAACCTGGCCTCCAACGAAGACGCCCTGGCCGCTATCGCCGAAGCCGTTGCCAACGCCGGCTACAAGCTGGGCACCGACGTGACCCTGGCCCTGGACTGCGCTTCCAGCGAATTCTTCAAGGACGGCAAGTACGACCTGTCCGGCGAAGGCAAGGTGTTCGACGCTGCTGGTTTCGCCGACTACCTGGCGGGCCTGACCCAGCGCTACCCGATCATCTCCATCGAAGACGGCATGGACGAATCCGACTGGGCCGGCTGGAAAGACCTGACCGACAAGATCGGCGCCAAGGTACAGCTGGTAGGTGACGACCTGTTTGTGACCAACACCAAGATCCTCAAGGAAGGCATCGAGAAGAACATCGCCAACTCGATCCTGATCAAGTTCAACCAGATCGGTTCCCTGACCGAGACCCTGGAAGCCATCCAGATGGCCAAGGCTGCCGGCTACACCGCGGTGATCTCCCACCGTTCCGGTGAAACCGAGGACAGCACCATCGCCGACCTGGCCGTAGGCACCGCTGCCGGCCAGATCAAGACCGGCTCCCTGTGCCGTTCCGACCGCGTGTCCAAGTACAACCAGCTGCTGCGCATCGAAGAGCAACTGGGCGAAAAGGCTCCCTATCGCGGTCGTGCGGAATTCCGTGGCTAAGAGACTGGCCACGATCGGCTCGCTCGATCGTGAGCACGTCTGCGTGGAGCCATGTTGAAATCAGGCGCTGAATGCATCTTTACTTCATGTAAACTTCGCAGCTTCACCTGATTTCACCTGGCCGGTCGTCTCCCGCCGCACGGCAGCGACGTAATCGGTTCAGGAATGGTAAAAGGGCAGCGCAAGCTGCCCTTTTCGCATGGATACTCCCAGGCAAAATGACTCGCCCTAACACTTATTGGTTATTCGTCGTCCTGACCCTGCTGCTGGCTGGTCTGCAGTATCGTCTTTGGGTGGGCGACGGAAGCCTGGCGCAGGTCAAGGAGCTGCAGCAGCAGATCGCCGATCAGAAAGGCGAGAACGAGCGTCTGCTGGAGCGCAATCGCATCCTTGAGGCGGAAGTGCTTGAGTTGAAGAAGGGTATGGAAACCGTCGAAGAGCGTGCCCGTCACGAACTGGGCATGGTCAAGGAAGGCGAAACTCTCTATCAGATTGCCGAATGAACCAGGCCGACATTCCTTTCTTCTGGGCGGTGATTCCTGCCGCCGGCGTCGGTGCCCGCATGCGCGCCGACCGTCCCAAGCAGTACCTTGAGCTTGCCGGACGAACCATCCTCGAGCACAGCCTTGACTGTTTTCTCGATCACCCCCAACTGAAGGGACTGGTGGTCAGTCTTTCGGTCGACGATCCCTACTGGCCCGCACTGCCTTGTGCCAGTGACGAGCGCATCATCCGCGCCGATGGGGGCAAGGAGCGCGCCGACTCAGTGCTCAGTGCCCTGTTGCGCCTGGCCGAACATGGCGCCCGTGCCAACGACTGGGTGCTGGTGCACGATGCGGCGCGACCGAACCTGTCGCGCTACGACCTTGATCTGCTGCTGGCTGAATTGGCCAATGACGAGGTGGGCGGCCTGCTCGCCGTGCCGGCTCGGGATACCCTGAAGCGCGCTGACGCCGACGGCCGGGTGGCGGAAACCGTCGACCGCAGCCTGATCTGGCAGGCCTACACCCCGCAGATGTTCCGCTTCGGCGCCTTGCACCGCGCCTTGGCCGATGCCTTGGTGGCCGGCGTCGCCATTACCGACGAGGCCTCTGCCATGGAGTGGGCCGGCAATGCGCCCAAGCTGGTGGAAGGCCGCGCCGACAACCTCAAGATCACTCGCCCTGAAGACCTCGACTGGCTGCGTCAGCGCTGGTCCACTCGCGGCTGAACCTCGACGTATTCCGGCCGCCGGGCCAATCCTTCCTTCAGCAGATCCACCAGTTGCCGCACCTTGGGCGACAGGTGCCGTTGCTGTGGATAAAGGGCCCAGACCGCCGTGTTTGGCGGCCTGTGCTGTTCCAGCAGGGACACCAGGGCGCCGCTGCGCAAATGCTCCAGTACGTAGTAGTCGGGCAACTGGCACAGGCCGAAGCCGCGAAGTGCCGCGTCCAGCACGGCCTGGCCGCTGTTGCAGCGCCAGTTGCCCTGGACCCGGACGGAATGCTCGCGCCCCTGCTGGAGGAAGTCCCAATGGTCCGAGCTGCCGATCAGGCAGTTGTGCCGGGCCAGTTCCGAAAGGCTGTGAGGGCGGCCGTAACGTTCCAGGTAGGCGGGTGCCGCGCACAGGTACATGACCCGTGGTGCCAGGCGGGTCGCCACCAGCCGTGAATCCTGCAGGCGACCCAGGCGGATCGCCAGGTCCAGCCCTTCATGCACCAGGTCCAGCGTGCGGTTGCTCAGTTCTATGTCCACCCGCAGCTGCGGATGGCGCGCCATGAATTCGTTGACCAGGGGCACGATAAATCGCTCGCCGTAGGCCACCGCACAGGTCATGCGCAGCAGGCCTTTGGGTTCACTGGTCAGGTCGCTCACCGCGCGCAGCGCTTCCTCGCGGGCGTCCAGCAGGCGCTGGCAGTGCTGGAGGAAGGTCTGCCCGGCTTCGGTGAGGGCTACTTTGCGGGTGCTGCGGTAGAACAGGCGCGACTGCAGGCGCTCCTCCAGTCGGGCGATCTGTCGGCTGACATGGGAGGACGAGACGCCCAGACGATCGGCGGCGGCGGTGAACTGTCCCGTTTCGGCAACGGCAACGAACTCGTCCAGGCCTTCCCAGCGGCTCATTGATTATCCCTCGTTGGCAATAATGTTTTGCTTTGAGATGGATTATTTACCATTGGTGGCTCAACTACACTCCTTGGCCATTTCAATCAGCTGGAGAGTCACCATGATCAAGTCCCGCGCCGCCGTGGCCTTCGCGCCCAACCAGCCGCTGCAGATCGTCGAAGTGGATGTGGCGCCGCCGAAGGCCGGCGAAGTGCTGGTGCGCATCGTGGCCACCGGTGTCTGCCACACCGACGCCTACACCCTGTCGGGTGCGGATTCGGAAGGCGTGTTCCCCTGCATCCTCGGCCATGAAGGCGGCGGCATCGTTGAAGCCGTGGGCGAGGGCGTTACTTCCCTGGCTGTGGGCGACCATGTGATCCCGCTGTACACGGCCGAATGCCGCGAGTGCAAGTTCTGCAAATCCGGCAAGACCAACCTGTGCCAGAAGGTGCGCGCCACCCAGGGCAAGGGCCTGATGCCGGATGGCACCTCCCGCTTCAGCTACAACGGCCAGCCGATCTTCCACTACATGGGCTGCTCGACCTTCTCCGAGTACACCGTGCTGCCGGAAATTTCCCTGGCGAAGATCCCGAAGGAAGCGCCCCTGGAGAAGGTCTGCCTGCTGGGTTGCGGCGTGACCACCGGCATCGGTGCCGTACTCAACACCGCCAAAGTGGAAGAGCGCGCTACCGTCGCCATCTTCGGTCTCGGCGGTATCGGCCTGGCGGCGATCATCGGCGCGAAGATGGCCAAGGCCTCGCGCATCATCGCCATCGACATCAATCCGGATAAGTTCGATGTCGCCCGTGAGCTGGGCGCTACCGATTTCGTCAACCCGAAGGATCACGCCAAGCCGATTCAGGACGTGATCGTCGAGATGACCGACGGCGGCGTGGACTACAGCTTCGAATGCGTCGGCAACGTCGACCTGATGCGCGCGGCGCTGGAGTGCTGCCACAAGGGTTGGGGCGAGTCCGTAATCATCGGCGTGGCCCCGGCCGGCGCCGAGATCAAGACCCGTCCGTTCCAGCTGGTGACCGGCCGCGTCTGGCGCGGATCGGCCTTCGGCGGCGTGAAAGGCCGCACTGAACTGCCGAGCTATGTGGAGAAGGCGCAGAAGGGGGAGATCCCGCTGGACACCTTCATCACCCACACCATGGGCCTGGACAAGATCAACGAAGCCTTCGACCTGATGCACGAAGGCAAGAGCATCCGCTCCGTCGTCCACTTCTGAGGCGAAGCCGGATGGCTGCGTGGCGACCATCCGGCATCCCCATGAATCCATCGGTGCGCGTGGCGCACCCAGCGGAGAGCGTTCCATGACCCTTGAAATCGTCTCCAGCAACAAGAGCTTTGGCGGTTGGCACAAGCGCTACCGCCACCGCTCCACCAGCCTCAATTGCGACATGGTGTTCGCCGTCTACCTGCCGCCCCAGGCGGAGCAGGGCGAGAAGCTGCCGGTGCTTTACTGGCTGTCAGGGTTGACCTGCACCGACGAGAATTTCATGCAGAAGGCAGGCGCCCAACGCCTGGCCGCTGAACTGGGGTTGATCATCGTCGCGCCCGACACCAGCCCGCGCGGTGCCGATGTGCCGGGTGACCCGGACAATGCTTGGGACTTCGGCCTGGGCGCCGGCTTCTACCTGAACGCCACCCAGGAACCCTACGCCCGGCATTACCGCATGCACGACTATGTGGTGCACGAGCTGCCGGCGCTGATCGAGGCCAACTTCCCGGTGTCCGGGAAGCGCGGCATCAGCGGCCATTCCATGGGCGGCCATGGGGCGCTGGTCTGCGCGCTGCGTAACCCGGGGCGCTACCAGTCGTTGTCGGCCTTCGCGCCCATCAGCAACCCTATGGCCTGTCCCTGGGGCGAGAAGGCTTTCAGCCGCTACCTGGGCGAAGACCGCTCGCGCTGGCGCGAGTGGGATGCCAGCGTGCTGTTGGCAGAGGCGTCCGAGCGCTTGCCGATCCTGGTGGATCAGGGTGACCGCGACGACTTCCTCGCCAACCAGCTCAAGCCCGAAGCCCTGCAAGCGGCGGCCAAGGCAGCGGGACATCCGCTGACCCTGCGCCTGCAGCCAGGCTACGACCACAGCTACTACTTCATCTCCAGCTTCATTGGCGATCATCTGAAGCACCATGCCGAGGCCCTGAAAGCCTAAGCAGCATCAAAGCGAGTAGAATCACGCCCTGACTTTTCAGGGCGTTTTACTGACTATGCGAATTGGCCACGGCTACGACGTACACCGCTTCGGCGAAGGCGATTTCATCACCCTCGGCGGCGTACGTATTCCCCACAAGTTCGGGCTGATCGCCCATTCCGATGGCGACGTGCTGCTCCACGCGCTTTCCGATGCGCTGCTGGGCGCAGCTGCCCTGGGGGACATCGGCAAGCACTTCCCGGATACCGATCCGCAGTTCAAGGGTGCCGACAGCCGCGTGCTGCTGCGCCATGTGCTGGCGCAGGTGAAGGCCAAGGGCTGGAAGGTCGGCAACGTCGACGGGACCATCGTCGCCCAGGCGCCCAAGATGGCGCCGCATATCGAAGCCATGCGCGCCAACATCGCTGCTGACCTGGAGGTCGAACTGGACCAGGTCAACGTCAAGGCTACCACCACCGAAAAGCTGGGCTTCACCGGCCGCGAGGAGGGCATCGCCGTGCATGCGGTTGCCCTGTTGCTGCCGGCATGACCGAGTTCGAACTGCTGGGCCCGCGTGCCCATGGCGAGGCTCTGGGGCAGGCGCAGCTGAAGGCGGTGGCCGAAGATTTCCAGGTCGATGAAGTGCTGGATATCCCGCTGGCCGGCGAGGGTGAGCATCTCTGGCTCTGGGTGGAGAAGCGGGAGCTGAACACCGAGGAGGCCGCGCGGCGCATCGCCCGGGCTGCGGGCGTGCCGGTGAAGATGATCAGCTATGCCGGTCTCAAGGATCGTCAGGCGCTGACCCGCCAGTGGTTCAGCCTGCATCTGCCGGGCAAGGCGGATCCGGACCTGTCCGCCGCCGAAAACGCCAACCTGCGCATCCTCAAGAGCGCCCGTCACAAGCGCAAGCTGCAACGTGGCGCCCACTCGGCCAACGGCTTCACCCTGCGTCTGACCCATCTGAACGCGGATCACGATGCTCTCGACCAGCGTCTGAAGAGCCTCGCCGAAGCCGGTGTACCCAACTATTTTGGCCTGCAGCGCTTCGGCCATGGTGGGGGCAATGTGGTGGATGCCCGCGCCTTCGCCGAACGCAAGGAACTGCCGGTCCAGCGCAACCTGCGCTCACGGCTGCTGTCAGCGGGCCGCAGCTTCCTGTTCAACCAGGTGCTGGCCGAGCGGGTTGCCGCCGGAACCTGGAACCAGGCCCAGGTCGGCGACTTGCTGGCGTTCACCGACAGCCGTAGCTTCTTCGCCGCCGGTGAGGCGGAATGCAATGATCCGCGCCTGGCCCAGCTCGACCTGCATCCGACCGGGGCGCTCTGGGGAGAGGGGCCGTCGCCTGCGCTGGGTGAGCCGCAAATGCTGGAAGCGACGGTGGCTGCGGCCGAGCCGGCACTTTGCCACTGGCTCGCAGAAGCGGGAATGGCGCACGAACGGCGCATCCTCCGCCTCCCCATCGGCGGCCTGACGTGGCATTATCCCGGGCCTGACGTTCTGCAACTGGAATTCGTCCTGCCGGCTGGATGCTTCGCCACCGCAGTGGTGCGTGAGCTTGTCGATCTGCTGCCGGCAGGGCAGACGGAAAACCCATGCGCATTCTGATTTCCAACGACGATGGGGTGAATGCCCCAGGTCTCGCCGCTCTGCATGGTGCGCTCAAGGACTACGCCGATTGCGTGGTCATCGCACCTGATCAGGACAAGAGCGGCGCCAGCAGTTCCCTGACCCTGGACCGCCCGCTTCACCCCAGCACGCTGGACAACGGCTTCATCAGCCTCAATGGCACGCCGACCGACTGCGTACACCTGGGGCTCAACGGCATGCTTGAACAGCTACCGGACATGGTGGTGTCGGGCATCAATCTGGGCGCCAACCTCGGCGACGATGTGCTTTATTCCGGCACCGTGGCTGCTGCACTTGAGGGGCGTTTCCTCGCCGTGCCGGCGTTCGCCTTCTCGCTGCTTTCGCGCCAGCCGGACAACCTGCCCACGGCCGCCCATATCGCCCGTCGGCTGGTGGCCGCCCACGACAGGCTCGACCTGCCGCCGCGCACCGTCCTCAACGTGAACATCCCCAACCTGCCGCTGGAGCGTATCCGTGGCATCCAGCTGACCCGGCTTGGTCATCGAGCCCGCGCTGCGGCGCCGGTGAAGGTAGTCAATCCACGGGGCAAGGAGGGATACTGGATTTCTGCCGCCGGCGATGCCGAGGACGGCGGACCGGGAACGGATTTCCATGCGGTGCTGCAGGGCTATGTTTCCATCACGCCCCTGCAGCTCGACCGGACTTTCAATGAGGCTTTCGGCGGTCTCGACAGCTGGTTGGAGGGCCTGCTCTGATGGCTCGGGAACAGGACGACCTGACGCGCCGCGGGATTGGCATGACGTCCCAACGTACCCGTGAACGTCTGATCCAGCGGTTATACGAGGAAGGGCTGTCCAACGCCCGTGTGCTCGAGACCATTCGCCGGACACCGCGTCATTTGTTCGTCGACGAGGCCCTGGCACATCGAGCCTACGAAGACACCGCTCTGCCAATCGGCCACAACCAGACCATCTCCCAGCCCTACATGGTTGCGCGGATGACCGAACTGCTGCTGGCCGCCGGGCCGCTGGACAAGGTCCTGGAGATTGGCACCGGTTCCGGGTACCAGACGGCGATCCTCGCTCAACTAGTGGAGCGGGTGTTCTCCGTGGAGCGCATTCAGGTGCTGCAGGACAAAGCCAAGGAGCGCCTGGCGGAGCTCAACCTCCGCAATGTGGTGTTCCGCTGGGGCGACGGCTGGGAAGGTTGGTCCGCATTGGCACCCTATAACGGCATCATCGTCACCGCGGCCGCTGCGGACGTTCCGCAGGCACTGCTGGACCAGTTGGCTCCGGGCGGACGCCTGGTGATTCCGGTGGGGGCCGGTGACGTCCAGCAACTGATGCTGATCATTCGCGAAGAGCAGGGATTCACCCGCCACGTGCTCGATGCGGTGCGCTTCGTACCGCTGCTCAGCGGCCCTCTGGCCTGAGCCCGTACCGAGGGAATCTGCGTCGCGGGCAAATCTCTGACGCATCGCCGGGTTACTGCTGCGCTGCACTTTGTGCGGCAGGCGGCTGGCCCGTTCGAATATTTCCGGCACAATAACCACTACCTAGGACTGTTGGGAAAAAGGGGACAAGAGTGAGCCTGATGGCCATTCGGCATAGGATCAGCATGGGGAATGGGCTCACCTGGTTGCCCGTAATCGCCGCCAGTATCCTGCTGGCCGGCTGCTCCAGCACCTCGAAGGACGGTGTCAGTGTGGTCGATCGCAACCATGCGGGGGCGGCTGCCACAACCCAACGGCAACCCGTTACCAGCGGCCAGTACCGGGTGCAGCGTGGCGATACCCTCTATTCCATTGCGTTCCGCTTTGGCTGGGATTGGAAAGCCCTGGCCGCCCGCAATGACATTCCCGCGCCTTATGTGATCCGCCCTGGCCAGATCATCCGTTTCGATGGCCAGCCTGGCCAGACGCGTCCAACAACCGTTGCTGCCGCTCCTGCAACTACCAAACCAACGACTGGAAACAGTGCCACCATGCGCCCGCCTGCGCAGTCCCAGCAACCGGCTGTCCGTCCGCAGCCCCAGGCGCAACAACCTGTGGCGGCGGCACCCGTATCTACCGCGAGCGCGTCTAGCACGCGCTCTGCAGCCGGTTGGGTATGGCCGGCGAATGGCTCGTTGATTGGGCGTTTTTCCTCAAACGGCAGTTTGAATAAAGGGATTGATATCGCTGGGGAATTAGGCCAGCCTGTCTTGGCTGCGTCAGATGGTTCAGTTGTTTATGCCGGAAGTGGATTACGGGGCTACGGCGAACTGGTCATCATCAAACACAGCGATACCTACGTGAGCGCCTATGGTCATAACCGCAGGCTGCTGGTGCGGGAGGGACAGCAGGTCAAAGTCGGACAGACAATTGCCGAGATGGGCTCAACGGGAACTGACCGGGTGAAGCTTCATTTTGAGATTCGCCGCCAAGGTAAGCCTGTAGATCCATTGCAATACCTGCCACGTCGTTGATCTGTTATTCGGCCCGTTCCGCCACTAGGCACAAGGACGGGCTCAGGCGGCGCCAGGGAATCAAGGCATCGCCGGGGCTTGTTGTCGAACTCAGCAAGGGACAACAACAATGGCACTCAATAAAGAAGCGCCGGAGTTTGACGTCGATGATGAACTGCTCCTTCTGGAGCCGGGCGTCATTTTGGATGATGCGTTGAGCGAGGAGAACGACGCGCCTCTGCCTACCGCCAAATCCCGTCACTCAACCTCAGCCAAGCAGCACAAGTACATCGATTATAGTCGCGCGCTAGATGCGACCCAGTTGTATCTCAACGAGATCGGTTTTTCCCCCCTCCTGACCCCGGAAGAAGAAGTGCACTTCGCGCGCCTCGCACAGCGCGGAGATCCTGCCGGGCGCAAACGCATGATCGAAAGCAACCTCCGCCTCGTGGTGAAGATCGCGCGACGTTACGTCAATCGCGGCCTGTCGCTGCTCGACCTGATCGAAGAGGGTAACCTCGGCCTGATCCGGGCGGTGGAGAAGTTCGATCCGGAGCGGGGCTTCCGTTTCTCCACTTATGCGACCTGGTGGATCCGTCAGACCATCGAACGGGCCATCATGAACCAGACCCGGACAATCCGCCTGCCGATCCATGTGGTCAAGGAACTCAACGTCTACCTGCGGGCGGCGCGCGAGTTGACCCACAAGCTGGATCACGAGCCTTCGCCGGAAGAAATCGCCAACCTGCTGGAAAAGCCGGTTGACGAGGTCAAGCGCATGCTCGGGCTCAACGAGCGGGTGACGTCCGTCGATGTTTCCCTCGGGCCGGACTCAGACAAGACCCTGCTGGATACCCTGACCGACGAGCGTCCCACCGACCCTTGCGAACTGCTGCAGGACGACGACCTTTCCCAGAGCATCGACCAGTGGCTTTCCGAACTGACCGACAAGCAGCGCGAAGTCGTGGTGCGTCGTTTTGGTCTCCGGGGCCACGAGAGCTGCACGCTGGAGGAAGTGGGCCAGGAAATCGGCCTGACCCGTGAGCGGGTTCGCCAGATCCAGGTCGAAGCGCTGAAGCGCCTTCGCGAGATCCTGGAGAAGAACGGCCTGTCCAGCGATGCGCTGTTCCAGTAGCTCATCGGCGAACTGAAAGAGCCCGGCTTAGGCCGGGCTTTTTTATGCAAGTCCGTGTAAGTCATTGCTTACATTGAGTGTACGTGATTGCTGGAAGATGCTGCTGGAGAAAGACGAGATTCAGCTGAGGTTTATTTGTAAGTTATTGATAGTTAATGGTTTTATTTTATGGTCTCGCCGCATTCTTCTCTGTGTTCTGTCGTTTGGCCAGCTTGCCCAGTTCCGCGGGATCGCTAATATCACCCTTGCGTACAGGATGTACGCGGACTGAAAAGGACTTCGGTCAGGACATCGCCGGATGCGATCCATCAGGATGATGAGCAGGGAATACAGGGAGTAAGGACAAAAGAGTGGGCGGGTATCCCCCGCCCCTTTTTTTCGTCCACAGGAAAGCAAAAGGCCCGCAGATGCGGGCCTTTTTGCGTGTGGGCAACTGGTCTCAGCGCTCCAGGTGCTCCAGCTTGCCTTTGACGCCATCCCATTCCTCGGCGTCGGACAGCGCTTCCTTCTTCTCGGTGATGTTCGGCCAGACTTCGGCCAGATCACGGTTCAGCTCGATGAACTCCTGCATGTCCTCAGGCACTTCATCCTCGGAGAAAATGGCTTGCGCCGGGCATTCAGGCTCGCAGAGCGCGCAGTCGATGCACTCGTCTGGGTGAATGACCAGGAAGTTCGGGCCTTCGTAGAAGCAGTCCACCGGACAGACTTCCACACAGTCGGTGTATTTGCATTTGATGCAGTTGTCGGTGACGACGAAGGTCATTTCTATTCTTCTCCTCAAGCGGCGGCTCGGAAGCCTTCTATGTCTGGCTTCTCGGCTCGGAAACTCACGGCGCCGGGCAGGCTGATTCCCGGGTGCTTTCCAGAGCGCGCGGGATTCTAGCAGCTTGTGCGGTTCAGGGGTTAGATGCGTGACTTCAGTGTATATAACAGCTCCAGCGCTTGCCGGGGTGTCAGATCATCCGGTTTGATCTTCGCCAATTCATCCAGCACCGGGTGCGGCAGGCTGGCGAAAAGATCGCTCTGCATGGGGGCGCTCGGCTGGCCGGAGGCCTGGCGCGGAGCCTCATGGGGCAGGCTGGTGGTTTCCAGTCGTGCCAGGTGCTCGCGGGCACGCTGGATGACGCCACCCGGGACGCCCGCAAGCTGGGCTACCGCCAGGCCATAGCTCTGGCTGGCCGGGCCCGGCAGCACGTGGTGCAGGAAGACAATGCGCTCATTGTGCTCGGTGGCGTTCAGGTGAACGTTGGCGACCACCGGCTCGCTTTCCGGCAGAACGGTCAGCTCGAAATAGTGGGTGGCGAACAGGGTGAAAGCACGTAGGCGGGCCAGATGCTCGGCTGCAGCCCAGGCCAGCGACAGGCCGTCGAAGGTGCTGGTGCCACGGCCCACTTCATCCATCAGCACCAGACTGCTGGCGCTGGCGTTGTGCAGGATGTTGGCGGTTTCGCTCATTTCCACCATGAAGGTGGAGCGGCCGCCGGCCAGGTCGTCGCTGGAGCCGATGCGGGTGAAGATCCGATCCACCAGCGACAGCTCGCAGCTGGCTGCCGGAACGAAGCAGCCGATATGGGCGAGCAGCACGATCAGTGCGGTCTGGCGCATGTAGGTGGACTTACCGCCCATGTTCGGGCCGGTGATGATCAGCATTCGCGTGGCGTCGTCCAGGTCCAGGTCGTTGGCCACGAAAGGCGTGTCCAGTACCTGCTCGACAACCGGGTGACGGCCCTGGTTGATACGCATGCAGGGCTCGTCGACGAAGCGGGGACGGTTCAGGTCCAGGTTCAGTGCGCGCTCGGAGAAGTTGCTCAGCACGTCCAGTTCGGCCAGGGCGGCGGCAGTGTCCTGCAGCGGCGCCAACTGCTCGATCAGCAGCTCCAGCAACTCGTCGTAGAGCATCTTCTCCCGCGCCAGCGCACGGCTCTTGGCCGACAGCGCCTTGTCCTCGAAGGCCTTCAGCTCTGGCGTGATGAAACGCTCCGCACCTTTCAGGGTTTGGCGGCGGATGTAGTCCGCAGGGGCTTGC
This sequence comes from Pseudomonas sp. LFM046, assembly GCF_000949385.2. Classification (NCBI taxonomy): domain Bacteria; kingdom Pseudomonadati; phylum Pseudomonadota; class Gammaproteobacteria; order Pseudomonadales; family Pseudomonadaceae; genus Pseudomonas; species Pseudomonas sp. LFM046. Next base: position 4,577,693 of record NZ_JYKO02000001.1, on the reverse strand, counting down.
TCGGCCTGTACGCGGGGCAGTTCGATGTAATAGCCGTGGATGCGGTTGTAGCCCACTTTGAGGTTGGGCAGGCCAGTGCGGGCTTTTTCCCGGGTCTCCAGGTCCATCAGGTACTGGCCGGCGTTTTCGCTCAGGGCCTGCAGCTCATCGAGTTCGGCGTCGTAGCCGGTCTTGATCACACCGCCGTCGCGGATCACCGCCGGCGGGTTGTCGATGATGGCGCGGGCCAGCAGGTCCGCCAATTCCGGGTAGGTGCGGATGTTCTCGGCAAGGGTCTGCAGGTGCGGTGCTTCCAGTTCCGTCATAGCGCCTTGCAACTGGGGCAGTGCGGCGAGGGCGTCGCGCAGGCGGGCCAGATCGCGCGGGCGCGCATTGCGCAGGCCGATACGGGCGAGGATTCGCTCCACATCGCCGATTTCTTTCAGCTGTGGCTGCAGACCTTCAAAGCGATAGCGATCCAGCAGGCAATCAATGGCGTCCTGGCGGGCTTCCAGCACCGCACGGTCCCGCAATGGGCGATTCAGCCAGCGGCTCAACAGGCGGCTGCCCATTGCAGTCTGGCAACGGTCGATCACTGACTGCAGGGTATTGTCGCGGCCGCCGGAGAGGTTAACGTCCAGCTCCAGGTTGCGGCGGCTGGCGGCATCAAGGATCACGGTGTCGTCGATGCGCTCATGGCGCAGGCTGCGCAAGTGGGGCAGGGCGGTGCGCTGAGTTTCCTTGGCATAGGCCAGCAGGCAGCCGGCGGAGCCGATCGCCAGGGTGAGAGTTTCGCAGCCGAAGCCCTTGAGGTCCTGCACGCCGAACTGTTGGCACAGACTCTTCTTCGCCGAGTCCCGGTCGAAGTCCCAGGGCGCACGGCGGCGCGCGCCACGACGCTTCTCGGCGGGCAGGCCCTGGGGCCAGTCATCAGGGATCAGCAGCTCGGCGGGGTTCAGGCGTTCCAGTTCGGCCAGCAGGTTCTCCCAGCCCTTGATCTCCTGCACGCTGAAGCGGCCGCTGGTGATATCCAGCACCGCCAGGCCGAACAGTCGCTCATCGCCGAGCACGGCGGCCAGCAGGTTGTCGCGGCGTTCATCCAGCAGCGCTTCGTCGCTAATGGTGCCGGGGGTGATGATTCGCACCACCTGGCGCTCCACCGGGCCCTTGCTGGTGGCCGGGTCACCGATCTGTTCGCAGATCACCACCGACTCACCCAGCTTCACCAACTTGGCCAGGTAACCCTCCACGGAGTGGAAGGGGATGCCGGCCATGGGAATGGCCTTGCCTGCGGACTGGCCGCGAGAGGTGAGGGTGATATCGAGAAGCTTGGCGGCCTTCTTGGCGTCCTCGTAGAAGATCTCGTAGAAGTCGCCCATGCGGTAGAACATCAGTTGGTCCGGATGCTGGTTTTTCAGCCTCCAGTACTGCGCCATCATGGGTGTGTGTTCGCTGAGATCGCTCATTGCCTGGCCTTGCGTGCAAAAGGCGCTAGTGTACGGTATCCCGCTGGCCCGCTTTAACCCCGGAGTGCACATGTCCGTTAACGAAGATGAGCTGACTTTGCTGGCTGCCCGGCTGGGTAAGGAATTGAAAGTACGCGGCGAGTTGGTGAGTACCGCGGAGTCCTGCACAGGGGGCGGTATCGCGGAGGCCATCACCCGTATTCCCGGCAGCTCGGCTTGGTTCGAGGCGGGCTACGTCACCTATTCGAACCAACAGAAAACCGCGCAGCTGGCTGTGCCCGCCGAACTGTTCCCGCAGGTGGGGGCGGTGAGTCGCGAGGTGGTGGAGGCCATGGTGCGTGGTGCCCAGCAGCGCAGCGGGGCGCGTTTCGCCGTAGCCGTGAGTGGCGTCGCAGGGCCTGACGGCGGCTCGCCGGAGAAGCCGGTCGGCACTGTCTGGCTGGCCTGGGGCGATGGAGAGTTGGTGGAAGCTGTACGCCGCCAGTTTCCGGGTGATCGGCTCGCCGTGCGCCGGCAAACGGTGGTGGAGGCGCTCGAAGGGTTGATCCGACTAGCTGCAGGAGAAAAAGTCGGCCAGGGGTAGGCGAGCGACTTGCCCTATGGAATAATACTGGCTACTTATACAGTTGTTGGTGGCCGCCAGGCCCTCTTGATTTTAGTGAGGACTTCAATGGACGAGAACAAGAAGCGCGCCTTGGCTGCTGCCCTGGGCCAGATCGAGAAGCAGTTCGGCAAGGGCGCGGTCATGCGCATGGGCGACCACGACCGCCAGGCCATTCCGGCTATCTCCACCGGATCCCTGGGTTTGGACATCGCCCTCGGCATCGGCGGTCTGCCGAAAGGCCGTATCGTCGAGATCTACGGTCCCGAATCCTCCGGTAAGACCACACTGACCCTCTCTGTCATCGCCGAAGCCCAGAAGCAGGGCGCCACCTGCGCCTTCGTCGACGCTGAACACGCGCTGGACCCGGACTACGCCGGCAAGCTCGGTGTCAATGTGGACGACCTCCTGGTCTCCCAGCCGGACACCGGTGAACAGGCCCTGGAAATCACCGACATGCTGGTGCGTTCCAATGCGGTCGACGTGATCATCGTCGACTCCGTGGCGGCTCTGGTACCCAAGGCTGAAATCGAAGGTGAGATGGGCGACTCCCACGTTGGCCTGCAAGCGCGTCTGATGTCCCAGGCTCTGCGCAAGATCACCGGCAACATCAAGAACGCCAACTGCCTGGTCATCTTCATCAACCAGATCCGTATGAAGATTGGCGTGATGTTCGGCAACCCCGAAACCACTACTGGTGGTAACGCTCTGAAGTTCTACGCCTCCGTGCGTCTCGACATCCGCCGTACCGGCGCGGTGAAAGAGGGTGAGGAAGTCGTGGGCAGCGAAACCCGCGTCAAGGTCGTGAAGAACAAGGTGGCTCCGCCCTTCCGCCAGGCCGAGTTCCAGATCATGTACGGCAAGGGTATCTACCGTACCGGCGAGATCATCGACCTGGGTGTTCAGCTGGGCCTGGTAGAGAAGTCCGGTGCCTGGTACAGCTACCAGGGCAACAAGATCGGCCAGGGCAAGGCGAATGCCGCCAAGTACCTGGAAGACAATCCGGAAGTCGGCAGCGCCATCGAGAAGATCATCCGCGAGAAGCTGCTGGTCGACTCCGCCGCCAGCAAGTCGACTGCCTCGGTCGATGACCTGGCCGACGTAGACCTCTGATCCTCCCATGCCCGTCGTGCTCGACAGCCCCGCTGCGGTGCGGCGGGCCGCCATGGATCTGCTGGCGCAGCGCGAACACGGGCGAGTCGAGCTGACGCGCAAGCTGCGTCAGCGCGGCGCTCCTCCCGAGTTGATCGACAGCGCCCTTGACCGCTTGGCGGAAGAGGGCCTGCTCTCCGAATCCCGTTATCTGGAAAGCTTCATCGCCAGTCGTGCCCGTGGTGGCTACGGTCCCCAGCGTATCCGTGAGGAGTTGGCCCAGCGCGGGCTGCCACGTGGCGATATCGATCAGGCCCTGCGCGAGGCTGATATCGACTGGAGCGAACAGCTGCGCGAAGTGTGGCGCCGCAAGTTCAGCGGCCGGCAACCCCAGGACGCCCGTGAGCGTGCCCAGCAGGGCCGATTCCTTGCCTACCGTGGCTATCCCATGGAGATGATCAGCCGTCTCCTGCGCGGCAATCCCGACGACTGACGATCCTGGTAGGCAGCCTTGAGCCATGCGCGGCTGCGCATGGCTGATTGCTGGCGGATGTCCGGAATTCCGGATCAGGCTTTGTCGGCCCAGTGTTGCGGCAAGTTGATGAAGTCGATGAGTTCGCGCAGACGGCCATGGTCACGGCCGTTGAAGCGGAACGCCAGGCGGATCAGTTCGCTGAACTCCGGTTCGTCCTTTTCCGATTCGTGATAGGCCTGTTGGCTGAAGTCGCCCTCCAGGCAGAGGTCGGCAAACTGTTCCCGAATCTGGCCCAATGCCCGTTCGCTGAGTGAGTGATTCATGCGAATCACAAAGCTGTTCTTCAGCCAGCGGCTGGAGTGGTAGTTGCGATAGAACTGGGCAATCTCGGCAGCCGCTTCATCGGCGTTGCGGACCAGACGCATCAGGTTCATGTCGCTGGGCAGGATGTAGCGATTGCGCTCCAGTTGCTCGTGAAGGAAGCCGATGGCGTCTTCCCAGTAGCTGCCGTCCGGCTCGTCCAGCAGCACGACAGGCACCACCGGGCTCTTGCCGGTCTGGATCAGGGTCAACACTTCCAGCGCTTCGTCCAGGGTGCCGAAACCACCGGGGCAGAGCACCAGCGCGTCGGCTTCCTTGACGAAGAACAGCTTGCGCACGAAGAAAAAGTGGAACGACAGGAGATGCTCGGTGCCGTCCACTGTGGTGTTGGCGTGTTGCTCGAAGGGCAGGGTGATGTTCAGGCCCAGGCTGTTCTCGAGGCCCGCGCCTTCGTGGGCCGCGGCCATGATGCCGCCGCCGGCGCCGGTGATCACCATCAGGTCGCGCTTGGCCAGTTCCGCGCCCAATTGGCGGGCCAGCGTGTAGATCGGGTGGCCTTCCGGGGTACGGGCCGAGCCGAATACCGTGACCTTGCGGCGCCGCTTGAACTGTTCCAGGACGCTGAAGGCGTGCTCCATCTCACGCAGGGTCTGCAACATGATCTTGGCGTCCCAGCGATTGCGGTCGGCCTGGGCCATGCGCACCACGGTGATCAGCATTTCGCGGTAGAGCGCCAGGTTCGGACTGCCACTGGGGACGGTCAGGTTGATCAGTTCGTCGACCTTCTGGGTGAGGTCGATCCCACTGGTCTGGAAGTGCCGGGAAAGGTAGTCGTCCGGATCATAGGGCATAGCTTTCTCCTTGCTCATCAACTACTCAGAGCAGCTCTGCTGGCCGGGTCCGTAATCCGGGCGACCCAGTCGAGCCGCTCAACTACAGCTTGCGGCAGCGACCCGATCTTTTCCAGTTCGCCTCCAGGTAAATGAAGCGTGTCGACGTGTCCGGAATATTGCTGCCGGCCCGTGGGCGCTGGCCTATGCTGCCGGAGGCTGGAACGAACCAGGATGGAGGTGCAGCCATGCCGCGGGTTGAACTGGAGCTTGAGACGGAGCAATACCAGCAGTTGCAGCAGGTCGCCGAGAAAAAGGGCCTGACGGTGGAGGAGGAGTATCGGCGTCGCCTGGTGGAGGGGCTGCAGCGCTCACCTTACATGGAAGCGCTGCTCGCCGACTTGCGCGCAGCGGATGAGCCGCTGGGCTGAAGGGGTCAGTTGGACTTGGCCTTGAGGCCGCAATCCGGAGCGGTGAAGCGTTCGGTGGTCACCGGGCGATTGGTCTTGTACTCGGTGAACTCGTAGCGCAGGCCGGCGCCACGCGCGAGCAGTTGGCGGTAGCCGGTGTTGCGGCAGACGCTGGCGCCCAGTTGGGCGCGCACTGAGTCCGGATTGGCGCGCATCTGCGCGGCGTGGGCCGCCCGAACGCTGAGGTGGTTAACCAGTTCATTGCCATCCACCGTGTAGCCCTGGTCGAGGATGTCTTCGTTGATCGCGCGGGGCGTGCCGGCGCTGCTCTCCTTGGCGACCTTGTCGAGCATCTTGCTCCGCTCGTAGTCCTTGAGCGACGCGGCCTGCACGCCTAGGGGCAGGATGATACCGAGGGTGAGGGCGATGAAGCGCGACATGGGAGTCTCCTGAAACGTGGAAGCCTTTGACCGGGCGTACTGCCCATCGTTCACCTGCACATTGTGCAGGGGCAGGCCAATCGAGCGCGAATCCTGAACAAGCTGGGCAACGAGATCAAGCGGCGAATCCGCGACTCCGGGTCGCTGGTGTCACCCACGGGCGGAACACGTCGGGTCTACCCCATCGTCGGTCTGCTGCTCAATCGCTGCTTCTGATTGGTCGGGACGGAACCTCCGGCAGGGACGGCCGCGTTACACTAGGCGGTCGCCACTCCAGGCGCCCCTGAATCCAGTCCACGCCCATCAGCAGCCCGCCATTCGAATCCATGAGTCATGCCGTCTTCCATCTGCGCGCAGAATGCATTGCGCGCAGTACCCGTCCCTTCGTTGCCCGCGGCTCGCGGGCGCAGCGTTGCCCGGAGTGCCGGGTGGCCTTCGACTACTGCTTCTGCGCACTGCGCCCCAAGGTCCCGGTGAGGTCGGGGGTGTGCCTGCTGATGTACTACTCCGAGCCCTTGAAACCGAGCAACACCGGCTGGCTGATCGCCGATCTCGTGCCCGATACCTGGGCGTTCGGCTGGGCGCGCACTGAAGTGGACGAGGCGCTGCTGGCGCTGCTGGACGATCCGCAGTGGCAGCCCTATCTGGTGTTCCCCGGCGAGTACGCCGAGCCTGAGCGAGTGGTGGACCGGGTGGAGGTGGAAGAGGGCAAGCGGCCGCTGTTCATCCTGCTGGATGCCACCTGGACCGAAGCGCGCAAGATGTTCCGCAAGAGCCCCTACCTTGACCGCTTCCCGGTGCTCAGCCTGACGCCGGAGCAGATCTCCCGCTATCGCCTGCGCCGCTCCAAGCGTGACGAGCACCTGTGTACCGCCGAAGTGGGGGCACTGTGCCTGGAACTGGCCGGCGATGAACAAGCCGGTGGCGCGCTGAATGCCTACCTGGACGTCTTCACCGAGCGCTATCTCGGCGCCAAGCGGGCCCAGCCCCTGGATGAGGCGAGCCCTGCGCATCAGGCACTGCGGGCGTTTCTCTGATCAGGCCTCTGCCTTGGCGGGGGCTTCCTGGGCTTCTTCCTTCTGCGGCCAGAGTTGGGCCACCAGCATGCCGGTGAACATCAGGGCGCAGCCGATGTAGCCACGGGTATGCAGGGATTCATCCAGCAACAGGGCCCCGGCGATGGCGGCGAAGACCGCCTCCAGGGAGAGGATGATGGCGGCGTGGGAGGCGATGGCGTGTCGCTGCGCAACCACCTGCAGGGTGTAGCCGATAGCGACAGCGATCACACCGCCGTAGAGGATGGCCGGGCCGGCCTGGAGGATGGCGTCGGCTTTGATCTCTTCGAACACCATAGCCAGGATCAGGCTCACCACCGCACAGACGGCGAATTGCAGGATAGCCAGGCGGATCGGGTCATAACGGCTGGCGAAGAAGCCCACCAGCAGCACATGCACGCCCCAGACGCAGGCGCCGGCCAGTTGCAGCCAGTCGCCGGAAGCCACCTGGAAACCTTCGCCGACACTGAGCAGGAACATCCCCGCCACCGCCAGGCAGGCGCCCAGCCAGGTGCCCATGCCGGTGCGGTGGCCGAGCAAGAGGCCCAGCAGCGGCACGATGATGACGTAGAGACCGGTAATGAAGCCGGAGTTGGTGACGCTGGTGAATAGCAGTCCCACCTGTTGCAGGTTGATCCCCAGGGATAGCGCCAGGCCCATCAGCAGTCCGCCCAGCAGCATCCCACGGTTGAACGGTTGCTTGACTGCCGGTTTGGGCAGGACCAGGAGAAGCGGCAGGAGGATCAGGGCGCCAAGGGTGAAGCGCAGGCCGGTATAGAGGAAGGGGCCGACCGCATCCATACCCAGGCGCTGGGCAACGAAGGCTGCACCCCAGATAGCGGCGGTGATCAGCATCAGGATATCGGCGCGCAGTGCTTGGCTTCGCATGGTAGTTCTCGGCGGGAAAAGCTCGGAACTTTGCCGTAAAGCACGCGACTTGACCACCCCGTTACGGGTCGGCATTCTGAGCGCCGCTTTACGGTCTGCCCGTATCAAGCTTCGGGCCTGGCCGGCGTACCCCGTCGTGCTGAAATGCCTCTCTCACCCACCGGGAGGCGTGTCTGGGCCCAATACAAAAAGGACATGCCCATGGCCTCATACGAAATTCTCATCGCCGATGACCACCCGCTGTTCCGCAGCGCTTTGCATCAGGCCCTGACCTTGGGGCTCGGGCCTGAAGTGCGGCTGGTGGAAGCGGCGAGCATCGCCGAACTGGAGACTCGCCTGGCCGAGCGCGCGGACTGGGACCTGGTCCTGCTCGACCTGAACATGCCCGGCGCCTACGGCTTCTCCGGCCTGGTGCTGCTGCGTGGCCAGTACCCGCAGATCCCGGTGGTGATGATCTCCGCCCAGGAAGAAGCGTCCGTGGTTGCCCGCTCTCGCGAGTTCGGCGCCAGCGGCTTCATTCCCAAGTCCAGTCCGCTGGAAGTCATCCAGAATGCAGTGCGCGCCGTGCTGGACGGCGACACCTGGTGGCCGCCTCAGTTGGAAGAGGCCCCAGTTCTGTCGGACGAGGCCAAGGCCGCCAGCGAAGGGCTCGCCAGCCTGACGCCCCAGCAGTTCCGGGTGCTGACCATGGTCTGCGAAGGGCTCCTGAACAAGCAGATCGCGTTCGAGCTGCATGTGTCCGAAGCCACGGTGAAGGCTCACGTGACCGCCATCTTCCGCAAGCTCAATGTGCGCACCCGCACCCAGGCCGCGCTGCTGCTGCAACAGATGGAATCGATTCCGTCCGCTTGAGGCCGGGCAATTCACGCAATTTTGAAGCGCGTTGCGTTAGGCTGCGCGCTTCCTTCAACATCCCCGTCCCCTATGTCGCCATTCAAAGGCCAGACCGGCCTCAAACGTATCCTCAACGCCGCCGGCTACTCCCTCGACGGCCTGCGCGCCGCCTTCAGCGGTGAAGCTGCATTCCGCCAACTGGTACTGCTCAATGCAGTGCTGATCCCGCTGTCCTTTTTCCTCGACGTCAGCCGTGGCGAGCGCGCCCTGATGATCGGCGCCTGCCTGCTGGCACTGATTGTCGAACTGCTCAACTCGGCGGTAGAAGCGGCCATCGACCGCATCTCCCTCGAACGGCACCCCCTGTCCAAGAACGCCAAGGACATGGGCAGCGCTGCGCAGTTCACCGCACTGACGCTCATCACCGCGGTCTGGGCGACGATTCTTCTCGGATAGTGGCTCAGGCGAAGGGGGGGAGGACGATCTCGTCGCTGCGCGTGACCCCAGCGGTCATCGTCCGACACTGATCGAGAAACTCCCGCATCGCTGCGGTCTGGTATTTCTGCCGGTGCCAGATGAAATAGAACTGCCGGCGCAGGTCGATTCCGGGGGTTTCCACCGGCACCAGGCTGCCGCGCCGGAAAGCGTCGCGCAGGGCCAGGCGCGAAATGCAGCTGATGCCGAGGCCCGACTCCACCGCGCGCTTGATGGCCTCGGTGTGCTCCAGCTCCAGTCGGACATTCAGCGGGGTAGGGTGGTGGCGCATGGCCTGGTCGAAGGTCAGTCGCGTGCCGGAGCCCTGTTCACGGAGCACCCAGGCCTCCCGGCTCAATTCCTCCAGGCTCGCCTGGCCTTTCGCGGCCAGCGGGTGCGTGGGCGCGCAAAACACCACCAGCTCGTCTTCCACCCAGGGCAGGACTTCGATATCCGGGTGCTGGCAGTCGCCTTCGATTAGACCCAGATCAAGTTCGTAGTGGGCGATCTGCTGGACGATATTCGCCGTGTTCTGCACGTGCAGGCTCACCTGGCACTCCGGGTGGCGCTGCATGAAGGCACCGATCAGCAGGGTGGCCAGGTAGTTGCCCACGGTAAGGGTGGCGCCGACATCCAGGGAGCCGAATCCGCTTTTGCCGTTGAGCAGGTCCTCGATCTCGCGGGCCTGGTCCAGCAGGGCGACGGCCTGGGGCAGCAACTGGCGGCCCAGGGCGTTGAGGCTGAGGCGCTTGCCCGCACGGTCGAACAGCTGGCAGCCGGATTGGCGTTCCAGTTCGGTGATCGACGTGCTGGTGGCCGACTGCGACAGAGACAGTTGTTCGGCAGCGCGGGAGACGTTTCCCTGCTGGGTCACGGCGACAAATACCTGGAGCTGACGGAGAGTAAATCGCATATCGATATAACCGATAACCCATATCTTGATAATCCAGTTAACAGATATTGTGGCTATCACTACAATGACGCGCAATTGCGCCCCCTGGCCGGCGCTGGCGACTTCAGAACTTTCGGAGCCCCGTAAATGAGCAACATGAATTCCGAGCGCATTCTCAGCGTTCATCACTGGAACGACACGCTGTTCAGCTTCAAGTGCACCCGCGACCCGGGCCTGCGCTTTGAAAACGGCCAGTTCGTCATGATCGGCCTGAACCAGCCCAATGGTCGTCCGCTCATGCGTGCCTATTCCATCGCCAGCCCGAACTGGGAAGAGCACCTGGAATTCTTCAGCATCAAGGTACCTGACGGCCCGCTGACCTCCCAGCTGCAGCACCTGAAGGAAGGCGACGAGATCGTCATCAGCAAGAAGCCCACCGGCACCCTGGTCCTCGACGACCTGAACCCGGGCAAGCACCTCTATCTGCTGAGCACCGGTACTGGCCTGGCGCCCTTCATGAGCGTGATCCAGGACCCGGAGACCTACGAGCGCTTCGAGAAGGTGATCCTGGTCCACGGCGTGCGCTACGTGAACGAAGTGGCCTATCGCGAATTCATCACCGAGCACCTGCCGCAGAACGAGTTCTTCGGTGAGGCGGTGAAAGACAAGCTGATCTACTACCCCACCGTGACCCGCGAGCCGTTCGAGAACCAGGGCCGCCTGACCGACCTGATGCGCAGCGGCAAGCTGTTCGAGGACATCGGCCTGCCGCCGATCAACCCGCAGGACGACCGCGCCATGATCTGCGGCAGCCCGAGCATGCTCGACGAAACCAGCGAGGTTCTCGACAGCTTCGGTCTGAAGATTTCCCCGCGCATGCGTGAGCCGGGTGACTACCTGATCGAGCGCGCCTTCGTCGAGAAGTAAGCGCCACACGCTTCAATGCAAAGCCCGCCAATTGGCGGGCTTTGTCGTTTCCGGGGGATCACACCGGGGAGCTGAAGCGCTGCCCGGAGATGGCCGGGTGGTAGATGGGCTGGATCTTGTTCCCGGCCGGGTCCAGCACATGGAAGCTGTGGGCACCGTCGCCATGGGCGAAGGGGCGGTCGAGCATGGTCACGCCCTGGGCCTTGAGGTACTGGTACCAGGCGTTCAGCTCTTCCAGGCTGTCCACCACGAAGCCGTAGTGATCCACCGCCTGCACGCCGCTGCTGGGGGCGAAGGCGCGGCCGAGGGACAGGTTGTCGTTGCCGCAGGTGAGGTAGACCAGGTCCTCGTTGGCACGGTTGAGCACCTCCATGCCCAGCACATCCACGTAGAAGCGTTCGCACGCCTCCAGATTGGGCACGAGGAGGGCGATGTGGCGCAGGCCATTGAGTCGGCTGGGGCGGCTGGACATTTTCGGGACTCCACTTTTGTATACAATATTTCTCTGAATATAAGACAAAGGGAGAATCACGTGTACTGCCTGCTTCTGAAGACCCAGCTGCGTCCCGGCAGCCTCGAAGCCTTCATGGACGCCATGCGCGTCAACGCTGCCGCCTCGGTGCGCGACGAGCCCGGTTGTCTGGTGTTCGATGTGCTGCAGGACCGCAGCGATCCCGATCTGGTCTGGCTCTATGAGGTCTACACCGATGAGGCCGCCTTCGAGGCCCACATGCAGACCCCGCACTTCCTGGCCAGTCGGCCACTGGTCGAGCCGCTGATCCTCCAGCAGGACTGCATCGAAGCGGATTCACTGGCGCTGAATGCTGCCCACTGAGCCCTGCGACTGTAGGAGCGAATTCATTCGCGAATGAATTCGCTCCTACAAAAGGCTTAGCCCCGCGCGATTTCCAGCACGCGAATCCGCCCCGGCTCGGGGTAATGCCAGCGCACATCCACATCCCACAGGCGGGCGCCGTAGCGGCGCTCGGGCTCGGGCTTCTGGTAGGCCGGACGCGGATCCTGGGCCAGGCACTGCTCCACCAGTTCGGCCAGGGGTTCGCCCAGGCGCTGGCCGTGCTCGCGGGCCTGGAGCAGCGCGGCCGGCTCCCATTCCACCGGGATCAACTCAGGCGCGGCGTCGGCGATGGCGTTCAGCGCGCCATCCTGGCGGTCGGCGTAGGGCACGTAGGGCTTGATATCGATGACGGGAGTCCCGTCCAGCAGGTCGATGCCGGACAGCCAGAGGCGCCCGGCTTCCACCTTCTCCAGCTTCACCACCGACTGGCCGATCCCATTGGGCCGGTGGGTGGAGCGGCTGGCGAACACCCCGATGGACTGGTTGCCCCCCAGGCGCGGCGGACGCACTTTCAGGCGTGGTTTGTCCTCCAGGGCCTGGTGGAAGAGGAACAGGAGCCAGACATGGCTGACCTGCTCCAGCCCCGCCACGGCATCCCCGGTGTCGAACGGCGGCACCAGCTCCAACACCCCGCGGGCGGCGGGGGCCAGGTGCGGCTGGCGGGGGATAGCGAACTTTTCCTTGAAGCAGGAACGGACGTAACCGACGGGGGAGACGCTGTGCTGCATATCAGTAGGGCACGCGGCAGCCGGCATCACGGAACGGCCCGCCCAGGCGCAGCCAACCGTCGCCGGGGCTGGTCTGGGCGCACGTCAGCCCGCCATCCAGCTTGCTCTGCCAGATGAAGAAGGGCGCTGGCGCGGCGAAGACCGGAGCGGCAAGGGTGAGCAGGAGTGTGAGGAGGGCGAGGCGCATGGACGAGTTCCGTTGGATAGCGCGGCTACCCTAGCGCCGGCCCCAGCACCACGCAAGCGACGTGTTACGGGTGGAACCCGCCCCGGCCTGGCCGGGGCGGGAGATGCCGGGGGGGGCGACATTGTCAGGCCGTGGCGGCCTGGGCGGCGGCCAGTTCGGCGTCCTTGGCCAGGGCGCGCTGATACGAGGGGCGGGCAATGAAGCGGCCGACATAGTCTCGAATCACCGGCACCTCCGGGATCAGCCCGAATTGGGTGGTCCAGTTCAGCGCGCTACCCCAGAGCACATCAGCGGCGGTGAACTGTTCGCCGAGCATCCAGGGCCCCTGCTTCAGTTGGCTGACCAGGGCGTTCATCACGCTGTCGAAGTCGCCGTAGGGCGAGCGCTGCTCGGGGATCGGCTCACGCTTCTGCACCCGGTCCACCACCGCCGGCTCGAAGCAGGAACCGTAGAACACCATCCAGCGCAGGTAGGGGCCGCGCAGCGGGTTGCCCAGGGGCGGCGCCAGCTTGGCTTCAGGGTAGAGATCGGCGAGGTAGAGGTAGACCGACACCTGCTCGGTGACCACCGCATCGCCGTGGGTGAGGGTGGGCACCTTGCCCATGGGGTTGATGGCGAGGAATTCCGGCTTTCGCTGCTCGCCGAGCTTCATGTTCATCACGTGGAGGTTGTATTCGACACCCAGTTCTTCCAGCAGGGTCAGCGCGCCGGTGGAGCGGGTGTAGGGGCAGTGGTAGAGGGTTACCTGGCGGTTCTCGCTAGTCATTGTCGTCGTTCCGCTTGGGCCTTGGATGGAGCGAGTCTAGACGCTGCCTCTAGAGCCTGCCGTCCCGCTGCAGGCGGCGAATTACCCAGTGGCGGTATGCGCGTGACAGGAGTGGCTTGATCAGCGGCAGGGCGATCAGCCGGGCCACGAACGCCAGCCGGGGGACCCGGGCGAGCAGGAGGATGTACGCGTCCAGCTCGCGGTGAATGTGGCCGGATTCGTCCTGAACGTGGAGTTCGGTGAGTGCGAGGTAAGGATCGATGCCGAGGGCGAGCAGTTCTTCGTCGCGGCCGGTGATGTCGACCCATTCGACGCCCTCGCCGGCGCGGGGGAGCGATTCGTACCAGCGGCGATCGGCGATGCAGCGGGGGCAGGCGCCGTCGTAGAAGACCTTGAGCATGGGCAGGCTCCGTCGATGAGTATCGCTGCGCTCCAGCACATCCTACGACGCTGCGCGGGGGGAGTCGCCGCCCCTCCTGTTGCGCCCTGGTTAAGCTGACAGGGCCTTGTGGACAAAAAGAAAAAGCCCCGTATCGGCGGGGCTCTTCCATTCAGCTATCGACTCAGACCAGCTCGGCCCACATGTCGTACTCATCGGCATCCACGATGCGCACGCGCACCTTGTCGCCCGGCTTCACGCTGGTGGACTCGATGAACACGCTGCCGTCGATTTCCGGTGCGTCCGCCCAGGAGCGAGCCACGGCGCCTTCGTCGTCCACTTCGTCGATCAGCACGTCCATTTCGCGGCCGATCTTCAGCTGCAGGCGGGCGGTGGAGATGGCCTGTTGGTGCGCCATGAAGCGCTCCCAGCGGTCCTGTTTCACGTCGTCCGGCACCGGCTCCAGGCCGAGGTCGTTGGCCGGGGCGCCGTCCACGGGGGAGTACTGGAAGCAGCCGACGCGGTCCAGTTGAGCCTCGGTCAGCCAGTCCAGCAGGTACTGGAAGTCTTCTTCGGTCTCGCCGGGGAAGCCGACGATGAAGGTGGAGCGGATGGTCAGATCCGGGCAGATCTCGCGCCACTTCTTGATGCGGGCCAGGGTCTTGTCCTCGAAGGCAGGACGCTTCATGGCCTTGAGCACCTTCGGGCTGGCGTGCTGGAAGGGGATATCCAGGTAGGGCAGCAGCTTGCCTTCGGCCATCAGCGGGATCACGTCATCCACGTTCGGGTAGGGATAGACGTAGTGCAGGCGAACCCACACGCCCATGGCGGAGAGGGCTTCGCACAGCTCCAGCATGCGGGTCTTGACCGGCTGGCCGTTCCAGAAGTCGAGCTTGTACTTGAGGTCGACGCCGTAGGCGCTGGTGTCCTGGGAGATCACCAGCAGCTCCTTCACGCCAGCCTTGACCAGGCGCTCGGCCTCGGAGAGCACGTCACCCACCGGGCGGCTGACCAGCTTGCCGCGCATGGACGGGATGATGCAGAAGCTGCAGCTGTGGTTGCAGCCTTCGGAAATCTTCAGGTAGGCGTAGTGACGCGGGGTCAGCTTGACGCCCTGGGGCGGTACCAGGTCGATGAAGGGATCGTGGTCGGCCTTCGGCGGCACCACTTCGTGCACGGCGTTGACCACCTGCTCGTACTGCTGCGGGCCGGTCACGGCCAGCACGCTTGGGTGCACATCACGGATGCTGTCTTCGGACACGCCCATGCAGCCAGTGACGATCACCTTGCCGTTCTCGGCGATGGCCTCGCCAATGGCGTCCAGGGATTCGGCCTTGGCGCTGTCGATAAAGCCACAGGTGTTGACCACCACCACGTCTGCGTCCTGGTAGGTCGGTACGATTTCGTAACCTTCCATGCGCAGCTGGGTGAGGATGCGTTCGGAGTCGACGGTGGCCTTCGGGCAACCCAGGCTGACGAATCCGACTTTGGGGGTGGCGGTGGACATGTGCGGCTAACCTCAATGGGCGCTCGGGAGGGCGCCTCTGATCAAAAAGTGCGCAATTCTAGCGGCAGGCGTCAGCCATTTCCACCCTCATCTGAAGTGTTTCTCCGTCTAGGATGTAGGAACTGGCCTAGGATGGGCGGGGCGCCCTTGCTGGCCGGACGGGCGTTTCGGACGATGCCTGCCAACCGTCATCCACAGGAAGGTCCAGATGAGCGATAGCGTCACCCAATCCGCCGAGCAGCATGAAGGACATACGGCTTCCGGCCTCGGCATGCTGGTGGCCGCTGCGGGCGTGGTCTACGGCGATATCGGCACCAGCCCGTTGTACACCCTGAAGGAGGTCTTCTCCGCCCAGTACGGGGTTCAGGTCAACCACGACGGGGTTCTCGGCGTGCTGTCGCTGATCTTCTGGTCGCTGGTCTGGGTGGTGTCGATCAAGTACATGCTGTTCGTGCTGCGCGCCGACAACGACGGCGAAGGTGGCGCCATGGCCCTGACGGCGCTGGCGCAGCGGGCGGCCAGATCGCGTCCGCGGCTGAAGGTGGCGGTGCTGCTGCTGGGCCTGTTCGGTACGGCGCTGTTCTACGGCGACAGCATGATCACCCCGGCGATTTCGGTGCTCTCTGCCATCGAGGGTCTGGACCTGGCGTTCGAGGGCATCGGCCACTGGGTGGTGCCACTGTCACTGATCGTGCTGGTCGGGCTGTTCCTGATCCAGAAACACGGCACCGCACGCATCGGCATTCTCTTCGGCCCCATCATGGTGCTCTGGTTCAGTGTGCTGGGCGCCTTGGGTCTCTACGGCATCGTCCAGCAGCCGGAAGTGCTGAAGGCCGTCAACCCCTGGTGGTGCGTGCATTTCTTCATCACCCACCCGGGCGTCGGCGTGGCCATCCTCGGCGCCGTGGTACTGGCCTTGACCGGCGCCGAGGCCCTGTACGCCGATATGGGCCACTTCGGCCGCAAGCCCATCGCCCGCGCCTGGTTCTTCCTGGTACTGCCGGGCCTGGTGCTGAACTACTTCGGTCAGGGGGCCGCGATCCTTTCGGATGCCTCCGCTGCACGAAATCCCTTCTACCTGCTGGCGCCGGGCTGGGCACTGCTGCCGATGGTGCTGCTCTCCACCCTGGCCACGGTGATCGCCTCCCAGGCGGTGATTTCCGGGGCCTTCTCCCTGACCCGCCAAGCCATGCAGCTGGGCTACATCCCGCGGATGTTCGTGCAACACACCTCCCAGCAAGAGCAGGGACAGATCTACATCTCCGCCGTGAACTGGGCGCTGATGGTGGGCGTGGTGCTGCTGGTGCTGGGCTTCGAGTCGTCCGGTGCCCTGGCCTCGGCCTACGGTGTGGCGGTGACCGGCACCATGCTGATCACCACCCTGCTGGTTGCGGTGGTGATGCTGCTGCTGTGGAAAACCCCCTGGTGGCTGGCCTTGCCGGTGCTGCTGGGCTTCCTCTTCGTCGACAGCCTGTTCTTTGCCGCCAACGTGCCGAAGATAGTCCAGGGCGGTGCTTTCCCGGTGATCGCCGGTGCGGCGCTGTTCACCCTGATGACCACCTGGAAGCGCGGCAAGCAGATCGTTGTGGATCGCCTGGATGAAACTGCGCTGCCGTTGCCGCTGTTCATCAGCAGCATCCGCTCCCAGCCGCCGATCCGGGTGCAGGGCACGGCAGTGTTCCTTACTGCACGGCCGGACGCGGTGCCCCACGCGTTGCTGCACAACCTGCTGCATAACCAGGTGCTGCACGATCAGGTGGTGCTGCTGACGGTGGCGAGCGAGGACACGCCACGGGTCCCGGCGGAGCGGCGCTTCGAGGTGGATTCGTATGGAGACGGCTTCTTCCGGGTGATCCTGCACTTCGGTTTCATCGAAGAGCCGGACGTGCCGGCGGCGCTGAAGCTCTGCCACCTCAACGAGCTGGACTTCAGCCCGATGCGCACGACTTACTTCCTCAGCCGCGAGACGGTGATCCCCACCAAGCGCATCGGCATGGCGCGTTGGCGCGAGGCGCTGTTTGCCTTCCTGTTGAAGAACGCCAATAGCAACTTGAAGTTTTTCAACCTGCCGCTGAACCGGGTGATCGAGCTGGGGACGCAGGTGGAGATTTGAGAGGGTGTTGCCCTCTCCCTGAAGGGAGAGGGCTGCAGGGGAACTCAGCCGCGCCCCGGCATCATCCGCACGAGGGTGTTATCCCGCACGACGTAATGATGGAACAGTGCGGCCACGGCGTGCAGGCCGATCAGCCAGTAGCCGGCGGTGCCTGCCAGTTCGTGAAGTTCCTTGATGTCGCCGGCCAGTTCCTTGTTCGGACCGATCAGCGCTGGCAGCTCCATGCCGAAGAAGGGGATGGGCTTGCCGGCGGCGCTGAGGATCAGCCAGCCGGCCAGGGGCGCGCCGATCATCAGGGCGTAGAGGCCCAGGTGCATCAGCTTCGCCAGGGCGTTCTGCCAACCGGCGGGCTCCGGCTTGATGGCCGGGGTAGGGGAAATCATCCGGCCGATCACGCGCAGACCGACCAGGAAAAACACCGCAAGCCCGAGCATGAAGTGCCATTCCTTGAGCAGGTCGCGGGTTTCGCTGCCCTTGGGGAAATTGCCCTTGAGTTCAATGCAGGCGTACACGGCTGCGATCAGGATCAACATCAGCCAGTGCAGGGCGATGGACAGGTTCCCATAGCGGGAAGGCGCGTTCTTGAGACTCATCACGGTTCCTCTTTCTCGTCTTCAGGCGAAACGGTGGGCAGGATAACCGCAGTTTCTTAAGTGAATCTGAATCTGGATCAGGTTTCTGTCGGGCTACTCTGACGTTTCTCCACCGCTTTCAGCAGTTTCTCCGCCAATGCCGGGTAGTTCTCGTCGTAATGGTGCCCGCCGGGCAATTCCAGGTTTTCTCCGACGGCGCCGGCCTGGGTGCAGCCGCTTTCGTCCGCCTCGTCCTTGCCAAATACGCAGAGCACCTTGGCTGCCGGCAGTTTCGCCAGTTCCGGACCGGTGGCGGCTTCCTGGCCGGCCTTGCCGAGCCAGCCCTGCACCTCGATCTCGAAGCTGCCGCTGCGGGCCAGGGCCAGCAGGATGATGGCGTCCACCTGCTGTTGGTCGGCCTGGGGCAGGCGGTTGTAGAAGGCCGGCAAGACGTCGGCGCCAAAGGAGTAGCCCGCCAGCACGAAGCGCTTGGCACCCCATTTCTCGCGGTAGTCCTTCATCAACCGGCTGAGGTCGGCGGCGCCCTGTTCCGGGCTCTTGTGCTGCCAGAAGTAGCGCAGGGCGTCGATGCCCACCACCGGATAGTCTCGCTTGGCCATCTCGTCGGCCACGGCGCGGTCCAGGTCGCGCCAGCCGCCGTCGCCGGAATAGAACAGGGTGACGGTATCGACGTGCTGATCGGCGGGCACTTCCACCACGGGCAGAGGATCGCCCTGGCCCTGGAGCAGACCGGCCAGGCGCTGCTGCAGCAACTGGACCAGGCTGGTGTCGTAGTCGCTGATCAGGGTCTCGGCGTTGTCCTGGTTGCGGGCGAAGGCGGCACTGGGGTCGTCCGGGTTGTCATTCCAGGCGGCCAGCCAATGGCCGTGGGGGGCTTTTTGCGGGAGTGGGGCGGGGCAGTCCGGGCTGTCCAGGCTGAAGTCGATGGACAGGGCCTGGGCGTTGTCGTCGCCCTGGCCGGCCAGCCAGCGCCAGGCAAAGGTGGCGGCCGGGCCGATGCCGGCCACCAGCGTGGGTTCGCCGCCAAGGGTTTCCCGGGCCTGTTGCAGGCGCTGTTGCTGGGCTGCGCAGTCCTTGGCCGGCAGGTCCAGCTGCAGCAGCCGGGCATTGCTGCTGCGGGCCAGGACCAGCAGGTCGGCATCGGTCAGGCGCTGATCGCCGCTGGCCATCAGCAGGGCCCGGTGTTGCACGGCGCCAGCGGGGTTGGCCAGGGTCATGGGGCTGCCGTCGGCGGCCTTCAGGTGCTCCAGCTTTGCCTGGGGCGTGGGGCGGCTCCAGAGCAGCAGGAGCGCACCCACCAGCAGGACGATCAGGATCAGCAGCAGGTGTCGCCAGTTACGCTTGAGCATGGGCACCTCAACGTTTGACCAGACCTGTGAAACCGCCGGCGATCAGCGCAGCGGTATCGGCCAGCGCCACCAGCGGGTCGAGGCCGGCTGGCACCGCCATGTAGCGCGGCTCCCAGTCGGGCTGGAACTTCTCTTTGAAACGACGCAGGCCCTGGAAGTTATAGAACTGCTCGCCACGGCGGAAAACCAGGGCGCCGAGGCGCTGGGTCAGCGGCGCACCGCGCCGGGGTTGCAGGCCCGCCAGGGGCACCATGCCGAGGCTGAAGCGTGCGTGGCCGCGTTCCTTGTAATGGAGCAGCAGGCTGAGCATGAGGAATTCCATGGTCATTTTCGGCGCATGCGGGTGGACGCGCATCAGGTCGATACTGGCCAGGGTATTGCCTTCGGTTTCCAGCAGGTTGGCGAACGCCACCGGCTTGCCCTCGAAGTGGATGGTGGCGATGCGGAAGTGGTTCAGGTAGTCCGGGTCGAAGCGGCCGAGGGAGAAGCCTTTCTCCCGGGCCTGCTTGCCCTGCATCCAGGCTTCGGAAATGCTCCGCAGCGCGTCGAGGGGCGCGCTGCCGGCGTCGTGGATCTGCAGGCTGAGGCCATCACGTTGGCCTCGGCTGAGGGTGTAGCGCAGGTCCTTCATGGCCTTGTTCTTGGCCTCCAGATCGAAGCGGGTGAGGTCCACCCGTGCCTCTTCACCCAGCTTCAGGGCGGAGAGTCCGATATCCATGTAGTAAGGCAGGTTTTCCGCGCGCACCTGGTAGAACACCGGCCGCGCATGGTGAAAGTCGCAGAGGTCGCGGAACTGCCAGATCAGCTCGGCGCGGCGGGCGGCCGGGCCGATGGGGTCGAACAACGCCACCAGGCTGCGGCCGCGGCGGGCATACATCAGGAAGGCGTCGCCCTGGGGATGGAACAGCAGTGCCTTGTCGCCGGTGAGCACCAGGCCGCCATCGGGCTGGTCGGATTTCCAGACCACCTTGGCGGCGTTCTGCAGTTCTTCTTCCGTGGGTTCGTGGATGGTCGGCGGCACGGGGCGCAGCAGCCACACCAGTGCGATGGCGGCCAGCAGCAGGCCGCTGGCCAGGGAGGCACGCAGGGCGCGGGGGGCGTCGCCGTCCACTTCGAACTGCCACCAGAGCTCGTGGCTGTAGGGCACGTCCTGGAAGGCGAAGAACATCAGCCAGAGGGCCGCCAGCAAGACGCAGGCACTGGCCGCCAGGTTGATGGGCGAGAAGGGCATTTCCAGCAGGCGGCTGGGGCGGTAGAAGGCGTCGCGGAAGATGGCCAGGAGCACGGCGGTCATGGTCAGCAGGCTGGCTTCTTCCCAGTCGAAACCCTTGAGCAGCGACAGTCCGGCGCCCGCCAGCAGCAGCACCACCGTCAGTGCCCAGGCTGCCGATAGGCGATGGCGCAGGCCGTGGGCCAGCAGCAGGCAGAGCACGCCCACCAGGCTGGCGGCCAGGTGCGAGGCGTCGATCAGGCGGTGGGGAATCAGGAAACTCAGATGTTCCAGGCGGGTATCCACCGCCGGGGTGACGCCGGAGAACAGCAGCACCACGCCGGAGAGGAACACCAGCAGCGACAGCACCGGCGCCGCCAGGCCGGAGGCGGCGCGCAGGGCCTGGCGACCGGCGGGGAACAGGCGCTGGGCCTCGTTGGCCAGCAACAGCAGGCAGGCCAGCACCAGGGGCAGGCCGACGTAGGTCAGGCGGTAGAGCAGCAGGGCGGCGGCCAGCGGCGCCGCGCCCAACTGGCCGGCGAACGCAGCCAGCAGCACCGCCTCGAACACCCCGACGCCGCCGGGCACATGGCTGAGTACCCCGGCGGCCAGGGCCAGCATATACACCAGGAGGAAGGCGCCCAGGGGCGGCGCTTCCGGCAGCAGCACGTAAAGCACGCAGGCGGCGGCGCAGACGTCCACCACCGTGATCAGCAGTTGCAGGGCGGACAGGCGCAGTCCGGGGAGGCGCACGCTGCGGTTGCCCAGGCGGATGTCGATGCAGCCGGGTACCGTAGCCTCCGGCACCCGCAGGCGGGAGATCCAGAGCACCAGCAGGGCGGAAGCCAGCAGCACGGCGACGCCCAGGACGATCACCAGACTTTCCGGCAAGCCGAGGGCCAGGGAAGCGGCGGCGGGCGCGCTCAATGCCGCCAGGGCCGCCAGCGGAGGCAGGGCAGAGCCCAGGGCCAGGCTGGCGAACAGGGTGATGCGGGCGATGTCGCCGGCCCCCAGGTCATGGCGGCCATAGAGGCGGAAGCGGACCGAGCCGCCGGTGAGCATGGACAGCCCCACTGCGTTGCCGATGCCGGAGGCGCAGAAACTGCCGAGGGCCATGCGGTGCAAGGGCAGCTGTACGCCGGCGAAGCGGCAGCCGGACCATTCGTAACCGACGTAGGCGATGAAGCTGACAGCTGTCGCCCCCAGGGCCAGCAGGAGGCTGGTACCGGGGACCTCGCGGATGGCCGCGCGCAGTGCGTTGGGGTCGAGCTCCCGCAGCAGGTGCCAGCACGCCACCAGGCCGAGAATGAAGACCAGCAGGGTGAAGGCAATGACGATCCACTGCCGGTAGGCCGTCAGGCGATCCAGCCAGCGTAGGGGTGTGGATTCTTCGTTGTTGAGTTGGCCGTTAGCGGGGGTTTCCACTGGCGGGGTGTTGGCGCGCATCGAGCACCTCTGGGCAATGTGCGCCACTGAGTGTGGGCGGCTACCGCAAGTTCCAAGTGCCAGGCCGAATTTTTCTTTACGGGCAGCACGGCCGGGAGCCGGGTTCGAAATCGCCCGGCATCCCGCCAAGTCTAGGCAAGCGGGGCGCGCAGCGGCATCGGCGCGCCAGACGAGGGCGGGGAAGGGTGGCAATTTGTCGCGGCGGGGCGGTCAGTCAGTGCCAGGCCGAGCGGGTCTCCCAGTCGCGGAACTGCTCGGCGGGAATCGGCCGGCTGATCCTGTAGCCCTGGGCGATATCGCAACCGTACTGCCCAAGCTGGTTGAAGGTGAGCTGGTCTTCCACGCCTTCGGCCACCACCGTCAGGTCCAGGTTGTGGGCCAGCTCGATGATGGAGCGGACGATCTTGGCCGAGCCGTCGTTGCTGGTCATGTGGGTGACGAAGGACTGGTCGATCTTCAGCGAGTCCACCGGCAGTTTCTGCAAGTAGGCCAGGGAGGAGTAGCCGGTGCCGAAATCATCGATGGTCAGGCGGGCGTCCAGGTCCTTGAGGGCGGAGAGGGTTTGCAGGGAGGCCACCGGGTCTTCCATCAGGGCGCTTTCGGTCAGCTCGAATTCGATCCACTCGGGCCTGGCACCCCAGGTGGCGAAGGAGCCCTGTATACGATCCAGCAGCCTGGGATCACGCAGGTCATGGGCCGAGAGGTTGACCGAGACGGGGCGTTCATCACCCTCTTCGTGCCAGGCGTAGCACTGGCCGAGGGCGGTATCCAGCACCCAGAGGGTCAGCGGGGTGATCAGTCCGGTGTTCTCCGCCAGGCGGACGAACTCGTCCGGCGGCATCATCCCGTGCTGCGGGTGACGCCAGCGCACCAGCGCTTCGGTGCCGCAGACCCGGTTGCTGGCGATCTCCACCTTGGGCTGGTAGTAGAGCAGCAGCTCGTTGCGGTCGATGGCGCGGCGCAGGTCACCCATCAGTGTCAGATGTTGGGCGCATTCCTGGTCGAGGCCCCCCTGGAACACGGCGAATCCGCCATTGGTGCGCTTGGCCTGCTCCATGGCGCTGCCCGACCGCCGGATCAGGGCCTCAGGCGCCGTACCGTGGCCTGGATAAAGGGCGATGCCGATGCTGGCGCGGGCTTCCAGATAGAGGCCGGAGAGTTCTACCGGGTCATAGAGGGCGGTGAGTATCTGCTTGGCCAACTGGGAGGCGTGTTCGGCGCCGCCGTTGGGCATGAGCACGGCAAACTCGCATTCGCCCATCCGTGCCACGGTACGCTCCGCGCCCACCACTTGTTTCAGGCGGGTGGCGATCTCCAGTTGCAGACGGTCGCCTTCGCGGTAACCAAGGGTTTCATTGATTTCCTGGTTGCGGGCGATTTCCAGGTGCAGCAGGCCGAACGGACGGCGTTCCTGGCGGGCATTGGCGATGGCGGCATCCAGCAATTCCCGCAGGCGCAACCGGTTGGGTAGGCCGGTCAGGGCGTCTTCATAGGCCATGCGGCGGATGGTGGCTTCGGCTTCTTCGGCCCGGGCGCGGGTGCGCAGGGTGGCGATACCGAAGCCCAGGTCGTGGGCCATGGCCAGCAGCAATTCCACTTCTTTATCTTCGAAGGCATCGGCCCGGGCCGCCATGATCACCAGCATGCCCACCAGGCTTTCCTCCACTTGCAGGGGGAGCGCCATGGAGGCGGCAAAGCCGAATTCGCGGGCTTCCTCGTGGAGTGCGGCGGTCGGGGTGTTGAGCAGGTCGCGCATCACCAGCGGATTTCCCGCCTGCAGGGCTGTCTCCAGTTCGCCATGGAAGCTGCCTTCATGACGGCCCGCGCCCCAACCCTGGCAGATGCCATTGGCGGCGTGGCAGGCCATCACCTTGTAGGGCTGGACCGGATTGTCCTGGCGATAGTCCACCCAGGCCTGGCGATAGCCGCATTCGTCCACCAGTACCCGGCAGATCTCCGCCAGCAGCGGCTTCTCGCTGGTTGCATGGATCACGGCGTGGTTGACCGCCACGCGGGTGGACAGCGCGCGGTTGAGGGATTCCACCTGCAGTTCGGCCTGCCGGCGCCGAGCCTTGCCGCGCAGGGCCTGGAGGCCGAAAGCGAGATCGTCGGCGGCTTCGCTGAGCAATTCCAGTTCGCGCTCGCCGAAGGCGTCCGGCTCCTTGGCGCAGATGGCGAGGGCGCCGAAAATCTGGCCGTCCACCCGCAGGGGCAGGGACAGCACCGAGGCAATACCGTGGGTGATGGCGCTGTCTCGCCAGGGATTGAGCCTGGGATCGGTGAGGATGTTGCGGGTGATGGTCGGGGCTCCGGTACGGATAGCTGTGCCGGTGGTGCCGCGTCCGCGCTCACGGTCCGCCCAGGTGATGTTCAGCGAGTCCACATAGGCCTGGTCGAGCCCGGCATGGGCCAAAGGTGTCACTGACTGTGCTTCATCATTCTCAGCGCGGCCGACCCAGGCCATGCGATAGCCGCCTTCCTCCACCACCACCCTGCAGATTTCCTGGAACAGGAAGCACGGGTCCTCGGCGCGCAGCAGGGCCCGGTTGCAGCCGCTGAGGGTGCGCAGGGCGCGGTTCAGGTATTCGACTTCCTCGCTGGACGCGCATTGCCTGGCCATGACCAACCTCCACCTCGTGGATGGGTGCGCTTCAAGTATAGAGGTCGAGGTTTGTCCGGACCGGGGCCAGACCGGCAGCCCGGACGGACGGGGAGGGGCCTTTCCGGGGTTGCTTGCGATAGACGCGGCGGGAGGCGGGCGCTATTCCGTGCTCGTTTCGCCGCTCGAGGAGAGGGGCTGCTGCTTGATGCAGAAGAGGATCATCTTGAAATCGGAGCCCCAGTCGCGCTCGCATTGCTCCCGGACCGGGCCGCTGTAGCGGGCGAGGGTCTGGGCGGCCTGTCGCTGCTCCTCCATGCACAGGGAACGCATGGCATCACCACTCCATTTGGACTGGCAATGGGCCGCGATGGCGGATTCATCTGCGTGGCTGGTGGAGATGGCACCTGCCGCAAAGATTGCAGCGATGAAGGGCAGGCTGATTCTGGACGACATGGATACGTTCCTCTTCCCTTGAAATGTCAGCCCTCCCTGGCCAGCGAATGAACATGCAGCGATATGGAGTCGCGATCATGAGGCGAATGATGCGGCGGCGGCTCCGGGCTCGGTAGGTGACAAAGCGGCCGGTCGCTGCCAGCACGCGTGCATAGCAAAGTAGACGCTTCCCGGCCATTCGTCATGGCGGCCGAGATCAATTACATGCTGTTGAGCGGGGGCGGATGATGCACGCCCCTTGTCCGTCAGGACAAGCGAAGGCGATACACGGCGAGGTCATTGCGTGGGAGTGGAGCAGATAGCAGAAGGCCCCGATTGGTTTTCCAATCGGGGCCTTCTCTTTGTCTGGTTGCGGGAGCTGGATTTGAACCAACGACCTTCGGGTTATGAGCCCGACGAGCTACCAGACTGCTCCATCCCGCGGCGGCAATTCTACAGTTCTGCGGGGCGCTGTCAAACGATTTATTTCATTTAAATCAAATATTTATTTCAGCCCAAACGAAAAAGGCCACTCCGAAGAGTGGCCTTTTGGAAAACTGGTTGCGGGAGCTGGATTTGAACCAACGACCTTCGGGTTATGAGCCCGACGAGCTACCAGACTGCTCCATCCCGCGGCGGCAATTCTACAGTTCTGCGAGGCGCTGTCAAACGATTTCTCGGAAAAATTCTTTTTCACTCAAATATTTAGCAATCAGGGGCGCTCTGCGGACGCCGTCCAATGCTGCGCTAGAGCGGCTGGAGAGGGGGCTGGCTGCGGTATCATCGCCTGCTACTCGAACCGTTCTCGCGCCACGACCTTCATGCCGCAACGAAAGATCATCCACATTGACTGCGACTGCTTCTACGCCGCCATCGAGATGCGCGATGACCCCAGTCTGGCGGGAAAACCCCTGGCGGTCGGAGGCTCGCCGGACAAGCGGGGGGTGGTTGCGACCTGCAATTACGACGCTCGCGCCTATGGCGTGCGTTCAGCGATGCCGATGCGCACCGCCGTGAAGCTGTGCCCGGACCTGACCATCGTCCGGCCGCGCATGGACGCCTACAGGGCGGTGTCGCGGCAGATTCACCAGATCTTCCGCGACTACACCGAGATCATCGAGCCGCTGTCCCTGGACGAGGCCTACCTGGACGTTTCCGACAGTCCGCATTTCAACGGCAGCGCCACGCGCATCGCTCAGGATATCCGCCGGCGGGTGGCGGCGGAGCTGCATATCACGGTCTCGGCTGGGGTGGCGCCGAACAAGTTCCTGGCCAAGATCGCCAGCGACTGGCGCAAGCCCGATGGCCTGTTCGTGGTCACCCCGGACCAGGTGGACGAGTTCGTCGCCGCCTTGCCGGTGAGTAAGCTCCACGGGGTGGGCAAGGTGACGGCGGAGAAGCTGGCGCGCCTCGGCGTGCGCACCTGCGCTGACCTGCGGGAATGGAACAAGCTGGCGCTGGCGCGGGAGTTCGGCAGTTTCGGCGAGCGCCTCTACAACCTGGCGCGGGGGCAGGACGATCGCGGCGTGCAGGTGGACAGCCGTCGCCAGTCCATCAGCGTCGAAAACACCTACGACCACGACCTGCCGAACCTGGACGCCTGCCTGGAGCAGCTGCCGGCGCTGCTGGACGAGCTACGGGGGCGCATGGCGCGGCTGGACAGCAGCTACAAGCCGGACAAGCCCTTCGTGAAGCTGAAGTTCCATGACTTCACCCAGACCACGCTGGAACAGGCTGGCGCCCGCCGTGATCTGGAGAGTTACCGGCAATTGCTCACCACTGCTTTTGCCCGAGGGGACAAGCCGGTTCGGTTGATCGGGGTGGGGGTGAGGCTGCAGGACCTGCGGGGCGCACACGAGCAGCTCAACCTGTTCTGACGCACGCCTGCTTTTCTGTAGGAGCGAATTCATTCGCCAAGCAGGCCGAAGGTCTGCCCCTGCAAGATGGGGCAGCGCTGCTGCCCTTGGCGAATGAATTCGCCCCTACAAAGGGCCGGTTCGACTTCGGCGAGGCCTTCAGCCTTCCACCGGCCACAGCCGGATCGGCTTGCCTTCGGCCGGCCACAGACGCAGTTGGTCGATGGGGGAAATGTCCCAGCGCTGGACCTTGCCCAGGGCGTCGAGGAAGTGCTGTTCCTGCTCCATCAGGGCGGGGGCGCACATCTTGCGGGTGCTGCCGGCGGCGCCGAAGCTGAGCTTGTCGCCTTCCAGGCTGTAGGACGCGAACCAGTGGTTGCAGCCCGCATTGCCGTAAGCACGGTTGTCGTCGCCCAGGGTGATGGTCAGGTGGCTGTTGTCGATCAGCGGGCGTTCGCCGACCCATTCAACCTGGTAGGTCGTGCCGGTTTCCAGTTGCGGGCGATCGGTCGCGCAGCCAGTCACGGCGGCGGCCAGTGCGGCCAGCAGCAGGGCGTTCCGGGTCATTGACTGTCCTCCGTGCGGCAGTTCGGGCAGAAGTGCTGGCCGGCCTTGCTGCGCCAACCCAGTTCGGCGAGGCGCGCTTCGGCGGCGGGGGCCTGGGCCTGCTTGCCGAGGCCGCCGTCCACGGCGAACTCGAAGTCCAGGCGGGTGCCGCAGGCATCGCAGTCCACGTGCCAGTTGTGAATCGAAAGCTCCTTGAATACCGGGCCCTTCGCCACCGCCAGCCACTGGCCGGGTGGATTGATCAGGTGGCGCACCTTGTCCACGGTCAGGCGCATGCTGAGGTCGCGGCTCCCCTTGAGGGTGACCAGCAGGGTGTCGCCGGCCTGGATGGAGCCGCCGGTACCGGTGACCTGGTACAGGCCCGGGGAGAGCGCGCGGCACTCGTTCAGGGTGTGGGCGGGGTTGAGCAGGGTGTAACGGAAATCGTGTTCGGCCATGGGTCCTCCAGCTAGGTCGCGCATCCTACCATCACTGTGCTTCCACCTGATTGCAGGGACGCCCGGCGGCCCACGCGGCGATGTTGTCCAGGGTGGTACGGGCGATGGCGGCCAGGGCTTCGCGGGTGAGGAAGGCCTGGTGGGCGGTGACGATCACGTTGGGGAAGGTCAGGAGGCGGGCCAGCACGTCGTCCTGCAGGGGCAGGTCGGAGCGGTCCTCGAAGAACAGGTTGGCTTCTTCTTCATACACATCCAGGCCCAGGTAGCCGAGCTGGCCGGATTTCAACGCATCGATCAGTGCCGGGGTGTCCACCAGGGCGCCGCGCCCGGTGTTGATCAGCATCGCGCCAGGCTTCATCCGCTCCAGGCTCCGGGCGTTGATCATGTGCCGGGTGGCGTCGTTGAGGGGACAGTGCAGGCTGATGATGTCGCTGTTGGCGAGCAGGTCCGGCAGGTCGACGTAGATCGCCCCCAGGGCCTCGACACTGGGGTTGCGCAACGGGTCATAGGCCAGCAGGCCGCAGCCGAAGCCGGCCATGATGCGGGCGAAGGCTTCGCCGATCTGGCCGGTGCCCGCCACACCGACGGTCTTACCCACCAGGTCGAAGCCGGTCAGGCCGTGAAGCGTGAAGTCGCCTTCGCGGGTGCGGTTGTAGGCGCGGTGCAGGCGGCGATTGAGGGCCAGGATCAAGGCCACGGCGTGTTCCGCCACGGCATGGGGCGAATAGGCCGGCACACGCACGACAGTCAGGCCCAGGTGCTTGGCGGCTGCCAGGTCCACATGGTTGTAGCCCGCCGAGCGCAGGGCGATCAGGCGGGTGCCGCCGCTGGCCAGGCGCTCCAGCACCGGGCCGGAGAGTTCATCGTTGATGAAGGCGCAGACCACGTCGAAACCGTTGGCCAGGGCCGTGGTGTCGAGGGTCAGTCGCGCCTGCTGGAAATGCAGCTCGAAGGTCGGGGCGGCGTTGAGGAAGCTTTCGCGATCATGGGCCTGACTGCTGAACAGAATGGTGCGCATGGGTTCTCCTTGGTTGTTCAGGAGCATAGCTGGCGTCCTGCCACTGCACCTTGCCTTGGATCAGGCCTCCATCCTGGCCACCTCGGCCAGCCGGCCGATGGCGGCGTCCAGCTCATCCAGCGCCTGCTGGGCGGTCGGGTCGTTCTGTTTGAGCAGGGTTTCGCTACGCTGGCAGGCGGCGCGTAATTGGGGCACGCCGCAGTAGCGGGTGGCGCCGTGGAGACGGTGCACCCGTTCCAGCAGGGTGGAACGATCACCGCTGCGGGCCGCCGCGCGGATGGCTTCGCGATCGGCGTCGAGGGAGGCCAGCAGCATGGACAGCATGTCGGCGGCGAGATCGGCCTTGCCCGCAGCCAGGCGCAGCCCTTCCTCCGCGTCCAGCACGTTCAGGCCGTTTTCCGTCTGAACCTCACGGGCTGTGCCCTGGCGCTGTACCGGCAGTCCGCCGAGGCTGAGGCCGGTCCATTTCAGCACCACCTGGGCCAACTGGCGTTCGCCGATGGGTTTGGTCAGGTAATCGTCCATGCCGCCCTGGAGCAGGGCTCGCTTCTCGTTGGCCAGGGCGTGCGCGGTGAGGGCGACGATGGGCACTGGGTCGACGCGCTGTTCGGTTTCCCAACGGCGGATCGCATCGGTGGCCTGGCGACCATCCAGGCCGGGCATCTGCACGTCCATCAGCACCAGGTCGAAGCGCTCCCGCTGGACCGACTCGATGGCAGCGAAGCCGCTGTCCACGGCGCTCACTTCGGCGCCCATGTCGCTCAGCAGGGTCTGCACCAGCAGCAGGTTGGCCGGGTTGTCATCGACGCAGAGCACGCGGGGCGCGCGGCTGTTGCTTGGCTGAGGCAGGTCGATGCGCGGCTGGCGCGGGCTGACCAGACCGCCGAGGGCGTGCTGCAGCTTGCGGGTGCAGGCCGGTTTGGCCTGCAGCTGGCTGTGGGCTTCGGGCAGGGCGCGGTGGTAGAGACCCTGCTCGGTAGTGGGGCAGAGGACCAGGCTCTTGCAGCCGAGTTGTTCCAGGTCCCAGACCCGCTGGCTGAGCTGTTCCGGTGACAGCGCCTGGACGTCGGCGCCGATCACCGCCAGGCCGATGGGGCGTTTGCCCAGGCGGCGCGCGGCGACTTCGTCCACCAGGTTGTCGATGCTGGGGACCTCCAGCACCTGCAGGCCGCAGTCTTCCAGTTGGTGGCAGAGGGACTGGCGGGTCAGTTCCTGGGGTTCGAGCACGGCCACGAGGCGCCCGTCGAGGCTGGGCAGCGCACTGCCTTCGATCTCGTCCAGTGACTTGGGCAGGCTGATGCTGATCCAGAACTCCGAGCCCACGCCCGGCGTGCTGCTGACGCCGATCTCGCCACCCATCTGTTCGATCAGGCGCTTGGAGATCACCAGTCCCAGGCCGGTACCGCCGGCCTGGCGTGAGAGGGAGTTGTCGGCCTGGGTGAAGGCCTGGAACAGGGCGCGCAGGTCGGCGTCGGAGAGGCCGATGCCGGTGTCTTGCACGCTGATGCGCAGTTGCGCCAGTTCGTCGTCGCTGTCGTCCTCGAGCATGGCGCGCACGGCGATGGTGCCTTCGCGGGTGAACTTGATGGCGTTGCTCACCAGGTTGGTCAGCACCTGCTTCAGGCGCATCGGGTCGCCCATCAGTTGCAGCGGGGTGTCGCGGTAGACCAGGCTGACCAGCTCCAGGCGCTTCTCGTGGGCGGCCGGCGCGAGGATGGTGAGGGTGTCCTGGATAAGGTCGCGGAGGTTGAAGGGGATGCTTTCCAGCACCAGCTTGCCGGCTTCGATCTTCGAGAAGTCGAGGACTTCGTTGATGATGCCCAGCAGGCTGTCGGCGGATTTCTCGATGGTCGCCAGGTAGTCCTGCTGGCGCGCGGTGAGGTCACTTTTCTTCAGCAGACCGGTGAAGCCGAGGATGCCGTTGAGCGGGGTACGGATCTCGTGGCTCATGTTGGCGAGGAACTCGGACTTGATGCGGCTGGCCTCCAGGGCCTCCTTGCGCGCCAGGTCCAGTTCGATGTTCTGGATTTCGATGGTTTCCAGGTTCTGCCGAACGTCCTCGGTGGCCTGGTCGATGTTGTGCTGCAGCTCTTCCTGGGCGGTCTGCAGGGCCTCGGCCATGCGGTTGATGCCGGAGGCCAGTTCGTCCAGTTCATGGCTACCCAGGGGCGGTAGGCGGGTTTCCAGGCGGCCTTCCTTGAGCAGTGCCACGCCCTGCTTGATGCGCCGCAGGGGCTCGTTGATGGCGCGGCTCATGCGCAGGGCGAGGAGGGCGGTGACGCCCAGGCCCGTGGTGATCAGCAGCAGACTGGCGAGCAGACTGCGATAGCCCCGCAGCAGCGTGCCCTGGTGGGACATTTCCAGTTCCACCCAGCCCAGCAGGTTGTCGTTGGGCAGCGGAGTCTTGTCGCCGGAGAGCACCCGGTGGCGCTCGAACACCGGCTGCAGGAAACGGGTGGCCTCGGTGTTGCTCCTCAAGGAGAGGTTGTCGCCTTGGCCTTCGGGGCTTTCATTGAGCATCCGTGGCCCGGCATGGGCGAGGCGTTTGTGGTCCGGGCCGATGAAGCTCACGGCGCGCACGTCGGCCTGGTCCAGGGCGTGGTCGGCGATGCGCTCCAGCAGCACCGCGTCGCCGCGGATCAGGGCCGGGGCGGCGAGGGGCGCGAGGTGTTCGGCGATCATTTGGCCGCGCTGGAGCAACTGGGCCTGCATGTCGGCCTGTTGCACCCAGGTGAAATAGCCGCCCAGTACCAGCGCCAGCAGGCTGGTGGGCAGCAGCGTCAGCATGAGCACGCGGCCCTTGATGCCCAGATCCTTGTACACGCCCATCCTCCCCAAGCGTAATTCGCGCAGTTTAGCGGCTGATTGGATGGGAATCTTCAGGCAGTTTTGCCAGAAATCACATTCAGCAGTCGTTCACACTTGAAGGTTGTTCGCATGCTCACCCTTTCCCGAGCCCCCCGGCCTTTGTCGCCATCGGTGCCTGCCGGTGTGGCCGGGTAGCGTTGCCTCAACGGCCAGGCACGCGGTCAGAAGCTGACGTTGGTGGCACGCTCGCTGGACTGGTAGGCCTCCAGGGCCTGCCGATCGCTGTCGTCGCCCAGCTCGACGGCTCGCTGGTAGTAGGCCGCGGCCAGGGCGCGCAGGCTGGGATGCGGCGCTCGGGTCAGGCGGGCGCGGCTGGCGCGAAGGAAGTTCAGGTTGCCACCGTCCAGGGCCTGGTGCAGCCAATGCAAGGCGTCATCCAACTGACCCTCCTCCGCCAGCACTGCAGCGTGACTGAACTGGCCGCGGAAGTCGCCGGCCAGGGCCGAGCGGCGGTACCAGTCCCGCGCGCGCTCCAGCGAGGGCTCCACGGCGATACCTTCCTCGAAGTAACGACCCGCCAGATTCATGGATTTGGCATGGCCCAGCTCCGCTGCCTGCAGGTACAGCGCGAAGGCCCGGTGCTGGTCACGCGCCACACCGCGCCCAGTGGCCAGCAGGCCGGCGTAGTTGTACATGGCCCAGTCCAGACCGGCTTCCAGAGCCAGGCGGTACTCGCGGGCAGCACCCTCCAGGTCCACCTCGCCGCCCCAGCCTTGTTCCAGACAACGGCCGAGCATGTTGCGAGCCATGGCATCACCCCGTTCGGCGGCGATGCGGAACCAGGTCCGCGCCAGGGCCGGGTCCCGTTCGATGCCGTTGCCATCCAGCAGGATCTGGCCGAGTAGCGTCTGGGCTTCCAGCGCACCGTCGCGGGCTGCGGCGAGGATGGTCCGGGCTGCCTGGCGCGGATCCATTGCCAGGCGTTCGCGCAGTTCTTTGCTGCTGAGGGTTTCGGTGCGGGTCAGGGTGATGCCCATGGCCGGGTTCTCCGCCCGGTGGCGCAGCGGATTGGGGGATTTCCGATGGGCTGCGGCAGGGGCTGTCGGGGGATTCGCGAGGGAGGCGAATAGTATTTATTTTCATTAAGCCTGTACAACCGAAGACTGGCCGGGGCTTCTTTATTGATTGCGCACGGACAAATGCCATCTGGCTACATCTATATAGCCGCAAGCCATAAACCGAAGCGCTTGCGCGATATGGCGCCGCCCGGTTTGCCGCTATCATATGCACCCCCTGCGTCTGGATTGCGAAACCCGCCATGACTCTGCAGTACCCCACTATCGCCGACTGCATCGGCCACACCCCGCTGGTGCGCTTGCAGCGGCTGGCCGGTGAAACCAGCAATACCCTCCTGGTCAAGCTCGAAGGCAACAACCCCGCCGGTTCGGTCAAGGATCGCCCGGCCCTGTCGATGATCACCCGTGCCGAATTGCGCGGTGACATCAAGCCCGGCGACACCCTGATCGAGGCCACCTCCGGCAATACCGGCATCGCCCTGGCCATGGCCGCCGCCATCAAGGGCTACAAGATGATGCTGATCATGCCGGACAACATGAGCGCCGAACGCAAGGCCGCCATGACCGCCTACGGCGCTGAGCTGATCCTGGTAAGCCGCGAGGAAGGCATGGAAGGCGCCCGCGACCTGGCCGAAAGCCTGCAGCGCGGTGGCCGTGGCAAGGTGCTGGACCAGTTCGCCAACGGCGACAACCCGGAAGCCCACTACGTCGGCACCGGCCCGGAAATCTGGCAGCAGACCCAGGGCACCATCACCCATTTCGTCAGCTCCATGGGCACCACCGGCACCATCATGGGCGTGTCGCGCTACCTCAAGGAGCAGAACCCGAATATCCAGATCGTCGGCCTGCAACCCCAGGAAGGCTCGGCCATCCCCGGTATCCGCCGCTGGCCCCAGGAATACCTGCCGAAGATCTACCAGGCCGAGCGCGTCGACCGCGTCATCGACATGGCCCAGAGCGAAGCCGAGGACACCATGCGTCGCCTGGCCCGCCAGGAAGGCATCTTCTGCGGCGTCTCCTCAGGCGGTGCGGTGGCGGCCATGTTGCGCCTGTCCCGCGAAGTAGAGAACGCCACCCTGGTGGCGATCATCTGCGACCGCGGCGATCGCTATCTCTCTACCGGTATCTACGAAGACCCCAATGTCCCGGCGTAACACCGGCCTGCGCTTCCAGCCCAGCGGCGGAGCGCGGACCCCTCAGGTCCCAGTGGGCAAGAAGCAGCGGCTCGTCATCGAGCGGCTGGCCCACGACGGGCGCGGCATTGCCTTTGTCGACGGACGTACCTGGTTCGTCGCTGGCGCCCTGCTGGAGGAAGAGGTAGAGGTCCGCGTGTTGACCGCCCGCAGTCAGGTGGTGGAAGCCCGTACCGAACGGGTACTGAACGCCAGCCCACTGCGCCGGGTGCCGCCTTGTGCCCATGCCGGCCAGTGTGGCGGCTGCACCCTGCAGCACCTGCCCCACGCCGAGCAGCTCGCCCTGAAACAGCGCACCCTGGCCGAGCAGTTGGCGCGCGTCGCCGATCTTTCGCCCGCGGAATGGGTGGCCCCACTTGTGGGGACCGAATTCGGTTATCGGCGCCGTGCGCGCATCGCCGTGCGCTGGGATGCGAAGGCCCGTCAGCTGGACGTCGGATTCCGCGCGGCTTCCAGCCAGTCGATTGTCGCGATCAAGGATTGCCAGGTGCTGGTACAACCCTTGCAGCCATTGATGCGCGACCTGCCCGAGATGCTGCACGGCCTGGACAAGCCCCAGGCGATCGGCCACGTGGAACTGTTCCATGGCACCGACTCGGCAATGCTGCTGCGCCACACCCAGCCGCTCGGTGAAGCCGACCTGCAGCGCCTGCGCGACTTCTGCGCGGCGCACCAGGCGCAGCTCTGGCTGCACGGCGAAGGCGATCCGCAGCCGGACCAGCCCGCCGCGCGCCTCGGCTACCGCCTGGAGCGTTGGAACCTGGAGCTGGAATATCGCCCCGGCGACTTCGTGCAGGTGAATGCCGCGGTCAATGAGGCGATGGTGGAGCAGGCGCTAGACTGGATGAAACCGCAGCCCGGTGAGCGGGTGCTGGATCTGTTCTGCGGGCTCGGCAACTTCGCCCTGCCGCTGGCGCGCCAGGTGCGCGAAGTGGTGGCGGTGGAGGGCGTCGACGCGATGGTGGAGCGCGCGCGTGGCAATGCCGCGGCCAATGGACTGGATAATCTGCACTTCTTCCAGGCCGACCTGTCGAACCCCTTGGCTGATGCAGCCTGGGCGGGGCAGGGATTCGACGCCGTGCTGCTCGATCCGCCACGGGATGGCGCCTTCGAAGCCGTTCGGCAGATAGCCGCGACCGGTGCGCGAAGAGTGGTCTATGTATCCTGCAATCCGGCGACCCTGGCGCGTGACAGCGCCGAACTGGTCAAGCAGGGATACCAGCTGAAGAAGGCCGGGATTCTCGACATGTTTCCTCAGACGGCGCATGTCGAGGCCATGGCGTTATTCGAGGCGGGCTAGGAAGCCCGCGTAATCCGACCGGCACGACAGAGGGCTGGCGACAGTTCGACGTGAGGGGTTCACGTCGTAGGGAAGGTAGGCAAGATGGTACAGGTGAGAGCGCAACAGCCGGTCAACACGGACGGCAGCATCAACCTCGAGGCGTGGCTGGACCATGTCATCAGCCTCGACCCGGTGCTCGACCGCGCGGTACTCAAGGAGGCGTGCGAGTTCGCCCGCGACGCCGAACAGCAGGCCCTGGCCGGCCAGAACAGCTGGGCGGAAGGCAACTCCAGCTTCCAGACCGGCCTGGAGATCGCCGAGATTCTCGCTGACCTGAAACTGGATCAGGAGTCCCTGGTGGCCGCGGTGATCTACCGTGGCGTGCGCGAGGGCAAGTTCCAGTTGCAGGCCGTGCAGCAGCGTTTCGGCCCGGTGGTCGCCAAGCTGATCGAAGGCGTGCTGCGCATGGCGGCCATCAGTGCCAGCCTCAACCCCCGCCAGTCCATGGTCCTCGGCGCCCAGGCCCAGGTGGAGAACCTGCGCAAGATGCTGGTGGCCATGGTGGACGACGTCCGTGTGGCCCTGATCAAACTGGCCGAGCGTACCTGCGCTATCCGGGAGGTGAAGAACGCCGACGAGGAGAAGCGCCATCGCGTGGCCCGCGAGGTGTTCGACATCTACGCGCCGCTGGCCCACCGACTCGGCATCGGCCACATCAAGTGGGAGCTGGAGGACCTGTCCTTCCGCTACCTGGAGCCGGATCAGTACAAGCAGATCGCCAAGCTGCTCCACGAGCGACGCCTGGACCGCGAGCAGTACATCGCCGATGTGATGAAACAGCTGCGCGAGGAACTGGCCGCCACCGGTATCAAGGCCGACATCAGCGGCCGCGCCAAACACATCTACTCCATCTGGCGGAAGATGCAGCGCAAGGGCCTGCAGTTCAGCCAGATCTACGACGTGCGCGCCGTGCGCGTGCTGGTGCCCGAGGTGCGCGACTGCTACACCGCGCTGGGTATCGTCCACACACTCTGGCGCCACATTCCCAAGGAATTCGACGACTACATCGCCAACCCCAAGGAGAACGGCTACCGCTCCCTGCACACCGCAGTGATCGGTCCGGACGGCAAGGTGCTGGAGGTACAGATCCGCACCCACGCCCAGCATGAGGAAGCCGAACTTGGGGTCTGCGCCCACTGGCGCTACAAGGGCACCGACGTCAAATCCAGCTCCGACCATTACGAAGAGAAGATCGCCTGGCTGCGTCAGGTGCTCGAATGGCACGAGGAGTTGGGTGACATCGGCGGCCTGGCCGAACAGTTGCGGGTGGATATCGAGCCCGATCGGGTCTACGTCTTCACCCCCGATGGCCACGCCATCGACCTGCCCAAGGGTGCCACGCCGCTGGACTTCGCCTACCGGGTGCATACCGAGATTGGCCACAACTGCCGTGGCGCCAAGATCAACGGCCGCATTGTGCCGCTGAACTACAGCCTGCAGACCGGCGAGCAGGTGGAAATCATCACCGGCAAGCAGGGCGCGCCGAGTCGCGACTGGCTCAACCCGAACCTGGGCTACATCACCACCTCCCGGGCGCGGGCGAAGATCGTCCACTGGTTCAAGCTGCAGGCACGCGACCAGAACGTCGCCGCCGGCAAGGCCATGCTGGAACGCGAACTGTTGCGTCTGGCGCTGCCGCCGGTGGACTTCGAGAAGTTGGCGGAGAAGTGCAACCTGCGCACCGCCGAGGACATGCATGCGGCCCTGGGCGCGGGTGACCTGCGCCTGGCCCATGTGGTCAACGCCGCCCAGGCCCTGGTTGAGCCCGAGCGCGGCCACAGCGAGCAGCTGGAGCTGATTCCGCGCAAGTCTTCCCATCACAAGCCGGGACGGCGTGGCGATGTGCAGATCCAGGGCGTGGGCAACCTGCTGACGCAGATGGCCGGTTGCTGCCAGCCGTTGCCGGGCGACCCCATCGTGGGCTACATCACCCTCGGCCGTGGCGTCAGCATCCACCGTCAGGACTGCCCGTCGGCGCTGCAACTGGCCGGTCGCGAGCCCGAGCGCATGATTCAGGTGAGCTGGGGCCCGGTACCGGTGCAGACGTATCCGGTGGATATCATCATCCGCGCCTACGACCGCTCCGGCCTGCTGCGCGACGTGTCCCAGGTGCTGCTCAACGAGCGCATCAACGTGCTGGCGGTGAATACCCGCTCCAACAAGGAAGACAACACCGCCGCGATGCTGCTGACCATCGAGATTCCGGGGCTGGATGCCCTGGGCCGATTGCTGGCGCGTATCTCGCAGTTGCCCAATATCATCGAGGCTCGCCGTAATCGGGCGGCCTGATGTAGGTTTGTCCGAGCTCGCGAGGCCCAACGATGATGTTGGGCTTCGCTGCGCTCTGCACCCACCTACGGAAAGTCCCCACAGGATTCCCGTCATGTACCAACTCAACGACCTGCTGCACCTGATGGCCCGGTTGCGCGACCCGCAGTACGGCTGCCCCTGGGACCTGAAGCAGGACTACGCGAGCATCGTCCCGCACACCATCGAAGAGGCTTACGAGGTGGCGGACGCCATCGAGCGTGGCGACTTCGACCACCTGCCCGGCGAGCTGGGGGACCTGCTGTTCCAGGTCGTCTATTACAGCCAGCTGGCGAAGGAGGAGGGGCGCTTCGAGTTTGCCGGCGTGGTAGACGCCATCACCCGCAAGCTGGTGCGTCGCCACCCCCACGTCTTCCCTGACGGGGACCTCTACGGTGCTCCGGACATGGCGCGCCTCGAAGAGGCGGCGATCAAGCAGCGCTGGGAAGAGATCAAGGCCGAGGAGCGCGCCGAGAAGGCCGCCGTTCCCCAGCAGTTGTCCTTGCTGGACGATGTGCCCACGGCGCTGCCGGCTCTGTCCCGTGCCGCCAAGCTGCAGAAGCGCGCCGCCCAGGTAGGCTTCGACTGGCCCGAGGCGCTGCCGGTGATCGACAAGCTCCGTGAGGAGCTGGACGAGGTGCTGGAGGCCATGAGCGAGAATGACCCGCAGGCCATCGCCGATGAGGTGGGTGATCTGCTGTTCGTGGTGGTCAACCTGGCCCGCCACCTCAAGGTGGACCCGGAAGCTGCCCTGCGTGGCGCCAATGCCAAATTCGACCGGCGCTTCCGCTTTATCGAGCAGGCATTGCGCGAGGCGGGGCGTCCCATTGAAGATTGCACCCTGGATGAACTGGATGCCCTGTGGGGCGAAGCCAAGAAACAGGAAAAACTCAGCCTTGGCTGTTAACTCGAGAGACTGAATCCCGTCATGAGCCTTTCCCTCCGCGACCAGCTGCTGAAAGCCGGGCTGGTGAACGAAAAGCAGGTCAAGCAGGCCACCAAGCAACAGCAGAAACAGACCCGCCTGGAGAAGAAAAACCAGGTGGACAAGGACGACTCATTGCGCCAGTCCGCCCTCCAGGCCCAGGCCGAGAAGGTCGCCCGCGACCAGGAGCTGAACCGCCAGCAGCAGGACAAGGCTGACCAGAAGGCCCGCGCTGCCCAGATCAAGCAATTGATCGAAGGCACTCGACTGCCCAAGCTGACCACTGACGACTACTACAACTTCGTCGACGAGAAGAAGGTCAAGCGCCTCGCCGTCAATGCCATGATGCGTGACAAGCTGAGCCGCGGCTCCCTGGCCATCGTCCGCCATGGCGGCGGCTACGAGGTGATCCCGCGCGATGCGGCCCTGCGTATCCAGGAGCGCGACCCACGCCGGGTGGTGCTGCTCAACACCCCGACCGAAGCACCGGATGAGGATGATCCGTACGCAGCCTACAAGGTCCCGGATGACCTGATGTGGTGATGATGTGAAGAAACCGGGCCTTGGCCCGGTTTTTTATATTTCAGACTTGCGCGAATTTCAGCTCGTAGGATGTCCGAAGCCCGGAAGCAATCCGGGGAGAGCGACCCCATTCGGGCTACGTCCGGGCGGACAGCGTGCCGGCCCCCGCCTTCAGCAGATCTGATTCCCCAGCAACACCCGCCCGAAGCTGGCCCCTTCCGTCAGCGGCGTGATGGCCGTGATCTGGTCAAGGCGCAGACGCTCCTGCCCACCCTCGTTCTGCACGATCAGGAACTCTTCCTTGTCCGGCGTCGTCAGGGTGGTCATGGCGCGGGCGTCCAGGCGGGCGCCGCCAGCCAATTCGATATGCAGCTGGTAGCGGTGCAGGCAAGCGATCTCGATGTAGTCGTAGAGGTCGCAGGAGAGCGGCAGGTATTCCTCGTTCATAACGGTTTCCTCTGCGGCGTGCCGGGTGGAAAGCATAGGCGCTATTGGCACGGCCAGGCAGTCCTCCAAGTATCAGCCTGTTTCGCTGGATTGGGGCCTGTCCAAGGTTCGGCGACTTTCAGGCGGGCACAAAAAACCGGGCACTGGGCCCGGTCTTTTGTGTGGGGGAGGCGTTACTCCGACAGGCCTTTCACAGGCTTGCCGTCCACCGTGCCCTCCTTGAGCATGATCTGGTATTCCTTGCCGTCCTTTTCCACCTGGTGCAGGCGGACCAGCAGGTAATCCCAGTCCTTGGCGAACCAGAGCACGGTCTTGCGGCTGCTTTGAGTGGGGTCGCGTACGCGCTCGACCTTGATGGCATCCACCAGGCCGGCCTTGGTGCGCACGCGCTCCTCGCCCAGCACGCGGAAGTCATAGGTCTCGATCTCGTCGCCGTCGATCACCTGGTAGCTCATGCTCTTCTTGCCGTCAGCGACGTCATGCTGGAGCACCAGCTGGTAGGTGGACTTGTCCTGCATGCCACGGTTCAGGGGCAGCCGCACCTGATTGCCGCGATCGGTACCGATGATCTGTTTTTGGGTCCAGTCGAAGTCGAACTCCACCTGCTTGCTCTTGCCCAGACCACTGCGGGTGAAGCGGTAGGTCAGGGGCAGGAAAGCATTGCTTTCGACGCGGAAGGTGCTCACTTCGCTCAGGCTGGCCACCAGCATGGAGGCCTCGAAGTCCAGTTCCCAGCGACCGTTGTCGAGTTGCTTCAGGCTGCGGCCGGCAGTACCACTGACCGGCAGTTGTTTCCAGTCCGCGGTGTAGCTGGCCTCGAAGGGTTTCAGCTCGGCGGACATGGCGGGCAGGGTGAAGGCGGCGAGGAGCAACAACAAGGCACGACGCATTGGCGAATCTCCTAGTTACGCAATTGTTGCCCGCAAGGGGGCAACGCTTTTCCATCAAGGTTGGCGCCGTTCGGGCCCAGGCACAGTCTGCCTTCGGCAAACCAGCGCACGGCCAACGGGTAGATCAGGTGTTCCTGTACATGAACTCGCTGGGCCAGGCTTTCCGGCGTGTCGTCTGACTCTACCGGGATTACCGCCTGCACTACCAGAGGGCCGCCATCGAGTTCCTCGGTGACGAAGTGCACGCTGCAGCCATGTTCGGTATCGCCGGCTTCCAGCGCGCGCTGGTGAGTATGCAGACCCTTGTACTTCGGCAACAGCGAGGGATGAATGTTCAGCAGGCGCCCCTGATAGTGGCGCACGAAGCCGGGGGTCAGGATGCGCATGAACCCGGCAAGTACGACCAACTGCGGGGAGAAGGCGTCGATGGTTTCGATCAGCGCGGCATCGAAGGCTTCCCGGTCGGCATAGGCCTTGTGGTCCAGCACGCGGGTATCGATGCCGGCCTTCTGCGCCCGTTCCAGGCCGAAGGCATCGGCGCGGTTGGAGATCACCGCGCGGATGCGGGCCGGATGATGGTCGGCCGCGGTGGTGCTGTCGATCAGCGCCTGCAGGTTGCTGCCGGAGCCGGAGATCAGCACCACCACATCACAGCGTGCGGCCATCAGTGGCTTTTCAGGTTGTTCAGCACGACACGCTGGGCGCCTTCGGCGGCCGCGGCGATCTCACCGATGACCCAGGGCTGTTCGCCGGCTTCGCGCAGGACCTTCAGCGCGGCTTCAACCTGCTCCGGTGCAACGCAGATGACCATGCCCACGCCGCAGTTCAGCACGCGGTGCATTTCCACTTCGTCGACGTTGCCTTTTTCCTGCAGCCAGTCGAAGACCGCCGGGCGGCTCCAGCTGGCCACGTCCAGCACGGCCTGGGCGCCTTCCGGCAGTACGCGCGGGATGTTCTCGATCAGGCCGCCGCCGGTGATGTGGGCCATGGCCTTCACCGCGCCGGTTTCCTTGATCAGCTTCAGCAGCGGCTTGACGTAGATACGGGTCGGGGCCATCAGCAGGTCGGCCAGGGGCTTGCCGTCCAGCTGGACCTGCTCGATGTCGGCGCCGCTGACTTCGATGATCTTGCGGATCAGCGAGTAGCCGTTGGAGTGCGGGCCGGAGGAGGGCAGGGCGATCAGGGTGTCGCCGGTGCGGACCTTGGAACCATCGATGATCTCGGCCTTCTCCACCACGCCGACGCAGAAGCCGGCCAGGTCGTAGTCCTCGCCTTCGTACATGCCGGGCATTTCGGCGGTTTCGCCGCCCACCAGGGAGCAGCCGGCCAGTTCGCAACCGGCGCCGATGCCGGTGACTACGGTGGCGGCTACGTCAACGTTGAGCTTGCCGGTGGCGTAGTAGTCGAGAAAGAACAGCGGCTCGGCGCCGCAGACCACCAGGTCGTTCACGCACATGGCGACCAGGTCCTGGCCGATGCTGTCGTGCTTGTTCAGGTTCAGCGCCAGGCGCAGCTTGGTGCCGACACCGTCGGTGCCGGAAACCAGGACCGGCTGCTTGTAACCGGCCGGGATTTCGCAAAGGGCGCCGAAGCCACCCAGGCCGCCCATCACTTCCGGGCGCGCGGTGCGCTTGGCCACGCCTTTGATGCGTTCGACCAGGGCTTCACCAGCGTCGATGTCTACACCGGCGTCCTTGTAGCTCAGGGAGGGTTGCTTGCTCATAAATCCAGGCCTATAGGGGGAAAATCGTGGGTCGACCGGCAAGTCTGGCTGCCGGTTTGCGAAGGCGCGCGATTTTATCAGGCTTGCCGGGTAGCGGCCATCGGCAACGGTCGGTGCCCGGCGAAAAGACGCGCAAAAACGCGTGCGTTGCTCCGGACCAGACGGCTGTTTAAGGTATAGCCCTTCGATTGCCGCCTATGCTGCACCTGTTTGTCCACAGAGACTCCGCCATGCGCCTGATCGCTTCCGCTCTCCTGCTTTGCCTGTCGTTGCTCGGTCTGCCGGCCCACGCTGATTCCGTCAGTGACCTCTACCAGGTTCGTGAACCTGTCACTTCGCAGCAGCCGGAGGAGCGTAGCCAGGCCCTGGTGCG
This sequence comes from Pseudomonas sp. LFM046, assembly GCF_000949385.2. Classification (NCBI taxonomy): domain Bacteria; kingdom Pseudomonadati; phylum Pseudomonadota; class Gammaproteobacteria; order Pseudomonadales; family Pseudomonadaceae; genus Pseudomonas; species Pseudomonas sp. LFM046. The sequence goes on along the minus strand of NZ_JYKO02000001.1, from coordinate 4,535,357 downwards.
CGCCCTGGACACCCTGGTACAGCGCCTGTCCGGTGACCCCAAGGCAGCCCAGAGCCCGGCCTTGGAGGCAGTGCGCAAGGACCCGCAGCAACTCATCAGCCAATACGGCTACGAAGGGCAGGTGCTGGTGGTGGATTTCGATCCGGTGACCACCGAGCGCACCCTGCGCCAGGCCGGCATCCCGCTGTGGAGCGCCAATCGCCCGGTGATCCTCGCCTGGTGGCTGAACCGCTCTGGGGACAGCAACAGCCTGGTGGGCGACGGCCAGGAGTCCGCTGAACCCCTGCGCCAGGCGGCCCAGAACCGTGGTTTGCCGCTGCGCCTGCCCCTGGCGGACCTCAATGAGCAGCTGCTGGCGACCCCCGAGCAACTCACGTCCGCTCAACCCGGCGCGCTGACCCAGGCTTCCGAGCGCTACGGCGCCGATGCCCTGCTGGCGGTGGATGCCAACCAGGTCGATGGCAAGTGGCAGGCCCAGTGGCGCTTGTGGCTGGGCGATAGCCGCGAGCAGGGCACCGCCGAAGCCGCCGACAGCACCGCACTGGCTGACTCCGTGCTGTCCGCAGTGAGCCAGCGCCTCGCGCCGCGCTTTGTGGTGGCGCCGGGCGCCGGCCAGAATCTGGAGCTGGAAGTTCAGGGCGCCGATCTCGCCCGCTACGCCGAGCTGTCGCGCCTGCTGGAACCTTTCGACGCACGCCTGCTGAAGGTGGAAGGCGACCGCCTGGAGTTCCAGGTCAACGCCAATCCGGAGCAATTGCGCGCCCAACTGGCCCTTGCCGGGCTGCAGGAGTCCCCGCCGGAAGCCCCGGCCGAACCTGTTGCCCCCGCCCCGAGCGGCACTCCGCAGGCGCAACCGGCGCCCCAGGTCGTGCCACGCAACAACGTGCTGCGTTTCCACTGGTAGCGGGCGTACACTGCTGGCCTACCCGTGACGGGGACGCCATGCACCAGTTGCCCAATCTGCTGACTCTGCTGCGCCTGGCACTGGTTCTACCCATTGCCGGGTTGCTGCTGTCCGATCGACATGCCCAGGCCCTGGTGTTGTTCGCCGTGGCGGGCTGTTCCGATGCCCTGGACGGCTTTCTCGCCCGGCGTTTCGGCTGGACCAGTCGCTTTGGCTCGCTTTTCGACCCCCTTGCCGACAAGCTGCTGCTGGTGACCAGCTTCATCTGCCTGACCGTCACCCAGGTTCTGCCTGTGTGGCTGACCCTGGTGGTTTTCCTGCGGGACCTGGCGATCCTCGCGGGCGCCGGGCTGTTCCGCGCGCTGGTTGGGCCGGCCGAGTTCGCACCGAGCCGGCTGGGTAAACTGAGCACATTGCTGCAGATGATCCTGGTACTGAGCCTGCTGGTGGAACTGAGCCTGGCGCCGGTGCTGGCCCCGGTACGCGGCCCACTGATCTGGCTGGTGGTGCTGGTGACGCTCTGCAGCGGAGCCCATTACGTCTGGGACTGGGGTCGGAAATTTCGCTATGCAAGGATGAGGGCTTGAAATGACCGATTCGCGTCGCTGGCTGTGGCTGGGTGGGTTCCTGTTCGTGGGGTGGCTGGTTTATCACTTGCACCCCGTGTTATCGCCGTTCCTGGTGGGCATGCTGATGGCCTATCTGGGCGATCCGCTGGTAGATCGGCTGGAACGCCTGGGTTTGTCACGCACCTGGGGCGTGGTGCTGGTGTTCGGCCTGTTCGGCGTGATCCTCCTCGCTCTGCTGCTGGTGCTGCTGCCGATGCTCGGTCGCCAGCTGCTGCGGCTCTACGAAGTGGCGCCGCAGATGCTCGACTGGTTGCAGCACAGCGCGCAGCCCTGGGTTCAGGTCAGGCTGGGACTGCCCCAGGATTTCTGGCGCTTCGACAGGCTCAAGGCGGTGCTGGGTGGCAACCTCGGCCAGACCACCGACATCGCCAGCACCCTGCTGGCCAGCGTCACCGCGTCTGGCCTGGCGCTGGTGGCTTGGTTGGGCAACCTCCTGCTGATTCCGGTGGTGGGTTTCTACCTGCTGCGGGACTGGGACCTGATGGTGAGCAAGCTCCGTGGCCTGCTGCCGCGCAGCCGCGAGTCGTACATCGTCGGACTGGTGGCTGAATGCCATGAAGTGCTGGGTGCTTTCCTGCGCGGCCAGTTGCTGGTGATGCTGGCGTTGGGCCTGATCTACGCCGTCGGCCTGATGCTGGTCGGCCTGGACCTGGGGCTTCTGATAGGCCTGCTGGCGGGCCTGGCCAGTATCGTGCCCTACATGGGCTTCGTGGTCGGTTTCGGCGCCGCGCTGATCGCCACGCTCTTCCAGTTCGGTGGCTTTGAGCTCTATCCGCTTATCGGCGTAGTCGCCGTCTTCACCGTGGGGCAATTGCTCGAAGGTATGCTGCTGACGCCGCTGCTGGTGGGCGATCGTATTGGCCTGCACCCAGTGGCGGTGATCTTTGCGATACTCGCCGGCGGCCAGCTATTTGGCTTCACTGGCGTGCTCCTGGCCCTGCCTGTGGCGGCGATTATCATGGTTTTGCTGCGCCATGCGCATGATTTCTATAAACTTTCCGACCTTTACGGACAGTCGAGTAGCGGTCCCGACGACCCTCCCAGTACGGCATGACACCGATCCAGCTTCCCCTGAGTGTGCGTTTGCGTGACGACGCCACCTTCGCCAACTTCTATCCCGGCGCCAATGCCGCGGCCCTCGGCTATGTCGAGCGCTTGTGCGAGCCCGATGCCGGCTGGACCGAGAGCCTGATCTATCTCTGGGGCGGCGAGGGTGCAGGACGCAGCCACCTGCTTCAGGCCGCTTGCCTGCGCTTCGAACAGCGCGACGAGCAGGCCATCTACCTGCCCATGGACGAACTTGTGCACTACGGCCCGGAAGTCTTCGACAATCTGGAGCAGTGCGAGCTGGTCTGCCTGGACGACCTGCATGCCCTGGCCGGGCGCCCGGAGTGGGAAGAAGGGCTGTTCCACCTGTTCAATCGCCTGCGGGATGCCGGCCGCAAGCTGCTGTTGTCGGCCAGCAAGTCGCCTCGCGAGCTGGGCGTGAAGCTGCCGGACCTCAAGTCGCGCCTGACCCTGGCGCTGGTGTTCCAGCTCCATGCGCTGTCCGACGAGGACAAGCTCCGCGCCCTGCAATTGCGCGCCTCGCGCCGAGGCTTGCACCTGACCGATGAAGTCGGACGTTTCATCCTGACCCGTGGCCCGCGCAGCATGAACCTGCTGTTCGACCTGCTGGACATCCTCGACCAGGCTTCGCTCCAGGCCCAGCGCAAGCTGACGATTCCGTTCCTCAAGGAAATCTTCGGCTGGTAGCACGAACGCCACCCCCTACAAAAAAGCCCGGATCAATCCGGGCTTTTTCATTTTCGACGGAGCATCACTCCCCGGCGAGCTTGCGGTTGTACTGGAAGCGCCAGCGCGTGTAGAGCAGCGCCGCGCAGAACAGCAGCAAGCTGAGCCCGGCCTCCAGCCAGCCCACCAGTGCGCGGGCCGGGTCGATGGCGGCGAGGACGCCCTGGATGAAGTAGAGGTTCACCACGAAGCAGGTCCAGGCGTGGGCGCGGGCGTTACCGAGGATCATGCCGGGGGTGAGCAGGGCCAGGGGCACCAGCTGGATCGTCAGGACCACCCAGGTCCGCGCGCCGTGCAGGTCGGCGAGGAACAGGGTGCTCATCGTCAGGAGCAGGGCCAGGGCGAGGAAACTCGCCAGGCTGACCACGCGGCTGGCGTTCATGCGCGGGGCCAGCCAGGCCAGTTCAGGAAGTTGCTTGGGTTTTCTAGCCACGCGGAGTCTCCAGGCGTTGGGCGATCTGCGCCACGCGCTGGCCGAGGGCGCGGCAGAGGGTGGTCTCGTGTTCGTCCAGCGGGCGTTTGCCGTCCGCCCCGGCATGGTGGCTGGCGCCGTAGGGCGTGCCGCCGCCACGGGTTTCCAGCAGCGCCGGTTCGCTGTAGGGCAGGCCGGTGATCAGCATGCCGTGGTGCAGCAGGGGCAGCAGCATGGAAATCTGGGTGGTTTCCTGGCCGCCGTGCAGGCTGGCGGTGGAGGTGAACACGGCCGCCGGCTTGCCCACCAGTTCACCGGTCAGCCAGAGGCTGCTGGTGCCGTCGAGGAAGTACTTGAGAGGGGCGGCCATATTGCCGAAGCGGGTAGGGCTGCCGAGGATCAGGCCGGCGCAGTGGCGCAGGTCATCCAGGGTGGCGTAGAGGGGGCCGTCAGCGGGAATGTCCGGGGCCACCGCTTCACATTCGGTAGACACTGCCGGCACGGTGCGCAGGCGCGCTTCCAGGCCGGCCAGTTCGACACCACGGGCGATCTGCCGGGCCATCTCCGCAGTGGAGCCGTGGCGGCTGTAGTAGAGGATCAGGATGTAGGGCGTGCTCAAGGAAGGATCTCCAGCACCTTCTCCGGCGGACGGCCAACCACGGCCTTGTTGCCAGCGATCAGGATGGGCCGTTCGATCAGCTTCGGATGGGCCACCATGGCGGCGATCAGCTGCTCTTCGGAGAGGCTGGCGTCGTCCAGGTTCAGTGCCTTGTACTCGTCCTCGCCGGTGCGCAGCAGCTGGCGGGCGGAAATGCCCAGCTTGACCAGCAGGTCGCGCAGCTCGGCGGCGCTGGGCGGCGTTTCCAGGTAGCGCACGATGGTGGGGGCCAGGCCACGGGCTTCGAGCAGTTCCAGGGCACCGCGGGATTTGGAGCAACGCGGGTTGTGGTAGAGGGTCAGTTCGGTCATGTCGGGGGTCGCATGGGCTTGGTCGAGGCGGCTATTCTAACCGCGTCGTGAGGCAGTCCTGAACCGTGGACCGCGCTTGCGGTCTGTGGCCCAGGCCGGGCAGAACCGAATCAAGGAGAAGGAATGCGCCAACGCCTCACCGACACCGTCGAATTCTGGCGCTTCCTGCTGCAGAGGTTCATCGCCGATCGTGGCACCAACAGCGCTGCGGCGTTGACCTACACCAGCCTGTTCGCGGTTGTGCCGATGATGACGGTGACCTTCACCATGCTGTCGGCCATTCCCGCCTTCCAGGGCACCGGCGAGCAGATCCAGAGCTTCATCTTCCACAATTTCGTGCCCTCCACCGGGGAGGCCCTGCAGGAGTACCTGCGTGCTTTCACCGTGCAGGCCCGGCACCTGACCTGGGTGGGCGTCGGGCTGCTGGTGGTGACCGCGTTCATGATGCTGGTGACCATCGAGAAGGCCTTCAACACCATATGGCGGGTACGCCAGCCTCGACGCGGCGTCTACAGCTTTCTGCTCTACTGGGCCATGCTCAGTCTCGGCCCGTTGCTGCTGGGGGCGGGATTTGCAGTCAGTACCTACATCACCTCGCTTTCCCTGATCTCCGGTCCGGATGCCTTGATCGGTGCCCAGACCCTCCTGGGGTTCATGCCGCTGTTGTCGAGCATTGCCGCGTTCACGCTGATCTACGCCGCGGTGCCCAATGCCCGGGTGCCGGTGCGCCACGCCCTGGCGGGTGGCACCTTCGCTGCGCTGCTGTTCGAGGCGGCAAAAGCGCTGTTCGGCCTCTACGTCAGTTTCTTTCCGGGGTATCAACTGATCTACGGTGCTTTCGCAACAGTGCCGCTGTTCCTGCTGTGGATCTATCTTTCCTGGGTGATCGTGCTGTTAGGCGCCGAGCTGGTGTGCAACCTGTCCACGCCCTGGCACTGGCGTCGCCGGGCGCTACCGCGACTGCTGGTGATGATGGGCATCCTGAGGGTGTTCCACGATCGCCAGATGCGCGGCATGCCGGTGCGTCATCTGGATGTTCAGCGTGCCGGCTGGCACCTGCCGGAAGACGAATGGCTAGAGCTGCTGGAGTTGCTGGAGGGCCAGCATCTGGTCTGCCGGGCCGCTGGCGGGTCCTGGGTGCTCTGCCGCGACCTCAGCGGCTACAGTCTTTACCAACTGCTGGTTCACATGCCCTGGCCGTTGCCGAGACTGAGCCAGTTGCCGGAGCATCTGGACGAGGATTGGTATCCGCCGCTGCGCAAGGCCCTGGAACTCCTTCAGGAGGAGCAGCAGGCGTTGTTCGGCGGCAGCCTGGCTCAATGGCTCAAGCCGGGAAACGACTGACGAAATTTGTCAGTCGATGAGGGGGCGGAGAGGCTGGAGCCGATCTGGGGTGGTGAAGTGTCGGGCCCGTGGGGTTGGCATGTTTATGGCACTACAGGGAAGAGGCCATCATTCTGATGGCCAGGGGATGAAGGCGATGGGAACCGCGCAAGACAAACTGATCCACCTGCACGAACGCGTACCGCAACGGGCGCTGGAAGGATTGAACCGGGTGACCGGGCTGAATTTCCGTCACTGGCCGGAATCCCTGGCTCCAGCGACCGTGCAGGAAAAAGACGACGGCGTCGAGCTGCCGGCGATGGAGGCCAGCCGGGCGTTGCCCGGCTGAGAGGCGTCAGGCGCGCGCCTGGCGTTGGGCGGGCGCCGCCAGTTCCACCGCCTGTACGAAGAGCTCTTCCACCACCAGTCCCTGGACCGGCACGGCGCAGCGCAGGTGCACCTGCATCTGCACGATCTTGTGCTTGAACGGGAGGCGGGCAACGCCAGCCAGCAGGATCTTGCCCTTGGAATTGAGCCGACCGTGGTCGACGGTTACCTCGCGGCGCTGCTCTCCATCCATGTAGTTCACCAGCAGGGACACCGGCAGATCCGCCATACCCGGCAAATGCAGCCAGCTCGCCACATTGAAATCCGCCACCCGGCCCTCGAAGGGCGTGAGGGTGGAGCGGGCAACTTCGACGACGCGGGCGGGGACCGGGCCGATCAGGTTGTCTTGCTGCTGCATGGGGCGTCCAGGCTGGGAGGGTACGTTCGTACCGATGTCCCAGGATTATAAGCAGCCATTCCCCTCCGAACTGTGCGCCTTCACCACAGGGCGACGTGACCGGCCTCGCAGTTTGATCACTCAGGCGAGCTGCAGGGGGTAGCGAGCCACCAGGGAGGTGCAGAGGTTGGCTTCAGGCAGTGGCACGATGGCCTGGTTGTGCACGCTGGCCAATTGCAGCCAGAGGTTTTCCCCTTCGACGAATTGCTTGCAGGGCAGCCAGAGGCCGTGATGCCAGCCGTTGCCGGGGTCTGGTGTGCTTTGCAGTACACCGGGGTGGGTCTGGGCGCTGGGGGTGCGGCGCAGCCAGACGGGGCGCGGCAGGCCCTTGAGATAACGCAGGCCGAGATGCAGGCCTTCGGTGTTCTGGTAGCGCCAGCGCACCAGGGCAAGTACCGGGCTGCTCTGGGTCTGCACCAGCACCAGTTGCCCCACTGGCAGCTGGTTGCCCAGATCGCCTTGGCACAACAGGCGGGTACCCCCGGGGCTGGCGTCCAGGAACTGCGCTTCGCTGCGACCTGGATGCTGCGCAAGCAGGTCGGCATGGATGGCGGGCAGCCCCACCACCAACTCGCAGTTGCCCGATTGCTCGGTGCGTGGGTGGCGGCGTTGCTGGCGTCCCAGCCAATGCGGTCGGACCCGCTCCAGCAGCGCCCGTTCGCTTTCACTGCGCAGAGGCGCGGGATCGTGCAGGGCGATCAGCAGGGCACCCAGTTCCAACCGACGCAAGTAGGCATCGGCGCCGTCGGGACGCTGGTCCTGCGGCAGACAGGGCTGGGACTCGGTGAGATCGACGGTCGGGCTGCCGTTTTCGTCGTCCTCGTCCCACGGTATCAATCGAGCCAGGCCGGCGATCGGGGCGAGCGCACCGAACAGCAGCGTGCATTCGCCCTCGCTGAGGTGAAATGGGTTGCTCAGGGCCAGGAGCAGCATCTGCTGGTAGAGCCCGCGCAGGGTGTTGGCCGGGGTCGGGTGGAAGGCTGCGGCCACCGGTTCGTCCAGGCAGTTCTGGTGTTCACCGATCCAGTACAACAGGTGGCTGTCACGCCAGAGTCGTGGGTTGGGTTCCTGATAGCCCTGGTAGTGGCGTAGCTGCGTCTGGGCGAGGAAGTGCTGGGCCATGTAGAGGCACCAGGCCATGTGCGGGCGCGAGGGCTGGTGGCCTTGAAGGATCTGCAGCAGCAGGCGCTTGAACCCGCTGGCCAGTTCATTGCAAAGCGTGATGAAGAGCGCTGGTGGTGTGGCTCGGTCCTGCCAGGCCCTGGCGTAGTGGCGGAACTCCTCGCTGAAGCTTTGCAGCACGCGTTGCCTTTCGAGTAAGGTCAGCGCGCTACGGTTGAGCTTGAACAAAAGCTCCAGAACCTGCTGTACGGCACTATCCTGAGGGAGTCGGCGGGCCTCCGCGAGGAGCGTGGGCACGCTTGCCAATGGAGTGCTGTTCGCTTCCAGGATGTCCGGTACCTCCAGGCGCAGGGCATCCAGTGTCATATCAACCCCGCGTACACGAGGACCGAATGCATGGGATTGCGACTCCAGGCTGTAATAGGGGTGTTCGCACTGATGGGGGCCGGTTTGTTCCTGGCCAGTTGCTCGGACGACGTAGGCGTCGACCAGAATGGACAGAAGGTAGCGGTTGAGCGCCTCGAAGGCCAGTGGCTGGTGATCAATTACTGGGCCGAATGGTGTGCGCCATGCCGTACGGAAATCCCCGAGCTCAACGCATTTGCGGAGCAACAGAAGGACAAGGGTGTGAAAGTGCTGGGCGTCAACTTCGACGGGCTGCAGGGCGAGGAGCTTGGCGCGGCCGCGAAGAAGATGGGCATCCAGTTCACCGTGCTGGCCGAGGACCCCTCCAAGCGCTATGACCTTCCTCGCAGCGAAGCGCTTCCGGTCACCTACATCATCGATGCCCAGGGCAAAATGCGAGAGCGCTTGCTGGGTGAGCAGAATGCCGCGGGCCTGACCGCGCGCCTTGAACAACTGCGCAAGGGGAGCTAGGGCGATGGCGCGAATTTGTCTGCATGGCTTTGTGAACGGCAAGGTACAGGGGGTCTACTACCGTCAATCCACTCAGGAGCAGGCCGACCACCTGGAACTGGACGGCTGGGTTCGCAACCTGGCGGATGGCCGGGTCGAAGTGCTGATGGAAGGCGAGGAGGAGGCGGTACGGGCGTTGGCGGCCTGGCTGGAACAGGGACCGCCGGATGCGCAGGTGACCGAAGTGGTGCTTCAAGAGCAGCCTTTGCAGGGTATTACCGGTTTTATCGTGCGGCGCTGAGCCGGTGGAAGGGAGCGAGTCGGGCCCGCTCCCTGGCTGGCTCAGTCCGAATCACCGGGGTCCGCCGCCAGGCGCCCAGCATCCTTCATCAGGGAGTGGAGAAACTCTTCCTGAAGTTCCGGATCGTTGCGGGTCAGCTCGATCAGGCTCTGCTCCAGTTCGCTGGCTTCTTCTTCCAGGCCCAGTTCCGACAGGCGCTTGACCCGATGGACCCACTGCGGCACCTCGTCGTCTTCAAGGTCCTCGAAGATCAGTCCATGGGCTTCCACCAGTTTGCCGCGAAGGGCGTGGCTGATGCCGAGCGTGGCATCGGCCCGCGCGTTGTCCTGGGGATCTTCGACGCTCAGCTGGAGTTTGCCGATATGGCTGACGTCTTGCTCGGCAAAAGGCCCGTCCAGCAGATTCAGGCGCAGGATGCCGTGGCGGTCGGTGACCAGTTCGTGGGTCTGGGTTCCAGCCTTGACCTGCACCGGACGCTCCGCCCAGGGCAGGCTGGAATACTCCATGCGCTTATCCAGCTGCTTCTCGTCGATGGCAGCGAGGTTCTGCTCGGAGCGGCCGTTGGATTCCACGTTCATGGCCGGGTTGAGGCCGGCGAAGCCGTAGCTGATCCAGTCCTTGGTGGCCGTGTCCGGCAGGCTGCCGAGCAGTAGCACGTTGAGCACGTTGGCGCCGACGCCAGCGACCACCGCCACCGCGCCCAGGGGGACTTCATACAGCTCCCGCCAGGGCTGGTAGGGGGTGTAGCGATCGTAATGGCGGCTGACCTCGAACTCAGTGACTTCGAAGGTCTTCTGCTCGTTGATGCGGATGCGTCGTTGCGGAAGTTCCAGCACCTGTGGATCGCCAACTTCGATCTGCAGGCTGTGGTTGAGCAGTTTGCGCTCGACACGTTCCTCGTGTTCGCTGCGCTGCGGCAGGTGGTTGGCACAGCCGCTGACGAAGAGGGTGCCGCACAGGGCGGCACCCACGAGGGGATAGGAACTACGCTTGGACATTTTCTCGATCAGCGATTCACGCGGGCGGTGATGAAGGAGAGCACGTCGGCAGCCGGTACGATCTGGCTGTCGGATTCACGGCGGCTCTTGTATTCCAGGTTGCCTTCGGCCAGGCCACGTTCGCTTACCACGATCCGGTGCGGAATGCCGATCAGCTCCATGTCGGCGAATTTGACGCCGGGGCTGGTCTTCTTGTCGCGGTCGTCCAGCAGTACATCGACGCCGGCTGCGCGCAGCTCGGCGTAGAGCTTGTCGGTGGCTTCCTTGACGGCAGGCGTTTCGTACTTGAGCGGAACCAGGGCCACCTGGAAGGGGGCCAGCGCCTGCGGCCAGAGAATGCCGCGCTCGTCGTAGTTCTGTTCGATGGCGGCGGCCACCACACGGGATACGCCGATGCCATAGCAGCCCATGATGAGGGTTACCGGCTTGCCACTCTCGCCGAGGACGTTCAGCTTCATCGCCTCGCTGTACTTGGTGCCCAGCTGGAAGATGTGGCCGACTTCGATGCCTCGCTTGATGACCAGGGTGCCCTTGCCGTCCGGGCTCGGGTCGCCTGCCACTACGTTGCGCAGGTCAGCGACGTCCGGCAGCGGCAGGTCGCGCTCCCAGTTGACGCCGAAATAGTGCTTGTCGTCGATGTTGGCGCCGATGGCGAAGTCGCTCATCAGGGCCACGGAGCGGTCCACCACACAGGGCAGCGGCAGATTCCGCGGGCCGAGGGAGCCAGCGCCGGCACCGATGGCCTGGCGCAGTTCGGCTTCGCTGGCGAATACCAGCGGGCTGGCGACCTGGGGCAGGTTGGCAGCCTTGATTTCGTTCAGTTCGTGGTCGCCGCGGACGATCAGCGCGATCAGGGTGCCTTCTTCGGCGCCATGGACCACAAGGGTCTTGATGGTTTTCTCGATCGGCAGGCTGAAGTTCTCCACCAGATCGGCGATGGTCTTGGTGTTCGGGGTGTCGACCAGCTTCAGTTCCTGGCTCGGGGCGGGACGCGCGGTCTCGCGGGGCAGGGCTTCGGCCTTCTCGACGTTGGCGGCGTAGTCGGAGCTGTCGCTGAAGGCGATGTCGTCTTCACCGGACTCGGCCAGTACGTGGAACTCGTGGGAGCCGGTACCGCCGATGGAGCCGGTGTCGGCCAGCACGGGGCGGAAATCCAGACCCAGGCGACTGAACACGTTGCAGTAGGCCTGGTGCATGCGGTCGTAGGTTTCCTGCAGCGATTCCTGGTTCATGTGGAAGGAGTAGGCGTCCTTCATCACGAACTCGCGGCCGCGCATCAGGCCGAAGCGCGGACGGATTTCATCACGGAACTTGGTCTGGATCTGGTAGAAGTTGATCGGCAGCTGCTTGTAGCTGTTCAGCTCATTGCGCGCCATGTCAGTGATGACTTCTTCGTGGGTCGGGCCGACGCAGAATTCGCGTTCATGGCGGTCGTGCAGGCGCAGCAGCTCGGGGCCGTATTGCTCCCAGCGGCCAGACTCCTGCCACAGCTCTGCAGGCTGTATTGCGGGCATCAGCACTTCCAGGGCACCGGCGGCGTTCATCTCTTCGCGGACCACCGTCTCGACCTTGCGCAGCACCCGCAGGCCCATTGGCAGCCAGGTATAAAGACCGGAGGCGAGCTTGCGGATCATGCCGGCGCGCAGCAGCAGCTGGTGGCTGATCACCACGGCATCGGCGGGGGTTTCCTTGAGGGTAGACAGCAGGTACTGACTGGTACGCATGTTTGGCCGTTATGTCGGTTGCGATGGGTTTGAATGGCTCGGCATTGTACGGCCCTGATCAAGTTGCGTACAGGATTGCGGTCCGGAAGACGGAGGAGGGCGACGTGGTGGGGCTCACGGCAGTACAGGTAGAGGCACTGATTCGGGATGGCGTTCCCATGGCGGACGACATCGACCTGCGGATCGAGCAGCTGGATGACAAGGGCGCGCTGGCGCGGGTGCCCTTCCAGCCCAAACTGGTGCGTCCGGGCGGCACCTTGTCCGGTCCGACCATCATGGCGCTGGCTGATGCGGCGATGTATGCCGTGGTACTGGGGAAGTTGGGCAAGGTTGAGATGGCAGTGACGTCCAACTTGAACATCAATTTCCTGTCCCGGCCAAGACCGGTGGATCTATTCGCCGAAGCGCGGATACTCAAACTTGGTCGGCGTCAAGCGGTATGTGAAGTTTCACTCTTTTCCGATGGCAGCGAAGATGATCTCGTCGCCCATGTGACTGGCACTTACGCTCTGCCGTTAATTGGTTAAAGTTTGAACAGTTGTTTGATAGAAATTTGATCGACTCTGGAGTCAAGTTCTTCCCAAAAAGAAACCCGGCCTAGGCCGGGTTTCTTTTATCACGTACGTATACGCAGGGGATATTACAGGATATCCAGCGGGTACTCGGTGATTACGCGAACTTCGTCGTTGGCAGTGCCGCCAGCGGAGCCGAAGAAGGCCATGTCGCTGTTGGCACGCCAGCTGGCGTGACGAATGCGGATGGACAGGTCTTTGGCCGGGCCTTCCTGAACAACGTACTTGGCTTCGATGTCGCGTTCCCATTCCTTGCCGTCGTCGCCGATCTGGCCAGCGAAGGCACCGTTCGGGTCGGCCTTGGTGCCGTCAACGTCGTCACCGGTGATGTAGCGAGCCATGAAGCTCAGGCCGGGGATGCCATACTCAGCCATGTTCAGGTCGTAGCGAGCCTGGATGGACTTCTCGTTCGGACCGTTGAAGTCGGAGTACTGGACGGAGTTGGCCAGGAAGATGGAGTCGCCGGAGTTCTGGCCGTCCATCGAGATGTAGTCGAAGGGCTCGTCACCGTTGATCTTCTGGTAGGCCAGGGTGAACTTGTGGGCGCCGAGGGTGTAGGCAGCAGCCAGCGACCAGGCGTTGGAATCGAGCTCGCCGGCTTTGGCGTCGCCCTGATCGCTGGTGTGATAGATGTTGGCGTCGAAGTTCAGGGCCTGCTTGTCGCTGAGCGGAATGTTCCAGTTCAGGTTGCCGTAGTACTGGCGCCAGATGTCTTCCAGCTCGGCACCGTACAGGCTGGCGCTGACGTTGTCGGTGAAGGCGTAGGAACCGCCTACATAGTCGGCGCTGTTGCTGGCGATGCCGGTGTAGGTGGTGGTGATTTCGCCGTGGCGGTTGGTGGAGGCGCTACCGTCACGGATGGAGGTGAAGTGGCCGGCGTCGACGTTCAGGCCTTCGATCTCGCTGCTCAGCAGCTGGAAGCCTTCAGCGGAACCCGGGAACAGGCGAGCGGTACCGGTGGCGAATACCGGAGCGGTCGGGAAGAGGTTGCCGTACTTCAGCTGGGTGTTGGAGAACTGCGCTTTAACAGCGCCGCCAACATAGGAGTACTCGTCCTGGGAGCGACCGTCGGAGCCAGTCGGCAGCAGGCCGGTACCATTGGTGCCGTTGCCGCTGTCCAGCTTCAGGCCCAGCATGGCGTGGGCGTCAACGCCGAAGCCAACGGTGCCTTGGGTATAGCCGGACTCGTACATGGCGCTGATGCCATGGGCCCATTCTTTACGGTAGTTCTGGCTGGTGCTCGGATTGTTGCGGAAGTCGCGCCAGAAGAAGTAGTTCTTGTTCAGCAGGGTCAGGTTGCTGTCTTCTACGAAGCCCTTGGACTCTTCCTGGGCGCTGGCAAAAGCCAATTGCATGGTACCGGCGGTCACGGCCAGAGCCAGTGCGCTCCACTTCATCACTTGCATTGTGATTGCTCCTTTGGTTTTGAAGATTTTCGCCGCTTTCTTTAATTGATTGAAGGCGGTTCTTTCTTTTTGTGTCGGCGCTAACTTATAGCACGGCGACAATAATGGCGATAGTTGAATCCGGGTCCTTACGATTTCTTCACAGTGCTGTCGCGAATCGAGAAGAACTGTGTCGCATATCTATAGGTTTTGCCTTGCATCCCTTCGACCCCTATGTATCTGAGGCACTTTGCGGGTGGGGCTTTCCTTGCAGTTGTCCCCTGGTCCGCCTGTGACCTGGCACCTTTCAGGCAAAAAGCGTGCACAAACCGCGCCGGCTTGTGTGAATTTCTTCACGGGTCAGGTGGCGCGGTCGTTCCAGTGTGTCTAACTCCTGATGCTGGTGTGGCTGGAAAGGGAATGGGGTGCCCTGAAATGAGGCACGTTGCACGCCAGGTGGCTCTTGACAGTCATTCTCCGGAAGGCGTGCGGTGCGCCTGGCCCCGCGTCACGTTCGTCCAGATGTGGTGGTCGGTAACAATATGTTAACGATGCGCGATCCTGATGCGTGCGGTAACGCTCCTTCTGCCAGCTCCTCTTCTATATAGGTAGCCAGGGCAATCTTGTTTCGCTCGGCCCGAGGCTTGGCTATGCTGCGCGCCCTGACTTCAGCCGCCGGCTGGGGTGTTAAGCTCAGAATCCCAAACCGTCGAACAGGAGAGGCCAGTATGTTCGCCCTGGACCCAAGACTTCAGCAGGACACCCTGCCTATCGGTGATTTCCCCCTGTGTCGGCTGCTGCTGATGAACGATGCCCAGTACCCCTGGTTCATCCTGGTGCCGCGCCGCGAGGAGGTCAGCGAGCTGTTCCAGCTTGGCGACGACGAGCAGCGGCAACTCTGGCAGGAAACCACTTTCCTGGCGGAAACGCTCAAGGACACCTTTGGCGCCGACAAGATGAATGTCGCGACCTTGGGCAATATGGTCAGTCAGTTGCATATGCACGTGATCGTTCGCCGCCGTGGCGACGTGGCCTGGCCTGCACCGGTCTGGGGACGCCATCCGGCCGTGGCTTATTCTGCGGAGGAGGTGGCTGCCATTCGCGCCAAACTTCGCCTGGTGCTGGCCGATGATTTCCGCTTCCTGGAGGGCTGAGTCATGAGCCTGGAAATGCGCATCGCTGACCTGGAAAGCCGTCTGGCCTTCCAGGATGACACCATCCAGACCCTCAATGACGTGCTGGTGGAGCAGCAGCGGACGGTGGACCGTCTCCAGTTGCAGTTGGCGGCATTGGCCAAGCGGCAGGAAGAACTGCTCAGCCAGTTCGGCCCTGGCGAAGATGAGGCGCCGCCGCCTCATTACTGATTCCCCAAAGAAAAAGCCCGCCAATTGGCGGGCTTTTTTCATGGGTGCGCCAGGCATGGCGCGTAGCGCCGTGACTGGCGCTGTTCGGTTCACTGTGGTGGTGAACTGGACGACTTGGAGGTGGAAGTCCTCTGCACGCCCGGCAAGGGGAAGTGCTAGCGGAAGGCAAGGGTGTCGCGGGTGACTGCGAATCTGAAGGAAGCCGGAAGCAAATGGCTGGCCTGACGAACAGGAAGCGGATGGAGGCGGCGTAGCGGGGTGAGGCGGCCCAAATCGTCAAAGCCCGGTACTTGCACGGCACGCTACGACGTAAATCCGCCAGGCATAAGCCGGAAGGTCGCGCGAATTACCCTGGGAGATCTGTGCGCTTGCCAGCGTGCTANGGCCCGTGGAAGCGCTGGATGGCTGGGTGCGGCGGTTGCTGCGCAATGTGCTGTGGCGGCACTGGAAGCGACCGGTTACCCGGGCACGCATGCTGATGCGCCTGGGTTTACCGGAGGAGCGGGCCTGGAAGTCGGCCACCAACGGGCGCGGCCCCTGGTGGAACGCCGGTGCCCTGCACCTGCGGCAGGCGCTGCCGAAGAAGTGCTGGGACGCGCTTGGACTGGTGTCGATACTGGATACGATGACTCGGCTTAGCCGTATGACCTGAACCGCCGTATACGGAACCGTACGTACGGTGGTGTGAGAGGACGGTGGGGGCGACCCCACCTCCTACTCGATTCTGGCTCAGCGTCGGCTGGGTAGGGCGGCGATCACGTCTTCCGCCTGCAGGCCCTTGTCCCGCTGGATTACCGAGAACTCCACGCGCTGGCCCTCGATCAGCACGCGGTGGCCTTCGCCGCGAATGGCGCGAAAGTGCACGAAGATGTCATCCCCGGAGTCGCGGGAAATGAAGCCGAAACCTTTGGACGTGTTGAACCACTTCACGGTGCCGGTCTCGCGATTGGACAGATCCTGGGGCAGGGGGGCGGTCTGGGTGACCTTGCGCAGATTGATGGCCAGGTGAACTGCCACGGCCAGGATCAGGGGCAGGATGCTGACCAGAATGGCCGGCTGCTCGCCGACGGTCGGCAGAGGCGCGAGAAGGAACAGGGTCTGCAGGATCACCGCCAGCACCAGCAGGGCGGAGACCAGGTTCTGCAGTTGGTTGCGCAGGCCTTTCGCCCAGGTCGGAACCACCGGCGCCATCAGCAGGTTGAGCAGGCCGCAGAAGGCCAGGTACAGAGCATCGGGTTGTTGCAGGTAGGGCAGGGCATCAGCACGCAGACTCGGGATGAACGACAGCAGCAAAGCGGCAGCGCCCGTCAACAGATGGACGGTTTTCAGCATATTCAATGGATTCACCTTGGACACGGAATCTCTGACGGAAGAGCCGGACCGCGCGGGATGAAAATGGCGCGGGCGCCGGCCTATGCGGCATGACCCAGGATCGGCATGCGGCACGCGCTGTATTTAACAGGAAAGGGCAGGGCTACTCAAATCAAGCGGTTAGCGCAGGTTCAGGGGCCGGAGGGTGCACCTGATTGCGGCCGTTCCGCTTCGCCTGGTAGAGGGCGTCGTCGGCACGGGTGATGAGGCTTTCGAGGGTATCGCTGGGTTCGGCCAGGGCCAGGCCAAAGCTTGCGGTGATGGTGTCCAGGATCTGGTCCGTCCGACGGACCTTGACCCGCAGTGCCTGCATCTTGCCGCGCAGTTGTTCGGCGAAGGTGCGAGCTGACTCGAGATCCCGGCAATCGCGCAGCAGGACGCAGAACTCCTCACCGCCGTAGCGGCCCGCCATGGCGCGAGGGGGCAGCAGCTCACGCAGCAATTGGCCTACGTGCTGGAGTACACGATCGCCCAGTGGGTGGCCGAACTGGTCGTTGAACTGCTTGAAGTGGTCGATATCCAGCATGACCAGCGCCAATCGCTCCTGTCCGCTTTTAAGGGATTGCTCCAGCAGACGGGTGAATGCCTGGCGGTTGAATACCTGGGTCAGTCCATCCAGGGTGGCGGCCAGTTGAGCGCGCTCCAGCTCGTTGCGCAGGTGCTGAATTTCCGATTGTGCGGCGCGGAGGCGATAGAGGAACTGTTCCTGCTGTTCCTGCATCAGCTGCGTGCTTTCCTGGAGGTGGTTCAGCACGCTGGGCAGGTCATCGATGATGGGTTCGTGCAAGGCGGCCAGGCCCGCCGTCAGGCTTTGCTGGTAGGCCTGGCTACCGCTCACGCTGCGGCTGACGTCCACCTCGATGTCGTCCACCAGTTCGATGACTTGCTGCTGGCCCTGGCGTGCCTCTTCCAGCTCGCCGCGAATAATGAATTCGCGAAACAGCTTGATGGCCGATTCCGGCGGAAAGACGTCGAAGTCCTTGGTGATCTTGTCCAGGCGGCGATTCAGGTCCGGTTCCAGGCCCTTGCTGTAGCTGTACCAGAGCGCATAGTGAATCGGATTCGGTGGAATGGCGTGGCGCACCATGTGAGGTACGGCCTGCTTCAAAAGGTCGGCGGCTTCTCGGGTTTCTTCGGGAAAAAGCTCAAGCAGCGACGGAGGTTTCGGAGGCTGGCTCATGCACTTCACTGTGGGGAGATATCGAATTGCCAGAGCATAGAGCAGGCGGACATTCGCGCATAGCAAAAGGCCCGTCCTTCCGGGCCTTTTGCTGCACTTTCAGTCAGGCTGCGAGCAGGCTGCGAAGCATCCAGGCGGTCTTTTCATGGACCTGCATGCGTTGGGTGAGGAGATCGGCGGTGGGTTCGTCGCTGACCTTGTCCAGCAGCGGGAAGATGCCGCGGGCGGTACGCACCACCGCTTCCTGACCCTGTACCAGTTGCTTGATCATGTCCTCGGCAGACGGCACGCCTTCTTCTTCCTTGATGGACGACAGGCGGGAATAGGCGGCGTAGGTGCCCGGAGCCGGGAAGCCCAGGGCGCGGATGCGCTCGGCGATGGCGTCTACAGCCAGGGACAGTTCGTTGTATTGCCCCTCGAACATCAGGTGTAGCGTGTTGAACATCGGACCGGTCACGTTCCAGTGGAAGTTGTGGGTCTTGAGATAGAGGGTGTAGGTATCGGCCAGCAGACGGGACAGGCCCTCGGCGATGGCTGCGCGATCCTGCTCGGCAATTCCGATGTTGATTTCCATACCAATTCTCCTGTCGGTAGCTTATGGCCCGGATCGGGTCCGTGATGGGCAGAGCCTAACATGGCTCGGGCGTGGGTCTGTCTTGTCTTCCATCAATGATCGCGATGGTTATAAGTCATTGGCTTCTACGCGATTCAGCCCTTTTTCATCAGCTTGCCCAGCAGGCGGGGGTAGGCGGCCGGCAGCAGTCGCTGCAAGTGATCGAGGAAGCGTGCGTCGGCCCCGACCATGATGCGTGGCCGGCCAGACTGGACGCCCTTGATGATGATCCCGGCGGCCTGCTCGGCGGAGGTGCGGGCCAATCGATCGAACCGGGCGGCGGCCCGGCTGGCATCCGTCCTGCCGTCAGCACCCTGGTAGAAGCGCGCAGAGCGGGCAATATTGGTGCGAATTCCGCCAGGATGGACGCAAGTGACCTTGATGGGCGTGCGGTGGAGTTCCTGGCGCAGCGCTTCGGTGAAACCTCGTACGGCGAACTTGCTGGCGTTGTAGGCGCCCTGGGTGGGCACGCTGACGATGCCGAAGATGCTCGACAGATTGACGATATGGCCTTCACCCTGGGCCAGGAGGTGGGGCAGGAAGGCCTTGGTCCCATGGACCACTCCCCAGAAGTTGATGCCCATCAGCCATTCGAAGTCGTCGTAGCGGAGCTCGGCGATGGTCTGCGAAACGGTCACGCCGGCGTTGTTGATCACCAGATGGGCGCCGCCGTGGTGAGTCATGACCCGGTCGGCAAAGACGTGCACAGCGTCGCGGTCGGCGACATCCAGCACATGGGTGGATAGTCGCAGGCCTTCGCGGCGCAATGGTGCGGCGGTGGCTTCCAGGCTGTCGGCGTCTATGTCGGCGAGGGCAAGATGGCAACCCTGGGCGGCCAACTGGCCGGCCAGGGCCCGGCCGATACCGGAACCTGCACCCGTGATGACGGCGACCTTCCCTGCAAACGATGGCATCCTTTCTCTCCCTGTGCGCTCGCCTCCGTCCGTCGGGCGAGTGCTGGCGAGCTTAGTCACTGCCCTTCGGCCCAGCAAGGCGGGCAGGCCGGGCCGTGCCTTCTGGTGGCGGCCGGGCGGCTGTGTTTTGTCAATGTATCTCTATATAATTCCGCTCTTTGCCGCGAACCCCGGCCTGTCCGGCAAGGGGTTGCACCTCCGCCGGATGCTCCGCCGCCCATGGGGCGGACGAATTCACGACTCAAGAGAAGCGAAACACGACCATGATGCGCAGCCACTATTGCGGCCAACTGAACGAGAGCCTGGATGGCCAGGAAGTCACCCTCTGCGGTTGGGTACACCGCCGCCGCGACCACGGCGGGGTCATTTTCCTCGACATCCGTGACCGCGAAGGCCTGGCTCAGGTTGTATTCGACCCGGACCGCGTAGAAACCTTCGCCCGCGCCGACCGTGTGCGCAGTGAGTATGTGGTGAAGATCACCGGCAAGGTGCGTCTGCGTCCGGAAGGCGCGCGCAACGCCAACATGGCGTCCGGTGCCATCGAAGTGCTGGGTTACGAGCTGGAAGTGCTGAACCAGGCCGAAACCCCGCCGTTCCCGCTGGACGAATACTCCGACGTGGGCGAGGAAACCCGCCTGCGCTACCGCTTCATCGACCTGCGCCGTCCGGAAATGGCCGCCAAGCTGAAGCTGCGCGCGCGCATCACCAGCAGTATTCGTCGCTACCTGGACGAAAACGGCTTCCTCGATGTGGAAACCCCGATCCTCGGCCGTCCGACGCCTGAAGGCGCGCGCGACTACCTGGTGCCGAGCCGTACCTACCCGGGCCACTTCTTCGCCCTGCCGCAGTCGCCCCAGCTGTTCAAGCAGCTCCTGATGGTGGCCGGCTTCGACCGCTACTACCAGATCGCCAAGTGCTTCCGCGACGAAGACCTGCGTGCCGACCGCCAGCCGGAATTCACCCAGATCGACATCGAGACCAGCTTCCTCGAAGAAAGCGACATCATCCACATCACCGAGAAGATGGTGCGCCAGCTGTTCAAGGAAGTGCTGAACGTCGAGTTCGACGAATTCCCGCACATGCCCTTCGAAGAGGCCATGCGCCGCTACGGTTCGGACAAGCCGGACCTGCGGATCCCGCTGGAACTGGTTGACGTCGCCGACCAGCTGAATGAAGTGGAATTCAAGGTGTTCTCCGGCCCGGCCAACGATCCGAAAGGTCGCGTTGCCGCCCTGCGTGTCCCGGGTGCCGCTTCCATGCCGCGCAGCCAGATCGACGACTACACCAAGTTCGTCGGCATCTACGGTGCCAAGGGCCTGGCCTACATCAAGGTCAACGAGCGCGCGAAGGGCGTCGAAGGCCTGCAGTCGCCCATCGTCAAGTTCATCCCCGAAGAGAATCTGAATGTGATCCTCGATCGCGTTGGCGCGGTTGATGGCGACATCGTGTTCTTCGGCGCCGACAAGGCCAAGATCGTTTGCGACGCCCTGGGCGCGCTACGTATCAAGGTCGGCCACGACCTCAAGCTGCTCACCAAGGAGTGGGCGCCGATGTGGGTCGTGGACTTCCCGATGTTCGAAGAGAACGATGACGGCAGCCTGACTTCGCTGCACCACCCGTTCACCTCGCCCAAGTGCACCCCGGAAGAGCTGGAAGCCAACCCGGCTGCGGCCCTGTCCCGCGCCTACGACATGGTGCTCAACGGCACCGAACTGGGCGGCGGCTCCATCCGTATCCACGACAAGTCCATGCAGCAGGCGGTGTTCCGCGTACTCGGCATCGACGATGCGGAACAGGAAGAGAAGTTCGGCTTCCTCCTCGATGCGCTGAAGTACGGCGCGCCGCCGCACGGTGGCCTGGCGTTTGGCCTGGACCGACTGGTGATGCTGATGACCGGCGCTTCGTCGATCCGCGAAGTGATTGCCTTCCCGAAAACCCAGAGCGCCGGCGACGTCATGACCCAGGCACCGGGTACCGTGGATGCCAAGGCCCTGCGCGAGCTGAACATCCGCCTGCGCGAGCAGGCCAAGGCCGAGTAAGTAGAACCAACCCGAGACGACGCCACAGGGCGCCGTCCGTTCAGTAGAGTACGGAGTCAGTTATGGCTGGTCATTCCAAATGGGCCAACATCAAGCACCGCAAAGAACGGCAGGACGCCAAGCGCGGCAAGATCTTCACCAAGCTCATTCGTGAGCTGACCGTTGCAGCCAAGCACGGCGGCCCGAGCCCGGCGGACAACCCGCGCCTGCGCCTGGCCGTGGACAAGGCACTGACCGCGAACATGACCCGCGACACCATTGATCGCGCCATTGCCCGTGGCGCCGGCTCCAACGACGCCGACAACATGGTGGAGCTGAGCTACGAAGGTTACGCGCCGAGCGGTGTGGCCATCATCGTCGAAGCCATGACCGACAACCGCAACCGCACCGCGGCCGAAGTGCGTCACGCCTTCAGCAAGTGCGGCGGTAACTTGGGCACCGACGGCTCGGTGGCCTATATGTTCGATCGCAAGGGCCAGATCAGCTACGCCCCCGGCGTCAACGAAGAAGCCCTGATGGAGGCGGCGCTGGAAGCCGGCGCCGATGACGTGGTGGCCGAAGAAGATGGCTCCGTCGAGGTTTACACCACCTTCGCCGACTTCCTCTCGGTGAACGAGGCACTGACCGCCGCCGGCTTCAAGGGTGACGAGGCCGAAGTGGCGATGATCCCGTCCATCACTGCGCCCATCGCCGACCTGGAAACCGCGCAGAAGGTCATGAAGCTGATCGACATGCTGGAAGACCTGGACGACGTCCAGAACGTCTACCACAACGCCGAAATCTCTGACGAAATCATGGAGCAGCTGGGCTGAGCCCTGGTGTGATCCCGAAGCCGGAAGTCGCCGCGCGCGCTTCCGGCTTTTTTGTTGGCGGGCCACTCCGTATACTCGCGGCTGGATAAATAGACAGTGTGCCGACCCCGGGTCGGCCCGTGGAACCTACGGCGGCATGACCCTGATTCTTGGTATCGACCCCGGCTCCCGCATCACCGGTTACGGCGTGGTCCGTG
Organism: Pseudomonas sp. LFM046; assembly: GCF_000949385.2. Classification (NCBI taxonomy): domain Bacteria; kingdom Pseudomonadati; phylum Pseudomonadota; class Gammaproteobacteria; order Pseudomonadales; family Pseudomonadaceae; genus Pseudomonas; species Pseudomonas sp. LFM046. The sequence goes on along the minus strand of NZ_JYKO02000001.1, from coordinate 4,513,095 downwards.
ACACCGGACGCGGTTGCGAGTACATCGCGTCCGGCTGCATCCGCACCGGCGCCGGTGAGTTGCCGGAACGCCTGCAGATCGTCTTTCGTGGCGTGAGCGAAGTGATCCGCACCTATGGGCCAGTGACCATGGGTATTGAACAGGTGTTCATGGCGCGCAACGCCGATTCCGCGCTCAAGCTGGGCCAGGCCCGTGGTGCGGCCATCGTCGCGGCCGCAGAGGCTGGGCTGGAGATCGCCGAATACACCGCCAGCCAGGTCAAGCAGGCCATCGCCGGTACCGGTGGTGCTGACAAGCAGCAGGTGCAGATGATGGTCATGCACCTGCTCAAGCTGGTGCAGAAGCCCCAGATCGACGCCTCCGATGCCCTGGCCATTGCCCTGTGCCATGCGCACCACCGGCAGAGCCTGATTCCCCACGGCCTCGCCACCGCCAAGCGGCGGGGCGGCCGGCTTCGTTTGTAATTTCATTTAAGGACGCACTTCGTGATTGGACGTTTGCGTGGCACCTTGGCGGAGAAACAGCCGCCGCACCTGATCCTCGACGTCAACGGCGTCGGCTACGAGCTGGAAGTGCCCATGACCACGCTCTATCGCCTGCCGTCGGTGGGCGATCCGGTGACCCTGCACACCCATCTGGTGGTGCGCGAAGACGCCCATCTGCTCTTCGGCTTCTACGAGAAACGGGACCGTGAGCTGTTTCGTGAGCTGATCCGTCTCAATGGCGTGGGGCCGAAACTGGCCCTGGCGCTGATGTCCGGCCTGGAAGTGGACGAACTGGTGCGCTGCGTGCAAGCCCAGGACACCTCGATCCTGGTGAAGATACCGGGTGTCGGCAAGAAGACTGCCGAACGCCTGTTGGTAGAGCTGAAGGACCGATTCAAGGCCTGGGAAAGCATGCCGGTCATCGCTCCCCTGGTGGTCGAACCCCGGCTCGGCGTGGCAGTCTCCAGCGCTGAGAATGACGCGCTCAGTGCGCTGATCGCCCTCGGCTTCAAGCCCCAGGAAGCCAGCCGCGCCGTTTCCGCCGTGAAGGAAGAAGGGCTGTCCAGCGAAGAAATGATCCGCCGCGCCCTGAAAGGAATGGTGTAAACCCGCATGATCGAAGCCGACCGCCTCATCACTTCCAGCAGCCGTGACCGCGACGAGCAACTGGACCGTGCCATCCGTCCGCTGAAGCTGGCTGACTACGTCGGCCAGCCGGTGGTGCGCGAGCAGATGGAGCTGTTCATTCAGGCTGCCAGGGGGCGGGCCGAGGCGCTCGACCATACGCTGATCTTCGGCCCTCCCGGCCTTGGCAAGACCACCCTGGCCAACATCATCGCCAGCGAAATGGGTGTGGCGATCAAGAGCACTTCCGGCCCCGTTCTGGAGCGCCCAGGCGATCTGGCGGCGCTCTTGACCAACCTGGAAGCCGGCGACGTGCTCTTCGTCGACGAGATTCACCGCCTCTCGCCCATCGTGGAAGAAGTGCTCTACCCGGCGATGGAAGACTTCCAGCTCGACATCATGATCGGTGAAGGCCCGGCGGCCCGCTCCATCAAGCTGGACCTGCCGCCTTTCACCCTGGTGGGCGCCACCACCCGCGCCGGCATGCTGACCAACCCGCTGCGGGACCGTTTCGGTATCGTCCAGCGCCTGGAGTTCTACAGCACCCAGGACCTGGCCACCATCGTCGCCCGTTCTGCCGGCATCCTCGGCCTGCATATCGAGCCGGAAGGTGCCTTCGAAATCGCCCGCCGCGCCCGTGGTACGCCGCGTATCGCCAACCGCCTGTTGCGCCGCGTGCGGGACTTTGCCGAAGTGCGCGGACAGGGCCAGATCACCTGTGCCATCGCCGACAAGGCGCTGAATCTGCTGGATGTGGATGAACGTGGCTTCGATCACCAGGACCGACGTCTCCTGCTGACCATGATCGACAAGTTCGATGGCGGTCCGGTGGGCATCGACAACCTGGCGGCGGCCATCAGCGAAGAGCGTCACACCATCGAAGATGTCCTCGAGCCCTACCTGATCCAGCAGGGCTACATCATGCGGACGCCGCGGGGGAGGGTAGTGACCCGTCACGCATACCTGCACTTCGGGCTCAACCTGCCCAAGCGCATGGCGGACAATCCGACCGCTGATTTGTTCGGTTCGGGTGACGAATAGCGACTTTTGTGGTCGAAGCGCTCGGCAGGGACGCATTCATGAAAAAACAGTTGCCTGGCCGGATTGGCAACCTTAGGAGTAAGCACTAGAGTATGCGCGCGCAAAATGGGGCCCAGCCATTCCAGCATCGTTGTCGTGTCTATTACGAAGACACCGATGCCGGCGGCATCGTCTACTACGTCAATTACCTCAAGTTCATGGAGCGGGCTCGAACCGAGCGTCTGCGGAGCCTGGGCTTTGCCCAGTCCGAGCTGGTCGGGGAGAACCTGCTGTTCGTCGTTCATTCAGCCGAGGCGCGCTATGTGGCGCCCGCCAAGCTGGACGACGAGCTGAATGTCAGTGCCGAGGTCATGGAGTTGAACCGTGCCAGCCTGCGTTTTCGTCAACAGGTGAGACGAGCCGCCGATGACGCATTGCTATGCGAAGGGCAGTTCCTGGTCGCCTGTGTGCGTGCCGACAGTTTGAAACCCCGGGCGATTCCCGAAGCGCTGCGTGAAGCCTTCGCCGCCGACCCGGGTCTATTCCCAGCAGGAGATTAAGCGTGGAAGCCAACGTCGTCGACCATACCTCCATGTGGAGCCTGATCAGCAACGCCAGCATCGTGGTGCAGCTGGTCATGCTGACCCTGGTGGCCGCCTCGGTCACCTCCTGGATCATGATCTTCCAGCGCAGCAACCTGCTGCGTGCCGCCAAGAAGTCCCTGGAGACTTTCGAAGAGCGCTTCTGGTCCGGTATCGACCTGTCCAAGCTGTACCGTCAGGCAGGCAGCAACCCCGACCCGGACTGCGGCGTCGAGCAGATCTTCCGCGCCGGCTTCAAGGAATTCTCCCGCCTGCGTCAGCAGGCCGGTGTCGATCCGGATGCCGTGATGGAAGGTGTGTCCCGTGCCATGCGCGTCGCCATTTCCCGTGAAGAAGAGAAGCTCGAGCAGAGCCTGCCCTTCCTCGCCACCGTGGGTTCCACCAGCCCTTATATCGGCCTGTTCGGTACCGTGTGGGGCATCATGAACTCCTTCCGTGGTCTGGCCCAGGTGCAGCAGGCGACTCTGGCCACCGTGGCCCCCGGCATCGCCGAGGCCCTGATCGCCACCGCGATTGGCCTGTTCGCCGCGATTCCGGCTGTTATCGCCTACAACCGCTTCTCCGCTCGTGGCGAGACCCTGATCGGTCGTTACTACACCTTCGCCGACGAGTTCCAGGCCATCCTGCACCGCAAAGTGCACACCAGCGACGAGTAAGTCGCCGGGACCCTGAGAGGAAAGGTTTCAAGCCATGGCCAGAATTCGCCACAAACGCAAACCGGTCGCCGAGATGAACGTCGTGCCTTACATCGACGTCATGCTCGTGCTGCTGGTGATCTTCATGGTCACCGCACCCATGCTCAACCAGGGTGTCAAGGTCGACCTGCCGAAGGTTTCCAGCGAGGCCCTGCCGCAGGACAACAACGCCCGCGTCCTGACCATCTCGATCAAGGCCGACAAGTCCTACTACTGGAACATGGGTGAAGAGGTCGACACCGATCAGAGCAAGAAGAGCGAGACCTCGGTTTCGCTGGACGCACTGGTTCAGGCGGCCTCCGGCATCATGGCCGAGAACAGCCGCCAGGGTAAGACCGTGCAGGTCTTCGTCCGCGGCGACAAATCGGTCGACTACGGCGCCGTAATGGCCGTGATGGGCGGCCTGCAGAAGGCCGGTGTGGCCAACGTCGGGCTGATCACCGAGGCGCCCTGATGCAACAGCAGAGCGAACGCTCCTCCTCGGAAAGCTACTTCTGGCCGACCATCTGGGCCGTGTCCCTGCACGCCCTGATGTTCGGCATGCTGTTCGTCAGCTTCGCCTTCACCCCGGAACTGCCGCCCGCCCGGCCCATCGTCCAGGCCACCCTTTACCAGCTGAAGTCCCAAAGCCAGGCTACCAAGCAAACTAATCAGAAGATCGCTGGCGAGGCCAAGAAGACCGCTGCGCCACAGTTCGAAACTGAGCAGCTGGAGCAGAAAAAGGCCGACGAGCAGAAGGTAGCGGCGGCCAAGGCGGCGGAACAAAAGAAAGCTGACGACGCTCGAAAGGCCGAAGCCGAGCAGAAGGCCGAGGAAGCCAAGCAGGTAGCCGAGGCCAAGAAAGCCGAAGAGGCGAAGAAGGCCGAAGAGAAAAAGCAGGCTGACATCGCGAAGAAGAAGGCCGCTGAAGAGGCGAAGAAACAAGCCGCCGAAGAGGCCAAGAAAAAGGCCGCTGAAGAGGCGAAGAAGAAGGCAGTGGCCGAGGCAGCCAAGAAGAAGGCTGCGGAAGAGGCCAAGAAGAAAGCCACCGCCGACGCCGCGAAGAAGAAAGCGGCAGAGGAAGCCAAGCGCAAGGCCGTCGATGACAAGAAAGCCGCTGCGCTGGCTGAGTTGCTTTCTGACGACGTGGAGCGCGAAGCAACACTAGCTGACGAGGTCGGTGACCAGGTCGCTGGCAGTCTCGATGACCTGATCATCAAGCTGGTCAGCGAACAATGGCGTCGTCCGCCATCGGCGCGTAATGGCATGAGCGTAGAAGTGCTGATCGAGATGTTGCCGGATGGCACCATCACCAACGCCAGCGTGACCCGTTCCAGCGGCGATTCGCCCTTCGACCAGTCGGCCGTCAGTGCCGTCCGCAGCGTCGGGCGCATCCCCGAAATGCAACAACTTGACCGCGCGACCTTTGACCAGATGTACAGGCAGCGCCGCGTCATCTTCAAACCGGAGGACTTGAGTCTGTGAACAACCTGATTCGTATCGTCCTGCTCGGAGTGGCCATGCTGGTCGGCTCCGTCCAGGCCGCCGACCCGCTGGTAATTACCAGCGGTACCGACCGGGCGACCCCGATCGCCGTGGTGCCCTTTGGCTGGCAGGGCGGCACCGTGCTGCCCACCGACATCTCCGAAGTGGTCGGCAATGACCTGCGCAACTCGGGCTATTTCGAGCCGATCCCGCGCCAGAACATGATCAGCCTGCCGAGCCAGGCCAGCGAAGTGATCTACCGCGACTGGAAGGCCCTGGGCGCCCAGTACGTGCTGGTAGGCAGCATCGTTCCTGCCGGCGGCCGCCTGCAGGTGCAGTTCGCCCTGTTCAACGTCACCACTGAGCAACAGGTCATGGCGGGCAACGTCAGCGGCTCCACCGACCAGCTGCGTGACATGGCGCACTACATCGCCGACCAGTCTTTCGAGAAGCTCACCGGCATCAAGGGTTCCTTCTCCACCCGTATGCTGTACGTGACCGCCGAACGCTTCTCGGTGAACAACACCCGCTACACCCTGCAGCGCTCCGACTATGACGGCCAGCGCGCCGTGACCCTGCTGCAGTCCCGTGAGCCCATCCTGTCGCCGCGCTACGCGCCGGACGGTCGCCGCATCGCCTATGTGTCCTTCGAGCAGAAGCGCCCGCGCATCTTCGTCCAGCACATCGACACCGGCCGCCGTGAGCAGATCACCAACTTCGAGGGCCTGAACGGCGCCCCGGCCTGGTCGCCGGACGGCAACCGCCTGGCGTTCGTGCTGTCTCGCGATGGCAACCCGGAGATCTACGTGATGGACCTGGGCAGCCGCCAGATCCGCCGCGTGACCAACAACATGGCGATCGACACCGAGCCCTTCTGGGGCGCGGACGGCCAGACCATCTATTTCACCTCGGATCGTGCCGGCAAGCCGCAGATCTACAAGACCGGCATCGGCGGCGGTGAGCCGCAGCGTGTGACTTTCGTGGGCAACTACAACGCCAACCCGAAGCTCTCGGCCGATGAAAAAATGCTGGTGATGATCCACCGTCAGGACGGCTTCACCAACTTCAAGGTGGCTGCACAGGATCTGACCCGCTCTGGCTCGGCCCCGCGCATCCTCTCCGGCACCACCCTGGACGACTCGCCCACTGTTGCGCCTAATGGCACCATGCTAATCTACGCAACTCGCCAGCAGGGGGGCGGCGTGCTGATGCTCGTGTCTACAAACGGGCGCGTACGAGTCCCGATTCCCACAGTTCAGGGCGACATTCGCGAACCTTCCTGGTCGCCGTACCTGAACTGAAGCGGTCATTAAAAATACCTTTGCTAAACACACCTGGGGTTCATTAGGAGTTACATGATGGAAATGCTGAAATTCGGCAAATTTGCCGCTCTCGCTCTGGCCATGGCCGTAGCTGTTGGTTGCTCGTCCAAAGGCGGCGAAGGCACTGGCGAAGGTGCCGTTGACCCGAACGCTGGCTACAACGCCGGTGGTAGCGGTGTAGATGGCAGCATGAGCGAAGAAGCCGCTCTGCGCGCTATCACCACCTTCTACTTCGAGTACGACAGCTCCGACCTGAAGCCGGAAGCCATGCGCGCTCTGGACGTACACGCCAAAGACCTGAAGGCCAACGGCAACCGCGTTGTCCTGGAAGGCCACACCGACGAGCGTGGTACCCGCGAGTACAACATGGCTCTGGGTGAGCGTCGTGCCAAGGCCGTTCAGCGCTACCTGGTTCTGCAGGGCGTTTCCCCGGCTCAGCTGGAACTGGTTTCCTACGGCGAAGAGCGTCCGGTTGCTACCGGCAACGACGAGCAGTCCTGGGCCCAGAACCGCCGCGTCGAACTGCGCAAGTAATTCACTATGCGCAAATCCAGTCGTGCTCTGACTTTCCTGGCCCTCTCCAGCCTGCCGTTCGTGGCGCTGGCCGAGGTTCCCGTGGTGGATAACAACGCCGGTTACGGCGGCAGTTACCCGCCGGCCGGTTACGGTACGACTGGCGCTGCCTACGCTGGAACAGGAGCCCCCGCGGCCCCTGTTTCAGCGCAGGGCGAGCTGTTCATGCAGCTCCAGCAGATGCAGGAAGAGATTGCTCGCCTGCGCGGCATGGTCGAGGAGCAACAGTACGAAATCCAGCGCCTGAAGCAGGAAAGCCTGGAGCGTTACCAGGACCTCGATCGCCGTCTTTCCGGTGGTGCCGCTGCTGGCGCACCGGTAGCCCCGAATTCCCCAGCCGCTGGTGCACCTGCCGCCGACGGCGCCCCGGCCGCACCCGCGCAGCAACCGGCTGCCAGCAGCGAACCGGGCGATCCCGCCAAGGAAAAGCTCTACTACGATGCTGCCTTCGACCTGATCAAGGCGAAGGACTTCGACAAGGCCAGCCAGGCCTTCAATGCTTTCCTGCGCAAGTACCCCAACAGCCAGTACGCCGGCAACGCGCAGTATTGGCTGGGTGAAGTGAACCTCGCCAAGGGCGACCTGCAAGGCGCCAGCCAGGCCTTTGCTCGCGTTGGCCAGGCCTACCCGCAGCACCCGAAAGTACCGGACTCCCTGTACAAGCTTGCCGACGTCGAGCAGCGCATGGGCAACACCGCCAAGGCCAAGACCATCCTCCAGCAGGTCATTGCCCAGTTCCCCGGCAGCTCGGCGGCCCAGCTGGCACAGCGCGATCTACAGCGCCTGCCCTGATTCCTGAACCCAGGATCAAGAAAACCCGCGCTAGTCGCGGGTTTTTTCGTTAGAATCCCCGGCCTCCACCCTTCTTTCCCGCAACGGAGGCGGATGGCCTGTTTCGCCGTCACGCCCGTGGCTGATATGCATCAAACCCTGCGAATCACCGAGATTTTCTACTCGTTGCAGGGGGAAACACGTACCGCCGGCCTGCCGACGGTTTTCGTGCGCCTGACCGGCTGCCCCCTGCGTTGTCAGTACTGCGACACCGCCTACGCCTTCAGCGGCGGCGAGATCATGTCGCTCGACGCCATCCTCGAACGTGTCGCCGCCTACAAGCCGCGCTACATCTGCGTGACTGGCGGAGAACCGCTGGCCCAGCCCAATTGCATCCCGCTGCTGCAGCGTCTCTGCGACGCCGGCTACGACGTCTCCATCGAGACCAGCGGTGCGCTGGACGTGTCCGCCGTAGACCCGCGTGTCAGCAAGGTGGTCGATCTGAAGACCCCGGGCTCCGCCGAGGTCGGTCGCAATCGCTATGAGAACATCGCCCACCTGACGGCCAACGATCAGGTGAAGTTCGTCATTTGCTCCCGCGAGGACTATGACTGGGCGGTCTCGAAGCTGATCGAGTATCGCCTCGACCAGCGTGCCGGCGAAGTGCTGTTCTCTCCCAGTCATAAGGAAGTGAACGCCCGCGACCTGGCGGACTGGATCGTGGCCGACAACCTGCCCGTGCGTCTGCAACTGCAGTTGCACAAGATCCTCTGGAACGACGAGCCGGGCCACTGACCCCGGCGCGATTGCGCACCTGGCCTGCCCGTGCCCAGCGCCTGGGCGGGCCGATTTCGAGGGATATCCCATGAGCGAAAAGAAAGCGGTCATCCTGTTGTCCGGCGGCCTGGATTCGGCCACCGTGGTCGCCTTGGCCCGCGCCGAAGGCTACGCCTGCTACACCATGAGCTTCGACTATGGCCAGCGCCATCGCGCCGAGCTGAATGCCGCCGAGCGAGTGGCCCGCCAACTGGGCGTGGTGGAGCACAAGGTGATCGGTCTGAACCTGAATGGAATCGGCGGCTCCGCCCTCACCGACACCTCCATCGACGTACCCGAAAGCCCCACCGAGGGGATTCCGGTTACCTACGTCCCGGCCCGCAACACGGTGTTCCTGTCTCTGGCGCTCGGCTGGGCCGAAGTCCTTGGGGCGCAGGACATCTTCATCGGCGTCAATGCGGTGGATTACTCCGGCTACCCGGATTGCCGCCCCGAGTTCGTCGAGGCCTTCGAACGCATGGCCAACCTGGCGACCAAGGCCGGCGTAGAAGGGGAGGGCTTCCGCATCCGTGCGCCCCTGCAGAACCTGAGCAAAGCGGAAATCGTCCAGGCCGGCATGCGCCATGGCGTTGATTACGGGCTTACGGTGTCCTGCTACCAGGCTGATGATGACGGCCGCGCCTGTGGTAAGTGCGATAGCTGCAGATTGCGTGCAGCGGGCTTTGCTGCAGCCGGTGTGAATGATCCTACGCGCTATCAGTAAAATTTTTTCAAAGAGGTGTTGAATTCCTGAATAAAATCAGTATCATGCGCCTCGCGTTGGGTCGTTAGCTCAGTCGGTAGAGCAGTTGGCTTTTAACCAATTGGTCGTAGGTTCGAATCCTACACGACCCACCATACAAGCAGCGGGTGCAAGGTTCGGGAAGCGGTTGAAAAGCCGGATTCCAGAGGTTGCAAGCGCGAGAAGCGAGTCATAACACCGCTTCGAAAACATGAAAAAGCCCACCTGATCAGGTGGGCTTTTTTGTTTTCGCGATGCGAAGAATCGGGCAGGGCCGCGCTCCGACCTCGTTTGGGGAACGCGACCGCAGTGGGTCTGATCGCTCCGGGCGACAGGATCCGTCCGGCGATCACAGAGTCTTGTCCTTCAGGCTCTGTGATCGTCATCTGACGCGATCAAGGTGTCGGAACGGTGCTGGCCGCTACGGCGCCTCCACCATCCTCTGCCGCTTCTCTGGCCGCATCTGCGGCCTCTTCGGCTGCCTCACGGGCGGCATCTGCAGCCTCTTCGGCAGCCTCTCGGGCAGCATCCGCAGCATCGTCGTCAGGCGCCTTGGCCGCGTCCCTGGCTGCATCCGCCGCTTGTTTGGCGGCGTCTCTGGCCGCATCCGCGGACGCTCTGGCAGCATCTCTGGCTAGATCTGCAGCCTGTCTGGCAGCTTCTCTGTTCGCGTCTGCGTTCGGGTCGCCAGCCGCCTTGGCTGCATCCCGGGCTGCATCAGCGGCTTCCCTGGCAGCCTCTCTGGCTGCATCGGCGGCCTCTCTGGCAGCGTCTCGCTCTGCATTAGCGGCCTCTCGGGCCGCGTCCCTGGCGGCATCAGCAGCATCGTTATCGTTGGCGTCGTTGTCATCGGCATCGTTGTCATGGGCGTTGCCTGGACCGTTATTTCCGGCGATGCCGCCATGCTCGCCGTCGTCGCCACCGTTGCCAGGTCCGCCATGGCCGTCACCTCCGTGACCGGCATCGCCGTGGCCGCCATGTCCACCGCCGTCACCGCCGTCACCGCCATGGCCGCCACTTCCGCCTGAGCCGCCGTGCCCACCGCCGCCATCACCATGGCCGCCGCTGCCACCGTCCATAGCGTAGGCACTTGATGAATGTGAAAGGTAATCCGGTATCAAAACAGTCGACGCTGAAAGGACACCACCGATGGCCAGAGCAAGTAAGCACTTGTTAATAGGCATAATCAGCCTCCATCTTGCTTAGTTCGCTTGGGTCCCCCTCCCTACAAAAAAAGCAACCAAACGGTGGAGTTTTGATAGTGCGCAAAAGTTCATCATTTGACACGGCTTCCGCCCGCTGGTCGCTAAAAGGGCATCGGGAGAAACCTGAGTTCACAGAACCGAATCAATGGATCAGCGTTTGGTGTGCAGGCGGTGAGAGTTGGAAATCGGCCCGCCGTTCTCCGGATTTCGCGCTGCTGTCAGTCACGCATCAAGCGGCATGGTGATGACCAGTGTCGTTCCCTTTTCGGGGGCGCTGTGGATAGTGATATCCCCACCCAGCATGCTGACCCGCTCCTTCATGCCGGCCAGCCCAAACGACTCTGCCTTCTTCCTGCCGGTAATGCCGATGCCATCGTCTTCGATCCGCAGGTGCAGCCTGTTCCCTTCCTTGTAGAGCGCGATGTGGACGCGCGTCGCCTGTGCGTGTCGGGTGATGTTGGACATGGCTTCCTGAACGATGCGGAACAGTGATGTCGCACGCTTGTCGTCCTGATCGCTGTGGAAATCGTCCTCCTGGACCTGCAGGGTGCAGGCGATGCCGGTGCGCTGGCGGAATTCTTCCAGCTGCCACTCGATGGCGGCCACCAGCCCCAGGTCGAGCACCGGAGGGCGGAGATCGTTGATGATGGCGCGCACGCTCCGCATGGCCGTGTCGATGTGATTCATCGCGTCGGTGACCCGTTCGCGAAGTTCCGGGGGGAGTTCGTCGGCACGTTCCTGCAGCATGGAGATATCCATCCGCAGCGCCAGGAGGCTCTGCCCCAACTGGTCGTGGACTTCCCGGGCGATCCGTTTGCGCTCGTCCTCCTTGACTCGCTCCTGGTAGGCGGCCAGTTCGCGCAGCGTTAGCTTCGAGCGCAGCAATTCTTCGGCCTGAATAGTCAGCTTGCGTTGCAGGTAGAAAAAATCGACGAAGCGCCGGATTTTGGCGCGCAGCACGTCCGGGAGGATCGGCGAGAGGATGAAGTCCACTGCGCCGGAACCGTATCCGCGGACCCGCTCGGCGTCCGAATTCGCTTCGGCGGTGACGAAGATGATGGGCGTGTGCGCCGACTTCGGCCGGCCGTGGATCAGGGTTGCGGCCTCGAAGCCGTCCATGTCCGGCATTCTCACGTCCAGCACGATGGCGGCGAAATCGCGTTGCAGCAGCTGGCGCAGGGCTTCGCGCCCCGAGGTGGCGGAGGTGACGTCCAGTCCCATGTCGGCAACCATGGCACGGAGTGCGACGAGCTTGGCCGGGTTGTCGTCCACCAACAGGATCGAGGCTGGTACCCCATCGGGGGGCGCCAGGTGGTGTAGCTGGATTTCCTCCTTGAAAACCGGTGAGTCTTTTTGCTCGGTCCCCATATTCATCGTCCTGTTCGCTTGTGCCACTGTGGCGCGATCAAGCCCCGTCGCCAACGCGTCAGCGATAGAGCCATTTGCGTATCAGCGACAGTAACTGCTCGGCGTTCACCGGCTTGCTGACGTAGTCGGATGCACCCGCCTCGATGCAGCGTTCCCGGTCGCCCTTCATCGCCTTGGCCGTCAACGCGATCATTGGCAAGGCATCGAACTTCTTGTGCCGGCGAATCTGGCGCATGGTTTCGAAGCCATCCATGCCGGGCATCATGATGTCCATCAGGACGACGTCGATGTCCGGTTGCTGCTGCAGGAGTTCGATCGCGGTCCGGCCATTTTCCGCCGATGTCACCTGCATCCGATTGGACTCCAGGACGCTGGTCAGCGCGAAAATGTTGCGCACGTCGTCGTCCACCACCAGGGCCTTCCTGCCGTCGAGGCTCATCGACGTTTCATGGAGGTGCTCGAGTACCTTGCGCTGGGCCTCCGGCATCTTTGAAGCGTCGCGGTGCAGGTACAACGTCGTTTCATCCAGCATGCGCTCCAGGGAGCGGACCTCCTTGATCACGCCCTTGCCCAGCAGGGTCCTGAGCTTTTGCCTGTCTGGCTTGGGCAGCGCTTCCGAGCCGAAAACGATGAGCGGCAGGTCGCGGGTGGCGCTGTTCTCCAGCAGCGCTTCGAGGAAATCGATCTCGGAGCCGCCAGGACGCTTCAGATTGATCACCAGGCAGTCGAAGCGCTTCTTGCCCAGCCGTTTCAGGGCGTCGGTGCCACTCGCGACCGCTTCCAGGTGGATGTTCCCGTCGCCGAGAAGTTCCAGGATGCGAGCACGCTGGCCTTCGTCGCTTTCGACGATCAGCAGGTTGGGGGTCTTGCGCTGCGCCAGCTTGGTCAGGCTGGTCAGGGCCTGTTTGGCGTCATTGGCCGCAACCGGCTTGGCCAGGTGGTCGAATGCACCGTGGCGCCGTCCCTGGGCACGATCATCATCGGCCGAGACGATCTGCACCGGGATGTGCCGCGTGGCCAGGTCCAGCTTGATCTGCTCGAGCACCAGCCACCCGTCGATGTCCGGTACGTCGAGGTCAAGGGTGATGGCGACGGGCGCGAAGCGTTTGGTCAGTTCCAGCGCCTCCCTGCCACGGGGGCTGACGATGCATTTGAGCCCTTGCTGCCGCGCAGTGGCAAGCCAGGTGGCGGAGAGGCGGGTGTCCGCCCCAACCGCCAGCAGCACCCGGTCTCCGGGTTGCACGCTGTCACGGTCGTCGACCACCTGCTCGGGCTGGGACTGTGGCTGGTCGGCCTCTATTTCCGTCGCCGGTTCTTCGGGGGCCGGGTGGCTGATGTCGCTGGCCCGAACCGGTACGAACAGGGCGAAGCTGCTGCCTTTGCCGAGCTCGCTGCTGAGCAGCCGCAGCTCGCCTCCCAGCAGGCGCGCGAGTTCGCTGCTGATGGAGAGGCCGAGGCCGGTGCCGCCGTACTTCCGCGAGGTGCCCGTGTCGGCCTGCTGGAACGCCTCGAAGATGAGGTTTTGCTTCTCGGCGGAAATACCGATGCCAGAGTCGGTCACTACAAAGCTCACCACCGAACTGGCGCGATTGAGCGTGGCGTGGTTCGCGCTCCAACCCGAAGCGGCGGGAGCGATGGCGATCTTCACGCCCCCTTTCTCGGTGAACTTGAAGGCGTTGGACAGCAGATTCTTGACCACCTGCAGGAGGCGTTTGCCGTCCGTCCACATGGTGGGTGGCAAGGTCCGCGCCAGCTGGATGGTGAAGTTGAGCCCACGGCTCTCGGCAACGGGGCGGAAGGTGCGTTCGATCTGGTCGTGCAGGTCGGAAAGCTGGGTGTCGTTGAGATCCAGGCTGACGGTGCCGGACTCGATCTTGGACAGATAGAGGATTTCGTCGATCAGCTCCAGCAGGTCCTTGCCGGCACCGTGGATGGTCCGGGCGTATTCGACCTGCTTGGGCGTGAGGTTCATTTCCGCGTTGTCGCTCAACTGCTGGGCCAGGATCAGCAGGCTGTTCAGCGGGGTCCGTAGCTCGTGGGACATGCTGGAGAGGAATTCGGACTTGTACTTGGACGTCTGCATCAACTGCTCCGCCTTCTCTTCCAAGGACAGCTTGGTGATCTCCACCTCCCGATTCTTGCGTTCGACTTCGGCCTTCTGCTCTTCCAGCAGTCGGGCCTTGTGCTCCAGTTCTTCGTTGGTCTGCTTCAGTTCTTCCTGCTGGCTGCGCAGCTCTTCGGCCAGGGACTGCGACTGGGCGAGCAGCTCCTCGGTGCGCAAGTTGGCCTCGATGGTGTGGAGCACGATGCCGATGGACTCGGCGAGCTGGTCGAGAAAGTTCTGGTGGATCGTGCTGAACGCCGTCAGCGAGGCGATTTCGACCACCGCCTTCACCTTGTCCTCGAAGAGGATGGGCAACACGATGATGTTCAGCGGCGCGGCCGCCCCCAGGCCCGAGGAAATGGCGACGTAGCTGCTGGGAACGTCGGTCAGCAGGATGCGCCGTTTCTCATAGGCGCATTGCCCCACCAGCCCTTCGCCCAGGCGCCATTCATCGTTGACGTTGATGTTCTCCTTGAACGCATAGGTGGACAGCAGCTTCAGCTTCGGGGCTTCGAGCGGGTTCTCGATCATCATGTAGAACACGCCGTGCTGGGCCTCGATCAGCGGTGCCAGTTCGGAAAGCACCAGCCTGCCGACGGCGTACAAGTCACGTTGGCCCTGGAGCAGGCGGGTGAACTTCGCAAGGTTGGCTTTCAACCAGACCTGATCCGCGTTCTGCCGCGTGGTTTCGCGCAGGTTGCGGATCATCTCGTTGACGTTGTCCTTCAGCTCCGCCACTTCGCCTTTGGCTTCCACCAGGACTTCTCGGGTCAGGTCGCCCTTGGTCACTGCAGTGGCCACCTCGGCGATTGCCCGCACCTGGCTGGTCAGGTTGGCCGCGAGGCCATTCACGTTGTCGGTGAGGTCGCGCCAGGTACCGGCAGCGCCCGGCACATTGGCCTGGCCGCCCAGCTTGCCCTCGACGCCCACTTCCCGCGCCACCGAGGTGACCTGTTCGGAGAACAGCGCCAGGGTGTCGGTCATGTCGTTGATGGTGTCGGCCAGCTCGGCGATCTCGCCTTTGGCCTCCAGCGTGAGTCTTTTCTTCATGTCGCCGTTGGCGACGGCGGTCACCACCTTGGCAATACCACGCACCTGGTTGGTGAGGTTGCCCGCCATGAAGTTCACGTTCTGGGTCAGGTCCTTCCAGGTTCCGGACACACCCTCCACCTGGGCCTGGCCGCCGAGCTTGCCCTCGCTGCCCACTTCGCGGGCCACCCGCGTCACCTCGGCGGCGAAGCTGTTCAGCTGGTCCACCATGGTGTTGATGGTGTTCTTCAGCTCGACGATCTCGCCCTTGGCTTCCACCGTGATCTTGCGCCCGAGGTCGCCCTTGGCCACGGCCGTGGTGACGTCCGCGATGTTGCGCACCTGGTTGGTGAGGTTGGCGGCCATGCTGTTCACCGAGTCGGTCAGGGCCTTCCAGGTACCGCCGACACCGGTCACCGTGGCCTGGCCCCCCAGCTTGCCGTCGGTGCCCACCTCGCGAGCCACCCGGGTCACCTCGTCGGCGAAGTTCGAAAGCTGTTCGATCATGGTGTTCACGGTGTTCTTCAGCTCGAGGATCTCGCCCTTGGCTTCTACCGTGATCTTCTTGCCCAGGTCGCCGCGCGCCACAGCGGTGGTGACTTCAGCGATATTGCGGACCTGGTTGGTGAGGTTGGCGGCCATGCTGTTGACCGAGTCGGTCAGGTCCTTCCAGGTACCGGATACGCCGGGTACCTGTGCCTGACCGCCGAGGATCCCTTCAGTGCCCACTTCGCGCGCCACGCGGGTCACCTCGGCGGTGAACGCGCCAAGGCGCATCACCATGGTGTTCACAGTGTCGGCCGAGCGCAGGAACTGCCCCTTCAGTTTCAGGCCGTCGAACTCGGTCGGCATCTGCTGGAGCAGATCGCCTTCGGCGACCGAGCCAATCACGCGAATCATTTCGCTCATGGGGCTGACGAGATCATCCATGAGCGCATTGCTCGAGTTGGCGATGGTGCGCCAAGAGCCTCGGAGCATCGGCAGCCCAACGCGCTCATGGACCTTGCCCTGCTTGCCCACCAGCCGTGCCACGCGTTCGAGCTCGCTGACGGTGTCGGCCGCCATGTCGATGATGTCGTTGAGGGTGTCGGCGATCTTGCCCGGCGTGCCTGTCCAGTCTTCCGGCATGCGAGCGGTGAAGTCGCCCTTGCGGAATGCCTTCAGGGTCGCGAGCAGGGTCGCCAGGTCCAGTTGTTCGGGTAGCCTCGCAGTAGTCATGGTCCGCCCCGCAAGGTTGAGAAATCCTCTTCCCGGAGCGTTTGCGTCGGCTAAAACCCATGCGCCAGGAATGGAGCTGCCCCGGACTAGAGCGTGCACAAGTCCCGGCGGCACTGCCGCACACCCGGTATTACCCGTGCTCGCACCCTGAAACTATAGCTGCCGGGTAGGCCGTCCATACCATCAGTCCCCCAGCGTGTTTCCACGACTTGCCGGGTACTGGTCGCAGGCATACTGTTAAATCTTGTCTGCAATGCGTTATGTGGAGGGCAGGGCCCGCTTCGAGGCGTTCCATGGCTGACCGAAAAATCAGGATCTTGTTGGTGGATGACCACAACATCGTGCGCAATGGGGTACGGCGCATGTTGGAAACTGCCGACGAGATGGAAGTCGCGGGTGAGGCGGGAACAGCAGAGGACGCGATTCGCCTCCTTCAGGACCAGGAGTTCGATGTGGCCCTGGTGGATATCAGCTTGCCCGACAAGAGCGGCCTCCACCTCCTCAGGATGATGCGGACCCAGAAGCCCGCAATGGCGGTGCTGATGCTGAGCATGCACTCCATCGAGGCCTATGCCGTGCGCGCCATCAAACAAGGTGCGGCGGGCTATCTGACCAAGGACATTTCCGTCTCCACGCTGATCGATGCGGTGCGCAAGGCGGCCCAGGGCGGCAAGCACGTCACCCCGGAACTGGCCGAACAGCTGGTGAATGCCATTGGGAGCGGTGGCGGGGCGCCCCACGAATCGCTCTCGGACCGGGAGCTGGAAGTGCTCAAGCTGCTCGCCTCGGGTGCGCGGATCATCCACATCGCCGAACTCCTGCATCTCAGCCCCAGTACCGTCACTACCTACCGTGCGCGCATCCTGGAAAAGACCGGCATGGACAGCAATGCCAAGCTGGCGCGCTACGCCCTCGAAAACGACCTCCTGAACTGAACGCCATCTCCTTGTAGTCGAACCCCTACACAGCACTGGCCGATTACACGACAACAGGTGCGCGCAAACGACGATACCTGCGCTTGTCTCGATTCCGCATAGTTACTTCCACTGCTGGACACGCTTCTGGAGAAGGGAGATTCGTCCGTAAATCCGTTCACAACGACCTGTCGAACGGAGGCGGAACCTGCAAGCCACCAGCGAACAACCTTTTCCCGAGACCGGGAAATCGAGCCGCCAAACAAGATCCATGGGCCGAATCGACAGCCGTCCTGTCGGTCCCGGCAGCGTCATCGCCACGAGAAACCTTTCAAAGTGAGGAAAACGCATCATGGAACCCGTCATCAAAGAACACGAATTCATTACCGTGCTTCGACACGTCATGTCGCACGGTTGCATTACCCTTCTCGCGGTCGGCATCGCCTTCACCGCGCCGGATATCGCACGGTTCATCCTCTTCGAGTGGTGGCCGCGGGTGGAGCTGGACTCCAACCTGTTACTCGCCTCGGAAATCGGCCTGGCTTCGGCACTGATGCTGCTGCTCACCCTGGGCAAGTGTGTCTGGGACAGCCGCTACCGCATCGCGAGCGCCAAGGTAGCTTCATTGTTGTTCGCCAGGAGTCCGCAGACCCAAAGGAGCTGGCTGACCAAGCTGCAGGAGCGCAACCTGAAGCGCTCATTGCCAGCGGCCCGTGATGCGTCCGTCCTGTCGCTCACCGGCTACGAGACGCTGACCTCGCCGGAAAGCCTGTTACGGGACGTCTTCAACAATGCCTACGAAGTCCGCGTCATGCTGCTCAACCCCTGCAGCGAGGCGGCGCGCAGGCGGCTGGCGACGCTCCCCGTGGAGTGCACGGCCTCCAGCTATCGAGAGGAACTCTCGGCCAGCATCGAGTTCCTCGACCGCTGCCGCACGCGCGGCAAGAAGGTGTCGCTGAAGTTCTATGACGAAGACCCTTTCTGGAAGGTGGTGGTCCTGGATGACCGGGTCTGGGTCCAGCACTGCCAGAGCGGCCGCGAGATAAAGGATCAGACCGAGTACGTCTTCGGGCTCCATCACGCCGACCCGACTCAGGGACTGTTCGTACCCTTCTATAGCTACTTCCTGCAGAAATGGAACGAGCCCGGTCACTGGGAATACGACTTCGACACCCGGGAGCTGGTGCGGCGGGACGCTGTCACGGGTGTCGAGACCGAGCGGGTCCGGCTTGAGTTGCCGGTCGACGGTGTGGATGCGCCGTCGCTGAACGTGTTGAGTTCGTCTTCGCCGACGCAGCCATGCGCGTCAGTGAGACGACTCACGACCAGGGACGGGTTTGTACCGGGCGTCTCGCCCTGACGGGTGCGGCAATCATGTCGAGCGAACGAGAACGAGCAAGCAGGAGGGTGAACAATGGGTTACTGGCTGTGTGCCTTGCTGTGGGGTTTGGTGCTGTTGGAGGAAGTCCAGTGCATCCCCCTTCGGGAGTGGAAAGCCGACGGCATGAGCAAGGTGCTCATGTTGCGTCGGACCAGAACCAAGGGCGCGTACTTGCTTGCTCTGGCGGCGGGCGCGTTCTGCTTGTCTGTCGAGACTTCCCAGGTGCTGCTAAACCGAAGCGATTTTGACTTCAACGAGCTGGTCGCTCTGGCAAGCGTGCTCTGGGGTGGTTACCTGGCCATGCTCTGCATGAAGGGGAAGCGATAGATCTGTTTTTCAATTCGGTCACGCTCAGGCAACCACGGTTTGGCCGAATCACAAGTTGGTGCTGATGTTGGGACTTTAGCGTGTCTGTAGGGCTGTATCGGTGCGGGGCGCACCGGGGTTCGTAGAGGGAGTCATACAGGCACTACTGGTCCGGGCCCGCCTTTCGAGGCGGGCTTTTTTATGCGCCCGCTGGCGGCTCAGGCGCTCAAGTAGGATGGCCGGGCGGCGCTCCGCGAGCCTGCGAAACCCATCGACACCGCGCCGACAGCATGGGTTTCGCTCCGCTCTACCCATCCTACGACCCCCCCCCCCGAAAATCCGCGATGAACCTTTTTGTGTCCGGAATTCGTAAGTCCTGAAGACTGAAATGCGAAGGAGAAATGTTTAACGGGAAAGGGACAAACGGGGATTGCCACGGTGGTCCCGGAGCCGCCAAATCTGCGATATCATCCGCGCCCCTAACCCCCATGGCGCCTTGGCTCCAGGGGGCGGGTGTATAATTGACTCCGCGCCACCGCGCTCGCAGGTTCCAGCCCTATGACACAGCTTTCCGAACGCTTTCTGGTCCAGGCCCACCTTGCTGCCAAACAGCCCAAGCAGCTGACGGCCGAGGAGGAGGCGCACTACCGTGCCGCCATCGCCGCCGAGCTGAAGGCGAGAGACGCGGTTCTGGTGGCTCATTACTACTGCGACCCGGTGATCCAGGCGCTGGCCGAGGAAACCGGCGGCTGCGTCTCCGACTCCCTGGAAATGGCCCGTTTCGGCAACCAGCACTCGGCTCAGACCGTGGTGGTCGCCGGCGTGAAGTTCATGGGCGAGACCGCGAAGATCCTCAATCCGGAAAAACGCGTTCTGATGCCCACCCTGGAAGCCACCTGCTCTCTCGACCTGGGCTGCCCCGTGGACGAGTTCTCGGCGTTCTGCGACCAGCATCCGGAGCGCACCGTGGTCGTCTACGCCAACACCTCGGCTGCCGTGAAAGCCCGTGCCGACTGGGTGGTGACCTCCAGCTGCGCCCTGGAAATCGTCGAGAGCCTGATGGACAACGGCGAGAAGATCATCTGGGCACCGGACCAGCATCTGGGCCGCTACATCCAGCGTGAAACCGGTGCCGACATGCTGCTCTGGGACGGTGCCTGCATCGTCCACGAAGAGTTCAAGGCCAAGCAGCTGCAAGACATGAAGGCGCTCTATCCGGACGCCGCCGTGCTGGTTCACCCGGAATCGCCCGAAGCGGTGATCGAACTGGCCGATGCCGTGGGTTCCACCAGCCAGCTGATCAAGGCTGCGCAGACCCTGCCGAACAAGATGTTCATCGTCGCCACCGACCGCGGCATCTTCTACAAGATGCAGCAGCTATGCCCGGACAAGCAGTTCATCGAAGCGCCCACCGCCGGCAACGGCGCCGCTTGCCGCAGCTGCGCCCACTGCCCGTGGATGGCCATGAACACCCTGGAGCGCACCCTGCAGGCCCTGCGTGAAGGCACCAACGAGATTTTCGTCGATCCGGCGCTGGTTCCGCGGGCGGTCAAACCGCTCAAGCGCATGCTCGATTTCACTCAAGCGGCGCGTCTGAAGCAGGCCGGCAACGCCTGATCCCCGCCCAGAAAAAAGCCCGGACCTGTCCGGGCTTTTTTGTTTCCGTCCCCCAGCAGGGTGGGGCGGTCAGCGTTCCGCTTCGGCCCACCACTGCGGCGAGGCGCGATCAGCGCATCATCTGCTTGACCATCCGCTGCTGTTCCATCAGCTCCTGCTGGCGGGCGTCGATGCGTGCGGCCAGGGGGAAGTTGCTACCGGCACGGCGCTTGGCGAAGTCCAACTGCTCAAGGGCCTGGTCGAAGTCGCCCACCAACGCAAAGTACTCGGCGCGGGCCTGGTGCAGGCCGATGGTGTTGCCGGCCAGGCCGCGTACCTCGGCCACCTCGTACCAGACATCCGGGTCGGCAGGGCGGCTCTTGAGCAGGTCGTCGAGGGCTTTCTCGGCGTCCTTGGGCTTGTTCTGCTTCACCAGCAGGTCGCTGCGCATCTGCTTCAGCGGGTAATTGTTGGGGTACAGGCTGAGCATCCGGTCGACGCGCTGCTGGGCCTCGGCCAGGCGGTTGGCGGTGATGTCCAGGTCCACCTGGGCCAGGTTGTAGACGATCTCGTTGGGCGCCTTGGCCAGCAGGGGCGCCAGGTTCTCACGCGCCTGGTTGAGCTGGCCGCCCTTGGTCAGCGCGATGACCAGGCCGTAGCGGGCCGCATCCTGCTTCGGGTCTTCCTCAAGCAGGGCGCGGAAACGCTTGGTGGCGATGCCTGGGGTTTCCTCGAACATCAGCTGCACGCGGGCGCGCATCAACTGGTAGCGCAGGCTGTTCTCGACGCCGCCGGGGGGCAGTTGTTCCGCGCGGTTGCGGGTGTCGGCGATGCGGTTTTCAGTCACCGGGTGGGTGAGGAGGAATTCCGGCGGCTTGGCGTCATAGCGGTACTGACGCATCAGGCGCTCGAACATGCGGGGCATGGCGCGCGGGTCATAGCCGGCCTTTTCCAGGTTGAGCAGACCGATGCGGTCGGCTTCCTGTTCGTTCTGCCGTGAGAAGCGGCGCTGTTCCTGGATGGCCGCGGCCTGGGTGCCCATGATCGCCGCGATGCCGGCATCACCGGCGCCTGCGGCGGCGGCGACAATGCCGGCGAGCATCGCGGCCATCACCGGAACCTGCATGCGCTGCTGGGCCTCGACGCCACGGGCGAAGTGGCGTTGCGACAAGTGCGCCAGTTCGTGGGCCAGTACCGAGGCGTATTCGGCCTCGGTGGGGGCGTAGAGGAACAGACCGCCGTTGACGCCGATGATCCCGCCGGGGGCGGCGAAGGCGTTGAGCTGCGGGCTGTTGAGCAGCACGAACTCCAGGCGGCGGTCCTGCAACTGGCTGGTCTCAGCCAGTCGGTAGACGCTGGTCTCGACATAGTCCTTGAGCTGCGGGTCGTTCAGTTGCGGCACCTGGGCGCGCAGCAGACCCAGCCAGGCGCGACCGAGCTGATGTTCCTGTTCCGGGGAAACGATGGAAGAACTGGAGTCCCCCAGGGCAGGCAGATCGTCAGCCATGACGGGGGTAGCGAGAAGGCAGGCAAGCGTCAGCAGAGTGGGGCGCAGAAAGGTCATGCACTGGGCTCGTTGGCGGCAAAGGCCTAACTGTAGCTTCCATGCCGGCCAACTGGAAAGCGACGCTCTGCCTTGGGTATCCTAACCACCCGCTCAAGAATTTCCGCCCGCGACCACCCCGCGCCCCCGCAAGGCACCTTCCCCGGAGATTTCCCCATGACTGACACCGCCAGTCGAGCCGACGCTTTCGACGTCGAACTGGATGCCAGCGGCCTGAATTGCCCGTTGCCGTTGCTCAAGGCCAAGCTCGAGCTCAATCGCCTGCCCAGCGGCGCTGTGCTCAAGGTGATCGCCACCGACGCCGGCTCCCAGCGCGATTTTCGCGCTTTCGCCCAACTGGCCGGGCACCAGTTGTTGCGCGAAGAGGTCGAAGACGGCGTATTCCGCTACTGGCTGCGCAAGGCCTGACACCTGCCCGGTTCCCGGGCCCTCCAAGGATTTCCAATGCTCAAGGTGCTTCGCGACTGGGTGCAGCGCTACTTCTCCGATGAAGAAGCCGTGGTGCTGGCCGTCGTCCTGGTTCTCGGCTTCACCGCTGTACTCACCCTCGGCAACATGCTCGCACCCGTGTTGGCGGGGATGGTCCTGGCCTTCCTCATGCAGGGGATGGTCAACCTGCTGGAGCGCATTCACCTGCCGCAGACGTTCGCGGTGTGGATTGTCTTCACCCTCTTCATCGGCGCCCTGGCGCTGATCCTCGGGGTGCTGGTGCCGCTGCTCTGGCAGCAGGTCAGCACCCTGTTCAAGGAAGTGCCGGGCATGCTCGCCGAATGGCAATCGCTGCTGCTGCTCCTGCCCGAGCGCTACCCGCACCTGGTGACCGACGAGCAGGTGCTGAGGGCGATCGAACTCACCCGCAACGAAGTGGGCAAGTTCGGCCAGTGGGCGCTCACCTTCTCCCTGTCCAGCCTGCCGCTGCTGGTCAACATCATGATCTACCTGGTGCTGGTGCCCATCCTGGTGTTCTTCTTCCTCAAGGACCGGGAGCTGATCGGGCGCTGGTTCGGTGGTTACCTGCCCAGCGAGCGCGGGTTGATGACCCAGGTCTGGGAAGAAGTGAACCTCCAGATTGCCAACTACATTCGCGGCAAGGTGATCGAGATTGTCATCTGCGGCGGCGTGACCTACGTGGCCTTCGTCTGGCTGGGGCTCAACTACGCGGCGCTGCTGGGCCTGCTGGTGGGGCTCTCGGTGGTGGTGCCGTACATCGGCGCAGTGGTGGTGACCGTGCCGGTGGCGCTGATCGCCCTGTTCCAGTGGGGCTGGAGCGACCAGTTCATCTACCTGATGGTGGTCTACACCGTGATCCAGACCCTGGATGGCAATGTCCTGGTGCCGCTGCTGTTTTCCGAGGCGGTGAACCTGCACCCGGTGGCGATCATCTGCGCGGTGCTGCTGTTTGGCGGGCTCTGGGGCTTCTGGGGCGTGTTCTTCGCCATCCCGCTGGCGACCCTGTTCAAGGCCGTGCTGGACGCCTGGCCCCGCGCGGGTCCGCCATTGGAGGCAGGGCGCTGAGGGGAAAGAAAAAAGGCCGCAATCGCGGCCTTTTTTATTGGAGCGAGCCTCAGCCCTTGTTCAGTGCCTGGGCGGCTGCAAGTACCGCATCCACGTGGCCCGGCACCTTCACACCGCGCCACTCCTGACGCAGCACGCCGGCCTTGTCGATCAGGAAGGTGCTGCGGTCGACGCCCATGTATTCCTTGCCGTAGAGCTTCTTCAGCTTGATCACGTCGAACAGCTGGCAGAGTGCCTCGTCCTTGTCCGAGATCAGCTCGAAGGGGAACTCCTGCTTGCACTTGAAGTTCTCGTGAGACTTCATGCCGTCGCGCGATACGCCGAACACCAGGGTGTTGGCCGCCAGGAAGGCGCCGTGCTGGTCGCGAAATCCCTGGCCTTCGGTGGTGCAGCCTGGAGTGCTGTCCTTCGGGTAGAAATAGATCACCACCTGCTTGCCCTTCAGGGCCGACAGGCTGACTTCCAGACCGCTGGTGGCCTGGGCGGTGAAGTCGGCGACGGGTTGGTTCAGGGAAACGGCCATGTCAGCTTGCTCCTCAGGGGTGTTGCGGGCGCCAGGGTTCGATCAGGGCGTCCAGGTTCAGGGCATCGGCGAAGTCGAGGAACTGGTCGCGCAGCCAGCTGATCTGGGTGCCTGCCGGCAGGGTCACGGTGATGGTGGCATTGAGCATGGTGCTGCCGGTCTGTGGCGCCTGGTAGGTGTCGCAGGTGAGGTTTTCCAGCTCCACGCGGTGATCGATGAAGAACTGGCACAGCTCGTTGAGAATGTCCGGGCGGTACGCGGCGCTGACGTAGGCCACGTAGGGCAGGGCCTGGGGCCGTACGTCGAGGGCGCTGCTGCGGGTCATGTTGGCGGTGAAGCCATGGCGCTTGGACAGCGCCGTGACCCCGGATTCCAGTCGTGCCAGGCCGTCCCAGCTGCCCGAGATCTGCAGCACCAGGGCGCAGTACTCACCGTGGCGGGTCAGTCGGCTGCTGACCACGGCGCAGCGGTTCTCCTGGCTGGCGCGGCACAGCACGTTGGTCAGCTCCATCGGGTTGCGGCCCAGGGCACTGATCAGGAGGAATTGTTCGCGGGGCGGGGTGGTGGACATGCAGCATTCCTAGAGCGAGGGGAGGGCGGCCGGGGCCGCGCTGTTCAAACCGGGAAGGTTAGCGAAAAGCGCCGCCGGGGGGAATGCCGGAACCGCCTGACGGCGCTTGCGTTCACCTTGTGCAAGGCCTGAGCCGACAGTACCATTACGGCTCTCTTTTTCCGG
Organism: Pseudomonas sp. LFM046; assembly: GCF_000949385.2. Classification (NCBI taxonomy): domain Bacteria; kingdom Pseudomonadati; phylum Pseudomonadota; class Gammaproteobacteria; order Pseudomonadales; family Pseudomonadaceae; genus Pseudomonas; species Pseudomonas sp. LFM046. The sequence continues at coordinate 4,488,522 of NZ_JYKO02000001.1, read as the reverse complement.
CAGGAGCGGTTGCATGATTGCGGGCAGTATGGTGGCACTGGTTACGCCCATGGATGCGCAGGGTCAATTGGACTGGGACAGCCTTTCCAAACTCGTTGACTTCCATCTTCAAGAGGGCACCAACGCCATAGTCGCCGTCGGCACCACTGGCGAATCCGCCACGCTGGACGTCTCCGAGCACGTCGAGGTGATCCGTCGCGTAGTGGACCAGGTCAACGGCCGCATTCCGGTCATCGCCGGCACCGGTGGCAATTCCACCCGTGAATCGGTCGAGCTCACCGCCGCTGCCAAGCGTGTCGGCGCCGATGCCTGCCTGCTGGTGACCCCGTACTACAACAAGCCGACCCAGGAAGGCCTGTACCAGCACTTCCGCCACATCGCCGAAGCCGTGGCCATCCCGCAGATTCTCTACAACGTACCGGGCCGCACCGTCTGCGACATGCTGCCCGAGACCGTCGAGCGCCTGTCCAAGATCAGCAACATCATCGGTATCAAGGAAGCCACCGGCGACCTGCAGCGTGGCCAGGAAGTACTGGACCGCGTGAGCAAGGACTTCCTCGTCTACTCCGGTGACGACGCCACCGCCGTCGAGCTGATGCTGATGGGCGGCAAGGGCAACATCTCCGTGACCGCCAACGTCGCCCCGCGCGCCATGGCCGACCTCTGCGCCGCCGCCATGCGTGGCGAAGCCGAAGCCGCCCGCGCCATCAACGACAAGCTGATGCCGCTGCACAAGGCCCTGTTCATCGAGTCCAACCCGATTCCGGTGAAATTCGCCCTGCACGAAATGGGTCTGATTCCCGATGGCATCCGCCTGCCGCTGACCTGGCTCAGCCCGCGCTGCCACGAACCGCTGCGTCAGGCCATGCGCCAGTCCGGCATCCTGGCCTAATTCCAAGGAAACATTGCGCATGAAGCGACTGGCCGGACTCTCCGCACTCGCCCTGATCATTTCCAGCACCAGCGGTTGCGGCTGGCTCTGGGGCAAAGATGGCTACTTCCGTGACCGTGGCAGCGACTACCTCGAATCGCGCCAGACTGCGCCCATGCAGCTCCCGCCGAATGTCGACGCCAAGCGCCTCGACCCGCTGCTGCCGGTACCGATGAACGTTGCCGACAGCCGTGCTGAAGGTGAATTTGAAGTACCGCGTCCCCAGGCCCTCCAGGCCAAGGGCGAGGTCAGCGACTACAGCCTGCAGAAGAGCGGCGATTCCCGCTGGGTCGTGGCCCAACGCGTACCGGCTGAAGCCTGGCCGGTGGCCCGCCAGTTCTTCGAGGACGGCGGCTTCCGCATCGCCGACGAGCGTCCGCAGACCGGTGAATTCAGCACCGACTGGCAGCGTCTCGACCAGCTTTCCGGCCCCCTGGCCCGCCGCCTGGGTAGCCGCGTGAGTGGCGTCGAGCCGGACAGCGAACTCCGTGCCCGCGTCCGCATCGAGCCGGGCGTGCAGCGCAACACCAGCGAAATCTTCGTCACCACCGTTTCCCGTCCGGCCGGCAGCACCGCCGACACCGGTTGGCCGAGCCGTTCCGACAACCCGGCTATGGAAGCCGCACTGCTGGATGAAATGCTCGCCAGCATGGCCCGCAGCGCTGAGCAAGGCGGCTCCGTGTCCCTGCTCGCCGCCCGTGACTTCGATGCCCCGAGCCGCGTGACCCTGTCCGAAGACGGCAACGGCAACCCGATGCTCAGCCTCGGCGCCGACTTCGACCGCTCCTGGTCCAGCGTCGGCCGCGCCCTGGAAGCGGGCGACGTGCGTATCGACGACATCAACCGCAGCCTGGGCGTCTACTACATCAACCTCGCCGAAGGCGCGGTGAAGAAGGACGAGAAGCCCGGCTTCTTCAGCCGACTGTGGGGCAGCGACGCCAGCGAGGAAGAAATCGAGGCGCGCGCCGAGCGCTACCAGGTTCGTCTGACCCGCGTTGGCGACAGCGTGCAGGTCACTGTAGAGAAGGACATCAACACCGTGGCTCCCGCCGATGTGGCGCGCCGCGTGCTGACCCTGATCCAGGAAAACCTCGGCTAAGTAGCGCCGCTAAGCGGCGCAGCGTGGAACACAACAAGGCGAAACCCCCGGGTTTCGCCTGTTTCGTTTGATAAAGGCGGAAAACGACATGAGCACACCCACCACCCTCAGCCTGAAGAAGATCTACTCGGGCAAGGTCCGCGACCTCTACGAAATCGACGACAAGCGCATGCTGATGGTCGCCACCGACCGCCTTTCCGCGTTCGACGTGATCCTCGATGAGCCGATCCCGGAGAAGGGCAAGATCCTCACCGCCATCTCCAACTTCTGGTTCGACAAGCTCAAAGGCATCGTTCCCAACCACTTCACCGGCGACAAGGTGGAAGATGTGGTTGCGGCCACCGAGCTGCCCCTGGTGGAAGGCCGTGCCGTGGTGGCCAAGCGCCTCAAGCCCGTAGCCGTCGAAGCCATCGTCCGTGGCTACATCGTTGGCTCCGGCTGGAAGGAATACCAGAAGACCGGCACCGTCTGCGGCATCCAGCTGCCGGCCGGCCTGAAGGAAGCCTCCAAGCTCCCGCAGCCCATCTTCACCCCCTCGACCAAGGCCGCCGTCGGCGACCACGACGAGAACATCTCCTTCGAACAGTGCGAAGCCATCATCGGCAAGGAACTGGCCGCCAAGGTCCGTGACACCGCCATCGCCCTGTACAGCACCGCCGTCGAATACGCCGCCACCCGCGGCATCATCATCGCCGACACCAAGTTCGAGTTCGGCATCGACGAAGACGGCACCCTGACCCTGATGGACGAAGTGCTGACCCCCGACTCCAGCCGCTTCTGGCCGGTGGAAAGCTACGTCGAAGGCAAGAACCCGCCCAGCTTCGACAAGCAGTTCGTCCGCGACTGGCTGGAATCCACCGGCTGGAACAAGGAACCGCCAGCCCCGGCCGTCCCCGCCGAAGTCGCCCAGAAAACCGCCGACAAGTACCGCGAAGCCCTGACCAAGCTGACGTCCTGATCCGCTTTCTCCCCTCTCCCTCCGGGAGAGGGGCCGGGGGAGAGGGATGTCCCCGGCGCCTCGGTCTGCCCTTCGCAACGCAACCATCTGAAACCACGCGAAAAAATCGCCCCACGGGCTTCGCCAATGGCCCATGAACTGGTATGATGCGCGCCGTTCGGGAAGATGCCGGAGTGGCCGAACGGGACGGATTCGAAATCCGTTGTGTCAGCAATGGCACCTAGGGTTCAAATCCCTATCTTCCCGCCATACATGAAAAGCCCCGCAGACGAGAGTCTGCGGGGCTTTTTGCTTTCCGGGTTCCCTGCGTTGCTTGGCGATTCGGCTTTTCTTGAAGCCCGGTAGTCCTTCGGCTTCGCGCCACGTCTTGATGTGAGCTGGCGTCGGATTTGGCACCTTCTTACGGGATGTTTGGCACCGCAGTTCGGGAGCCGCAGATGAGAATTTTGCGCGACTCTTGGCACTTTCAGCGAAAGCGCCAAACGAAACGGGAAGAGGCGGATGGTAGGGCCTCCCAGTCCGGGCAAGCCGGAAGCCTTACATAGCCCTCCGCTGCAAGCTGCGCGGTATGGCCGGGAGAACATCATGTGTATTCCAGTGATGCCGACACCCTATTCCAGCGATTGTGATCCACCACGCTGATGATTCTGACCCCGGGGTTGGCGTCAGGCAGTAATGGGGACAAGGGTCGCAAGGGATTGGGAAAGCATACGGATTTCCTTTCCTGAAGTTCAGATTTGTCCTATGGCCGCCAAGTGGCGACATATGCGAATGCTTGCCGCTCAATTCCTACAACCAAGGAAAGGGTATGGCAGTTGGTTATTTCATCCGCCGAGGCGATAAAACTACCTGCGGTGGAGTGGTTTTGGATGGTCATCCGAGCTTTCGCATGCACAGTATTTCTGTTGCGCGTGAGGGAGATCCGGTTACGTGCGGTAAGGATGGTAAACGCTATGTGATAGCTGGAGGTATTCAGCACTTCATGGCAAAGGGGCGTGTGGCTGGCACATTGGATAGTTTTAGCACCTGCCCTTGCCAAGCCCGCTTAATCCACTCGTTGCCAAGTGCGACCTATGAGTCGGCTCCCAAGCCTGCCCCGAGAGCAGCGGCCACCCCCTCACCAGCAGCATCTACGGGGCACGCTCAGCACCCCCTAACCAGACCGCCAGAGCGCGCATCTTTCGCCGAGAATGCATCTGCCGGGAGTCCGACTAGGTCGCACTTGCCGAAGAGCTGCGTCTTCGCCAAGTGCGGCAAGCTGCCCAACTCGGTGATCGACTACAACACGTCGTCAGGCACTTTCCCGGTCGATAACGTGAGCGATTACGGCAACCTGGTGCTATTGGGTGGTCGTGAGGTGGACGACAGCGGCAAGGTGCAGCTCCAGAAGATCAGCGGGAATATTCCTGCTGGTTTTGGCTCCTTGGCGCTGCGTGGACTTGCTCCTTCAGGTGCTGGGGAATCTTGTGGTGGGCTCTGCGAGGTCGCATCTGCTGGTGGTGCGGTGGCCAGCGGTGGGCGTGTAGCTGTCGGGACTGGTGGCCGTGTAGTTGGCGGCGGCATCCTCACTGGTGGGGTGGTTGGCGGTGCACTCATTGGTGTTGTGGCGATGCTCTGGCCGTCCAGCTTGGGCGATAGCGCTCTTTACACAGAAGAGCAGCTTCGCACGATGAAGCAGGGGCGAACCCGAGTTCGAATTCGTGTTGAACAGCAGCCAGACGGCACCCTGAAGGGCTACGGCTACAACACTCAGCTACGCAGCGATTGGGAAACGATTCCTGTCGTGCAATTCAAGCCAGCCGGCTTACCTTGCAACCAGATGGTGGCTGATTTCGGCGGTGGTGTTGAACTGATCTGGACGCCTGCCGCGAATCCTTCTGACACACTGGGCATTCCCGCCCTTGAAGCGGCTCCCCAAGCCCCGCACATCTCGATTTACCCGCCTGTAGAGCAGGCTGACAATCTCATCGTCAATCCAATCTACCCGCCAGAATATCGGGATTTCATCTTGGTATTCCCGGCAGGATCCGGAATTGCGCCGCTCTACATCGTGACGAATGCCCGGCATGATTCAGGGACAGTCACCGGGGCGGGTGAGAATGTATTCGGTGCTTGGCTGGCCGGGGCGAGCCAAGGAGTTGGCGCTCCCATCCCAACGCGAATCGCCGATGAGCTACGCGGCAGAAGCTTCGATAGCTTCGATTCTTTTAGGGCTGCATTTTGGAAGGCTGTTGCGAATGACGCGGAGCTTGCGAGTCAGTTCAAGGCCGATAACATCGACCGTATGAGCGGCGGAAATGCACCTATTGCACGGCACCGGGATACGGTTGGCAGGCGGAAGTCATTCGAGTTGCACCATATTGAGTTGGTGTCGCAGGGAGGTGAGGTCTACGGCCTAGATAACCTGCGGGTCGTCACTCCCAAGAATCATATTGATCTTCACAGGTAGAACATGAGCAAGTCGATTACCGATTACACCGAGCAGCAGTTCGTGCAGTTTGTGGAAGAGATTCGCAAGGCCAGCAAGAGCGCATCAGATGATGTGCTGGGGGAGCTGCTGGAACAGTTTTGTGAAGCCACAGGGCATCCGGACGGAACAGACCTTATCTACTACCCAGAGGATGGGGCGGACACTTCGGCGGAAGGCATCACCCGCACAGTGAAAGAGTGGCGTGCAGCGAACGGGCTTCCCGGATTTAAGTCCAATTGACCTAACAGACGCAGGGTAGTCGAGGGCCGGTGGCCCTCGGCTATCGCTACCCGCGCCGTTCCTGGCTCATCCCGGCTCTTCCCCTTTCTTCCGGCCCCACCCCCTTTTATGCCAAACCTGCCACCTCCTCACACATGCCTCGATGTCGCCCAGTGCACCTTTCTCCGGATTTCTGGAAGGCCTAGCGACGCCGGCTAGCGCTTGGCTCCACCCAGGTCCAGCAGGCTGCGGATATTCGACCAGAACATCTCATTCGGGAAAGGCTGGGGTTCATCGATATCCATGGTCAGGAAATGGGGATGCTCATAAACCCCTTCGAGCGACAGGACAACGCCCACGATATGGACGCAAGACCAGACCGAAATGGGATCATCCGGCCAGCTCAGTTCTACCAGCACGGTCCTGCCAATCAGGGACGTGGCGCTGGGGAAATCGTACTCAGCCATGCTTTCTTCCTTTAAAGCAGGTAGGCGCGGGATTGGCTGGCTCTGCGTGTGGCAGTTGCCAGCCAGGGGAGGCGGGCGGTGTCGCTGGTGACGCCGTTGCGATCCGCCTGGGCGGCGATGGGGCCTACGTCCTGTTGCGGGCCGACCAGGTTGGCCGGGGGGAGCTCTTCCAGTTCCATGCTCGTTCCGTCACTATTCGTCGCTATTAACAGGGATACAGGTTGATAAATAATTTATCAACCGTAGACATGATAATCGTGATGAATAGTTTATCAATAAATTATTCATCAATTATTAGAGCTTTTAGGAATGATTGAAGAGCGTCTTAGAATGCTTGTCCGCCATATCGGTGCGACCAGGCTTGCTGAGGTGACCGCCATCAAAGAGCGTCAGCGCTGGCAGACAGTCGCTACGAACCGGAAGGTGAAGGCTCGTGTTGAGGACCTGGAGGAACTGCTGCAGGCGTTCCCTCAGTACGAGCTTTGGCTTTTGAAAGGAGAGACGGACTTGGAAAAGGGCCAGGTCTCACCGGATTACGGCGAAGCCCATTCAAGCTTGGCGACTCCCAACGCGGGATAGCAACCACTGCCGAAATGACAAAGCCGTAGCTCGCGAAAGGGAGCCATTACTTAATCCAAGGAACGGGAAATCAGTAGCCCGTCATGGATCGACATCTTTCCGGCCACTTCGCCACCATCAGTTCTTCCTCGAGAAGAAAGGGGATTTATTTTTCCTGTTCGCTTCGCTAAACCTCGCGGATGACGCCGTCAGCATCTTCAGCAAATGAGTGAGAATCATGCGGACTTTGCAGGAATTACAAGCTCCAATTGACAGAAAAATCGTCGAGGAACTAATTACCGCTACACCCGAGACATGGAATTCCGCTGAGATGATTGTTTCGCGGGAGCAAACGGGAGCGCAGGGGCGGATGACAATAGTCATTAGTAACCCGGAAGGAAAAAGAGATCTGATCGGTCCAACTGACGAAATTTACGAGGGCCTGTATCAGCTTTCTGATGTTTTTTAAAGCAGCAAAGCCTTGGAGGAAAGTGACGTACTGGGTGAGCCTTGATAGCCAGGGGGGCGTGGCAGTATCGGGTGGATTTTGAATACTGAAACTCCTTCGTTGGTAGGTCTGCCTCTAAGCTCCTGCCTCGCCGGTTTTTTTCCTGCTAGTCGGCAAAGTAATGGATGTCGAAAAAGTTTCGAATTCACAGACACGAACTGTCGAATATCGACACGGGCGATTTTCTGGAAGCCCTGAATTGAGCTGGGTTGCGACGGACTGAGCCACAAGTCAGTAGGGATCAAATCCCCATCTTCCCGCCATACATGAAAAGCCCCGTAGATCAACGATTCACGGGGCTTCTTGTTTGTCCGCCGCACATGGCTAATGCACTCAGCTGGCAGGGGGAGAGCTACCCCGCATCCACTGGCTCCAGCAGCCCCACATCATCGTTCCGCGTGTTGTTTACCCGCGTACTCACCGCGTAGCCCGTGAACTCATGACGAGAGTTGGCCATCAAGGCCTGGACGTTGCTGCTGGGCGTACCAGGCGACAGCCACCCGTCAAATTGCTCAGGCGCAAGGACGACAGGCATCCGTCTATGAATCCGGTGAATGGCTGGGGCTGCGGGTTTCGTCAGCAACGCACACGAGGTGATGAACCGCCCATCCGGGGCGATCCATTCGCTCCACAGGCCTGCGATGGCTAACACATCGTCGCTGTCGGCGCCGTGGATGAAATAGGGTTGCTGGTGGCCTTGTTGGTATCTCCACTGATACCACCCCTTGGCGAGCAGAAGGCACCGGTGCGTGCGGAGGCTCATCTTCCACATGGACTTGCTTGCGGCCTCTTCGCTGCGCGCAGTGAATGACAAGGTTGGAAGCTTGGGCACCCACCACCACGGTGGGATCAGTCCCCATCGGGCAGCGGTGACTTCCGGCTCCCCGGCATCACTCAGCCTTACCATCGGAACGGTAGTGGTGGGTGCCACATTGAAGGATTGGATCCAACGCCCGAAGCTGTGACTGCCGATGTGCCAGTACCGCTCGATGGCAGCATCTGACGGGGAAACGTAGCGGTTACACATGATGGTCCTCCAGCCCTAGCGTGAATGCGCCCACTAGGCGCCAGTGTTATCGCCCCTTTGCTTTTTGAACTTCCCATAACGTATTGAGGGGCGGTTCACGCGACGGGTTCCTGCAATTTCAGGTCCTACTGTCGCCACAGTGAAACTTAACCTCTAGCAGTTTTCTGTTCTGGTGAAGTTGTCAGTTTTGACTTGGGTGGCGAGTGCGTCGCTATGTATTCAGGTCTGAGAGATGGCGTAATAATTCAGAGCGATGCCAGTGACTTTTGTTATGCGATCGATTTCCTGAGTGCCCTTTCTGGTCATGTAAGTGCTTGATCTATACTCATATGTGACTCAGCAGGAATCAATCGATATGAAACCATCATCATTGACTCTGCTTCCATTCTTGTTCTTTGTAGGTGTGACATACGGGGCAGGCTGCAACCACACATACGATCTTGAATTAAGAACAAGCATGTGCACTTTGGAGCTAGAGAATGAATGGAGGCCGAAACTGAAACCTGATGATTCATGTGCCAGGCTTATCGATGAAGCCAAGCGATTCGTCTCGCGATTTGATAAGGGGGAAGTACAAGTCAGCAAGGTCTGTACAAAAGGCGACCTGATTAAAGCCGTGGAGAATGCCAGCGAGACGATTTCCAAAGCCCGTGAAAAAGGCTGGGCAACACTGGAGCAATACTTGAATTATTGATGGGTAGGGAAAAGTCCCCGAAAGTTGACGGGCCAGCGCCCGCTGGCCCGTCACACGCTAACCCGAACGTTTCCAGCACCTCATGTACTGGAGCACATCACCGCTGCATTGATCAGCCGCCCTTTGTCCTGCCAGGCATGGCGCTGGTAGACGGAGTACTGGCTCTGGCTGCCGGTGCTGGAGAGCTCGACAAGCCCTGAAGCCTTTTCAGGATTGGTGCTGCCAATGAACAGCAGGGTTTTGCCGTTCTCTTCCTGGATAAAGGTCGGGGCGTTCTGCCCAGCGTCTTCTTTCACGCAGGCGATGTAGTCAGTATTGCCGCTGGCCGTGATGCCGGACGTTCCGTCGCGGCTGGCTCGGATGTCGGGGTTTTGTGCGCAGCCTGTTGCAATCAGCAGGGTGGAAAGAAGCACGAAACTGCCGCTGCGAATCGACGCTGAAGAGAGGCCAGGGGTCGTGTTTTTCATGGTTATTGCTCCAGGCTGGTGCATTTGGCTGCCCGGCGTGTTGTCGGTCAGCCGTCGGGGCAGGGCGCCTGGGAGCGGAGGCCGTCGACGTCGGGGGCGAATCCTCCCCCAAGTTGGCCGCTGCCTGTGCCGAACAAGTGTATGCCGTCATTGACCCTGCGGATGCACGTTGGTCTGGAGGGGGCGGTGCTCGCAGGCCGTTAGCTGCCGCCAGCGTGCAGGGCGTGATGATGGCGAGCCCCATCCGGCGTCGACGAAAACCTTCGGATACAATCCGGAAAACCCTGGCGGCCCCCACCCCGATGGATATCGACCTGACCCGCACCTTTCTCGAGATTGCGCGCCACGGCAGCTTCATTGCTGCGGCAGAGAACCTGCACATCACCCAGACCGCCATCACCGCGCGCGTCCAGAAACTCGAAAGTCATCTGAAGTGCACGCTCTTCGTTCGCAATCGCTCGGGCGCCAGGCTCACGCCGGATGGCGAGGCGTTCCTCGTCTATGCGAACCAGATGTTCCAGGCCTGGGAAACCGCCCAGCGCGACCTGCCGCTACCCGAGGGTTTCCACAACATCCTGCATGTCGGCGGCGAGGTGAGCCTCTGCAACCCGCTGATGCTGCACTGGGTGCGGAGCATTCGTGAGTCCATCGGCACCCACGGCGTCCGGGCGGAAATCGCAGATGGGCAATCGCTCCTCAAGCAACTCGAACTGGGGACCCTGGATGCGGCGCTGGTGTATCAGCCCACCTACTGGCCCGGCCTGCAGGTGGAAGAGGTGCTGGAAGAAAAACTCATCATGGTGAAGGCGAGGGAGCCGGAACCCTACGTCTATGTGGACTGGGGCGAAGCCTTCCGCCGGCAGCACGACTTCGCGCTTCCGGAAAGGGCCCGGCCCGCCATCGGCTTTAATCTGGGACCGCTGGCGCTGCAGTACATCCTCGAACATGGCGGCTCCGGCTATTTCCGTACCCGGGTCGTGCAGAGCTACCTGGAGAGTGGCGCGCTGGAGCGTGTGCCGCGAACCCCGGAATTCAGCTACCCGGTCTATCTGGTCTATTCGCGCAATCGGGATTCGGCGGCGTTGCAGCAGGCCATGGGGCTGCTGCGGGACCTGGTGCGCCAGGAGACGGACTGGTCCCAGCGTTGGGACCCGGTCATCTGACGCGCCATTACCCCCAAACCTAAACCACTGGATCGGTGATCGGCTCGATCAGCCCCGGATGGTCGTTGCGCGAATTGCCCACTTCCCGGCCCACCGGGAACCACTCGAAATCCTCGGCCGCCAGGCTGTGCAGGCGGGCGATTTCTTCCGCTTCCTCGGGCAGGGTGGTGGGGGCCAGCCAGACCCGCGCCAGGTCCGGTGGCAGCACCAGCGGCTTGCGGGGGTGGATGCCGGCCAGGCCGCCGTCGGAGGCGCCGGTGAGGATCACGAAGCCGTCGCCCTCACGCTCCGCCCGTCCATTGCGGGGGAACTGGCCGATCACGGCGAAGTGCAGCGGCAGGTCGCCCTTGCGGCGGAAGTAGTAGGGCTGCTTGAGCTTGGGGTCGTCCGGGCTGGTCTTCCATTCGTACCAGCCATCGGCGCCCACGAGGGCGCGGCCGGATTTCCAGATGGCGCGGAAGAAGCTGCCGCTGGCCAGGGTTTCGATCTGGGCATGGCGCGGCATCGGCTGTTTGCCGGTGGCCCAGTGAGGTTTCCAGCCCCACATCACTTCATCGTCGTAGAGGCCATCGTCATCCAGGTGCAGCAGGTGGACGCGGGTGGCGGGGCAGACGTTGAAGCGGCCGATGGGTTCTTCCAGCCCGCTCAGGCGCACCTGCTCCGGCAGCAGGCCAAGGGCCTCCGCATAGCGGTGGGGTTTGCGGTTCTGGGCGAAGCGTCCGCACATGACTGGCTCCAGGGAAGGGGACAGTTTTCAGCATAGGACTGCCCCGCGCAGGTCGTCTCCGTCGCTGGGTGATGGCCTCTTGCTGGCACGAACACCTGTGAAAATCTTCGAAAAAGGCGACCAAACGCACGTTTTTCACATAAACGGCAAGAACCGAATCATTGGCTGCCAGTCTCTTCTCCTAGGCCTGCTCCCGAGGAAGTCGTACAGGACAGTGGCGCAATGCCACGGCAGGTCTGCCTACAACCACTTCAAAAGGATTGAAGTCATGACCCACAAGAACCGCGTCAGACGCGTTGTTGGTTCCCTCGTTCTCGCCGCTTCCACGTCCACCCTTGCCGCCCCGGCGCCTGAAGGCGATGCCTTCGGCGAGTTCTGGAGCCCCGGCAAACCCAACCCCGGCCTGTGCAAGTCGCCCGTCCTGGTGGGCACGCCCCTGGGCCTGCCGCGCTGCCTGGAGGCGAGCAATGTGATGAGCCGGCTGCAGGCGTTGCAGGACATCGCCGCCCTCAACGACGGCAATCGAGCCGCCGGCCTGCCGGGCTATCAGGCCTCCATCGACTACGTGAAGAGCACCCTGGAGCGCGCCGGCTACCAGGTCCAAGTCCAGCCGTTCCCCTTCACCGCGTTCTTCCCCAAGGGGCCGGGCACCCTGCAGGCCCTGGCGCCGCAGCCGGCCGGCTATGTCTGGGAGGAGGACTTCAACTACCTGTCGCAGACCGATCCCGGCGACGTCAGCGCGCCGGTGGTGCCGGTGGATGTGGTCCTGGGCGCCGGCAACACCTCGTCCAGCGGCTGTGAGGCGGAAGACTTCGCCGGCTTCCCCAGTGGTGCCATCGCCCTGATCCAGCGCGGCAGCTGCACCTTCGAAATCAAGGCGGAGAACGCCGCGGCCGCCGGTGCGGCGGGGGTGATCATCTTCAACCAGGGCAACACCGAGGACCGCAAGGGCCTGGAAAACGTCACCCTGGGCGACGGCTACGAAGGCGGCATCCCGGTGCTCTTCGCCACCTATGACAACGGCGCGGCCTGGTCGCAGACCGCCGGCCTGCAGCTGCGCATGGTGGCGGACGTGATCCGCAAGAAGACCGAGACCTTCAACCTGGTGGCCGAAACCCAGCGTGGCAACCCGGACAATGTGGTGATGGTCGGCGCCCACCTGGATTCGGTGTTCGAGGGCCCCGGTATCAACGACAACGGCACGGGTAGCGCAGCCCTGCTGGAAATGGCCGTGCTGCTGCGCAAGGCGCACCCGCAGAACAAGGTGCGTTTCGCCTGGTGGGGAGCGGAGGAGTCCGGGCTGGTGGGTTCGACCTTCTACGTCGACAACCTGAGCGACGAGGAGAAGAAGAAGATCAAGGCGTACCTCAACTTCGACATGATCGGTTCGCCGAACTTCGCCAACTTCATCTATGACGGCGACGGCTCGTCCTTCGGCCTGCAGGGCCCGCCCGGTTCGGCGGCCATCGAGCGCCTGTTCGAGGCCTACTTCAGGCTGCGCGGCGAGCCGTCCGAGGGCACCCAGATCGACTTCCGTTCCGACTATGCGCAGTTCTTCGAGGTGGGCATCCCCTTCGGCGGCCTGTTCACCGGCGCCGAAGACATCAAGAGCGAGGAGCAGGCACAGCAATACGGTGGCGCCGCCGGTCAGCCCTTCGACCCCTGCTACCACCAGGGCTGTGACAACACCGCCAACCTCGACCTGAACGCCCTGGAGATCAACGGGGACGCCATGGCCTTCGCCACCAGCTGGCTGGCGCTGTCGACCAAGGTCATCGACGACGAGATCGCCGCGGCCGCCGAGCAGGCGAAGGGGGCGAAGACCCTGCGCATGCAGTCGGTACGCCAGGCCGAGCGCTGGGGTAATCACTTCGTGAAATGACGAAGGGGCGGCAGGTCTGCAGATGTTCCGTACGTTCGCAAGCCTTCCGTCTTTTCCGAATTGACCGTAGGAAGTCTCTGCGATTTACTGTATATAAATACAGTATGCGTAGGATTTCCCCCAATGGCCTTGATGATTGTTCCTGGCCCTTTCGGCAGCCCCTCCCAAGGGCTGCCGTTTTTCTCTTTGCGTAACGGACGGGCCTGATGGGCGCTGTCGTTGCCCTCGACGCCCTGCTCAACGAGCGGCGGGTGTGGAAGGGTCAGTCCGGTGCACAGCCGGCCGGCAGCGAGCAGCCCACTGGCCATGCCGGGCTGGATGCGGTCCTGCCTGGCGGCGGCTGGCCTGAAGCCGCTCTCAGCGAAATCCTCGTTCCGGGCGCGGGCCTGGGCGAGTTGCGCCTGCTCTGGCCCACACTGGCACGGCTGACGGCCCGCGCCGAGCGCGTGGTGTTGGTAGCGCCGCCCCATATCCCTTATCCACAGGCCTGGCAGGCGGCCGGGGTGGACCTGCGCTGGCTGGCGCTGGTGGAGACCAGCGGCCGCGATGCCCTCTGGGCGGCCGAGCAATGCCTGCGTTCCGGCAGCTGCGGCGCGGTGCTCTGCTGGCCGCAGCAGGCGGATGACCGTGCCCTGCGCCGCCTGCAAGTAGCCGCCGAAACCGGCCAGACCCTGGCCTTCGCCTACCGCCCCCTGGACGCCGCCCTCAACCCTTCGCCGGCGGCCCTGCGCATCGCCGTCGACGGTCGTCCGGCGCAGCTGCGGGTGCTCAAGTGCCGGGGCGGCCTGCCGCCAGCGGCGCCCATTGCCCTGGCCCGGTGAAGCCGCCATGCGTTGGGCCTGCATATTGCTGCCGCAACTGGCGCTGGATGGCGTGCTGCGGGGTCACCCCGATCCCGACGCGCCCCTGGCACTGGTGACCGGCACGCCCCAGCGCCGTGTGCTGCGCGCCCTCAATCCGGCGGCCAGGGCCCTGGGGCTGCGTCCCGGCCAGTCGCTGACCGCCGCCCACGCCCTGAGCCGCGACTTTGCTCTGGTGGAGTACGACCCGGCGCAGGTCGAGCACTGGCAGCAATTGCTCGCCGCCTGGGCCTATCGCTTCAGCTCCCAGGTCAGCCTGCGCTACCCGCGAACCCTGCTCATGGAAGTGGAATCCAGCTTCAGCCTGTTCGGCCCCTGGCCGCGCTTCGAGGCGCGTCTGCGCCGGGAACTGGCGGCCCTGGGCTTCCGCCACCGCATCGTCGCCGCACCCAACCCGGCGGCGGCGCGGGTGCTGGCCAATGCCTACGACGGCCTGGCGGTGGCGAGCCGGGAGGAACTGCGTGACGCCCTGGGGCGGATGCCGGTGGATCGCGCCGGCCTGGCCCGCGAGGCCGCCACCGCCTTCGCCCGCATGGGCCTGCGCAACCTGGAGCAGGTGCTGGCGCTGCCACGGGAAACCGTGGCCCGGCGCTTTCCGGCCGAGGTACTGCAACACCTCGACTGCCTGCTGGGTGAGCGACCCCTGGCCCTGGAGTGTTACCGGCCGCCGGATGAGTTCGATGTGCGCCTCGAGCTGAATTTCGAGGTGGAATCCCACCAGGCGCTGCTCTTTCCCCTGCGCCGCCTCACCGCCGACCTGGCCGCCTTCCTCGCCGGTCGCGACAGCGGCGTGCAGCGCTTCACCCTGCACCTGGAGCACCGTGAGCTTGCCGACACCCTGGTGCCGGTGGGCCTGCTCAGCGCCGAGCGCGAGGCGGCCATGCTCTTCGAGCTGGCCCGTGGCCGGCTGGAGCAATTGCAGGTGCCGGCGCCGGTGCGCGCCTTCCGTCTGCAGGCGCGGGACTTGCCGGCTTTCGTGCCGGAGCGCCGCGAACTGTTCGACGAGCGCCCGCAGCAATCCCTGCCCTGGGAACAGTTGCGCGAACGCCTGCGGGCACGCCTGGGGGACGACGCGGTGCACAACCTTGTCGCCCGCGCCGATCACCGCCCCGAATGTGCCTGGCAACTGGGGGGCGATCTTCCCCGGGCGCCCCTGCCGCCTGGCGCTCCGCGTCCCGGTTGGCTGCTGCGTGAGCCGGTGCCCCTGCGGGAAGGCTCCGTGCAGATCCTGGCCGGGCCCGAGCGCATCGAATCCGGCTGGTGGGACGGCGGCGACGTGCGCCGCGACTATTACCTCGTGGAAACCCGCAGCGGCCAGCGTGGCTGGGCCTTCCGCGCGCTGAAGGGGGAGGGGCCGCTGCTGTTGCAGGGCTGGTTCGCATGAGCGCCTATGCCGAGCTGCATTGCCTGTCCAACTTCAGCTTCCAGCGCGGGGCCTCCAGCGCCACCGAGTTGTTCCAACGCGCCGCGAGCCACGGTTACGAAGCCCTGGCGATCACCGACGAATGCACCCTGGCCGGCATCGTCCGCGCCTGGCAGGCCTCGAAAGACTGCGGGCTGCCCCTGGTGATCGGCAGCGAGGTGCGTGTCGACGGCGGGCCCAAGCTGGTGCTGCTGGTGGAAAACCTGGCCGGCTACCAGCGCCTCTGCGGTCTCATCACCCAGGCCCGGCGGCGCGCGAAGAAGGGCGAATACCGCCTGCTGCGCGAGGACCTGGCCGGCCCTGTGGATGGCCTGCTGGCCCTCTGGGTGCCCGACCTGGATGACGACGGCTGCGACGGTTCCTGGCTGCGCCAGTGCTTCCCCGAACGCCTGTGGCTGGCGGTGGAGCTGCATCAGGGGCCGGATGACGCCGGACGCCTGAGGCGCCTGCTGGCCCTGGCCGAACGCCTCGGCATCCCGGCCGTGGCGGCGGGCGATGTGCATATGCACGCCCGTGGCCGTCGCGCCCTGCAGGACTGCATGACCGCCGTGCGCCACCACTGCACGGTGGCCGAGGCCGGCTACCGCCTGTTCCCCAGTGGCGAGCGCCACCTGCGCCAGCGCGACGTGCTCGCCGGCCTCTACCCGGCGGAACTGCTGGCCGAGTCGGTGCGCATCGCCCGCCGCTGCCGTTTCGACCTGGACCAACTGCGCTACCAGTACCCCCACGAACTGGTGCCGGACGGCCACAGCCCCAGCAGCTGGTTGCGCCAGTTGGCCGAGGAAGGGATGGCCCGGCGCTGGCCCCGGGGCGTCGATCCGCAAACCCGGGACATGCTGGAGAAGGAACTGCGGCTGATCGCCGAACTGGGCTACGAAAGCTACTTCCTCACGGTGCACGACATCGTCAACTTCGCCCGCAGCCAGGACATCCTCTGCCAGGGCCGCGGCTCGGCGGCCAACTCCCTGGTCTGTTACGTCCTGGGGATCACCGCCATCGACCCCTCGCATATACAGATGCTCTTCGAGCGCTTCCTTTCCCGCGAGCGCAACGAGCCGCCGGACATCGACGTCGACTTCGAGCACGAGCGTCGCGAGGAGGTCATCCAATACGTGTTCCGTCGCTATGGGCGGGGCAGGGCGGCGCTTACCGCGGTGGTCAACACCTACCACGGCGCCGGCGCGGTGCGTGATGTGGCCAAGGCCCTCGGCTTGCCGCCGGACCAGGTCAACGCCCTGGCCGATTGCTGCGGCAGCTGGAGCGACCATGTCCCGCCAGCGGACCGCCTGCGCGAAGCCGGCTTCGACCCCGACAGCCCGGTGTTGCGCCGGGTGCTGGCGCTGACCGGCGAATTGATCGGCTTTCCCCGCCATCTGTCCCAGCACCCCGGCGGCTTCGTCATTTCCGAAGCGCCGCTGGACAGCCTGGTGCCGGTGGAAAACGCCACCATGGCCGATCGCACGGTCATCCAGTGGGACAAGGACGACCTCGACCTGGTGGGGCTGCTCAAGGTGGATGTGCTGGCCCTCGGCATGCTCAGCGCATTGCGTCGCTGTTTCGGCCTGATCGAGCACTATCGCGGCACCCGCTGGACCTTGGCCAGCCTGCCCCAGGATGACCCGGCCACCTACGAAATGATCGGGCGCGCCGACACCATCGGCGTGTTCCAGATCGAGTCCCGGGCACAGATGGCCATGCTGCCGCGCCTGCGGCCTGAAACGTTCTACGACCTGGTGATCCAGGTGGCCATCGTCCGGCCCGGCCCCATCCAGGGCGACATGGTCCATCCCTACCTGCGCCGGCGAAAGAGGCTGGAGGAGGTGACCTACCCCTCCGAAGCGTTGAAGAAGGTGTTCGAGCGCACCCTGGGCGTGCCGCTGTTCCAGGAACAGGTGATGCAACTGGCCATCGTTGCCGCCGATTACACCCCGGGCGAGGCCGACGAACTGCGTCGCAACATGGCCGCCTGGAAACGTCACGGCGGCCTGGAGCACCACCGTCAACGCCTGACTTCGCGGATGCTCGCCAAGGGCTATGAGCTGGACTTCATCGAGCGGATCTTCGAGCAGATCAAAGGCTTCGGCAGCTATGGCTTCCCCGAGTCCCATGCCGCCAGCTTCGCCCTGCTCACCTACGCCAGTTGCTGGCTGAAATGCCATGAGCCGGCCGCCTATGCCTGCGCCCTGATCAACAGCTGGCCCATGGGTTTCTACAGCCCCGACCAGGTGCTGCAGGACGCCCGCCGGCATGGCCTCGACGTGCGTCCTGTGGATGTGCGGTATTCCGATTGGGACTGCTCCCTGGAGCCGGTGGGGGAGACGGGCGAACTGGCCATCCGCCTGGGGCTGCGGATGGTGCGCGGATTCCGCGAGGAAGACGCGAAGCGCATCGAGACCGCCCGACGGTTCGGGGCCTTCAGCGGTGTCGGCGACCTTTGCCAGCGTGCCCACCTGGATGCCCGCGCCCGCGAACTGCTGGCCGATTCCAGTGCCCTGCGCGGCCTGGCCGGGCATCGCCATCGGGCGCGCTGGGCGGTGGCGGGGGTGGACGTACAGGCGCCGCTCTTCGCCGGCCTGCCTGAACAGGAAGAAGTGCAGGTGGCCCTGCCGCTGCCCACCGTGGGTGAGGACCTGCACGCCGACTACGCCACCGTCGGCACCACGCTGGGTCCGCACCCCATTGCCCTGTTGCGCGGCGAGTTGCGCAAGCGGCGCTGTCGCAGCTCGCGGGAGCTGCTGGATGTGGAGCATGGTCGGCAGGTCAGCGTCGCGGGCCTGGTGGTGGGCCGCCAGCGCCCGCAGACCGCCAGCGGGGTGATCTTCGTCACCCTGGAAGACGAGTACGGCATGGTCAATGTGGTGGTCTGGCACGACCTGGCCGAACGCCAGCGCCGTGTGCTGGTGGGCTCACGGATGATGCAGGTGGACGGCCGCCTGGAAGCGGTGGACGGCGTGCGCCACCTCATCGCCCGGCGCATGCAGGACCTGACGCCACTGCTCGCCGAGCTCGATATACGCAGCCGGGATTTCCGCTAGATCGACGACGATGGCCGCCCATTTGCAGCGATACCCATCAGTTTCGTAGGGTGGCTTCAGCCCGCCATCAGCCATCCCAAAATTCATTGGATTGACTGAAATATCAAGACAAATGGCCGCACGTTGCCCGCAAGGTGCTACCACGTGCTTGCGGACGTGCCGTCAGTGCGGTGTGGCCGGGGAGTCCTTCACCTTGTGCCGCCGGAACGAGCGGGAGGAGTGAGGGGGCGAAGGCCGATGGTGGTGATGGTGGTGGGAGATCCTGAGCATGGCCCAGAGCAACGCAACCGCTGCGAGCAGCCAGCCCATGATCATCAAGGCTATGAAGATTTCGGGACCCATTGCGAACCGCCTCAGGCGCCAAAGTGAAGGGCGCACGACCTGAGTCTAGCCGTAGCCATGTGACGGTCGGTCGAAGCCGGCTGCCTTTGGTCGGCTGGCGCAATGAAATCAGACGGGACGTCCGTTACCCGCACTCCTGGTCCATGTTGCGCTTGGCCTTCTCGGTCGGGGCGTTGCGGTACTGCTCCGTCCAGAACTGGCACTTGGCGTCGTTCAGGCGGCGCTGCTGCTCCTGCCGTTCCACGCGGTCGTTCTCCGCTCGCTGGGCGGCGTCGTAGCGCTCTTCGTACTGCCGGAGGCGCTCCTCGTCATAACCGGGCTGGGCAGGCGCCGGAGCCGGAGCCGGGGAGGGCGTTGGGGCCGGTTGTGGCGAAGCCTGTGGTGGGATGGAGATCTCGGCCACCGGTGCGCCGGTGCTGGCCGTGTAGAGCCGGTAGCCGACGTAGCCGGTAATGCCGATGGCGATGAACCCGAGCCAGACGCCCAGGGCAACGCTGAGGGTCAGGGCCAGGGGACTGAAACTGATGCGCAGGACGCGGCGTTGGCGAGTCATGGGGCCTCCAGAGCGATGGGGCATCAGTTTCAGTGTACCTCCAGCACCTCGAAGGTCTGACGGCCATTGCCGATCACCAGGGTCACCTCGGCGCCCTGGGCCTTGCCCAGCAGGGCCTGGCCCAGGGGAGAGCGGGGGCTGATCACGGTGATTTCCTCGCCCTGGTCCACCACTTTCAGGCCGGCGGCTTCAGGCCCGAGGAACAACCGCTGCTCGCTGCCATCTTCGGCGGCCAGCACCACCAGGGCGCTGAGCTGGATGCCCCGGGCGGGGTCGAAGGGGCGCAGGCTGAGGTTCTCGAACAGGCCCAGCGCCTGCTTGATCTCGGCGGCGCGGCGGGCCTGGCCGGTGGCAAGGTAGGAGGCCTCCAGGCCGAGGGTGTCGTACTTGTTCTCGGCGATGTTTTCCTCGTGGGTCGCCGCCTCGTAGGCGGATTGCGCGGCGCGCTGCAGCAGCTGCAGGTCGGCGGCGAGCCGTTCGAGGATGAGGCGGTGGATTCTGGCTTTGTCCATGGAGGCGGGGTCGGATGGGCTAGGCGAGCCATTCTAGGGGCCTTCCTGCCGGGAAGGGAGATGGCGATGTACAAGATGGCGACGAACTTGTGCACAGAGTTGGCGCACAAGGACCTTCGTACCAGCTTCGCAGAGACCTCAAAAATGCTTTTTTGTTCCGCCGATCGTCGCCTTGAACGCCCGTACAACACCGATTCCAGCCGCTTTCCCAGGGGAAATGCCCTGTAACGGAGCAAGGAGGGTATTGACAGATTCAAGTTGTGCACAGTAGCGAGGCGGCCACACAAAAGTCCGCTGGAAAGCCCTGTAAGCGCTTGATTCTTGATGGTGAATTCGTAACTACATGAAAAATAAGGAATTTTTTGATTGGTGAAAAAATCGTCAGTTTGAGCGGAGGCCACGATCCACAAGCACTTGGTGACTTTTCGAGCACGTTCTACACAGAGTTATCCACAGCTTCTGTGGATTGTCCCGAGCACTTGCTCTAGATCGCGACCTGCGACAATTGCAAGACTTTACCTGCCGGGAAAAAGGAGTAGAGTTGCGCGCCTTTCCGGCCACCTGCCCCTGTTTCATGAAGTTCCGCGTCCCCGCCGCATCGTCCTCCGCCCCGCAGACCCTGCCCACCCGAGTCGCCGTCTGGCTGCTGGATAGCCCGCGCCTGGGCCAGGCTCCGAGCGTGAAGCGGATTGCCGGCAACCTGCTCAAGCAGCCGGCGCGGGACGGCGTGGTGGAAGCCCAGAGCCGCCTGGGCCAGATGCTCTGCCGGGATTGCGGCAACAACCGCGACCGCCGCATCGGCCTGGACATGCTGCGCCAGGCCGCCCGCGCCGGTGACCGCCGCGCGCAGCTGGAGCTGGATCGCCTGCTCGACCGCCTCCCGCTGCAACCCTGATCGCACCAGGCGCGGCTGGTTATACTCCCGCCATCTCAGCGCGGAGCCGCTCATGCCCACCCTTGATCTCCCCAACCTGCTGATTGGCCTGCTCGCCGCCGCCGTGCCGCTATGCGGCCTGATCTGGCAGCAACAGCGCCGACTCGCCGCCCTCCAGACCGAACACACCCTCCTCGAAGAACGCCTGGCCAACGCCCAACTGGCCCAGGACGGCCTGACCGTGCAGCTGGACGACAGCCGCGAGGAAAACCGCGAGCTCAGCCAGCTCAACGCGGCCCAGCAGGCCGAACTGGCCGCCCTGCGCCGCGAGGCGGAGTTGCTTGGCGTCGAACGCCAGAGCGCCCGCGAAGCCCTGCTGGCCTGGAACCAGGAGCGTGAGCGCAAGGACGGCGAACTGCGCCGCCTGGACGCCGACCGCGCCGGCCTGGAGGCCGAGTTGCGGGAGCAGCGCGAAGCCCATGAACAGCGCCTCGGCGACCTGCAGGCGGCCCGCGACGACCTGCGCGCGCAATTCGCCGAACTGGCCGGGAAGATCTTCGACGAGCGCGAGCAGCGTTTCGCCGAGACCAGCCAGCAGCGCCTGGGCCAGTTGCTCGACCCCCTGAAGGAACGCATCCAGGCCTTCGAGAAACGGGTGGAAGAGAGCTATCAACAGGAAGCCCGCGAACGTTTCTCCCTGGGCAAGGAACTGGAGCGGCTGCAACAGCTCAACCAGCGCCTGGGGGATGAAGCCACCAACCTCACCCGCGCCCTGAAAGGCCAGAAGACCCAGGGCAACTGGGGCGAGCTGGTGCTGGAGCGGGTGCTGGAACATGCCGGTCTGGAGAAGGGCCGCGAATACCAGACCCAGGTCAGCCTGAAGAGCGCCGAAGGCGAACGCTTCCAGCCCGACGTGCTGATCCAGTTGCCGGGGGACAAGCAGGTGGTGGTCGACGCCAAGGTGAGCCTCACCGCCTACCAGGCGCTGATCGCGGCCGATGACGAGGCGGCCCGCAGCCAGGCCCTGAAGCAGCACGTGCTGTCCCTGCGCAGCCACCTGAAGGGCCTGTCCGTGAAGGACTACCAGCGCCTGGAAGGCCTGCACAGCCTGGACTTCGTGTTGCTGTTCGTCCCCATCGAAGCCGCCTTCGCCGCCGCCCTGCAGGCCGATCCGGGCCTGTTCCAGGAAGCCTTCGAGCAGCACATCGTGATCGTCAGCCCCACCACGCTGCTGGCCACCCTGCGGGTGATCGACAGCCTCTGGCGCCAGGAGCGACAGAGCCAGAACGCCCGCGAGGTCGCCGAACGCGCCGGGGCGCTGTACGACAAGTTCGTCGCCTTCGTCCAGGACCTGGACGAGATGGGCAGCCGCCTGCAGCAATTGGACAAAGCCTACGCCAACGCCCGCAACAAACTGGTGGACGGTCGCGGCAACCTGATCGGCCGCGTGGAAAACCTCAAACTCCTCGGCGCCCGCGCCAGCAAGAGCCTGCCCAATGACCTGCTGGAAAGGGCAGCGGGATTGCCGCTGCTGGATGAGCAGTTCGAGGGTTGAACTCCCCCCCCCCCCCGGCGGGCCTGTGTGGCCTGCACGGCATCGGCGTAGGTTGTGGTAGAGCGAAGCGACACCCAACGATCGTGTTCATCGTTGGGTCTCGTTCCTCGACGCCAACCTACGGCAGAACGGCGTTCTGCTTGGCGAATAAATTCGCCCCTACAAGGGACAGTGCCAGCCGGATGGCACAGAGCTGCCGGCGCGAGTCACCCCTCGCCCTCTGGGGTGAAGAGGCACGCTTTCGGAAGCACCGCTTCCGGCGCCGATGAACGACTGAGCGCGAAGCGATCAGGCCGGGGCGCAGAGCGGGGGCCGGGGGTGAGGGTAGTAGTGCCCTGCTCGGACTCCCAAGGGCAACCCTTCCCCCCGCCCTTCGCATCCATTCCAACCTAAACCCCAACCCCCGCCGCCCTCCGCGCGGCAGGCGAGCGCGCCAGATAGTCCAGCGCCACCTGCAGATCCCCCTCGGTACGCGGATGGAAACTCGGCCGGAAATACCGCAGGACCGCCACCCCGATACTGCCCATGGGCGGCAGCAGATCGCGCTTGCCCAAGGCACGCCAGAGGCGCAGGAAACCCCAGTGGTAGCGAGTGGCCGGGTCCTGGCGCATCAGCGTGCGCATGGAGCGGCTGAACAGGAAGATCAGCGCCCCGCTGGCCACCAGCATGTAGAACCAGCGCATCAGCAGGCTGCCTTTCAAGTGCACGTGCAGGTCATGGGCAACGCAGCGGTGCTCCACTTCCTCGGCGCCGTGCCAGCGCAGCAGGTCGAGCATCACCGGGTCGGCGTCGTCCAGGCTGCGGGTGGTGATGATCCAGTTGCCCAGCACGCAGGTGAAGTGCTCCACCGCAGCGATCAGCCCGACCCGTTGCCGCAGCCACCAGGGCTGCAGCCAGCGGGAAACGGCGTTCTCGCCCAAGGGGTAATCGCACAGCACCTTCTCGAACAGCCAGTAGATGCCCTGGGTGAAAGGAGTGGGATCGATGCCGTGGCGTTCCAGGTAGGGCACCAGGGCGCTGTCGTGGGCGCGGGCGTGTTGCGCCTCCTGGCGCACGAAACCGCGCACGTCCTCCCGCAGGCGCTCGTCGGTGATCAGCGGCAGCGCCTTGTTGTAGACCCGGCAGAACCAGAATTCCCCCGCCGGCAGGATCAGGTGCAGGGTGTTCATGATGTGCGAGGCCTCCGGCTCGCCGGGCACCCAGTGCAGCGGGGTGTCGGCGAAGTCGAAGCGCACCTTGCGTTGTTCCAGGCGGTGATGCTCGTGGCTCATGGGGCGGTCCTCAGGCGGAAAGGTTCAGGCGTGCGAGCAGGCGCGACAGCCAGGGGGCGAAGCGCCACTGGGCGACGCTGAGATGGGCTTCGCTGCCCACGGCCTGCACCGCCTTGTTGCGTTCCACCGCCTGGGCGATGCGGGTGGCCACGGTTTCGGCGCTGAGGTTGCGGCGCCGGTAGAGGCGCTGCACCTTGGCCTTGCGCTGGGCCTCGGCTTCGGCGTCCAGCCCGTTGAAGCGGGTGGCCTGGATGATTCCGGTGTTGACCAGCCCCGGGCAGATGGCGGTGACGCCAATGCCCTTGCCCGCCAGTTCCGCGCGCAGGCATTCGCTCAGCATCAGCACGGCGGCCTTGCTGGTGGCGTAGGCGGCGTAGTTGCGCGAGGGCACGAAGGCCGCCGCCGAGGCGACGTTGACGATATGCCCGCCCTTGCCGGCCTCCACCATCTGCCGGGCGAACAGGCGGCAGCCGTCGATCACGCTCCACAGGTTGACCCGCAGCAGGCGCTCCCAGTCTTCCGGGCGGGTGTCGAGCATGGCGCCGGCCATGCCGATGCCGGCGTTGTTGACCAGGACATCCGGGCAACCGAATTCCGCCTGCACCCCCTTGGCGAAGGCTTCCATCTGCGCGCTGTCGCTGACATCCAGCTGCCGCGCCCAGGCCTCGGCGCCCAGGGCGCGGGCCAGTTCCGCGCTGCGTTCGGCGGCGGCCAGGTCGATATCCGCGGCCAGCACGCTGGCGCCGCGCTCGGCGAACTCCAGCAGGGTGGCGCGGCCGATGCCGCCGCCAGCGCCGGTCACCACCACCAGCTTGCCGGCGAACTCGCCGGAGCCGGGGCGCACCTGTGCCAGGCTCAGGGCACGGGTGGCTTCGGCGCCTTCCAGGTGGTCGACGAACGCCCTGATCCAGCCCGCCAGGCGGCCGGGCTCGGCCAGCAGTTGCCAGTGCCCGGCGGCCACCTCGCGGCGCCACAGGCGCGGAACCCACTGATGCAGGTCCTGGAACAACTGCGGTCGCACGAAGCGGTCGCGAGTGGCGACGATCAACTGCACCGGCACCTGGGTAGGCCGCTGGCGCGGGCGGAACAGGCTGCTGATGAAGTTGGCGCGATAGAGCTTCACGCCGTGCTGGCCATCGGAGGCCTGGGTGAGGTTTGGCCGTGCGACGCGCACGCCTTCCAGGCGCCGCAGCAGGGTGGGCCAGGCGCGGGCGAGGCCGGCGCGCCAAAGCAATTCCGGCAGCAGCGGGGTATGGAAGAAGGCGACGTACCAGGAGCTGACCAGTTGGCCGACTACCCGGGCCAGGGCGCGCGGGCGTTTCTCCGCGAGGCGCGCGCGCATCCAGTGACCGACGTGGTCGAGGCAGGGGCCGGAAACCGTGGTGTAGGACGCCAGCAGCGGCTGGATGCGCGGCTCGGTCACCGCCTCCCAGGACTGGATCGAGCCCCAGTCGTGGGCCACCAGGTGCACCGGACGCTCGGGGCTTACGGCCTGGATGACCGCTTCCAGATCGTTGGCCAGTTTCTCCAGCCGATAGTCGCGGGTCTTGCGCGGGATATCCGAGGCACCGGCGCCGCGCACGTCGTACGCGATGATCTGGTAGTCCGCGGCCAGCTCGCGCACTAGCGGCAGCCAGACCTCGTGGTTGTCCGGGTAGCCATGCACCAGCAGCAGGGTAGGGCCGGCGGCATTGCCCCAGCGGTAGGCGGCCAGCTCCACGCCGTCGCCCTTGACGGCGAAGCGCTGGGGTTCCAGCAGCAGGGGCGCGTTCATGCCGCCACCCGCTTGGCCTGCTGGCGGGCCTGCCAGCGGCGGACGTGGGGCAGGTCGTCATCCAGCCAGAAGGCGCCGTCGGCGGTCACCACCAGCAATTCTTCGAACTTGGCGCCGACGCCCCGGAATCCCAGGTGCGGCTCCACCGCCCAGAGGCCGGGCGTCGGCGGGTGCTCGGAGCGACTGTTGCTCGACCAGAGCGGCGACCAGCCCTCGCGGCGGCCGGTGATCAGCGCGTTGCGCGTCAGGGTGTAGATATTGCGCACGCCGAAGCGGGCGATGGACAGGCCCTGCTTGCGCTCGCCGAGTTTTTCCACCCGGTGGGCCAGCACCTCGAACGGATAGGCCTTGTGCCGGGGCAGGGTCCCCTGGCGGGCGCAGAGGCTGTCCACGGCCTGGCTGACCCGGGCCAGCGGCATGCGCTGGCGCACCAGGTCGAGGATCAGCTGGCGATGCTCCATCAGGTCGTCCATCAGCCGCTCCACCACCCGGTTGTCGCCCAGGGCGCCGGAGTAGCCGATGTCCGCCGTGTAGGCGCCCAGGGTGGGCGCGCAGTCGAGGATGAAGGGCATGCCTTCTTCCAGCCGCTGCCGGCCCGGATAGAACGCCAGGTTGAAGCCGCCCAGGTGGCGCAGGCCGTCGAAACCCTTGAAGGCGGTACGCGGGCCGAACCAGGCGAAAGGCTGATGAAACCAGTCCCGGACGCCGTGATCCTGCAGCCAGCTCTTCATCAGGCTGGCGGCTTCCTTTTCGGTGATACCGGGCTTCAGTTCACCGGCGATGGTTTCCGCGCAGCGATAAGCCAGTTGCTGCACAGTGCGAAATTCGGACAGGTCTTGGGCGCCGAGGGCGGGAGCAGGCATGGGAATCTCCGGTTGCAGGACTGTTACATCAGTCAATGTCACAGTCATTCTTGAACAGGAAATCCGGCCCTGGCCAGCACTCGGCCGCGTCGGGATCAGGCGCTGTTACCGCGTTACCGAAAGCGGAAAATGCCCGGCGTAGAGCGGCTGCGATCGGGTTTCGGCGCAATCGGTGGCAACCGGCCGGGGCAAGTCCAGCCAATGGTTGGGCCGTTCAGGGCGCTGTTGTTGGGGTGAGAGGGGCGGCGATATGATCCGGCCCATGAAAAATGTCCCCTCCTTCCTCAGCAAACTGCTCAACCAGGCCGCCGACATCCCGGTTCCGCCGGACGCCGAATTCACCGTGGATGAACTGGCCCGCGAAGCCGGGACCACGGTGCGCAACCTGCGTGCCTACCAGGATCGCGGCCTGCTGCCGCCGCCGGAGCGGCGCGGACGGGTGGGGATCTACAACGGCGAGCACCTGGCGCGGCTGCGGCTGATCGGCCAGTTGCTGGAGCGGGGCTACAGCATCGCCAGCATCCGCGAACTGCTGGATGCCTGGGACCAGGGCCGGGACCTGGCCCATGTGCTGGGGCTGGAGGAAGCCATCGTCGGCGCCTGGAACCAGGTGGAGCCGACCCGCCTCGGCTTCGACGAAGTGCAGGCGCTGTTCGGCGCCGACCTCACCGACGACAACATGGACCGGGCCCGCGAACTGGGCCTGATCGAATTCGCCGGCGATCACCTGCGGGTGCTCAACCCACGCATCTTCAGCGCCGGTGCGCAGCTCTACCGTTCGGGCATTCCGCTGGATGTGCTGCTGGAGCAATTCGCCGCCATTCGCCGCCAGGTGGAGCCGGTGTCCGCCGGCATCGTGCGGATGATCGTCCAGCATCTGGTCAACCCGCTGCTCTCCGGCAGTCTGCCCCATGTCGACGAACTGGACGCGCTGAATCGCCAGTTGCTCGCCCTGCGCCCGCTGGTGGAACAGGTGGTGGACAGCGAACTGGCGCGCGGCCTGCAACTGTCCGCCAACCAGGAGCTGGGCGAGCGCGTCGGTGAATTGCTGAAGGGCTTCCTCAAGCGCTGAGCGTCGGTGGCACGGGGCTCACCCCGTCAGCGCCGCCCGGCGTCCGCGTTCCAGGCGCACGCTGGCGAGAAGCAGCAGCCCGATGACGAAGTAGCTGCCGGTGATGAGCATCGCCATCCGGTGATCGCCGCCGGACAGCCAGTTGGCCAGGCCGTAGGTCATGGGGCCGAGGATGGCCGAGAGTTTCACCGCCTGGCCCCAGAGCCCGAAGAACTCCGCCAGCCGCGTGGGGGGCGCCAGCAGGCCGACGATGGCGCGCCCGGCCGACTGGCTGGCGCCCATGCACAGGCCGGCGATATTGGCGGCGGCCCAGAACAGCGCCGGGCCGCTGGCCAGCCAGATCAGGCCCACCATGGCCAGCCAGCCCAGCAGCGTCAGCGCCAGGGTGGGGCGATGGCCGATCCGGTCCTGCAGCCAGCCGAACATCACCGCGCCAATGGAGGCGGTGATGTTGACGATGAAGATCAGCATCAGCGTGTCCTGAGTGGTGAAGCCCATGACTTGGTCGGCGTAGATGGCGGCCAGGCTGATCACCGCGGCAATCCCGGCCTGGTAGCAGACGGTGCAGGCCAGGAAGCGCAGCAGGTCGCGATAGCGGCCGGCCTCCCGCATCGTCCGTGCGACGCGCGCCCAGGCACCGCCGGAGCCGACGGGTTGCGGCTGGCTGCGTTCCTTCAGGTAAAGAAAGGTCGGGGTGCTGGCGATGGCGAAGAGCAGGGCCGTGATCAGCACGCACACCGGCACGAATTGCGCCGCCGTCTGCCCCTGGCCCTGGGCCCAGCTCACGTAGCCCAGGCAGGCGCCCAGGCTGACCAGCCCGCCGATGTAGCCCAGCCCCCAGCCCCAGCCGGACACCCGGCCGAGGGCCTCGTCGTGGGCGAGTTCGGGGAGGAAGGCGGCGATCAGGTTTTCTCCGGTGCCGAAGCAGAAGTTCGACAGCACCACGAAGAGCACCGCCAGTGCCAAGCCACCCGTGCCGGCCAGGGCCAGGGCGGCGGTGAAGATCACGCAGCCCAGGGTGCTGAATAGCAGCAGCCGTTTCTTGCGGGCCGTAGCGTCGGCGTAGGCGCCGATAATGGGCGCGGTGAGGATCACCAGGGCGTAGGAGAGGGCGAGGGTGCTGGTCCAGGCCAGGGTGCCCCAGGGTTTGCCCTCGGCCACCACGGCCACGAAGTAGGCGTTGAAGACGGCGGTGATGATCACCGTGGTGTAGCCGGAGTTGGCGAAGTCGAACATCGCCCAGGCCCAGATTTCCCGGCGTGTCACACCGGTGGCAAGGCTGGATCGCATGGCGCTTTTCCCCTGTCGGGCGTCCCGGAGAGACTAGCCCACCCACGCCAACCCGCGACCGCATTGCCGGGGGCTTTTCGACCAATAGCCGCCGCCTGTCTGCCTGATCGTCTAAGGTCAGGGACCAGGCCGGACGTTCCACCCGGGATGGATGTCATCCAGGAAAACCCCCGGCGGGAGATCACCATGCGCTACTCGACTTTCGGCCGTCGTACCGGCCTTCGCGTTTCCGAACTGGCCCTGGGCACCGGCAACTTCGGCACTGGCTGGGGGCACGGTGCGGAGCGGGATGAGGCGAAGAAAATCTTCGACGGCTACGTGGAGGCCGGCGGCAACTTCTTCGACACCGCCAACGGCTACCAGGCCGGGCAGGCGGAAACGCTGCTCGGGGACTTCATCGCCGCCCAGCGGGACGACTACGTCATCGCCACCAAGTACACCCTGGGCACAACCCCGGCGGACGGCATGGCCCGCACGGGCAATAACAGGAAGAACATGGTCCGCGCCGTGGAGGAAAGCCTGAAGCGCCTGAAAACCGGGCATATCGACCTGCTCTGGGCGCACATCACCGACGGCGTGACGCCCATGGACGAAATCCTGCGCGGCTTCGACGACCTGGTCAGCGCCGGCAAGATCCACTACGCGGGCCTGTCCAACTTCCCCGCCTGGCGCATCGCCCGTGCCGACCTGCTGGCGGAGCTGCGCGGCTGGGCGCCGCTGGTGGGCATCCAGCTGGAATACAGCCTGGCCGAGCGCACCGCCGACCGTGAGCTGCTGCCGATGGCCGAAGCCCTGGGTTTGGCCGTCACCCAGTGGTCCCCCCTGGGCGGCGGCTTCCTCACCGGCAAATACCGCAACGGCTCCGACGACTCCCGCGCCACCAAGCTGGGCATGCTGGTCCACGGCGAGAAGACTGCCCGTGAGACAACCGTCCTCAATACGCTGTTCGCCGTGGCCGCGGAGCAGGGCAGCACCCCGACCCAGGTCGCCATCGCGTGGCTGTTGCACAAGGCGCGCCGGTCCAGCACCGCGCTGATCCCGATCCTCGGCTCGCGCACCCGGGAACAGTTCGACGCCACCTTGGGCGCCCTGACGGTGGAGCTGAGCGACGAGCAGTACCAGCGCCTGAGTGCCGCCAGCGAAGTGGAGCTCGGGGTTCCCCACCAGCAGGCCGCCGAGATGCTGCCGGCATTGAGTGGCGGCCACGATGTCCGCCCGCCGGTGGTCCCGGTCAGCTAGATGCAGGAGAATGTCTGAACGTGGGAATGTCCGCGCTAGCAGGATGAAGCCAATTCGGTAGGGCGCGGAGGGCGGGGTTCTTTGTAGGGGCGAATTCATTCGCCAAGCAGGCCGAAGGGCTGCCCTTGGGAGTTCGAGCAGGGCCCCCTCTCCCAGAGGGAGAGGGGGGACTCGCGTCGTTGCTCCAAACCGTCAGCTCGCCAGCTCGTGCGCACCGCTCTGCACCACCCGGTAGCAGGGCACATAGGCCGCGCCGCCGGGCAGTTTCATCCGGTGCTGGCGGACGAAGGCTTTCAGCAGGTCATCCAGCGGCTGCATCACCGCCGCGTCGCCGTGGATCTCATAGGGACCGTGCTGCTCGATCAGGCGAATGCCCTTGTCCTTCACGTTGCCGGCGACGATCCCGGAGAAGGCGCGGCGCAGGTTGGCGGCCAGTTCGTGGGGCGGCAGGTCGCGGCGTAGTTCGAGGCTGGCCATGTTCTCGTGGGAGGGCTCGAACGGGTGCTGGAAGCTTTCGTCGATCTTCAGCAGCCAGTTGAAGTGGAAGGCGTCCGCGCGTTCGCGGCGGAACTGCTTCACCGCCTTCAGGCCCTGGGCCATCTCGATGGCCACTGCCGCCGGGTCATCGATGATGATCTTGTAGCGGCTCTGCGCAGCCACACCGAGGGTGTCGCCGACGAAGGCGTGCAATTGTTCCAGGTAGGCCGCCGCGCTCTTCGGCCCGGTGAGCACCAGGGGGAAGGGCAGGTCGTGGTTGTCCGGGTGCATCAGGATGCCCAGCAGGTAGAGGAATTCCTCCGCCGTACCGGCGCCGCCCGGGAAGATGATGATGCCGTGGCCCACCCGCACGAAGGCTTCCAGGCGCTTCTCGATGTCCGGGAGGATCACCAGTTCGTTGACGATGGGGTTGGGGGCCTCGGCGGCGATGATGCCCGGCTCGGTCAGGCCCAGGTAGCGACCGCCGTGGGTGCGCTGCTTGGCGTGACCGATGGTGGCGCCCTTCATCGGGCCCTTCATCACGCCCGGCCCGCAGCCGGTGCAGACGTCCAGGCTGCGCAGGCCCAGCTCGTGGCCGACCTTCTTGGTGTACTTGTATTCGTCGGTGCTGATCGAGTGGCCGCCCCAGCACACGACGATCTTCGGCTCGACGCCGGCGCGCAGGGTGCGGGCGTTGCGCAGGAGTTGGAAAACGTAGTCGGTGATGCCTTCGGAGCTGTCCAGGTCGAAGCGGCGGCTCTTCAGTTCGTTCTCGGTGTGGACGATGTCGCGCAGGGCGCTGAACAGCATCTCGCGGGTGCCGGCGATCATCTCGCCGTCGACGAAGGCGTCGGCCGGAGCGTTGATCAGTTCCAGGCGTACGCCACGGTCCTGCTGGTGGATGCGGACTTCGAAGTCCTTGTAGGCGTCGAGGATGGTCTTGGCGTTGTCGCTATGGGCGCCGGTATTGAGGATGGCCAGGGCGCACTGGCGGAACAGCTGGTACATGCGGCCGGAACCGGCTTCGCTGAGCTGCTGCACTTCGAATTGGGAGAGGGTGTCGAGGGCGCCCTTGGGGCTGACCTGGGCATTGATGACTTGTCTTCTGTGCATTCGAGATTTCCTTGAAGCGATGCCGCGTGGGCGGGAGGCCACACTTGGCGGAATGCTGGGCGCCGATTTCCATGGCGCAGGTTGAGGCGGTTCTTCTTATCTGGGCATTACGAGGTTACGGATAGGTTGCGGGAACGATTTTGCGCTTATGGATCAGCGTAATAGCGAGATTAGCGTCTGTATGACAAGGACTTTCTCGGTGCGGTTGCATCCTGCGCTCGCCCGGGGCAGCCGAATCAGCCGCGCACCTGGGCCAGCAGGGCGTCGCCCGACCAGTTGCGCCGGCCACCCTCCTCAGCGGTGTGTACCAGTTGCAGGAGACGGGCATTGACCGGTGCCTGGCGGTTCAGGCGCTGGGCCAGGTCGAGGATTTCCCCCTGCAGGAAGTCGATTTCCGTCTTGCGCCCGGCCGCCAGGTCGTCCTGCATCGACGACCGGGCCAGCGGGTCGAGGTCCAGCATCCGTTTGGCAGCGAGGCGGAAGACGGCGTCAGGGGTTTCCAGCAGCATGGGGATCCACTGCGCCGGCAAGGGCGTCAGCCGGGCCAGGTGCTGATGTTTCTCGCTCAGCAGGGCCAGGCCTTCCCGTTGCGCCGCCGCGAGCACCTGGCGATAGGGGCGTTGCATCAGCTCATCGCGCAGCGGCAGTCCGGACAGGGCATTGACGGCGTTGTTGAGGTTGAACAGCAGCTTGGCCCATTGCACGGCCGGGAAGTCCTGGTGCTCGACGAGGCGCAGGCCACCCCGTTCGAACGCCTCGCGCACCGGGTCGAGCAGAGGCGAGCGCTGGACCTGCGGGGTGCCCTCCGAACCCTGGTGGAAATGGCCGGGGGCGACCTGCGCCACGTTGAAGGGAATGGACCCGGACAGCACCGGGTGACCGGGGAGCCGGTCGCTCAGCACTTCAGCGTTGTGCAGGCCGTTCTGGAAGGTCAGCAGCGGGGTGGATGGGCGCAGGTGCGACGCCATGGCATCGGCGGCGCTGGCCGTGTCCCCGGACTTCACGGTGACCAGCACCAGGTCGGCGCCGGCCACCGCCGCAGGGTCGCTGGTGAAGTCGAGCATCGACGGTGTCAGCTTGGTCTTCCAGCCGAACAGGTCGCTGAGGGTCAGCCCCTGTCGGGACAGGGTTGCCGCCATGTGCTCACGGCCGACGAAGACAACCTCCACACCTCCGGTGGCAAGGCGCCCACCCACGTAGCAGCCGATGGTGCCGGCTCCGAATACCGCGACGGTCGCCATGGAAAACCTCCTGCGCAGAACTGCAACGCTACATCGGCTTTACCGCACTTACTTGCGTGCTTCCAGGATCAGGTTGAAGGGCGTTTCCGCCGCCCGACGGAAGTGGCTGAACCCGGCCTCCTGGAAGACCTTGCGCAGGCGCGCCTCGCCCGCCTGGGCGCCGAGCCCTAGGCCCACTTCCTGGGACAGGGAGTTGGGCGTGCAGATGAAGGTGGAGGCGGCATAGAACAGGCGGCCCACCGGGGTCTGGTTGTCGTCGAGATGATCGTTGGCGTAAGGCTCCACCAGCAGCACGGTGCCGTCCGGCTTGAGGGTCTGGAAAGCATGTCTGGCGGCGCCGACCGGGTCGCCCATGTCATGCAGGCAGTCGAAGTAGCAGATCAGGTCGTAATCGCCGCCGGGGTAGTCCTTGGCGCTGGCCTGGGCGAAGGTCGCACGATCCGCGACGCCGCCTTCACGGGCGCGCTGGTTGGCGGTTTCGATGGACGGGCCGTGGTAGTCGAAACCGACGAAGCGCGAGGCCGGGAACGCCTTGGCCATGATCACCGTGGACGCGCCATGGCCGCAGCCGATGTCGGCCACCTTGGCGCCGGCGTTGAGCTTATCCACCACACCATCCAGGGAGGGGAGCCATTCGTCCACCAGGTGGGCGCGGTAGCCGGGGCGGAAGAACCGCTCGGTGCCGCTGAACATGCAGGGGTGATGGTCGCCCCAGGGCAGGCCGCCGTCGCCACGCATGGCTGCCACCAGCTTGTCCTTGTCGTGGAACAGCGCGGCGATGACCACGGCACCGCCCGCCACGTACACCGGCGAGTCCTCGACGGCCAGGGCCAGGGCCTGTTCTTCCGGCAGGCGGAAGCATCCGTCCTGGTGCTCCATGTAGCCGGACGCCGCGTGGGCGCTCAGCCATTCCCGCACCAGCCGCGCGTTGCAGCCGGTCCTGGCGGCCAGGTCTTCGGGGCTGACCGGCTGGCTGTCGGCCATGGCGCGATAGAGACCGAGTTCTTCACCCAGGATGATGTTGGCGAGCATCGCGGCGCCGCCCATGTCGGTCACCAGCTTGCCCATGAATTCGTTGAGTCTGGCCTCGTCCATCGACTGTCCTCCTCTGGCAAGGCACTGCTTCGGCTGGCTGGGGCGACAGCTGAATGCAACGGCATGGAATCGGAAGGGGAGAGAGGAAGGAGCCTCGGCAGCCGAGTCGTATAGCTACGGTGGCTCCTTCCATGTCCAGCAATCGCCAGACAATTTCAGTTTAGTGGCCGGGCGCCCGTCCCGCAGGCGTCCGCCAGCGGCGTGGAGGGCGAATGGCGTCTATGCAGGCTCCGCGCGGGCGGCCGTCCGATGAATGGCGCCGTCGAATGGCCTGGGTGGTTCTCGTCGGGCACGCCGGCGACCATCGGTCCGTGCGCCTTGAGCCATCGCCCGGTGGCAACCATAGTGGGTGCCATGACCTCGACCACCCAATCCCCCCAGGTTGCGTTGGAAGGCTTCCATCCCGCCGTCGCCGCCTGGTTCCGCTCCAGTTTTGCCGCGCCCACGGCGGCCCAGGCCCAGGCCTGGCCGGCGATCCGCGCCGGGCGCTCCACTCTGGTCGCGGCGCCCACCGGCTCGGGCAAGACCCTGACCGCTTTCCTCTCCGCCATCGACGAACTGGTGCATGAGGGCCTGGAGCAGGGCGGCCTGCCGGACCGCTGCACGGTGGTCTATGTGTCGCCGCTCAAAGCGCTGTCCAACGACATCCGCATCAACCTGGAGGAACCCCTGGCCGGCATCCGCGCCGAGCTGGCGCGCCAGGGGCTGGCCGATGTGGATATCCGCACCGCCGTGCGGACCGGCGACACGCCCCAGGCCGAGCGCGAGGCCATGCGCAAGCGCCCGCCGCATATCCTCGTCACCACGCCGGAATCCCTCTACATCCTGCTCGGCTCCGATTCCGGCCGCGCCATCCTGGCGGGCTGTCGCAGCCTGATCATCGACGAAATCCACGCCATCGCCGGCAGCAAGCGCGGCAGCCACCTGATGCTCAGCGCCGAACGGCTGGAGGCCCTGTGCGGGCGGCCGTTGCAGCGCATCGGCCTGTCCGCGACCCAGAAGCCCATCGAACGGGTGGCGCAGTTCCTCATGGGTCAGGGGCGTGATGCCTGCACTCTGGTGGATGTGGGCTACAGCCGCGAGCGAGACCTCGCCATCGAGGTGCCGCCGGTGCCCCTGGAGGCGGTGCTGAGCGTTGATGCCTGGGAAAAGGTCTACGACCGCCTCGCCGAACTGGTGGTGGCGCATCGCACCACCCTGGTCTTCGTCAACACCCGGCGCCTGGCCGAGCGCGCCAGCCGACATCTGTCCGAACGCCTCGGCAATGCCGCGGTGGCCGCCCACCACGGCAGCATGGCGCGGGACCTGCGCCTGGACGCCGAACAGCGGCTCAAGCGAGGCGAACTGAAGGTGCTGGTGGCCACCGCCTCGCTGGAGCTGGGCATCGACATCGGCGATGTGGAACTGGTCTGCCAACTGGGCTCGCCGCGCAGCATCGCGGCATTCCTGCAACGGGTCGGGCGTTCGGGGCACAGCGTCGGCGGCACGCCCAAGGGGCGGTTGTTCCCGCAATCGCGAGACGACTTGATCGAGTGCGCGGCGTTGCTGGATTGCGTGCGCCGCGATGAACTGGATGCGTTGGTGATCCCCCATGCGCCGCTGGATGTGCTGGCCCAGCAGATGGTGGCCGAAGTGGCTTGTCAGGAATGGGGCGAGGACGCGCTTTACCGGCTGATGGTCCGCGCCATGCCCTATACGGACCTGCCACGGGAACGCTTCGACGCCCTGGTGAAAATGCTCGCGGAGGGGTACAGCGGCCGCCAGGGCGTGCGCGGCGCCTACCTGCACCGCGACGCGGTGAATCGCCGCCTGCGGGGGCGGCGCTCGGCGCGCCTCACCGCCATCACCTCGGGCGGCGCCATTCCCGAGACTGCCGACTACGCCGTGCTGCTGGAGCCCCAGGGCGTGCCGGTGGGCAACGTCCACGAGGACTTCGCCGTGGAGAGCCTGGCCGGCGACGTGTTCCAGCTGGGCAACCAGTCCTATCGCATCCTCCGGGTGGAACCGGGGCGCGTGCGGGTGGAGGACGCCCAGGGCCAGCCGCCGAATATTCCGTTCTGGCTGGGTGAGGCGCCGGGGCGGACGGATGAGTTGTCGGTCGGGGTGGCGCGGTTGAGGGGCGAGGTGGAGACCTGGCTTGGCGAGTCCGAGTCTGCGGGAGCTTCCCTCACCCCCAGCCCCTCTCCCGGAGGGAGAGGGGAGCAGATTGAGCGCGCAATCGAAGGATTGCGCGAGCGCATTGGCCTCGGTGAAGTGGCGGCGCGGCAGATCGTCGAATACCTGGCGCGGGCCAGGGCGGCGCTGGGCGGCTTGCCAACCCGCGAGCGGCTGGTGATGGAGCGCTTCTTCGACGAGACCGGCGGCATGCAGCTGATCATCCATTCACCCTTCGGCAGCCGCATCAATCGCGCGTGGGGCCTGGCCTTGCGCAAGCGCTTCTGCCGCAGTTTCAACTTCGAGCTGCAGGCGGCGGCCACCGAGGACGCGCTGATCCTGTCCCTTTCCACCAGCCACAGTTTTCCGCTGGAGGAAGTCTGGCGTTACCTGCATTCCAACAGCGCCGAGCAGGTGCTGATCCAGGCCGTTCTCGACGCCCCGCTGTTCGGCGTGCGCTGGCGCTGGAACGCGTCCGCCGCCCTGGCCCTGCCGCGCTTCTCCGGTGGGCGCAAAGTGGCGCCGCAGATCCAGCGCATGCGCAGCGAGGACCTGCTGGCCAGCGTCTTCCCCGACCAGGTGGCCTGCCAGGAGAACCTGGTGGGCGAGCGCGAAATCCCCGATCACCCACTGGTGGCCCAGACCCTGGACGACTGCCTGCACGAGGCCATGGATACCGAAGGCTGGCTGGCCCTGCTGCGGCGCATGGAGCGCGGCGAAGTGGCCCTCATCGCCCGCGACCTGCCGGCGCCTTCGGCCCTGGCGGCGGAAATCCTCGGTGCGCGGCCCTATGCCTTCCTCGACGATGCGCCGCTGGAAGAACGCCGCACCCAGGCTGTGCAGAATCGTCGCTGGACCGACCCGGAATCCGCCGACGACCTCGGCGCCCTGGACCCGGAGGCCATTGCCGCCGTGGCCGAAGAAGCCTGGCCACTGGTGCGGGATGCCGACGAGATGCATGAAGCGCTGCTGGCACTGGCCTGCATCACTGCGTCGGAAGTGAAGGCCAACGACGGCTGGGCCGGGTGGCTGGCACAACTGGCCAAGGCCCGCCGTGCCACCTGCCTGCAACTGGGCGGGAAAGCGCTGTTGTGGCTGCCGGCCGAGCGCCTGGAGCAGTTTCGCGTCCTCTACCCGGAGGCCAGCCTCAAGCCGGGTATTGCCGCGCCCGAAGGTTTTACCGGGGCCTGGGACGCCGAACCCGCCCTGGTGGAAGTGGTGCGGGCACGCCTTGGCGGCTTCGGGCCGTTGACCCTGGAGAAACTGGCCGCTGACCTGCGCCAGCCCTCGTCCGCCCTGGCTTTCGCCCTCGCCAGCCTGGAGCGGGAGGGGCAGGTGCTGCGCGGCCGCTTCACCCCCGGCGCGGTCGAGGAGCAATGGTGCGAGCGCCACCTGCTGGCGCGCATCCACCGCTACACCGTCAAGCGCCTGCGCCGCGAGATCGAACCGGTGGAGCGGGCGGACTTCATGCGCTTCCTGTTCGACTGGCAACGCGTGGCACCGAACGCCCAGGTACGCGGCGCCGAGGCCCTGGCCGGGGTGCTGGCGCAGCTTGAGGGATTCGAGGCGGCGGCTGGTGCCTGGGAGAGCGAGATTCTCCCCAGCCGGGTGGCCGACTACGGCATCAACTGGCTGGACGACCTGTGCCGCGCCGGCCGGGTGGTCTGGTGCCGCCTGGGCGGACGCGGCAAGGCGGCGGCTGGCCCGGTGCGCGGTACGCCCATCCTGTTGCTGCCGCGCAAAAGCCTGGGCCTCTGGCGCGCCTGCCTGCCCGAAGGACCAGCGCCGGAACCGTCCTCCCGCGCCGAACGGGTTCGCCAGGTGCTGGCCAGCCAGGGGGCGCTGTTCTTCGACGAACTGATGGAAGAGGCTCACCTGCTGCGCAGCGAACTGGAGGACTGCCTGGGCGAACTGGTCGCCCTGGGCCTGGCCAATGCCGACAGCTTCGCCGGCCTGCGCTCCCTGCTGTTGCCGGCGGCCCGGCGCAGCCGCCACGACCGCCGCGCACGCCTGGCCCTGGCCAACATGCAGGACGCCGGCCGCTGGGCGCTGCTGCGCGGCAAGGCGGAGGAGGGGAGCGGCAAGGTGCCGGCGCAAGCCCTGGAGCATGTGGCGCGCACGCTGCTGCGCCGCTACGGCGTGGTGGGCTGGCGCCTGCTGGAGCGCGAGGCCGACTGGCTACCGCCCTGGCGCGACTTGCTGCGGGTCTACCATCGCCTGGAAGCGCGCGGCGAGATCCGCGGCGGCCGCTTCGTCGCCGGGGTTTCCGGCGAACAGTTCGCCCTGCCGGACGCCGTGGGGTTGTTGCGGGAAGTGCGCAAGCGTCCGCTGGAGGGAAGCCTGGTCAGCCTCTCGGCCTGTGACCCGTTGAACCTGCTGGGTACGTTGCTGAACGGCGGCAAGGTGCCGGCGGTGGCGGGCAATCGCCTGCTGTACCGCGATGGTGTGCCGGTGGCGACCCTGGTGGCGGGCAAGGTGGCGATGCTGCAGGAGGTGGATGGCGTCACGGCGGGCGAATGGCGTGCGGCGCTGATCCGCCAGCCAGCGGCGACGCCGGTGGGTCAGCAGTCGAGAAGGGCGCGGATGCCGCTGTAGGGCGGAACTCCCAGTGAGGGTGCGTACAGGCCTGCTCGGCGCCAGGCCAATTCGCGAATTCATTCGCCCCCACCAGGAAGAAATCAGGCCTGTGCACATGTCCATTAACCACTTGAAACCGCTCAGAAATTGACCCGGCCCAGGCCGCCCCGCGCCAGGACTGGCCCCTGGCCATTGCCCGACAGCTTATCCACAGCTTAATCCACCGCCTTTGTGGGTAACCGCCCGTCAGGATTCGCCGGACTTATCCACAGCCAGCAGGGGGGCGAGGAGGGCACACATGCTGCGCCAGTGGGAGCCTTCCCAGTACAGGCGGTCGCAGGCGTCGCAGGAGAGGAAGCGCGAATAGAGCGCGCCGATGCGCGGTGGCAGGCGGGGGCGGGCGAGTTCCGGGTCGATTTCCCGCAAGGGGCGATTGCAGTGCAGGCAGAGGCTGAAGGGGCGGGCGCTGCGGGCCAGGTCCAGGCGTTCGAAGAGTTCGCGCAACTGCAGCGCGGGCTTGAGCGCATGCACGTAGCAGCCGTGGGTGATGATCCGGCGCTTGAGCAGTTCGCGGTCGCGGGTCAGCACGATGCGCCCCTCGTGGGCGGCGATCTCGGCGATCTGCCCGTCCTCGAAACCGTTGTCGTAAAGGGTGTCGAAGCCGCTCATGCGCAGCAGGCTGGCCAGCCCGCCGAGGTGGGCGTCGGCGACGAAGCGCAGCACCCGCAACGGCCGGGCACGCACCTTGAGCAAGGGGCTGATATCCAGGGTCTCGAACTTGGGGTAGACCGCCAGGCGGTCGCCATCCAGCAGCACCCGGTCGAAGCCCACCGACTCGCCGTTGAGCAGCACCAGTTCCACTTCGGTGTGGGGGACGCCCAGGGCCTCGATCATGTGCTTGACCGTGGCCGCTCGGGCGCAGGCGCAGGTGAAGGCCTGCCGGCGACGATCGGCCGGCAGAAAATCGTTGAGCTCTTCATAAAAGCGGAACGTTGCCCTGACCATGCAGGACAGTATGGCAGCCCGTGGCGCGCCCTCCCGGAAGAGGGCGCGCGGAGGGTCATTTCGGTTGGGCGACTACCCGCAGGTAGGGCTTGAGGGTCTTGTAACCGTCGGGATATTTCTTCTTCGCGTCTTCATCCGATACCGAGGTGGGAATGATCACATCGTCGCCCGGCCGCCAGTTCACCGGGGTGGCCACGGTGTGCTTGGCATTGAGCTGGAGGGAGTCCAGCAGGCGCAGCACTTCATCGAAGTTGCGCCCTGCGCTCATGGGGTACACCAGCATGGCCTTGACCTTCTTGTCCGGGCCGATGATGAACACCGAGCGCACGGTGGCGTTGTCCACGGCAGTGCGCGGGCCGGCGCTGGCATTGGGGTGGATCATGTCGTAGAGCTTGGCCACCACCAGGTTATCGTCGCCGATCATCGGGTAATTCACGGCATGGCCCTGGGTTTCCTCGATGTCGCCAACCCATTTGCGGTGGTCGCTGACCGGGTCCACGGAGAGGCCGACGATCTTGGTATTGCGCTTGTCGAATTCGGGCTTGAGCTTGGCCATGTAGCCCAGTTCAGTGGTGCAGACCGGAGTGAAGTCCTTCGGGTGGGAGAACAGGATGGCCCACTGGTCGCCGATCCACTGGTGGAAGTTGAGCGTGCCTTCGGTGGTTTCGGCGGTGAAATCGGGCGCTTCATCACCAATGCGGATTGCCATGTACGTTCTCCTTGGCTTTGGGCAGGAAAGGTCTGCCGACAACACGGCAGAGGCAGCGGCAGGCCTGCTGGCCTACCGGGCCTAACAGTATAGGTCGGTGCTCCGACGATGCCCGGAAGGAGGATGATCAGTGGTCATGCACGGGCGCCCGGGAGTGCTATTCCTTCCCGGAGGAGGTCGTCGGAAGCATGTTTGTCGACAGGGCCCGTGGCGGGTTTCGTCCGATGGGCATGCATGGCCGGGAGAGTGGCGGCCTTCTTCCGATGCAGTGACTTCCCCACAGTCAGACCGTCGCCCTGCAATCCCACAGGAGCGAACACATGGCTACCTTCATCGCATTGGCGAGTTTCACCGATCAGGGCATCCGCAACGTCAGGGAGTCGCCTGATCGCTTCGCGGCGTTCAAGGCGCTTGCCGAATCACTCGGCGTCTCGGTCAAGGACGCTTACTGGACAGTCGGCCACTATGACCTCGTGCTGATTGTCGAGGGGTCGGAAGAGGCCGCCACGACCCTGCTCCTGAAAGCCGGGTCGCTGGGCAATGTACGGACGCAGACCCTGCGCGGCTTTTCGGAACAGGAGTTCCGGCAATTGCTGAAGAACGTGTGACGGGGCGCGGTGAACGGGGACGCCGGTTTTCGGTTTCCCCGTTCACCCATCGGTCGTCCATCAGCTCGCGGTAGCGGTCTTGATCACGTACTGGCTGGTGGGCAGCACATCGATCCGGTCGAAATCGATGAAGCGATTGCAGCTCTCCATCATGGCCGCGAGGTTCTTCTGGAACTTCTCTGCATCACCCACGGCATCGAAGAAAGCCATCGGGTCGG
Organism: Pseudomonas sp. LFM046; assembly: GCF_000949385.2. NCBI lineage: Bacteria > Pseudomonadati > Pseudomonadota > Gammaproteobacteria > Pseudomonadales > Pseudomonadaceae > Pseudomonas > Pseudomonas sp. LFM046. The sequence goes on along the minus strand of NZ_JYKO02000001.1, from coordinate 4,447,492 downwards.
TCATCGCGGCCGGCGGGAAGGCTTCCTCGACAATGGCGTCCAGCGGCGTGGCGCCATGGGTCAGGGGGCGCACCACCAGGTTCTGCACGTAGAGGAAGTTGTCCTGGGTGTCGATGGCCACACGGGTGTGGTAGTTGCGCCAGACGTCCAGCCAGGCGTCGCGGGTCAGGCGCGGCGGGCAGCTGAGGAAGGCGATCTGGGAGAAACCGTGGGTGCGCTCGCCGAGTTTGGCCGGGAAGCGCGTATTGCGGATCACCACCGATTCGCTCACCAGATAGGCCGCCAGACGGCTGGTGGCCGGGGTGAGGACTTCATCGAAGGGACGGCGGCTTTCCGTGTTGGCGCTGTCGGCCCAGAGGGACAGGGTGGCATCCGGCAGCGGGCGGTTGTTTTCCTGGCGCAGGCCGGCGGCGGGGGCGACATCCGCGTCCACCAGGTTGATCTGCAGACCCTGGGCGCCCAGGGTGAGGAGCTGATCGGCCAGCTCGCCACGCAGGCGCTGGGAGAAGGCTTCGGCGCTGTCCTGCGGGGTGCGCCACAGGGTGTAGATGATCTTTTCCACGGCAAGGTCCTTCAAGGTTGGATGAGTGCGGGCCAGAACATGCGGCCTGGCAGCGTGCGGTGCATCGTCCGGCTGGACTAGCGGATGAGCGGCCAGTGCACAACCGGGGGCGGTGCTAGCGTTAGAGGAGGGGAGGTGCCGGCCAGGGGGCCGTGCCTTGCCCGTTGTGACAGGGCCGTCCGGTCTATCGCCGCCCACAACTTTTCGTCATCGAGTCCGGCTCTCCGGGGTCCCGGCGGAAGGCGTGCGACCCTGCCGAATTCCATAAATCCGCACGGAGGTGATCGCCATGGCACGTACAACCCCCATCAGCCATTACCGCAATATCGGCATAGTGGCCCACGTGGATGCCGGCAAGACCACCACCACCGAGCGGGTCCTGTACTACACCGGGGTCAACCACAAGATGGGCGAGGTGCACGACGGCGCCGCGACCATGGACTGGATGGTCCAGGAGCAGGAGCGCGGCATCACCATCACCTCGGCCGCCACCACCGCCTTCTGGACCGGCTCGCGCAAGCAGTTGGACAAGTTCCGCATCAACATCATCGACACCCCCGGCCACGTGGATTTCACCATCGAGGTAGAGCGCTCCCTGCGGGTGCTGGACGGCGCCGTCGTGGTGTTCAGCGGTGCCGATGGCGTGGAGCCGCAATCCGAGACCGTCTGGCGCCAGGCCGACAAGTACCACGTGCCGCGCATCGCCTATGTGAACAAGATGGACCGCGCCGGTGCCGACTTCCTGCGGGTGGTGGAGCAGATCAGGCAGCGCCTCGGCCATACGCCCGTGCCCATCCAGCTGCCCATCGGCCAGGAAGAGAATTTCAACGGCCAGATCGACCTGATCCGCATGAAGGCCATCTACTGGAACGACGCCGACCAGGGCGCCAGCTTCCGCGAAGAGGAGATCCCGGACGAGCTGCTGGACGACGCGCAGCACTGGCGCAACGTCATGCTGGAAGTGGCGGCCGAGGCCAATGAAGAGCTGATGACCAAGTACCTCGACGAGGGCGAACTGTCCGAGGAGGAGATCAAGGCGGGGCTGCGCATCCGCACCCTGTCCTGCGAGGTGGTTCCGGCGGTGTGCGGCTCGTCTTTCAAGAACAAGGGCGTGCCCCTGGTGCTGGATGCCGTGGTCGAGTTGCTGCCGGCGCCCACCGAGATTCCCTCCATCCGGGGCACCCACCCGGATCACCCGGACAAGGAAGACGAACGCCACGCTGACGACACCGAGCCGTTCTCCTCCCTGGCCTTCAAGATCGCCACCGACCCCTTCGTCGGCACCCTGACCTTCATCCGCGTCTACTCCGGCGTGCTCAATTCCGGGGATGCCGTGCTCAATTCGGTGAAGGGCAAGAAGGAGCGCGTCGGCCGCATGGTGCAGATGCACGCCAACCACCGCGCGGAAATCAAGGAAGTGCGTGCCGGCGACATCGCCGCGCTGATCGGCATGAAGGACGTCACCACCGGCGACACGCTGTGCGACCTCACCAGACCCATCATCCTCGAGCGCATGGACTTCCCCGAGCCGGTGATATCCATCGCCGTGGAACCCAAGACCAAGGCCGACCAGGAAAAAATGGGCATCGCCCTCGGCAGGCTCGCCCAGGAAGACCCCTCATTCCGGGTGAAGACGGACGAGGAGACGGGGCAGACCATCATTTCCGGCATGGGCGAACTGCACCTGGACATCATCGTCGACCGCATGAAGCGCGAGTTCAACGTCGAGGCCAATACCGGCAAGCCGCAGGTCGCCTACCGCGAGACGATCCGCAAGACCTGCGAGATCGAGGGCAAGTTCGTCCGCCAGTCCGGCGGTCGTGGCCAGTACGGCCACTGCTGGATTCGCTTCGCCCCGGCGGACGAGGGCAAGGAAGGGTTGGAGTTCGTCAATGAAGTGGTGGGCGGCGTCGTCCCTCGCGAGTTCATCCCGGCCATCCAGAAGGGCATCGAGGAGCAGATGAAGAACGGCGTGCTCGCGGGCTATCCCCTGATCGGCCTGAAGGCGGCGGTGTTCGACGGCTCCTACCACGACGTGGATTCCAGCGAGATGGCCTTCAAGATCGCCGCCTCCATGGCCACCAAGCAGCTGTCGCAGAAGGGCGGCGCGGTGCTGCTGGAGCCGGTGATGAAACTGGAGGTGGTGACGCCTGAGGAGTACATGGGCGACATCATGGGCGACCTCAACCGCAGGCGCGGCCTGATCCACGGCATGGAAGACGGGCTGTCCGGGAAGATCGTCCGCGCCGAGGTGCCCCTGGGCGAGATGTTTGGCTACGCCACCGACGTGCGCTCGATGTCCCAGGGCCGGGCCAGCTTCTCCATGGAATTCGCCCGTTATGCTGACGTGCCGGCGAGCATTGCCGAGGTGATTGTGAAGAAGTCGGGGTGACCGTGCTTGCTCGATGTTGGGCCTCGTTCCTCGGCACCAACCTACGGCAGACCTGCGGTCTGCTTGGCGAATGAATTCGCCCCTACAAGAGATGGCCCGCAGGCCTGCTCCAAAAAAGAAAACGGGCCCTAGGGCCCGTTTTCATTCCATACCGCCGCTGCTCAGGTCAGTCCGTTCTGTTTGCGGAAGTAGGGAATCACGTGCTCGCCGATGTTCTTCAGCGTCTCCAGCTGCGCCCACTGAGGCACGGTGCCCATCTGGCAGATGAAGAGGATTTCGTCGGCGCCGGCATCGATCAGGCGCTGCACGTAGCCGATGCAGTCGTTGACGGTGCCGTAGGCATGGTTGGGGTTCATCATCGCCATGGTCGGGTCGGAGAAGTCGACCTTGACCTCTTCGGAGGCGAAGCGCGACTTGATCACTGCCTGGCCGTTGCCGTCGACGAAGGTGTCGTCCTTCCACTTCTCCGGGTCCGGACGTTCGCCGCCGGCGTACCAGTAGGCCAGGGATTCCATGAAGTAGCGCTGGCCGCGGATGCCGATGTGGCGGGCCTTCTCGTTGTCGTCGAGGACGATGGCCGGGCACAGGGCGGCGATGTGGCGATTCGGGCGGAAACCGACCTGGTCCTTCTCGTCACGGTTGTCCCAGGCTTCGTGGTACACGGCCACTTTCTTGGCGATTTCCTCGGGGCCGCCGAAGCCCAGCACCAGGGCGCCCATGCCACGGCCGCCGGCGTTCTTCAGCGACTCGGTGTTGGTGCACGCCAGGTACATCGGCGGGTGCGGGTCCTGGTAGGGCTTGGGATGGATGGGGCGCTTGGGGATCTTCACGAAGTCGCCGTTATGTTCGATCTCGTCCTGGACGAACATTTTCGGGATCAGGTACATGGCTTCGTCGATCTGCGGCTGCAGGGTGGCCAGGTCGTAGCCGAAGGTGCCGGCTTCCTGCTGGGTGCCGCCCTTGCCGACGCCGAAGTGCACACGGCCCTTGGACAGCAGGTCGAGGGTGGCGATGCGCTCAGCCACTTTCACCGGGTGGTTCATGGCCGGCGGCAGGCAGACCACGCCGTGGCCGATGCCGATGCGCTCGGTCTTGCCGGCGACGAAGGCCAGCATGGTTTCCGGCGCGGACATGTGGGAGTAGTTGGTCAGCGCGGTGTGTTCCACGCACCAGAAATTGTCGAAACCGAGCTTGTCGGCGAGCACGGCCTGCTCGACGGTTTCGTCGAAGATGCGACGGTCGCCTTCGCGGCTGCTGTCGATCGTCTGTGCCTCATAGATCAGGGAGAATTTCATGCGCTTTGCCCTTGTTGTTCTTGATCCAGTCAACCCGTAATTCCGGGGCTTGAACGCATGGTGTGGGATCGGCAAAGCGCCGGAATCCTCCAAAAAGACTAGTCATCTTGGTTGCCCGGAAAGCACGACGCCCGCGCAGGGCGGGCGTCGTGGGGGTGATTGGGGTTTCGTAGGGTGGACATCGCTTTTCATGTCCACCATCGGTGTTGATCCCATCGCCGATGGTGGATCGGTGAAGCGTGATCCACCCTACGTCACCGGGGCTGGCAAGGTCCTCAGAGGAAGAAGTCGGTACTGTCCAACCCCATTTCCACGCCGCCCAGATTGAGCGCGTACTTGCCCGGGCAGTTGGCCACGTGGGCGCGGCCGGTGTGGATATCGCGGAACGCGCGGTTGATACCGTGCTGGCGGAAGATGGTGGAGGCACCGCTGTTGTACATCAGGGCCTTCACCGCCTCGGCGCACTTGTCCGGGACGATGGCCGAGTCGTAGCGCATCTTCACCCGCTCGGCCATGGTCAGCGCCTCGCCGGCCTTGGCGCGCTCCATCATCAGCTCGAAGTTGCGCAGCAGCACGGTGCGGCATTCGTCCACCGTGACCATGGCGTTGGCCAGGGCGGTCTGGGCGCCGGGGTCCTGGATGATCTTGCGGCCATCGTTGACCCCGACGCGGCCCTTGTTGGCCTGGACGAAGAGCTCGATGGCCCCTTGCAGCGCGCCGATGGTGGAGGACGACACCGCGCGCACGAAGATCTGACCGAACGGCAGACGGAACAGCGGCGAGGTGTTCACCGCGTTGCCCGGGCTGTTCTGCAGGAAGCCGTCGATGGAGCGGTGGGTGCGGTGCTCGGGCACGAACACGTCTTCCACCAGGACATCGTGGGAGCCGGTGGCTTCCAGGCCCATCACGTCCCAGTTGTCGATGATGCTGTAGTCGCTGCGCGGAACCAGGAAGGTGCGGTAGTCCGGGCCGTCGCCTTCCTTTGCCGGGGGCACCATGGCGCCGAGGAAGGCCCACTGGCAGTGCTTGCTGCCGGAGGAGAAACCCCAGCGGCCGCTGAGGCGAAAGCCGCCGTCGACGCGGGTGACCTTGCCCACCGGCATATAGGACGAGGAAATCAGCACGCTCGAATCCTGGCCCCAGACGTCTTGCGCAGCACGGTCATCGAACAGCGCCAGCTGCCAGTTGTGGATGGCCACCACACCCAGCACCCAGGCCGAGGACATGCAGCCTTCAGCGAGGGTCATCTGCACCTCGAAGAAGTCCTTGGGCTCCAGCTCGTAGCCCTCCCAGCGCGCGGGCTGGAGGATGCGGAAGAAGCCCGCTTCCTGGAAGTCACGGATCGTCTCTTCGGGCAGCTGGCCGTTCTTTGCGGCCAGGGGCGCGCGCTCGCGCAGTACCGGCACGAGTTCACGGGCGCGTTGTTTCAGGCGTTGGCGAATCAGGTCGTGGTCGAGCATTTGTTGTTCTCCGGTTGAAGGCTTTTCCACCCATCGCCGGGCATTCAATCAATGGGCAATCGGGGCGGCATCCTTCAAACGGACCATATGCCCGGCCTGTGCATGCGGCTCGGTCTTTGTAGGGGCGAATGAATTCCCCCCTACAGGGAAGTCGCCTGGCAGACCGTCGGAGTGACTAGTCCCCTCGGACGATGTTGCGGGGCGGGTCAAGGCGAAGAATCGGCATCACTGTGAGAACAACAAGAGGGCAGTGCGATGAGCCAGGCCGATCTGAAAGCCGCGATGCTCCAGGCGATGCGTCGTCTGGCGAAGTCCGTGACCATCATTACCACCAGCAATGGCAGCGAGCGTTTCGCCATGTCCGCCACGGCGGTGGATTCGCTTTCCACCGAGCCGCCGTCGCTGCTCATCTGTGTGAACAAGACCGCCTCCCTGCATGCGGTGCTGGATGCCGGCGCGGACTTCTGCGTCAACATCCTCGGCCTGGAACAGGAAGAGCTGTCCCACCTGTGCAGCGGCCCGGTCAAGGGCGAGGCGCGCTTCCAGCGCGGCGACTGGCGTACCAGTGAGGGTGGCATTCCCTACCTGGGCGATGCCCAGTCGGCCATCCTCTGCCAGCAGGACGGCAAGTTCAGCTACGGCACCCACACCATCTTCATCGGCCGTATCGCCGAGATTCACAACAGCGCGGATATCAGCCCGCTGGTCTACCTGAACGGCGCCTACACCACCACCGCGCCGTCGCTGGCCGCTGCGAGCTGAGGGCTGCCCATGACCGCCATGGAGCCGGGTCTCGACAGCCCGCTGCAGGTCGCCGATGCCGCCCGGCTCAGCTGGGATGACAGCGCCGACCTGCTGGTCGTGGGCCTTGGCGGTGCAGGTGTCTGCGCCGCCCTGGAGGCGCGCGGCCAGGGCGTATCCGTGCTGGCGCTGGAGCGCTTCGCCGGTGGCGGTGCCACGGCCCGCAGTGGCGGCGTGGTCTATGCCGGTGGCGGCACCCCGCACCAGGCGGAGGCCGGCATCAAGGACTCGCCCCAGGCGATGTTCGATTACCTCCGTCAGGAGGTCGGTGACGCGGTGTCCGAGGAGACCCTGCGGGACTTCTGCGAGCGCAGCCGCGACAACCTGGCCTGGCTGGAACGGCAGGGCGCCGGCTTCCAGGGCAGCGTGCCGCCGATGAAGACGTCCTATCCGAGCGACAAATACTTTCTCTATTACTCCGGCAACGAGGCCGTGCCGAGCTACGCCGCCACGGCCCAGCCGGCGCCCCGTGGGCACCGTGCCCTGGGCTCCGGGATGTCCGGTTACAACCTCTACAACCCGCTCAAGGCCAGTGCGCTGCGCCAGGGTGTGCGCCTGCGCAGCCAGTGCGAAGTGCGCCGTCTGGTGACGGATGCCAGCGGCCGGGTGATTGGCGTCGAGGCCTGGGAAATTCCAGCCGGCAGCCCGGCCGCGCGACGGCATGCGCGCCTGGCGCGCTGGACCGACGCGCTGCATCCCTACGCGCCGCCCCTGGCCGAGCGCCTGCGGCGCAAGGTCCGGGAACTGGAGCTGGCCCATGGGGAGCGCCGACTGATCCGCGCGCTGCACGGCGTGCTGCTCTCGGCCGGTGGTTTCGTGTTCAACCGCGCGATGCTGACTGTGCATGCGCCGCGCTACCTGGATGGCCTGCCCCTGGGCACCAGCGGTTGCAACGGCAGTGGCCTGCGCCTTGGGCGCAGTGCCGGCGGCACGCTGCAGCGCATGGACAAGGTAAGTGCCTGGCGCTTCATCAATCCCCCGCTGGCCTGGGCCAGGGGCGTGATCGTCAACGCCGTCGGGCAGCGCTACTGCAACGAAGAGGTCTACGGCGCCAAGCTGGGCCACGCCATGGTGGAAGAGCAGGGCGGCCGCGCCATCCTGATCATCAACCGGGCGCTGTTCCGCGAGGCGTTCGCGCAGATCGGCCCGGGCAAGGTCTGGTCGTTCCAGCGCCTGCCGGCCCTGCTCAACCTGCTGTTCAACGCCCGGCGTGGCAACAGCGTCGCCCAGCTTGCAGAGCGTATCGGCCTGCCTCCCGAGGCCCTGGCGCGGACCCTGGCGGATTACAACGCCGTTGCCCGTGGCGAACGCGAAGATGCCCTGGGCAAGTCGCGCGGTTTCCTGGTCTCCCTGGAACAGGGCCCCTGGTACGCCCTGGACCTGTCCTTCGCCAGCAAGCTCTACCCCTGTCCGGTGATCACCCTCGGCGGGCTGCGGGTCTGCGAACGCAGTGGCCAGGTGCTCAACCACGACGGCCAGCCGGTTCCCGGCCTGTTCAGCGCCGGCCGCAATGCGGTGGGCGTCGCGTCCAATTTCTATGTATCCGGCTTGTCCCTGGCTGACTGTGTCTACTCGGGACGCCGCGCCGGCGCTCACGTGGCCGGTCTGGTGCGGGCCACCAAGGCTTCCAAAGGAGAACAACAATGAAACGAGTCGAAGGCAAGGTTTGCATCGTTACCGGTGCCGCCAGCGGGGCGGGGCGCGACGATGCGCTGCTGCTGGCCAGCGAAGGGGCGAAAGTGGTGCTCACCGACCTCAACGACGAGGCCGGCCGCCAGGTCGCCGCGGAGATCGGCGCGAACGCGGTGTTCGTGCGCCAGGACATTTCCAGCGAAGCCGATTGGCAGAACGTCATCAAGGTCACCCTGGAAACCTTCGGCCGCCTCGATGTGCTGGTGAACAACGCCGGCATCCTCGCCCTGGCCAGCATCGAGGACACCAGCCTGGAGCTCTGGCAGAAGATCCAGCGGGTCAACAGCGACGGCTACTTCCTCGGCTGCAAGTACGCCATCGCGGCGATGAAGGACAGCGGCGGCGGCTCCATCATCAACATGTCGTCGGTGGCCGCCCTGGGTGGCATGCCGGCCTTCTGCGCCTACTCCGCCTCCAAGGGCGCGGTGGCCGCGCTGACCCGCTCCGTCGCGGTGCACTGCAAGCAGCAGGGCTACCGGATCCGTTGCAACAGCGTGCACCCGGACGGCATCAACACGCCGATGACCCAGCCGCTGACGGGCCTCCAGAACGTGCCGCAGGACGTGCTGGACCAGGACCCGAAGAACCGCATGTGCTCCCCGCGCGACATCGCCAACCTGGTGCTCTTCCTCGCCTCGGACGAGTCGCGCTTCATCAACGGCAGCGAGCTGCGCATCGACAATGCGCAGACCATCAGCGGCCTGATTTGACGCGGAGATGGACATGGGTAGCGCGCAGCCAATCGTGATCGAAAACCAGCAGTCCGGTGGCTTCCAGTTGGAAGTGGCCGAGGTGATCGCCGAAACCCACGACAGCCGTTCCGTCGTGCTGCGGATTCCGGCGGGGCAGGAAGAGCGCTTCCGCTACAAGGCGGGGCAGTTCCTCAGCTTCCGTGTGATGGTCGGCGGCAAACGACTGACGCGCTGCTATTCCATGTCCAGTTCGCCGGACTGCGACACCCTGCCGAAGGTCACCATCAAGCGGGTGGACGGCGGCCGGGTGTCCAACTGGTTCAACGACCAGGTGCGTGCCGGCGACCTGCTGGACGTCCTGCCGCCGGCCGGGCATTTCCACCTGCGCGCCGGCGAGCATGACCTGGTGCTGTTCGGTGGCGGCTCGGGGATCACCCCGGTGTTCTCCATCCTCAAGTCGGCGCTGAAGACCAGTCAGCGCCGCATCAAGCTGGTGTACGCCAACCGCGACGAGTCCTCGGTGATCTTCCGCGATGAGTTGAAGGCGCTGGCCAAGGCCCACGTCGACCAGTTGGAAGTGATCCATGTGCTGGATTCGGTGCAGGGCTTCCTCACGGACGGCGAAGTGCGCCAACTGGTGCGTAGCCACGCCGGTGCGGAGTTCTACATCTGCGGACCGGGGCCGTTCATGGACACCGTGGAGCGGGCCCTGCTGGCGGCCGGTGAGAGCATGGATCGCATCCACGTGGAGCGCTTCGTGTCGCCGCCCGATCCGGATGCGGTGGTGGAGGACGCACCGGCGCCGACGGGTACCGTGCTGGAGCAACTGCTGGTGGAACTGGATGGCCAGCTCAGCGAAGTGTCCACCCAGCCGGGCGAGACGCTGCTGCAAAGCATGCGCAACGCAGGCCTCGATGCGCCCTACTCCTGCGAGGAGGGCTTCTGCGGCGCCTGCATGTGCAAGGTGGAGGAGGGCGAAGTGGTCCTTTCCCGTAACGATATTCTCAGCCCCGCCGAACTGGCCGAAGGCTGGACCCTGGCGTGCCAGGGCCGCCCGGGCAGCGCGCGGCTGAAACTGAGGTTCCCGGGGTGACAGCCGGGTCCTGCCGCCCTGCGGGGTGGTATTGAGCGTGTATGTCTGTGCCTTTATGCCCGGCTTTGGCCGGGCATTTTTTTTGGCACCCGAGGGCGCAGGGACTGCTTTTGTAGGATGGGTCGGGCGGCGTTCCGCGAGCCTGCGAAACCCATCACACGAAGTGTGTAGGGTGGAAGTCGCTTTTCACTTCCACCGGCGGTGTTTCCGGTGGGCGCCGGTGGTGGATCGATAAAGCGTGATCCACCCTACGGCCGCTATGCGGCTTTCGCGATTGATATCGCTCCCACAATGAGCCTGGGCGTAGTCTCAACGGACGATCAACAGGCTAACCCGCCGGGGTTAGACTGCGGCGCAGGCTCCACTCCCATTAGAACAAGAGCGAGGAAGATCCATGGCACGTCTTGCGAACAAGGTTGCCGTCATTACCGGCGCCGCATCGGGTATCGGTCTGGCCTGCGTCCGCCGTTTCGCCGAGGAAGGCGCACAGGTGGTCGGGCTGGATATGGGCGAGCCGCGCCCTGAGGCTGCCGCGAGCCTGGAAGGGCTGCCGCTGGCGCCGTTGTTCATGACCCTGGACGTGCGTGACGAGGACCGGGTGCAGGCGGTGATGGATGACGTGGTGAAGCGCTTCGGCCGCATCGATGCGCTGGTCAACGCCGCCGGCATCGCCAGCCGTGGCAGCATCACCGAAACCAGCACCGAGGAATGGCGCCGCGTGCTGGAGATTCACCTCACCGGCAGCATGCTCACCAGCAAGTACGCCCTGCCGCAGATGGTCGCCCAGCGCAGCGGCTCGATCATCAACTTCGGCTCGATCTTCGGCCTCCAGGGCTGCGACGGCAACGCCGCCTACAACACCGCCAAGGGCGGTATCAGCCAGCTCACCCGCTCCATGTCCATCGACTACGGTTACGCCAACATTCGCGTCAATGGCCTGTGCCCGGGGCTGATCGACACCCCCATGACGCAGATGGTCAAGGAGCAGAAGGAGTTCCACGCCTACTTCGCTTCCCAGCACATGCTGTGCCGTGCCGGGCAGCCGGTGGAAGTGGCCAACGTGGCGCTGTTCCTGGCGTCCGATGAGTCTTCCTTCGTCAGCGGCCAGATGATCGCCGTGGACGGCGGTTTCTCCGCCGGCCGCCGCTTCGCACCCCCGCAAGCCTGATTCCAACCTCCCTGCAGCGGCCGGACTTTCCGGCCGTCGCCCCGTCGCGCCCGAGAAAAGCCCATGACCGACCTGGAAAGCGCCCTGACCATCCCTGAACTGCTGGCCGCCGCCGCGACCCGTTACGGCGAGTCCATGGCCATCGAGGACGCCAGCACCCGCATCAGCTATCACCGGCTCGACGAGCTGCGCCGCCAGGCCGCCCGCGCCCTGCTGGCGCTTGAGGTGCAGGCCGGCGAGCGCGTGGCCATCTGGGCGCCGAACATCCACGAGTGGATCGTCGCCGCCATCGCCCTGCAGAGCGTGGGCGCCGTGCTGGTGCCGCTGAACACCCGCATGAAGGGTTCCGAGGCCGGCTTCATCCTGCGCGAGAGCGGCGCCAGCCTGCTGTTCGTGATCGGCGAGTTCCTCGGCACCGACTACCCGGCGTTGCTGGCCGGCGAGGCGCTGCACGAGCTGCGCACGCGCGTCTGCCTGCGTGGGGATTCGCCGGGCTGCCTGGGCTGGGACGCGTTCCTGGCCCTGGGCAATGAAGTCTCGCCGGCGGAACTGGCGGTGCGCGAAGGCGACGTGAACCAGGACAGCCTGTCCGACCTGCTGTTCACCTCCGGCACCACCGGCAAGCCCAAGGGCGTGATGACCGCCCACGGCCAGAACCTGCGCATCGTCCGCGACTGGAGCGCCATGGTCGGCCTGCGCCAGGGCGACCGCTACCTGATCGTCAATCCCTTCTTCCACAGCTTCGGTTACAAGGCCGGCTGGCTGGCGGCGCTGATGCGCGGCTGCTGCATCCTGCCGCAGCAGATCTTCGACGTGCCGGTGATGCTGGAGCGGGTCGCCCGCGAACGCATTACCGTATTGCCAGGCCCGCCGACGCTGTACCAGTCGATTCTCAGCCACCCCGATCGCCAGCAATACGACCTCTCCAGCCTGCGCGTGGCGGTCACGGGCGCCGCCTCGGTGCCGGTGGAAATGGTGCGGCGCATGGCCAGCGAGCTGGGCTTCGAGACCATCGTCACCGCCTACGGCCTGACCGAGGCGTGCGGCTTCGTCACCATTTGCCGTCCGGGGGACTCCGCAGAACGGATCGCCACCACTTCGGGCCGCGCCTTCCCGGACGTGGAAGTGCGCTGCGTCGATGGCGCCGGCAACCCGGTGCCGACCGGCGAACCGGGGGAGCTGCTGGTGCGCGGCTACAACCTGATGAAGGGCTACTTCAACAACCCCGAGGCCACGGCCGAAGCCATCGATGCCGATGGCTGGCTGCACACGGGCGATGTCGGCGTGCTCGACGAGGACGGTTACCTGCGCATCACCGACCGCCTCAAGGACATGTTCATCACCGGCGGCTTCAACGTGTACCCGGCGGAGATCGAGCAGGTCATCCTGCGCTATCCGGGGGTGGCCCAGGCCGCGGTCATCGGCATTCCCGACGAGCGCCTGGGGGAGGTGGCCATGGCCTTCCTGCTGCCCGCCGCAGGCCAGCCGGTGGATACCCAGGCCTTCCTCGGCTGGTGCCGTGAGCAGATGGCCAATTACAAGGTGCCGCGCCGCGCCTTGCTGGTCGATGCCATGCCCCTCAACGCGGCCGGCAAGGTGACCAAGGACGCCCTGCGCAGGATGGCGGGGTAAGGCGGCAGGCCCGGCAGTCAGCTTGGGGCTGCTGCGCAGCCCTTGGCGAATGAATTCGCCCCCACAACCGATCTACAGAGCTCTGGCGCTTTCCACGCCTGCGGCACTGCCGCCCAGCACGGTGTATGGCAGTAGGGTGCGCCGCGCGCACCAGACCGGGGTATCGGCAGGCTCGGCGTCAGGCTTGGCATCGAATTCGGTGCGCACGGCGCACCCTACGATCTACCTGCTCAGGGGCCCGCGTTGTGTGCGGTGCTTGCACCCGCCGCACTGCCGCCCAGCACCGCCACGCTGTTGTGCAGGACATAGGCCAGCTCGCTCTGACGGGTAACGCCGGCCTTGGAGAAGATCGCCCGCAAGTGCGCCTTCACCGTGTTGCGGCGGATGTTCAACTGGGCGCCGGCTTCGTCCAGCGTGTTGCCATGGGCCAGCTGGATCGCCAGGGCGGCTTCGGCGGGGGTGAAGCCGAACAGCTGGCGCAGCGGTTGCTGCTGCACGTCTGCCCGGCGTTCCGGGTCGCGCAGGAAAACCGCCACGGCCGGGTGTCGGCCTTCCAGGCTTTCCCCACGGGGCAGGCTTTGCACCACCACGCCCAGGCTGCTGCGGCCGGAGGGGCGCTGCAGGGTGATGGCTTCCGCGATTCGTGGGCCCTCCGACAAGCGTTCCTCCAGGGCGCGCTTGATCAACCGCTGCAAGGTCTGGTTGTCGCGCCGATAGGCTGCACCGAGACGGCTGCCGGAGACGTTCAGGCCGTCTCCCTCACCCAGCATTTCGCTGGCGGCCTGGTTGGTTTCCAGGACCTCCAGATGGTTGTCGAGGATGATGGTGCCGATCTGCATGCGCTCGACGGCCGAGGCATACAGCTGGCGCTCGACTTCACTGCGCTTGAGCTGGCCGTACAGGTTGACCGCCCGCCGCAGATGGGGCAGCAGGCGGGCACAGAACGCCTTGTCCTGCGCAGTGAAAGCACTGTCCTGGTGCGGACGGCAGACACGCAGGCGGCACTCGATGCCGTTGGCGGTATACAGGTCGGCGCCCATGATGTGGAACACATCCAGCGGTGCATTGAACTGCAGGTAGAAATCCGACTTCAGCCAGCGGTCCTCGCCCAGCAGTTCGGCCACGGTGTGGACCTCGCCGGCAGGCAGGCCGACGAAGGGGTCGAGGGCGTAATAGGTTTCGCTGTAGGCGGAGATCGCCCAGGTCTCGACCGGGCCGGCGTTGACCATGAAGCCGGGGTCACCCGGTGCGCTGGGGCGCAGGATCAGGGTGACGTAGTTGGCGCCCAGCGCGGTCCGCAGCTGTTCGAGGCTGCGTTGCCAGGGCAGCTCTTCGCTGGCGCCTTCGTAGATCTGCTCGATGAGCTGGCTGAGCTGATCCAGGGAGATGTCGGATGGATTCATGATGCTTGTTCACCCTGCAGGCGGCGCGAAAATCGTGGCAGTCGCGAGGTTTCAACGGGTCCGGTAATACAGCGTTACCCGGATGATTGACCCGTTCATCGTTCGAACGGGCTAGGCGTTTTATCACGTGGGTCCCCAAGGCAGCAGCGGCCGACAGACCGGCTGCACGGAGGGGAGCGGTTACCGCACGCAATCCGATCAAGCCAGCGAAGCGACGCTGTTCAGCAGGGTCTTCACCAGTTGTGCCTGGCGGGTCGCGCCGGTCTTGGCGAACACGCCGCGCAGGTGCGCCCGCACGGTATTGCGCGTGACCCCGAGCTGTTCTGCGCTTTCGTCGAGGGTCAGGCCGTCCATGATCAGCATCGCCACCTCGGTTTCCGTGCGGGTCAGCTGGAACAGGCTGCGCAACAGCTGCCGGGAGGCCTGGGGCGAGTCGCTGGGGTCGCGGATGAACACCGCCACCGCAGGCCGTCGGGCGGCGCCACGGCTTTCGTGGTCCAGGGCGATGGGCCGCAGCAGCACGTTCAACGGCACTTCGCCGGTGGGGCGCGTCAGGGTCAGCACTTCGACGCAGTCTTCCCGGCCGTGCTGGTGATGCTGCAGCGCGGCGAGGATCGCCCGTTGCAGGTTGCGGTTGTCCTGGCCGGAGAAGGCGCTGAGCTTTTCCTGCCGGCATTCGAGGCCGTCACGGCTGTCGAACAGGTGCTGGGCGGCCTGGTTGCTGCGCATCACCTTGCCGTTCTCGTCGAGGATGGCGGTGCCCACCAGCAGGCGGTCGATAGTGGCGGCATAGAGCAGGCGCTCGGAGTCCAACTGGTCCACCGTGGAATGCAGGTCCACGGCCTGTTGCAAATGCGGCAGCAGCAGGCGCACCAGGGCGATTTCGCCATCGTCGAAGTCCCGGCTGGCGTGCTCGCGGCAGGCGAACAGCGCGCAATGCATGCCCGCCGCCGTGCGCATGTTGGCCACCATCACGTAGCGCAGGTCCAGCGGTTGCAGGTAGTTCCGGTAGAAATCGTGCGCCAGCCAGTGGTCGCTGCCCATCACCTGGTCAGCGCTGGCCACCTGGTCGGCAGGCCAGTGGAGGAAGGGGCAGATCGCGTAGTAATGCTCGCTGTAGGAGGGCTCGCCCGGCAGGTGCGGCCCGTGGATCGAGGCGTTGACGATCAACCCCGGCCGTTCGTGGGCGGGGTTGCGCAGTACCAGGGTCAGGAAGCTGGCCTCGAAACGCTGGCGCAGCGCTTCCAGCAGGCCGGCCCAGGGCGTGGACTCCAGCGGCCCCTGGTAGGTCAAGGCCAGCAGCTCGCTGAGTTCCACGGAGCTGATGGCGGCAAGTTCATGGGCGTGTCTGTAGTCGTGCATCCTCGCCTCGCTTGTTGTGGTTGTCGGGCTGGATGAGCCGAGTATTGGTGGGCCGGAGCGTGGATAAATCGTCCGTTTGGCCTATATGGCAAGCCGCGCATGACCTGTAGGGGCGAATGAATTCGCCCCTACAGGGTGGCGTCGTCAGAGCCCCAGCAGGTGCTCGACGATGCGTTCCGCGGCGGCTTCGGCCGATTCACGTCCGGTGTCGATGTGGAGGTCCGGCGCCAGCGGCGGCTCGTAGGGCGAGTCGATGCCGGTGAAGTTCTTCAGCTCACCACGCCGGGCCTTCTGGTAAAGCCCCTTGGGGTCTCGCCGTTCAGCCAGTTCCAGCGAGGCGTCGACGAAGATCTCCAGGAAGGCGCCTTCGCCCGCCAGGCTGCGTGCCAGGTCGCGCTCGGCGCGGAACGGCGAGATGAAGGACACCAGCGTGATCAGGCCCGCATCCAGCATCAGCCGCGCCACTTCCGCTACGCGGCGGATGTTTTCCACCCGGTCCGCTTCGCTGAAGCCCAGGTCGCGGTTCAGGCCATGGCGCACGTTGTCGCCGTCCAGCAGGTAGGTGTGCCGGCCCAGGGCGTGCAGCTTGCGCTCCACCAGGTTGGCGATGGTCGACTTGCCGGCGCCGGAGAGACCGGTGAACCAGAGGATGCGTGGCGTCTGGCCCTTGAGGGTGGCGCGGGCCGCACCGTTCACGTCGATGGCCTGCCAGTGCACGTTCTGCGCGCGACGCAGGGCGAAGTGCAGCATGCCGGCGCCGACGGTCTGGTTGGTCAGGCGGTCGATGATGATGAAGCCGCCGGTGTCGCGGTTATCCGCATAGGCATCGAAGGGGATCGGCTGGTCCAGGCTCAGGTCGCAGACGCCGATCTCGTTCAGCTCCAGGGTCCGCGCCGCCAGCTGTTGCAGGCTGTTGACGTCGACCTTGTGCTTGAGGGTGGTGCAGCTCATGCCCAGGGTGCGGCAGCCGATTTTCAGCAGGTAGGGACGGCCGGGCAGCATTGGCTCCTCGCCCATCCAGACCAGGGTGGACTCGAACTGGTCGGCCACCGCCGGCGGCGCGTCGGCCAGGGCGATGAGGTCGCCACGGCTGATGTCGATTTCGTCTTCCAGGGTCAGGGTCACCGCCTGGCCGCAGACCGCTTCCTGCTGTTCGCCGGCGAGGCCCAGGATGCCGCTCACCCGGCTCTGCTTGCCCGACGGCAGCACGCGGATGCGCTCGCCGACGCGGATGCTGCCCGCCGCCACGTTGCCCGAGTAGCCCCGGAAATCGAGGTTGGGGCGGTTCACCCACTGCACCGGCAGGCGGAACGGCGCGTGGCTCGCACGGTCGTCGTCCAGCGGCACGGTTTCGAGGTGCTGCAGCAGGCTGGGGCCCTGGTACCAGGGCATGCTGGTGCTGCGTTCGATGAGGTTGTCGCCCTTGAGCGCCGACAGCGGGATGCACTGGATATCGCTCAGGCCGAGCTGTTCGGCGAAGGCGCGGTAGTCGGCTTCGATCTGGTTGAAGACCTCTTCGGAATAGCCCATCAGGTCCATCTTGTTCACCGCCACCAGCACCCGGCGGATGCCCAGCAGCGACACCAGGTAGCTGTGCCGGCGGGTCTGCGGCAGCAGGCCCTGGCGCGCGTCGACCAGGATCACCGCCACGTCGGCGGTGGAGGCGCCGGTGACCATGTTGCGGGTGTACTGCTCGTGGCCGGGGGTGTCGGCAACGATGAACTTGCGCTTGTCGGTGGCGAAGAAGCGGTAGGCCACGTCGATGGTGATGCCCTGTTCACGCTCGGCGGCCAGGCCGTCCACCAGCAGGGCGAAGTCCAGCTCGCCGCCCTGGGTGCCGAGCTTCTTCGAGTCGGCTTCCAGCTGGCCGAGCTGGTCCTCGAAGAGCACTTTGGTTTCGTAGAGCAGGCGCCCGATCAGGGTGCTCTTGCCGTCATCGACGCTGCCGCAGGTGATGAAGCGCAGCAGGTCCTTGTGCTGTTGCTGCTGCAGGTACTGGTCCAGGTTCGAAATCGCGGTCATCAGAAGTACCCCTCTTGCTTCTTCTTCTCCATGGAACCGGACGAATCGGAGTCGATCAGTCGGCCCTGGCGTTCGGAGGTCCGGCTCACCAGCATTTCCTGGATGATGGCCGGAAGGCTGTCGGCTTCGCTGTCGATGGCACCGGTCAGCGGGTAGCAGCCGAGGGTGCGGAAGCGCACCTTGCGCAGCTCGGGTGTTTCGCCGGGCAGCAGCGGCAAACGCTCGTCATCGACCATGATCAGGGTGCCGTCCCGGCGTACCACCGGACGTTCCTGGGCGAAGTACAGGGGCACGATCGGGATGCCTTCGAGGTAGATGTATTGCCAGATGTCCAGCTCGGTCCAGTTGGAGAGCGGGAACACGCGCAGGCTCTCGCCCTTGCGTTTGCGAGTGTTGTACAGGCGCCACAGCTCGGGACGCTGTTGCTTGGGGTCCCAGCGGTGCTGCTCGGAGCGGATCGAGAACACCCGCTCCTTGGCGCGGGATTTCTCCTCGTCGCGCCGCGCGCCGCCAAACGCGGCGTCGAAACCGTACTGGTCCAGCGCCTGCTTCAGGCCCTGGGTCTTCCAGATGTCGGTGTGCAGGGCGGAACCGTGGGTGAAGGGGTTGATGCCGCGCTCCACGCCCTCCGGGTTGACGTGTACCAGCAGTTCCAGGCCCAGGCGGCTGGCCGTCTGGTCGCGGAAGCTGATCATTTCGCGGAACTTCCAGGTGGTGTCCACGTGCAGCAGGGGGAAGGGTGGCTTGCCGGGGGCGAAAGCCTTCATCGCCAGGTGCAGCATGACCGCGCTGTCCTTGCCGATGGAGTAGAGCATCACCGGGTTTTCACACTCGGCGACGACTTCCCGGATGATCTGGACGCTCTCCGCTTCCAGTCGTTGTAGGTGTGTCAGCATCGCTTGCCTCCGTTGGATGGAGCCGGCGCCGCATGAGGCGGGCCGGCTTTTTTCCACGGTAGGGAATGCGTCGCTTCGGGTTCTTCGTCTGACCGGACAAGGTTTCAGCGGTTGGCGCCGAACAGCGATTCGGCCCGTGCCTTCACCGCCAGGGCGACCGCATCGAAGCCCTGCTTGACCCAGGGGCCGTGCAGTTCCATCACCTGGTCGGCGGTGGGGCCGAGGAACAGGTCGGTGGTGTAGTAGCGGCAGCTTGCCGGACCGGTGGCTTCGATCACCTGGTCGCGACGGGCTGCGTCGGGATTGTCGGCGCTGGCGAACATCTCCCACGAGAGCAGGCGGTGCGGTTCGAAGGCCACCAGTTGCTCGATCACGTGCACCAGCTCGCCGGGGCTGGCGGGATTGGGCAGGAACAGGTTCACCGGTTCACCCAGTTGCAGGCTGGACTCCACCTTGACGGTGAAGGGGTTCCATTCGGGATAGCGCGCCAGGTCCACCAGCACCGACCACACGAGCTCGGCGGGGGCGGCGATATCCACGGTCAGGGAGCGGACCAGGTTTTTTTCTTCAGGCATCGGGGACTCCTAGGGTCACAGGCGGCACCGCACCGCGCGGCACCGATCCGGCCGATGCTCCGCGCACGCCGCGCCGGGTTCCTCGTCCGGGTGGACTAGGTTGAGCGTCCCACTTCAAACCGTAGGATGGGTGGAGTCTGCGATACCCATCAGCTTCTGTCCGCATGGGTATCGCTCCGCTCCACCCATCCTACGACTGTCCAATGCGAGCGTTCGAGGTTCGCTTTGGGCTGTGCTTTTAGTCCACCCAGACGAAGAATCCGCCCCGTCCCTCTCCCTAAGGTTTCCGCAGTGGCGGGCCATCCGCCGGACCAGAGGAGACCGAGATGACGACCGAGAACATCGAGCAACAGGTGTGCAGCGGGCAGGTCTGGAGCGATTTCTGCGACCAGCTCAAACGTAGCGGTGAGCAGATCCTGCGCAGCGAGGCACCCAGCGATGCGCACACCCGCGCCGAGGGGTTCCGCTACCTCACGCGCCTGTTGCGCATTGCCCTGGAAATGCACCTGGAGTTCGCTGACCCGGACTTCCCCGGCTTCTTCTCGCCGTCCCACGAGACGGCCAAGATCGGCGCCGACAACCCGGACAACCTCTACCAGTACGCCCGCCTGAACGGCCAGCATCAGTACCGCGTCAGCGGCCGTCGCGGCAGCGTGTCCTACCTCAGTTTCGGCACCCAGAAGGGCGGCTACGAGAGCGACGGCAAGATGATCCAGACCGGCTTCATCGATGCCAGCCAGCTGCAGCTGGAGGCCGATGGCAGCTTCGAAGTCATCCTCAGCCAGGAGCCGCCGGCCCAGGGCAACTGGGTGCGCCTGGAGCCGGAGAGCAACGCGCTGATCGTGCGCCAGACCTTCCTCGACCGCGCCAGCGAGCAGCCCGCGCAACTCCGCATCGAGCGGCTGGACAGTCGCCAGCAGCCCGAGCCCCTGAGCGCCGCGCGCCTGCAGCAGAGCCTGGGCCGCGCCGCCAGCTTCGTCGAGAACACCGCGCGCCTGTTCGCGGATTGGGCCGAGAGCTACCAGGTCCAGACCAACCGCCTGCCGCCGGCGGACCAGGCCCTGTGTCAGTCGGTGGGCGGCGACCCGAACATCTTCTACTACCACGGCTACTGGGACCTGGCTGACGACGAGGCGCTGCTGATCGAGGTCGACCAGGTGCCGGACTGCGATTTCTGGAACCTGCAAATCAACAACTACTGGATGGAGTCGCTGGACTACCGCCACCACCGCATCTGCCTGAACAAGCATTCGGCGCAGCTGGATGAGCGTGGTGGCGTCCGCCTGGTGCTGAGCCACCGCAACCCCGGCCTGCCGAACTGGCTGGAAACCGCCGGCCATGCCAACGGCACCCTCTGCCTGCGCTGGGTCGGCGCCCGCCGGCCCGTCCATCCCACCACCCGCGTGGTCAAGCTGGACCACCTGAAGGAGCTGCAATGACCCTTTCCATCGCACCGGGCAGCGAATTCGCCCCCGACAGCCTGCTGGCCGAGGCCAGTGCCCGCGCTGGCGGCCTGGAGGACTTCGGTCCTGGCGACTTCCGCGAGGCCCTGAAGGTCCTTGAGGGCGCCCTGAACCAGGAGGCCCGCCTCTCTGCCCACGGACGCGGCCTGCTTCGGGAGAAGCTGGTGGCGCAACTGGTCAACCGCCTGGTGATCGAAGACCACTGCAAGCGCTATCCGGAAATCCTCCAGCAGTCCATCGACGATCCGCTGGTGATCGTCGGCCTGCCGCGTACCGGCACCACGCTGTTGCAGCGCGTGCTGTCGGTGGACCCGCAGTTCAGCAAGGCGCAATGGTGGGAGACCCGCTACCCGGCGCCGTTGCCCGGGGAGACGCTGGAGCAACCTGAGGTGCGCATCGGCCGGGCAAAGGCCGAGGTCGCCGCGATGATCGAGTTCGTGCCGCAGATCCTCACCATCCATCCGCTGGATGCCGAGCAGCCGGACGAAGAGTTCATGCTCATGGAGCATTCGTTCCTCTGCGCCATGGATTCCTATGTGAACGTGCCGGCCTATACCGCCTGGCTCGATCGCCAGGACCAGGTCCAGGTCTACGCCTACCTGAAGAAGATGCTGCAGTTCCTGAGCTGGCAGCAGGCCCGTCGCGGCATCGCACCGGGGCGCCGCTGGCTGCTGAAGAGCCCGCAGCACCTGCACACCCTGGAGCTGCTGTTCCAGGTCTTCCCGCGTGCCCAGGTGGTGCTCACCCACCGCGATCCGGGCAAGACCATTCCTTCCCTGGCGAGCTTTATCCACACCCTCTGGCAGATCTACAGCGAAGAGGCGGACCCGGCCCAGGTGGGCGAGCAGTGGAACACCCGCATGGCCCGCGCCCTGCGCCACACCATGGCGGTCCGCGAGCCCATGCCGGATGGGGCGTTTCTCGACGTGCACTTCGAGGACACCGTCAGCCAGCCGCTGGAGGTGGTGGAGCGGATCTACCGCTTCGCCGGGCTGGAGCTTGCGGCGGACGTGCGCGCCGCCATGGTCGACTGGCTGGCCGCCAATGGCCGTGAGAAGCGCGCCGCGCATCACTACGACGCCGAGGCGTTCGGCCTCGACGAGGCGCGGCTGCAGCGCGATTTCGGCGAGTACCGTGCGCGCCACCTGGCCTGAACCGGGCGGCGCCGCTTTTTTTTGTGCAGATGAATAACAACAAGAGGAATCGAACATGCTGCTGAAAGACAAGGTTGTGATGATCTCCGGCATCGGCCCGGGCATGGGCATCAAGCTCGCCCTGGAAGCCGCCCGTGAAGGCGCTCGCGCCGTCGCCATCTGCGCCCGTAACGAGGCGCGCCTGCGTGACGCGGAGCAGCGCATCCGCGCCCTGGGCACGGACTGCCAGGTCTTCTGGATGCCCACTGATGTCAGCGATGCCAAGGCCTGCCGGGCCTTTGCCAAGGCCACGGTGGAGCGCTTCGGGCGCATTGATGCCCTGGTCAACAGCGCCTATGCCCATGGCGGCTTCGACTCGCTGGAAGGCTGTTCGGACGAGCTGCTGCAGGAGGCCCTGGACGTCAACCTGTTCGGCTCGCTGCACCTGACCCGCGCCGTCCTGCCGCAGATGAAGGCCCAGCGCGCCGGCGCCGTCGTCATGATCAGCACCCTGGGCGTTCACCAGCCCTATGCGGGCGGCGGTGCCTACGCCGTGTCCAAGGGCACCCTGGCCGTGGCGGTGCGTTACCTGGCATCCGAGCTCGCCGAGCATGGCCTGCGGGTGAACGGCCTGGCCTGCGGCTGGATGTGGGGCGAGCCGGTGCAGGCGCACGTGCGTCAGGCAGCGGCGGCACGGGGTGTGAGTGAGGAGCAGGTGCGCGCCGAATTCAGCGCGGGGATTCCCGGCGGGCGCATGCCGGGCGACGAGGAATGCGCCCGCGCGGCACTGTTCCTGGCCTCCGACTACGCCAGCGCCATCAACGGTGTGCAGCTGGACGCCAATGGTGGCGAGCTGATGCGCTGAGTGAGGGGGAGACGACGATGCTCGATCATTGTGCTTTCAACGGCGATGCGGACGGACTCTGCGCGCTTCAGCAACTGCGCCTCGCGGGCGAACTGGCGGCGGATGTGCGCCTGGTCAGCGGGGTGAAGCGTGACATTGCCTTGCTGCAACGGGTGCAGGCCGCAGCCGGGGAGCGGGTGACGGTGCTCGACGTCTCCCACGAGGAAAACCGCGCCGAGGCGGCGCGGATTCTCGGCGCGGGCGGGCGTGTCCGCTACTTTGACCACCACTTCGCCGGGGAGCTGCCGGACCATCCCGGCTTCGAGTCCTACATCGACACCGCTGCGGATGTCTGCACCAGCCTGCTGGTGGATCGCTTCCTGGACGGGCGATTCCACCGCTGGGCGGTGGCGGCGGCCTTCGGCGATGGCATGGCCGGGCCGGCTCGGTTGCTGGCCGCGCGTCATGGGCTGGAGGAAGCGGATATCCGCGCGCTCGAAGAGCTGGGCCTGCTGCTGAACTACAACGCCTACGGCGACAGCCTGGCCGACCTGCATTTCGAGCCGGTGGCCCTGGCCGCCGAGTTGCTGCCGTATCAGGACCCGCTCGACTTCATCCGCAACAGCCCCAGCTTCGCCCGCCTGCGCGCCGGGCACGCCGCCGATATGGCACATGCGGCCAGCCTGGAGCCCTGGCAGGCGGGGCGTGGGGCGACCCTCTACCGCTTGCCGGCCGAGCCCTGGGCCCGGCGGGTCAGCGGCGTGCTGGCGAACCAGCTGGCCGCCCGCGACCCAGGGCGTGCGCTGGGTCTGCTGAGTGTCAGGACGGACGGTGACTGGATGTTCAGCCTGCGGGTGCCGGCCACCGCCAGCCTGGAGGCGGATGCCTTCTGCCGGGGGTTCGCCACCGGGGGAGGGCGCAAGCGCGCAGCGGGGATCAATCGTTTGCCGGCCGAAGCCGTCGAGCGTTTCGCCGGGCAGTTCCTCGAGGCGTATCCCAAGCCGGTCCTGTAGCCCCGCTCTCGGTGCGCGCGGCACACCCTACGGTGGAGCCTGTGCAAGGACCATCCCGTAGGGTGCGCTGTGCGCACCCGTGTTTGGGCACAGTGCCGTAGGGTGGAAATCGCTTTTTATTTCCACCGTCCTTGCCATGCCGTACGCCGATGGTGGACCGGTGAAGCGTTATGGTGCGTCTCTCCTGCCGGACCTAACCCGCGTGGGCTAGTCCCGGGCAAGGATGTCCGGGAATCGGGGATGGAGAATAGTTCGAGTCGACATCCATCCCCTGTCAGGAGATCAGCATGGAACAGTCGACTCCCCTTCAAGGCGGCGTATCCGCGCCGCGCTTCGCCCGAGGCTGGCACTGCCTCGGCCTGGTCGCCGATTACGCAGACGGCAAGCCTCACCCACTGAACATCTTTGGCACCCGCCTCGTGGCATTCCGTGGCGAAGATGGCGCGATGCACATCCTCGACGGCTACTGCCCGCACATGGGCGCGGACCTCGCCAGTGGGCACGTGGAGGGCGATGCCGTGGTGTGCCCGTTCCATCACTGGAAGTGGGGCAGCGACGGCAAGTGCGTGTCGATTCCCTATTGCAAGCGCGTGCCCCTGCGGGCGCGGGTCAAGGCGTGGCCGACGCTGGAGAAGAACCAGCTGCTGTACGTCTGGAACGACCCCGAGGGCAATGCGCCGGACCCCGAGGTGGAGGTGCCGCGCATCGAGGCCTGTTATTCGTCCGAGTGGACGGAGTGGATGATGCGCAAGATGGTCATCCAGACGAACTGCCGCGAACTGGTGGATAACCTCGCCGACTTCGCGCATTTCGGGCCGGTGCATGGCTCGCCGGCCAGTTACTTCTGCAACACCTTCGACGGGCATCGGGGCTACCAGATGTTCCAGGGCGAGGACAGCGAGCTGCTGGGCAGCGGTCTGCGCGCGGACAGCGCCTATTTCGGCCCCGCCTACCACATCACCCGCATGAGCGCGCAGGCCGGCGAGCAGACCCTCGACTCACTGTTGCTCAACTGCCACGTGCCGATCGACCAGAACAGCTTCGAGCTGCGCTACGCCATCAAGGTGCGCAAGCAGCCGGGGCTGTCCGAGGCGCAGAACCTGGCCATCGCCGAAGGCTATGCCGGGCAGGCGCACAAGTCCTTCTTCCAGGACGTGGAGATCTGGCACAGCAAGACCCGCATCGACAAACCGATTCTCTGCGAGGGGGATGGCCCGGTGTACCAGCTGCGCGAGTGGTACGAGCAGTTCTACACCGACGTTGCCGACCTGCCTGTGCCGACCCGCAAGGTATTCGAGTGCAAGGGCGGTGTCTGGCAGCAGCTCGCCGAAGTGCCCGAACAGGCCCGCAGCCAACTGCACCTGATCTGAGCTGGGCATTTGAGAACAACAAGAAACGGAAGGACGGGACATGAGGCTCGAAGGCAAGGTCGCGCTGGTTACCGGCGCAGGATCGGGAATGGGGCGCGCCACGGCGGCATTGTTCGCTGCCGAAGGGGCGAGCGTGGTGGTGGTGGACATCGACGAGGCGGCGGCGCAGCGCACGGTCGCCGAACTGGCAACGCGCGAGAGCAGTCTTGCCAGGGCCTGTGACATCGGTGACAGCGCGGCGGTGGCGAGATTGTTCGCCGAGGTGGAGGCGCGTTACGGCTGCCTCGATGTGCTGGTCAACAACGCCGGCATCGGCCAGGTGCCAGGCGATGGCTTCGACCAGTACCAGCAGCGGCTGGCGCGCCGCAATGAGCAGCTGGCGGCGGGTGTCGAGCCCGACGTGTTCACCGACATGGTCGTCGACCTGACCGATGCCGGCTGGCAGCGCATCGTCGATATCAACCTGGGCGGCACCTTCTACTGCAGCCGTGCGGCGGTGCGCCTGATGATCGCCAGCGGCCGGCGCGGCTCGATCATCAACATCGCCAGCCTGTCCGCGCTCAGCGGCGAAGGGCCGGCGGCCTACTGCGCATCCAAGGCCGCGGTGATCGGCCTGGGCAAATGCCTGGCGCGGGACCTCGGCCCGCGCGGAATCCGCGTCAACACCATCTGCCCGGGGCCGACCCGCACGCCGATGATGCAGTCGATCTCTCGCGAATGGCAGCAGGCCCTGGAACGCGCCATTCCCCTGGGACGCCTGCTGGAGCCGGACGAAATCGCCCGCACTTGCCTGTTCCTGGCCAGCGACGAAGCCAGTGCGTTTACCGGACAAACCCTCGCCGCCGCCGGCGGCATGATGATGCTCTGAGAGGACTTCCCATGAGTGGACGACTGCAAGGCAAGGTGGCGCTGATCAGTGGCGCCGGTACGGGGATCGGTGCGGCGGCGGCGCGGCTGTTCGCCGCCCAGGGCGCCAGGGTGATGGTCTGCGGCCGCCGCCAGGCGCCGCTGGAGGCGGTGGTGGCCCAGATTCGCAAGCAGGGCGGGGAGGCCGACTGGGTGCAGACCGACGTCACCGACGAACAGGCCGTGGATCGCGCCGTGAGCAAGACCCTGGAGCGCTTCGGCCGTTTCGACATCATGGTCAACAACGCGGTGAACTACACCTGGGGCCCGCTGGTGGGGCTGTCCACCGAGGAGTGGCACAAGAGCCTGCGCGGCAGCCTGGACGTGGCCTTCTTCGGCACCCGCGCGGCCATGCGCGTGATGCAGGGCAAGGGCGGTTCCATCGTCAACATGGGCTCGGTGGTGGGCCTGCTCGGCAGCCCCGGTCTCAGCGCCTACGGCGCGGCCAAGGCGGGCGTCGTCAATTTCAGCCGCGCGGCGGCACTGGAAGGCGCCCCCGAAAACATCCGGGTCAACGTGGTGATTCCGGGCGTGGTCTGGAGCGAAGGCACCCGCGAGGCGATGCGCAGCGAAGAGATGGCCGCCGGCACCGCGCGGTCGGTTCCGCTCAAGCGCATCGGCGAGCCCGAGGAAGTGGCCAACGCCATCCTCTTCCTGGCCTCGGACGAAGCCTCCTACATCACCGGCCAGACCCTGGTGGTCGATGGCGGCAAGACCAGCGAACTCAACGTCGGCGCCAGCGACTACACCTCGGCGACTTCCACTGAAATCAGATCGGCCCTGAGCGAGGCGTGACCCATGGATATCCAACTGAATGTTCCAGCCAGCCCGGTGCTGGTGACTGGCGGTGCTTCCGGTATCGGTGAGGCCACTGCCGAGGCGCTGGCGGCCGTGAAGCGCCCGGTGGCCATCTGGGACCTGCAGGCCGACAAGGCCCAGGCCGTGGCGGCGCGTCTGGCCGAGCAGTACGGCGTGCCCTGCCTGGGTGTGGGCATCGACCTGCGCGATCCGGCGGCCATCGATTCAGCCCTGGACCTTACCCGCGCCGAGCTGGGTGCGCCGGGCGCCCTCGTGCATGCCGCTGGCGTGGTCGATCAGAGCGGCCTGGAACAGCTCACGGCGGAGCGCTGGGACCTGGTGCTGAACGTCAACCTGCGCGCCATGGCGCTGCTGGTGCAGGCCATGCTGCCGGACCTGCGGTCCCATCCGGGTTCTGCGGTGGTCGGCATCGCCTCGATCAACGCCACCCTCGGCAACGGGCTGATTCCGGCTTACAGCGCCTCCAAAGGCGGCATGCTGTCGATGGTGCGTTCCCTGGCCGACGCCCTGGGCGCCGATGGCATTCGCGTCAATTCGGTTTCGCCGGGGCAGATCCTCACGCCGATGGTGGCGCCGATCGCCGCGGCGCGGCCCGGTCATTTCGAGCGCCGGATCATCCTTGGCCGCCTGGGCCAGCCGCAGGAGATCGGCCGGGTGGTGCGCTTCCTGCTGTCCGACGAAGCCAGCTACATCAACGCCGCCGAGATCGTCGTCGACGGCGGCAACATTTCCTCGCAGCGCTGATCCGGGAGATCGCCATGAACGAGCAAACCTTGCAGGCGCGGCTGGACCGGCTGGAATCGCTGGAGGAAATCCGCATGCTTCCGGCCAAGTACGCGCTGGCCCTGGACATGCGTGACCTGGACGCCTGGGTCGGGCTGTTCCCTGAAGACATCAAGGTCGGCCAGGACAAGGTCGGCCGCGCTCACTTGAAGGCCTGGATCGACGACACCCTGCGCCTGCAGTTCAGCACCACCTCGCACCATATCGGCGGCCACATCATCGAGTTCAAGGACCCGGACAACGCCTGTGGCGTGGTCTATTCGAAGAACGAGCACGAGGCCGGCCCCGAGTGGGTGATCATGCAGATGCTCTATTGGGACGACTACCAGCGCATCGATGGACGCTGGTTCTTCCGCCGGCGCCTGCCGTGCTACCTCTACGCCAGCGACCTGAACAAGCCGCCCATCGGCGAGAAGAAGATGCGTTGGCCGGGCCGCGAGCCCTACGACGGCTCCTGGCATGAGCTGTGGCCGAGCTGGAAGACCTTCTGGAGCGAAAAGCCGGGTGATGCCCTGCCGGAAGTGGCCGAGCCGGCACCGCTGGACGCCTTCCTGGAACGCATGCGGCGCGGTTCGGCCGCACCCCGGGTGAGGGTGCGCTGATGGCCCGTGTCGAATCCGCCACCCTCGACCGCCTGTTCGAACCGGTGCAACTGGGCGAGCTGCGCCTGGCCAACCGCATTGTCATGGCACCCATGACCCGCAGCCGCGCCGACGGTTTCGACGCGCCGAGCGAACTGCACGCGGCCTACTACGGCCAGCGCGCGGACGCCGGCCTGATCATTGCCGAGGGCACCTATCCCAGCCCTGAAGGCAAGGGGTATTGCCGCACGCCGGGCATCGTCACGGCCGGGCAGATCGACGCCTGGCGCCGGGTGACCGGGCGTGTGCGCGAGCGCGG
This sequence comes from Pseudomonas sp. LFM046, assembly GCF_000949385.2. Taxonomy (NCBI): domain Bacteria; kingdom Pseudomonadati; phylum Pseudomonadota; class Gammaproteobacteria; order Pseudomonadales; family Pseudomonadaceae; genus Pseudomonas; species Pseudomonas sp. LFM046. The sequence goes on along the minus strand of NZ_JYKO02000001.1, from coordinate 4,419,216 downwards.
CGGGGCGAGTACGGTCCTGCAATTGATGCACGTGGGGCGGGTCGCAAGTCGACACAACAAGGCCGTCGATGCCGACACCGTGGCGCCGTCGGCCATTGCCGCGCAGGGCAGCCTGTACAGCGACAGCCACGGCATGGTGCCGATGGACGTCCCGCGCGCCCTGGAAAGCGCGGAGATCGTCAGGGTGATCGAGGCGTACCGGCAGGCGGCACTGAATGCCCGTGCAGCGGGATTCGACGGTGTGGAGCTGCACTGCAGCAGCGGTTATCTGCCGATGCAGTTCCTCCTGGCGGGCAGCAACCAGCGCCAGGACGGCTATGGCGGCTCGCTGACCAACCGCATCCGCTTCGCGGTGGAAACACTGGAGGCCATGGCCGGGGCGATCGGCGCGGGCCGGGTCGGCCTGCGGATCATCCCCGGCAATCCCTACAACGACATGCAGGACGACGATCCCGCCGCCACCTACGGCGCGCTGCTGGAGGCGGTGGACCCGCTGGGCCTGGCCTACGTCCAGGTCAGCCGCTCACCGCAGCCAGGCCTGGATGCCTTTGCCCTGGTGCGTCGGCATTTCAGCGGCCCGCTGATTCTCAACGATGGCTTCGAGGGGGGCAGTGCCGCCCAAGCCGTTGCGGACGGTGTGGGGGAGGCGGTGTCCTTCGCGCGCCATTTCATCGGCAACCCGGATCTTGTGGCACGGCTGCGCGAGCGGCAGGCACTTGCCGGGTTCGACCGTTCCACGCTCTATACCCCGGGGGCTCGCGGTTACACCGACTATCCGGCCCTGGGCGCAACCGACAATTCGCAAGAGGGTCGCCCATGACTCCACCCGCCGCCATTGCGCGCACCATTCCCGCCGCCCTGGCGCTGTCCGCCCGCCGCCATGGGCCGCACATCGCCATCGAAGAAGGCGCGGTACGGATCAGTTATGCCGAGCTGGAGCAGCTCAGCCGGACGGCCGGCCGGGCGCTGCTGGCGCTCGGCCTCGAACCGGGTGAGCGGGTCGCGATCTGGGCGCCGAACAGCCATCAGTGGCTGGTGGCGGCCCTGGGCAGCCTGATGGCCGGGGCGGTGCTGGTGCCCCTCAGTACGCGCATGAAGGGCGGGGAGGCGGCGGATATCCTCAGGCGTAGCGGCGCGCGGGTGCTGTTCAGCATTGGCGAGTTTCTGGGCAGCTATTACCCGGTGCTGCTGGCGGAGCATTCGCTGGATGGCCTGCGGCACAGGATCGTCCTGGAACAGGCGCGGGAAGGCGATCAGACCTGGCAGGACTTTCTCGCCCTGGCCGGGCAGCTATCCGAAGAAGACCTGCAACAGCGGATCGATGGCCTCGACGGCGACAGCCTGTCGGACTTGATGTTCACCTCCGGCACCACGGGGTATCCGAAGGGGGTGCTCTGTGCCCATGGGCAGAACCTGCGGTTGTTCGACAGCTGGAGCGAGATCGTCGGGCTGCACAGCGGTGATCGCTACCTGATCGTCAACCCGTTTTTCCACAGCTTCGGTTTCAAGGCCGGCTGGCTCGCCGCGCTCATCCGGGGGGCGACCATCCTGCCGGCGCGGACCTTCGAGGCCGAGGCGGTGCTGCGTTGCATCGAGCGGGACCGGGTGAGTTTTCTGCCGGGTCCTCCCGCCCTCTACTCCGCCATGCTGGACCATCCGCAGCGGGGGGATTTCGACCTGTCTTCGCTGCGCGTCGCGGTTACCGGGGCGGCTTCGGTGCCGCCGGTGCTGGTGGAGCGGATGCGCGAGGAGCTGGGGTTTGCCAGCGTGGTCACGGCCTATGGGCTGACGGAAAGCTGTGGCCTGACGACCGTCTGCCGGCCCGGCGATGATGCACTGACGGTCGCTGGAACCTGTGGACGGCCACTGGACGGCATCGAGGTGCGTTGCGTGGATGATCGCGGAGTTCCAGTGCCAACGGGCGAGCCGGGGGAAGTGCTGATCCGCGGCTACAACCTGATGCAGGGCTACTTCAACGACCCGGAGGCGACCCGCGAGGCTATCGATGCGCAGGGCTGGCTGCATACCGGCGACATCGGCGTGCTCGACCCGCGCGGCTACCTGCGGATTACCGACCGCCTCAAGGACATGTACATCGTCGGCGGCTTCAACTGCTATCCGGCCGAGGTCGAGCGCCTGCTCATGGAGCATCCGGCGGTGGCGCAGGCGGCGGTGATCGGCGTACCGGACGAGCGTCTGGGGGAGGTTGGCAAGGCCTTCGTGATCCCGCGCCAGGGGGCGGTGCTCGCGGCGGACGAGCTGATCGCCTGGAGCCGTGAGCGCATGGCCAATTACAAGGTGCCGCGCAGTGTCGAGGTGGTGGCCCAACTGCCGATGAATGCGGCGGGCAAGGTGCTCAAGGGGGCGCTGCGCTGACGGCCTCAGCCGCCGGCGGGCTGGAGCTGCGCGCTCGCGAGGCGGAAGCCTTCGCGTTCCATTCGCGTCAGAACGACCTGCCAGGGCCGTAGTTCGGCGGGTTCGCCGATGCGCTTCAGCGTGCCGTGCTCCATCGCGTATAGCCCTTGGGCATCGAAGGCGTAGCGCAGGGCGAGGTCCTTGCGCTGGGAGGCGGGGAGGATGGCGTCCACCAGGTTGTCCAGCACGAGGGGATCGGCGTCCGGGGTTTCGTAGTAGGTCACCACCATGTGCGCCTGGTTCAGCTTCAGCGCGCGGGCGTAGGAGATGTGCAGCTTCTGCGGATCGACGCCGAGCTGGAGCAGGGTGAAGTACTTGGCCAGGGCGAAGTCCTCGCAGTCACCGGCACCCTTGGCCAGGGTTTCCACGGGGGTGGCCCAGTAGTCGCGGCGCTGCCACAGCGCGCTGTCGTCGCTGAAGCGGACCTGCTGGTTGATCTGCTGGTTGACCGCCTGCAGCTGCTGCTGTTCGGACTTCTGGCGATTACCTTCGAGGAGGTCGTGCCAGGCCTGGAGGCGATCCTTGGCCGGGCCGCTGCGGCCGTAGCGCTTTTCCGCCTTGCGCAGCACCGGGTCGAGGCTCCAGGAGGCCTTGGCATCGGTGGCACCCAGCAGCAGGCTGCCGCAGAGGGCGGTGATGGCGAACATTTGCCAGGACAGGGACGCGCCGAAGCGGCGGGAGGCAGGCTTCTGCAACGGGTTGACTCTCCAGGGAAAGCGGCCGGGGCCGGGTTCAGCGGTCAATCAATCCGTTGAGCGGAGTACTGGCAAAGGCACCTTCGCCAGGCAGGGACGAGCGCACACTAGAGGCAGTGCGGGATTCACCGCAAGAAGCAGGAGACGCGCGGCAGGGACGGCTGTCCCCGGCAAAAGCGGGATGGCTCTGGAACGGGGTTTTGCGCGGTTGCGCCGGTTGTCGGAAAGTGCGGGGGCTGGCTACCCGCCGGGTGCGCGGATGGGGGCGCAACCGACGGGCGGTCATTCCGGGTTATTTCCCGTACTCGACCTTCTGCTGATGGATCAGCGATTGGTACTTCGGTGTTTGCCTTCCAACGGACTGCATTTCGTCGTCCTGATACCGTGCACCGGCTGCAGTCGGTTGTTCCTCGACCATCCGGGTGAAGCTTGCGCTGGAGCCCTCCTTCATCTGTAGCTGTTGCTGACGTATGCGGTACTGGTCCAGATAAGCGCTTCCATTTTCCGCAAGGACCAGGCTCGGAGCCGTTGTCACCGCCAGGGCCAGAAACAGGCCGCTGAGGGTCGTCATGTTGATTGTCGATTTCATCATCGTGTCCTCTTGTTCCCCCACTCGTTCCCCTTACGAGCTGGATAACTAGGATCGGCCTTTGTTACAGCCCGCGACGACAAGCTGACGGATGGCGAAAAAATGGACCGGCGGGCAGATGCAAGTCTCTGACTGGCATGGGTATTTCCGACGGCTCTGCTTGTTTGGGGACTCCGCCTCCTGGAAGGATGGGCGGAGACATCGTTCTCCCCGGCAATTCTGGCGCACCAAAAAAACGCCCCCGCCAAGAAGGGCAGGGGCGCCGCGTGGATGCCTCCTCCATGAGACGTGGGGAATCGCGGATCACGCGTTCGGGGCGGTTTCCCCCTGATCTTTCCAGCCACCGCCGAGGGCCTTGTACAGGTTCACCTCGCTGGCCAACTGGTTGAGGCGATCGCCGATCAGTTGCTGGCGGGCGCTGAACAGCTGACGCTGGGCGTCCAGCAGGGTCAGGTAGCTGTCGACACCGGTGCGGTAGCGACGCTCGGCCAGGCGGTAGTACTCCTCGGTGGTGGTCACCAGGGCGCGCTGGGCGCCCAGTTGCTGCTGGTAGGTGGTGCGGGCGGCGAGGCCGTCGGCGACTTCCTGGAAGGCGACCTGGATGGCCTTCTCGTACTGCGCCACCTGGATGTTCTTCTGCAGCTCGCTGTAGTCGAGGTTGGCCTCAAGACGGCCGGCGGTGAAGATCGGCAGGCTGATGCTCGGCTGGAACAGCCAGCTGCCGGAGCCGGCGTCGAACAGTCCGGAGAGTTCATTGCTCATGCTGCCGGCGTTGGCGGTCAGGCTGACGCTGGGGAAGAAGGCCGCGCGCGCCGCGCCGATGTTGGCGTTGGCACCCTTGAGCAGGTGTTCCGCCTGGAGAATGTCCGGTCGGCGTTGCAGCAGGTCGGACGGCAGGCCCGGCGGCACTTCGGCCAACAGGTCGTCGTCCAGGGCCAGGCCCTTCGGCAGGTTGGCCGGCAGGCCGGTGCCCACCAGTTGGTTCAGGGCATTGCGGTCCTGGGCCACCAGGCGGCTGTACTGCGCCAGGCTGACCTGGGCGCTTTCCACGGCGGTGCGCGCCTGGCTCAGGGCCAGGGCATCGGCGACGCCCACGTCGAAGCTGCGCTGGGTCAGGGCGTAGCTTTCCTGATAGGTCTTCAGGGTGTCGCGGGTCAGTTGCAGCAGGGCCTGGTCCGCCTGCCAGTCGAGGTAGGCGGTAGCCACGGCGGCCACCAGGCTGATCTGGGTGCTGCGGCGCGCCTGTTCGGTGGCGAAGTACTGCTCCAGCGCCTGCTCATTGAGGCTGCGCAGGCGGCCGAAGAAGTCCAGTTCCCAGGCGTTGGTGCCGAGGGTGGCGCTGTAGGTGCTGCTGGTGTCGGCCTCGCCGCTCTGGCTCATGACGCCCGGCATGCGCTGGCGAGTGGCGCCGCCGTCGGCCGAGAGGCTGGGGTACAGCTCGGAGCGCTGGATGCGATAGAGCGCGCGATAGGCCTCGACGTTGAGCGCGGCGGTGCGCAGGTCACGGTTGTTGTCCAGGGCGAGTTGCACCAGCTGACGCAGCGCCGGGTCCTGGAAGAAGTCGCGCCAGTCCAGGTCGGCGGCGGCGGTGCTCACCTGCGCCTGGTTCTGGCTGTAGGCCTCGCCCGCGGGCCAGGCGGCGTCCACCGGCGCCTCCGGGCGCTGGTAGTCGGGGATCATGGAGCAGCCACCGAGCAGGGTCGCGGCGATGGCCAGGGATATCAGGGAACGCCTCACTGCAGGGCCTCCTTCTTGATTGCGGCGCGGCTCGCCTTGTCCTTGAACAGCGAGCCGACCAGCACGTAGAACAGCGGCACCCAGAAGATGGCCAGGACGGTGGCGGTCAACATGCCGCCGATCACGCCGGTACCGATGGCGTGCTGGCTGCCGGAACCGGCGCCGTTGGAGATGGCCAGGGGCACCACGCCGAGGATGAACGCCAGCGAGGTCATGATGATCGGGCGCAGGCGCATGCGGCAGGCTTCCACGGCGGCGTCGAACAGGCTCTTGCCCTGTTCGTGCAGTTCCTTGGCGAACTCGACGATGAGGATCGCGTTCTTCGCCGAAAGGCCGATGGTGGTCAGCAGGCCGACCTGGAAGAACACGTCGTTGGACAGGCCGCGCAGGCTGGTGAACATCAGCGCGCCGATCACCCCGAGCGGGACCACCAGCATCACCGAGAACGGAATCGACCAGCTCTCGTAGAGCGCCGCCAGGCAGAGGAACACCACCAGCAGCGACAGCGCGTAGAGGGCCGGGGCCTGGGAGCCGGACAGGCGTTCCTCGTAGGAGAGGCCGGTCCAGGAGTAGCCGACACCGGCCGGCAGCTGCTTGGCGATCTCTTCCACCGCAGCCATGGCTTCACCCGAGCTGTGGCCCGGAGCCGCCTCGCCGAGTATCTCCACCGCCGGCACGCCGTTGTAGCGGGCGAGCTTGGGCGCGCCATAGGTCCACTCGCCGCTGGCGAAGGCACTGAACGGCACCATCTGGCCCTGGTCGTTGCGCACGTACCACTTGTTCAGGTCTTCCGGGTTCATCCGCGCTTCGGGTTCACCCTGCAGGTAGACCTTCTTCACGCGGCCACGGTCGATGAAGTCGTTGACGTAGCTGGCGCCCCAGGCGATGGACACGGTGTTGTTGATGTCGGCGAGGGAGACGCCGTGGGCACGGGCCTTCTCGTCGTCGATCAGCAACTGGTACTGGGGCTCGTCACGCAGGCCGTTGGCGCGCACGCGGTTGAGCACCGGGTTCTTCGCCGCCAGTTCGAGGAACTGGTCGCGGGCGGCGTTCAGGGCTTCGTGGCCGATGCCGGCGCGGTCTTGCAGGAAGAAGTTGAAGCCGGTGGCGTTACCCAGCTCCATCACCGCCGGCGGGGCGAAGGCGAAGACCATCGCGTCGCGGAAGCTGAAGAAGTGCTTCTGGGCACGCTGGGCAAGGTCGAACACGCTCTGGCCTTCGGCCGTGCGCTCTTCCCAGGGCTTGAGCATGATGAAGGCCATGCCCGAGCTCTGGCCGCGGCCGGCGAAGTTGAAGCCGGTCACGGTGAACACGGATTTCACGGTGTCCTTTTCGTTTTCCAGCAGGTATTCGCGCATCTGGTCCACCACCACCTGGGTGCGCTCGGCGCTGGCGCCGGACGGGGTCTGCACCTGGGCGAAGAGCACGCCCTGGTCTTCCTCGGGGAGGAAGGCGGTGGGGATGCGGGTGAACAGCCAGCCCATGGCGACGATGATCGCCACATAGAGCAGCAGGTACGGCGCCTTGCGCTGGAGGATGCCGCGCACGCCGCTTTCGTAGCTCTTCACACTGCGGTCGAAGGTGCGGTTGAACCAGCCGAAGAAGCCGCGCTTCTCATGGTGGCCCTTGTCGATGGGCTTGAGCAGGGTGGCGCACAGGGCCGGGGTGAAGATCAGCGCCACCAGCACCGACAGGGCCATGGCCGAGACGATGGTGATGGAGAACTGCCGGTAGATCACGCCGGTGGAACCACCGAAGAAGGCCATGGGCAGGAACACCGCCGACAGCACCAGGGCGATGCCCACCAGGGCGCCCTGGATCTGGGTCATGGACTTGCGGGTGGCTTCCAGGGGCGAGAGGCCTTCTTCGGCCATCACCCGCTCGACGTTTTCCACGACCACGATGGCGTCGTCCACCAGCAGGCCGATGGCGAGCACCATGGCGAACATGGTCAGGGTGTTGATGGTGAAGCCGAACATCGCCAGCACGCCGAAGGTGCCCAGCAGTACGACGGGCACGGCCAGGGTGGGGATGATCGTGGCGCGGAAGTTCTGCAGGAACAGGAACATCACCAGGAACACCAGGACGATGGCCTCGCCCAGGGTGTGGATCACGCCTTCGATGGAGGCGGAGACCACGGGGGTGGTGTCATAGGGCATGACCACTTTCATCCCGGCGGGGAAGAAGGGCTCCAGTTCCTTGATGGTGGCGCGGATCGCCTTGGCGGTGTCCAGGGCGTTGGCGCCGGTGGCCAGTTTGATCGCCATGCCGGACGCCGGCTTGCCGTTGAACTGGGCGCTGATGCTGTAGTTCTCGCCGCCCAGCTCGATCTTCGCCACGTCACGCAGGCGCACCTGGGAGCCGTCGCGGTTCACCTTCAGCAGGATGGCGCCGAACTGCTCGGGGGTCTGCAGGCGGGTCTTGCCGATGATGGTGGCGTTGAGCTGGGTACCGGGGGAGGCGGGCAGGCCGCCGAGCTGGCCGGAGGAGATCTGCACGTTCTGCGACTGGATGGCGGTCTTCACGTCCACCGGGGTCAGCTGGTAGTTGTTCAGCCGCGCCGGGTCCAGCCAGATGCGCATGGCGTACTGGGCGCCGAACACCTGGAAGTCGCCCACGCCCTTGGTCCGCGAGATCGGGTCCTGGATGTTGGAGACGATGTAGTTGGCCAGGTCGTTCTTGTCCATGCTGCCGTCTTCGGAGACGACGCCGATGACCAGCAGGAAGTTCTTCACCGCCTTGGTCACACGGATGCCCTGCTGCTGGACCTCTTGCGGTAGCAGCGGGGTGGCCAGCTGGAGCTTGTTCTGCACCTGCACCTGGGCGATGTCAGGGTTGGTGCCCTGCTCGAAGGTGGCGGTGATGGTCATGCTGCCGTCGGAGTTGCTCTCCGAGGAGATGTAGCGCAGGCCGTCGATGCCATTGAGCTGCTGCTCGATGACCTGCACCACGGTGTCCTGCACCGTCTGCGCCGAGGCGCCGGGGTAGCTGACCTGGATGCCTACCGCCGGCGCGGCGATGCTGGGGTACTGGTTGATCGGCAGCTTGAGGATGGACAGGGCGCCGGCAAGCATGATCACCAGCGCGATCACCCAGGCAAAGATCGGGCGATCGATGAAAAATCTCGACATCTAGTGAGCTCCTCAGTGGCTCTTGGCCAGACTGTCGCCCGCGGGCTTCTGGGCGGCCACGTTGGTCGCCGGGCCGGCATTGACCTCGACGCCAGGACGGACGAACTGCAGGCCTTCGGTGATCAGGCGATCGCCGGGGTTGAGGCCTTCGCTGACCAGCCAGCGGTCACCGACGGCACGTTCGGCCTTGAGGTGGCGCAGTTCCACCTTGTTCTCGGCGTTCACCACCAGGGCGGTGGCCTGGCCCTTGAGGTCGCGGGTCACGCCTTGCTGCGGCGCGAGGATGGCTTGCTGCTTCACCGCGGAACTCAGGCTGGCGTGGACGAACATGCCCGGGAGCAGGGTGTGTTCCGGGTTGGGGAAGACCGCGCGCAGGGTCACCGAGCCGGTGCCTTCGTCAACCGAGACTTCGGAGAACTCCAGGCTGCCCTTGTGGGGATATTCGCTGCCGTCTTCGAGGAGCAGGGAGACTCTGGCACCGCTGTCGCCCGCCTTTTCCAGCTGGCCTTCAGCCATTTCCCGGCGCAGGCGCAGCAGGTCCTTGGTGGACTGGGTGACATCGACGTAGATCGGGTCCAACTGCTGGATGGTGGCCATGGCCAGGGTCTGGCCGTTGTTCACCAGGGCGCCTTCGGTGACCGCCGAGCGGCCTATGCGGCCGGAAATGGGGGCCATTACCTTGGTGTAGCGCAGGTCGATCTTGGCTTTCTCCAGATTGGCCTCGGCCTGCAGGCGTGCCGCCTGGGACTCGTCGTAGGCCTGCTTGCTCACGGCCTGGTCGGTGACCAGGTCCTTGTAGCGCGCCGCCAGGGACTGGGCCGACGCCAGGCTGGCCTGGGCGCTCTTGAAGGTGGCGGTGTAGACGGCGGGGTCGATCTGGTAGAGCTGCTGGCCGGCCTTGACCTCGCTGCCTTCGGTGAACAGGCGCTTCTGGATGATGCCGTTCACCTGCGGGCGTACCTCGGCAATGCGATAGGCACTGGTGCGTCCGGGGAGTTCGGCGGTCAGGGTGAAGCTCTGGGGCTGGAGGGTGACGACGCCGACCTTGGGCGCCGGTGCGGGGGGTGGAGCTGAGGCTTCCTGGCAGCCGGCAAGGCTGAGGGTGGCCAGAGCGATGGCGGAAACCAAGGCGGCAAAGGCTGGCTTCATGGGCATCTGAAGGGACCTCGTCATTTCTTGAGTGCAGCCACTGGGAGATGGCTTGGCGCAGGGCAGGTTCTGGATTCTTGCGGAGGCGTAAGAATATACTTACATGCGTGAATGTTTGTAAATTGAATCTTCCTAGGCCGATGTCAGAAATCGTTACGTGAGACGGGGGATTTTTCCTTTGAGAGCAATCAGATAGGGCCCGAGGCGAATGGCCAGACGTACCAAAGAGGCAGCCGAAGAGACCCGCGTGCAGATTCTCGACGCGACCGAGCGGGTGTTTCACGAAAAAGGCGTATCCCGTGCCTCGCTGGCGGAAATCGCCGCCGCCGCCGGTGTCAGCCGGGGCGCCATCTACTGGCATTTCGAGAACAAGACGGACCTGTTCCAGGCGATGCTGGAGCGCATCCACATGCCCCTGGAGGAACTGGCCCGGGCCAGCGAGAGCGCGGATGAGCCCGATCCCCTCGGGCGCATGCGCCAGCTACTGGTGGGCCTGCTCCGGCGCGTGGAGCTGGACCCCCAGAGCCGTCGCATCCACGAAATCCTTCGGCACAAGGTGGAATACACCGAGGAGCTGGGGGACCTGCGGCAGAAGATGCAGGACCTGAGCAGCGAGTGCGATCTGCGCATCGCCAAGGCCCTGCGCAATGCGGTGAGTCGCGGCCAATTGCCTGCCGGGCTGGACTGCCGCCGCGCCGCCATCTGCGTCCATGCCTATGTGGAAGGCGTCCAGACCAACTGGCTGCTGACCCCCGCCGGGTATTCGCTGGCGCAAGAGGCGGAGGACCTGGTGGACAGCCTGATGGACATGCTGCGCTTCAGCCCGGCCTTGCGCACGGCGAACGCCTGAGTCAGCTCCGATCGGCGATCACTCCTTGCGTCCGCCCATCCGGACGCGCAAGAATCCGCGCCAGTCCGGAATGCTGGCAAAAAGCCTCATCGGATCGCCATCCCACCTGCCGCCGCAATGGACCCCCAGCGGCGCCACCATGTGTGAGTCCTATGCAGCGCACTCAAACGAAGCACAGCGGAGATCTGTCCTTTATCCCAAGGCCTGATGGGGCCCGGACCGATGCGCTATCTCCCGTCCCGGAATCAGCTCGACACCACGCGTCAGGCAATTGACGTTGAATCTGGCGGAAAAGCGTCGCATGGCAGGCGCCCGCACGGCTCACGACCTGGGGAATGGCCCAATCCAGAGCCTCTGGAGCGGGTTTTCAGCGCTAACGCGAATGCCTATCGAGACGCCCGCTGTCGCGTTGGTCGGGCTAAGTTCCTCAGCCGTCCGCTGGCACGGGATTCCGGCTGGCGGACGGGAGCACCCTTGGCTAAGCCTGTTGAGAGGTTGCCGCGGGGGCTGGTGCCGAAACGCTCTGCGGATTCAACGATAAGAATGGTCATGCACGACCCAATCCAACCTTCCGCCGATGGAGCGTCGACGAGATGAAGAATTTCTCGCAGCCCCGATCCGAGCTGTCCGAAGCCCTGAACCGCCTGCGCCACACGTTCTATGTGATCGGCGGCTTCAGCGGCGTCATCAACCTGATGATGCTGGCGCCCGCGCTCTACATGCTGCAGGTCTACGACCGCGTGCTGGCGAGCAGCAACATCACCACCCTGCTCATGCTGACGGTGCTGATGCTTGGGCTCTACGTGCTCATGTCGATGCTGGAGGTGGTGCGCTCGACCGTGCTGATCCGCCTCGGCAACCGCCTGGACATGAGCCTGAACCGACGCATCTTCAACGCCTCCTTCGAGCGCAACCTGCGGCGCGCCGGCGGCAACCCGGCCCAGGCGCTGCAGGACCTGGCCCTGGTCCGCCAGTTCCTCACCGGCAACGGCCTGTTCGCCTTCTTCGATGCGCCGTGGACGCCGATCTACCTGCTGGTGATCTTCCTGGTGCACCCGCTGCTGGGTGTCATCACCCTGGTGGGGTCGGCCATCCTCTTCGGCCTGGCCTTGCTCACCGAAGTGCTGACGCGTGGCCCGCTGATGGAGGCCAACCAGGCGGCCATGGCTTCCGGCACCTTCGCCAACAACAACTTGCGCAATACCGAAGTGATCGAGGCCATGGGCATGCTGCCGGCCATTCGCGACCGCTGGTATGGCAGCCACCAGAAGATCCTCGAGAAGCAGACCCAGGCCTCTGACCGCGCCGCCTTCATCAACGGGGCCAGCCGCTTCGTGCGGGTAAGCCTGCAGTCGCTGATCCTCGGCGCCGGTGCCCTGCTGGCGATCAAGGGTGAGATCACCTCGGGGATGATGATCGCCAGCTCCATCCTCAGCGGCCGCGCCATGGCGCCGGTGGAACAGGCCATCGGGGTGTGGAAGCAGTTGCTGTCCGCCCGTGCCTCCTGGGCGCGCCTGAGCAAGCTGCTGCAGGACTTCCCGGCACGTAACGAATCCATGGCCCTGCCCAAGCCGCAGGGCACACTGGCGGTCGAGCAGGCTTCCACTTCTGCTCCTGGTGGCGGGGTCGCCATCCTGCGCGGTATCAACTTCGCCCTGCCTGCCGGGGAGGCTCTTGGCATCATCGGCCCGTCCGCGTCTGGCAAATCCACCCTGGCCCGCCTGCTGGTGGGTGTCTGGCCGGCGCAGTCGGGCAAGGTGCGCCTGGATGGCGCCGACATCTTCCAGTGGAACAAGGAAGAACTCGGCCCCTGGATTGGCTACCTGCCCCAGGACGTCGAACTCTTCGAAGGCACCATCGCCGACAACATCGCCCGCTTCGGCGAACTGAACAGCGAAGAAGTGATCCTGGCCGCCAAGCGCGCCGGGGTCCACGAGATGATCCTGCGCTTCGAGAAGGGCTATGACACGCCCCTGGGCGTGGACGGCAGCCCGCTGTCCGGTGGGCAGAAACAGCGCATCGCGCTGGCCCGCGCCATCTATGGCGACCCTTCGATGATCGTGCTCGACGAACCCAACGCCAACCTCGACGACGTCGGCGAGGCGGCGCTGGTGGAAGCCATCCTCGACCTGAAGAAGCGCGGCAAGACGCTGATCCTGATTTCCCACCGGCCCAGCGTGCTCGGCACGGTGGACAAGGTCCTGCTGCTGCGCGACGGCGGCATGCAGTTGTTCGGTCCTCGCGAAGAAGTCTTCGCGGCGCTGCGCCAGGCCAGCGTCATGCCCTCGGTGGGCACACCCAACCTGGCGTCGATGCGGGCTAAGGAGTAATCGATCATGCAAGCGGCAAGCGAAAGCAAGGCCCTGGTACGGGTCGACAAACCGACGCCGGTGGACACGGACGACATCCGTCCGGCCCGTTGGGGCGTCTGGATGGTGCTGGCCGGGTTCGGCGGCTTCCTGGTCTGGGCCGTGCTGGCCCCGCTGGATGCCGGCGTGGTGGCCAACGCCACGGTCAATGTGACCAACGCTCGCAAGACGGTGCAGCATCTCACCGGCGGCGAAGTGGATGCCATCCTGGTGCGCGAGGGTGACAAGGTACGCGCCGGCCAGGAACTGGTGCGCCTGGACCCGACCCAGGCGATCGCCGAGCAGGGCGCCCTGAGCTCCCAGTACATCGTCGCCAAGACGGTGGAAGACCGCCTGATGGCCGAGCGCGACGGTGCCGATACCGTGACCTTCGCCCCGGCACTGCTGGAGCGCTTCGGCGGCGATCCGCGCCTGCAGGAATCCATCGCCCTGCAGCAGCGGCTGTTCCATACCCGGCGCAAGGCATTGCTGGGTGAAATCAGCATCCTCCACGAGAACCTCAATGGTGCCGAAGAGCAGCTCAAGGGCCTGCGCCAGGTGCAGGCTACCCGCGCCAGCCAGTCGAAGTTCCTGGGTCAGGAGCTCGATGGCGTACGGAGCCTGGCGGCCGAAGGCTATATCCCGCGCAACCGCATGCTGGAGCTGGAGCGAAACGCCTCCGAGCTGAACGGCTCCATGGCGCAGAACGTCGCGGACATCGGCCGCACCCGCAATCAGATCGCCGAACTCAAGCTGCGCATCCTCCAGCGCGAGCAGGACTTCCAGAAGGAAGTGGAGTCCCAGCTGACCGACGTGCAGAAGGAAGTCACCTCCCTGGCCGAACGCCTGCGCTCGGTGGACTACCAGGTGGAAAACACCGTGATCCGTTCTCCCATCGACGGCATCGTCCTGGGCCTGAACATTGCCACGGTCGGCGGCGTCATCCAGCCTGGCGCGCGGATCATGGACGTGGTGCCGGACAAGGAACCGCTGCAGGTGGATGCCCAGGTGCCGGTGCAGGCCATCGACAAGATGGTTCCCGGCCTGTCTGTGGATATCACCTTCCCGGCCTTCAACCACGCCCAGACGCCGAACATTCCCGGTCGCGTGCTGACGGTGGCTGCCGACCGCCTGGTGGACGAAGCCAGCAAACAGCCCTATTACTTGGCACAGGTAGAAGTAACGGAAGAGGGCATGAAGATGCTCGGTCCGAACAATATCCGCGCGGGCATGCCCGCTACCGTGACCATCAAGACCGGCGAACGTAGCCTGATGAGCTACCTGATGAAACCGCTGATGGGCCGCGTCGGTAACGCATTCAAGGAGCAGTGACATGAGAGCCCGGATGGCCTTAGCCGGTTTCCTCGGAGCCGTCGCCCTGCCCGTGACGGCCATGGACCTCACGCAAGCCTGGGACGTCTACCAGAACCAGGGCCCCACCTACCTCGCTTCGGTGCACGAGCGCCAGGCAGGCCAGGAGTACAAGGAACTGGGCAAGGCGGGCCTGCTGCCGAACATCAACGCTACCGCGTACTGGAAGCGGGTGGACGGCACCTCTGAACAGGACGTACTGGGGCGCACGATAGAAAGCGACCTCAAGTACGACTCCCAGGGCGGAGTCGTGGAGCTGCGCCAGCCACTGTTCAACAAGCAGCGCATGGCCGAGTACCGCCAGGGAAAGGATCGGACCCTGTTCAGTGACGCGGTATTCGACGCCAAGACCCAGGAGTCGGCGGTGAGCCTTGCCACCCGCTACTTCTCGGTATTGCTGGCGCTGGAAACCATCGACCTGGCCAGGGTCAAGCTGAAGAACCTGGAACAGCAGGTGATGGCGGCCAAGCGGCGTTACGAGCTGGGCGACGGTACGGTGATCGATGTCGACCAGGCATCCGCCCGGCGCGACCTGGCCCAGGCCGAGTTGATCGAGGCCGAAGACAACCTGCTGGTGGCCCGGCGCCTGCTGCAGGAACTGCTGGGGGTGGTGCCGGAGGAAATGGCCACCCTGCGCACCGAATTCCCCACGCCACCCCTGGAGCCGCCGAGCCTGCAGGACTGGATCAGCGACGCCAAGGCGAACAACCCCACGATCATCGCCCGCAGTCGCAGCGTGGATATTGCCGACGAAGAGGTGAACCGGGCCAAGGCGGGACACTGGCCGACCCTGGATTTCGTTGCCGCCTACAATGACGCGGAAAGCGACTCGGTGTCTACCCGGAACGAGACGAACCGATACGGCTCGGTGGGTGTGGAGTTTCGCATGCCCATCTTCGCCGGTGGCGCCACCAACGCCCAGGTGCGCCAGGCTGCGGCCAACCGCGAACTGGCCAACGACCAGTTGAATTCCAGCCGCGAGGAAGTGCTGTCCGGCACCACTCGCGAGTTTCGCGGGGTGCAGAGCGGCGAGCAGCGGGTGAGGGCGCTGGAGAAGGCGGTGGTGTCCAGCGAACGCGCCCAGGACTCGGCGCGCAAGGGCTTCCAGGCGGGCACCAGTACCAACTTGGACATCCTCAACGCCGAGGAGCAGAACTTCATCGCTCGCCGCGACCTGCTGGAGGCCAAGCTGCGCTACCTGCTGTCCCGCTTGCGTTTGGCGGCGGCGGTGGGGGCGTTGGGCGAGGATGACATCCAGCAGGCCAATGCCTACCTGGGACCGTCGCTGCCGATGCATCCGTGAGGGTGGGTGGGGAGGGGCGGTTCACCGCGCCGCACTCACCCCTTCGAGCGTCGCAAACGACGTGTCCTTCGCCGTCAGCAGGAAGTCGCGCATGAACGGCGCATCCAGCATATCGGCGCGAATCGCCGCATACAGGGTGCAATACAGGCCCTTTTCCCCCAGGCGTTTGGCGGTCACATAGCCCCGCGAGCTGTACTCGTGCAGCGCCCAGTTGGGCAGGCAGCAGACACCGCGTCCGCTGGCCACAAGTTGCATCATCATCACCGTGAGTTCCGAGGTGCGGACCTGGGCTGGCTCCACGTCCGCCGGTTCGAGGAAGCGCGTGAAAATGTCCAGGCGATCGCGCTCGATCGGGTAGGTGATCAGCGTCAGGCTGGCCAGGTCCTCGGGAACGATGAAGGGTTTCCCCGCCAGGGCATGCTGGTTATCCACAGCCAGCAGGGCCTCGTAAGTGAAGAGCGGCACATAGGTAATGCCGGCCAGGTCCACCGGGTCGGAGGTCACCACCAGGTCCAGGTCGCCGCGGGCGAGGGCGGGCAGGGGGGCGAAGGAGAAGCCCGAGGCCAGGTCCAGTTCCACTTCCGGCCAGGCGTCACGGAACTGGTCGATGGTGGGCATCAGCCACTGGAAGCAGCTGTGGCACTCGATGGCCATGTGCAGCCGCCCGGCGGTGCCCCCAGCCAGGCGCGCCATGTCCCGTTCGGCACTGCGCAGTTGCGGCAGCACGCTGTCGGCCAGTTGCAACAGGCGCAAGCCTGCGCTGGTGAAGCGCACCGGCTTGGTCTTGCGCACGAACAGCGGCATGCCGAGGCGCTCCTCCAGTTCCTTGAACTGGTGGGAGAGGGCGGACTGAGTCAGGTGCAAGCGATCGGCGGCTTCCACCAGGCTGTCGGCTTCGCGCAGGGCGTGCAGGGTCTTGAGATGGCGCAACTCGAGCATGGGAGGGCCTTCCATGAGAAAAATTTGAGATGAACACGAATTTGTTGAGTTTGTCTCAAGTGCCCCTGGCTGTCGACAATCACCTCCATCAACTGTTTGGAGATTCGACACATGGCCCTGTCCCATTCCCTCGGCTTCCCGCGCATCGGCCGAGACCGCGAACTGAAGAAGGCCCTCGAAGCCTTCTGGAAGGGCGAACTGGATGAAGCCGGCCTGCGCACCGTCGGCCGCCAGCTGCGTGCCGCGCACTGGCAGTTGCAGAAGGACGCCGGCATCGAGCTGCTGCCGGTAGGCGATTTCGCCTGGTATGACCAGGTGCTGACCCATTCCCTCACCTTCGGCGTCATCCCTGAGCGCTTCCGCCCGGCGAGCGGCAAGCCGGGCCTGGAGACCCTGTTCGCCATGGCCCGTGGTGCTAGCACCGGGGGCGGCGGCGCCCGTGCCCAAGAGATGACCAAGTGGTTCGATACCCACTACCACTACCTGGTCCCGGAGTTTTCCGTCGACCAGCAGTTCGCCCTGAGCTGGGAGCAACTGTTCGAGGAGGTGGAGGAAGCCAAGGCACTGGGACACGCCGTCAAGCCGGTGGTGATCGGCCCGCTGACCTACCTCTGGCTGGGCAAGGCCAAGGGGGCTGGCGCTGAAACCGAGGGCTTCGACAAGCTGGACCTGCTGGAGCGCCTGCTGCCGGTCTATGGCGAAATCTTCCAGCGGCTGGCCGACCAGGGCGTGGAGTGGGTGCAGATCGATGAACCCATCCTGGCGCTGGAGCTGCCCCAGGACTGGAGGACCGCCTTCGAGCGTGCCTACAACCTGATCCAGCGCGACCCGCTGAAAAAACTCATCGCCACCTATTTCGGCGGCCTGGCGGACAACCTCGGCCTGGCCGCCAGCCTGCCGGTGGACGGCCTGCACATCGACCTGGTCAGCGCCCCCGAGCAGTTCCCCACCATCCTTGACCGCCTGCCGGCCTACAAAGTGTTGTCCCTGGGCGTGGTGAACGGCCGCGACATCTGGCGCTGCGACCTGGAGAAAACGCTCGATGTGCTGCGTCATGCCCATGAACGTCTCGGTGAGCGCCTCTGGGTGGCGCCATCCTGCTCCCTGCTGCACTGCCCGGTAGACCTTTCCGGCGAAGACCCGCTGGATGCCGAACTGAAAGGCTGGTTGGCCTTCGCCGTGCAGAAGTGCGAAGAGGTTGCGCTGCTGGCTCGCGCGCTGGCCGAGCCGGAAGCCCCCGAGGTGCTGGACGCCCTGGCCCTCAACCGTGCCGCACAAGCAAGCCGCGCCGCGTCGCCGCGCATCCACAATGCGGAGGTGCAGGCGCGTCTGAGCCTGCTTTTGCCAATGAATTCGTCCCCTCAAACGACCGGGCGAGCGTTGTATCGGTAGCCAGCCGTAGGGTGGACCACGCTTCACCGGTCCACCATTCGAGGCCGGGTATAGCGCCGTTGGTGGATGGAAAACGCACCATCCACCCTCTGGGACTGCCCCCTCGAACCGCCGCTGCGCATGGCGCACCCTACAGATCGTCTTTCCTGGCCCGGTGGACTTGCTGGTCGGCGTGGTACGAGGAGCGCACCAGGGGGCCGGACGCCACGTTCGCAAAGCCCATCTCGGCACCCTTCTCGGCGAACCAGGCGAAGGTGTCCGGGTGGACGAAACGCTGCACCGGCAGGTGGCTGCGCGACGGTTGCAGGTACTGGCCGAGGGTCAGCATGTCGATGTTGTGCTCGCGCATGCGCTGCATCACCTCGATCACTTCGTCGTCCGTCTCGCCCAGACCGAGCATCAGGCCGGACTTGGTCGGCACGTGGGGCACGCGATGCTTGAAGTTCTCCAAGAGGTCCAGCGACCACTCGAAGTCCGAGCCCGGACGCGCGGCCTTGTAGAGGCGCGGCACGGTTTCCAGGTTGTGGTTGAACACATCCGGCGGTTCCTGCTCGGTGATGGCGAGCGCCACGTCCATGCGGCCGCGGTAGTCCGGCACCAGGGTTTCCAGCTGGATGCCGGGGGACAGTTTGCGGATTTCCCGCAGGCAGTCGACGAAGTGCTGGGCACCGCCGTCGCGCAGGTCGTCGCGGTCCACCGAGGTGATCACCACGTACTTCAGGCGCAGGTCGGCGATGGCCACCGCGAGGTTCTTCGGCTCGTCCGGGTCGAGCGGTTTTGGCCGGCCGTGGCCGACGTCACAGAAGGGGCAGCGACGGGTGCAGATGTCGCCCATGATCATGAAGGTGGCGGTGCCGCCGGAGAAGCATTCGCCCAGGTTCGGGCAGGAGGCTTCCTCGCAGACGCTGTGCAGCTTGTGCTGGCGCAGCAGCTGCTTGATCCGGGCCACTTCCGGCGAGGCGGCGATGGGCACCCGTATCCAGTCCGGCTTGCGTGGCACGTCCTCGGTGGGAATGATCTTCACCGGAATGCGCGCCACCTTCTCGGCACCGCGCAGTTTGACGCCAGCCTGCAAGGGCTGCGGACGCGGGGTGATCTGGGGTTCGGTCATTTTCTTGCTCCGAAGGCTCGGCGTTTTTTGTAGGAGCGAGCTCTGCTCGCGAACAGCTTCGCGAGCAGAGCTCGCTCCTACCCGTTCAAGGAAGGCGCACGTCTTCAGCCGCGGTAATAGCGCTGCGGCACGAAGGGGGTCTTGGCCACTTTCATGGCCACCCGCTTGCCGCGCACGACGGCCCAGACTTCGTGGTCCAGGGCGGCATGCGCGACGTCCAGGTAACCCAGGGCCACCGGCGCGCCCAGGCTGGGGCCGAAGCCGCCGCTGCACACCTGGCCGATCACCGCGCCGTCGGCGTCGACGATCTCCGCGCCTTCGCGCACCGGCACGCGCTCCTGCGGCAGCAGGCCGACGCGCTTGCGCGCCACGCCGGCCTGCTGCTGGGCGAATACCTGCGCGGCGCCGGGGAAGCCGCCGGCGCGCACGCCGTCGGCGCGGCGGGCCTTGGAGATGGCCCAGGTGAGGCTGGCCTCGACCGGCGTGGTGGCGCTGCTCATGTCGTGGCCGTAGAGGCACAGGCCGGCTTCCAGGCGCAGCGAGTCGCGCGCGCCGAGACCGATCGGCTGGACTTCCGGCTGCGCCAGCAGGGCACGGGCCAGGGCGTCGGCGTCGGCCACGGGCACGGAGATCTCGTAGCCGTCCTCGCCGGTGTAGCCGGAGCGGCTGACGTAGCAGTCGACGCCGGCCAGGCGCACGGCGCGGAACTGCATGAAGGTCATCGCCTGCACCTCCGGCGCCAGGCGGCCGAGCACCGTGGCGGCGGCCGGCCCTTGCAGGGCGAGCAGGGCGCGGCTGTCGAACAGCGACTCGATGGCGCACTGCTCGCCGATCTTCGCCTGCAGGTGGGCCAGGTCCTGCGCCTTGCAGGCGGCGTTGACCACCAGGAACAGCTCGTCGTCGGCCAGGCGGGCGACCATCAGGTCGTCGAGGATGCCGCCGTTGGCGTCGGTGAACAGCGCGTAGCGCTGCAGGCCGACCGGCAGGTCGAGGATGTCCACCGGCACCAGGCTTTCCAGGGCCTGGGCGGCGTGCTCGCCGCGCAGGCGGATCTGGCCCATGTGCGAGACGTCGAACAGGCCGGCCTGCGCGCGGGTGTGCAGGTGCTCCTTGAGCACGCCGAGGGGGTACTGCACCGGCATGTCGTAGCCGGCGAAGGGCACCATGCGCGCGCCGAGTTCGAGGTGCAGGGCGTGCAGCGGGGTTTGGGCGAGGGTTTCGGTAGTCACGCGGAATCTCCAGTAGGGTGCGCCATGCGCACCGATGAACGTCTGTGGTGCGCGCGGCGCACCCTACGGACGGTTGCTCAGCATTCGATGATGTTCACGGCGAGGCCGCCGCGAGCGGTTTCCTTGTACTTGCTCTTCATGTCGGCGCCGGTCTGGCGCATGGTGCGGATCACCTTGTCCAGCGAGATGAAGTGCTGGCCGTCGCCGCGCAGGGCCATGCGCGCGGCGTTGATCGCCTTCACCGAACCCATCGCGTTGCGCTCGATGCAGGGCACCTGGACCAGGCCGCCGACCGGGTCGCAGGTGAGGCCGAGGTTGTGTTCCATGCCGATCTCGGCGGCGTTCTCCACCTGCTGCGGGGTGCCGCCGAGGACTTCGCAGAGCGCGCCGGCGGCCATCGAGCAGGCCACGCCCACTTCGCCCTGGCAGCCGACCTCGGCACCGGAGATCGAGGCGTTCTCCTTGTAGAGGATGCCGATCGCGGCGGCGGTGAGCAGGAAGCGCTCGACGCCGTCGTCGTTGGCGCCGGGGACGAAGCGGCTGTAGTAGTGCAGCACCGCCGGGACGATGCCGGCCGCGCCGTTGGTGGGCGCGGTGACCACGCGGCCGCCGGTGGCGTTCTCCTCGTTCACCGCCAGCGCGTAGAGGTTGACCCAGTCGAGCACCGACAGGCTGTCCTTGAGGTTGGCCTCCGGGTGCTCGCTGAGCTGGCGGTACAGCGCGGCGGCGCGGCGCTTGACCTTGAGCCCGCCGGGCATGATGCCTTCCTTGCGGCAGCCGGCGGTCACGCAGTCCTGCATCACCCGCCAGATCTTCAGCAGCCCGGCGCTGGTCTCCTCCGGGCGGCGCCAGGCCTGTTCGTTCTCGCGCATCAGGCTGCTGATCGACAGCCCGGTGGCGGTGCAGTGGGCAAGCAGGTCCTTGGCGGTCTTGAACGGGTAGGGCAGCGGCGTGCGGTCCTCGACGATGCGGTCGAGGCCGGCGGCTTCCTCGTCGACCACGAAGCCGCCGCCCACCGAGTAGTACTCGCGGGCGCGGATCTGGATACCGGCGTCGTCGAAGGCGCGGAAGATCATGCCGTTGGGGTGGTAGGGGAGCGGCTTGCGAATCATCGCCAGGTGCTCCTTTTCCACGAAACGGATCGGTTGTTCGCCCAGGAGGTTGATGGACCCGACTTCCCGGATGGTCGCCAGACGCAGATCCACTGTGCTGGTGTCCACCACGTCTGGAAGCTCCCCCTCAAGGCCCAGCAGCACGGCCTTGTCGCTGCCGTGGCCCTTGCCGGTGGCACCGAGGGAGCCGTACAGCTCCGCCCGGACGCTCGCCACCCGGCCCAGCAGCCCGTCCGACTTCAACCCGAGGGCGAAGCGCGCGGCGGCGCGCATCGGCCCCACGGTGTGGGAGCTGGAGGGGCCGATGCCCACCTTGAACAGATCGAAAACGCTTAGCGACATATCTCGACTCCCGGACAGGGATCAGGCCGGGTACACCGGGAAACGGGCGCACAGCGCCGCCACCTGGCGCGCCACCTGGGCCTCGACATCGGCATCGCCGAGGTGGTCGAGGATGTCGCAGATCCAACTGGCCAGGGCCCGGCACTCCGGCAACTCGAACCCACGGGTAGTCACCGCCGGGGTGCCGATGCGGATGCCCGAGGTCACGAAGGGCGACTGCGGGTCGTTCGGTACGGCGTTCTTGTTCACGGTGATGCCGGCGCGGCCGAGGGCGGCGTCCGCCTCTTTGCCGGTCTTGCCCTGCTTGATCAGGC
This sequence comes from Pseudomonas sp. LFM046, assembly GCF_000949385.2. NCBI lineage: Bacteria > Pseudomonadati > Pseudomonadota > Gammaproteobacteria > Pseudomonadales > Pseudomonadaceae > Pseudomonas > Pseudomonas sp. LFM046. The sequence continues at coordinate 4,397,189 of NZ_JYKO02000001.1, read as the reverse complement.
TGACCAGGAACAGGTGGTTGTCGGTGCCGCCGGAAACCACGTCGTAGCCGCGCTTGATGAACACGCCGGCCATGGCCTGGGCGTTCTTGATCACCTGGGCCTGGTAGTCCTTGAAGCCGGGTTCCAGCGCTTCCTTGAAGCACACCGCCTTGGCGGCGATCACGTGCATCAGCGGGCCGCCCTGGGCGCCGGGGAAGACCGCGGCGTTCAGCTTCTTCTCGATCTCTTCGTTGGACCTGGCCAGGATCAGGCCGCCACGCGGACCGCGCAGGGTCTTGTGGGTGGTGGTGGTGACCACGTCGGCGTAGGGCAGCGGGTTCGGGTACAGGCCAGCGGCCACCAGGCCGGCGACGTGGGCCATGTCGACGAACAGCAGCGCACCCACTTTGTCAGCGATGGCGCGGAAGCGCGGGAAGTCGAGGGTCTTGGAGTAGGCGGAGAAGCCGGCAACGATCATCTTCGGCTTGTGCTCGACGGCCAGGCGCTCGACCTCGTCGTAATCGATCAGGCCGGTGGCGGTGTCCAGGCCGTACTGCACGGCGTTGTACAGCTTGCCGGAGGAGGAGACCTTGGCACCGTGGGTCAGGTGGCCGCCGTGGGCCAGGCTCATGCCGAGGATGGTGTCGCCGGCCTGCAGCAGGGCCAGGTAGACGGCGCTGTTGGCCTGGGAGCCGGAGTGCGGCTGGACGTTGGCGTAGTCGGCGCCGAACAGCTGCTTGGCGCGGTCGATGGCCAGTTGCTCGACCTTGTCGACGAACTCGCAGCCACCGTAGTAGCGCTTGCCCGGATAGCCTTCGGCGTACTTGTTGGTCAGCACGGAGCCTTGGGCTTCCATCACCTGCGGGCTGGTGTAGTTCTCCGAGGCGATCAGCTCGATGTGGTCTTCCTGGCGCACGGCTTCCTGGTGGATGGCCTCGGCCAGGGCGGGGTCGAAATCGGAGAGGGTCAGGCTCTTGTGGAACATGGTCGGATTCCTTCTTGTTCGAATGGGTTGGAAGCTTCCTTGTAGGGGCGAATGAATTCGCCCCTACAAGGAATGGCTGCCGTCAGGCGTCCATATAGGCCTCGATGGACGGGCAGGCGCAGACCAGGTTGCGGTCGCCGTAGACGTTGTCCACGCGGCCCACCGGCGGCCAGTACTTGCCGTCCACCAGGCTGGCGGTGGGGTACACGGCCAGTTCGCGGCTGTAGTGGTGGGTCCACTCGCCGACCAGTTCGCGGGCGGTGTGCGGGGCGTTCTTCAGCGGGTTGTCGTCCTTGTCCAGTTCGCCGTTCTCCACCGCGCGGATTTCCTCGCGGATGCGGATCATGGCGTCGCAGAAGCGGTCCAGCTCTTCCTTCGATTCGCTCTCGGTGGGCTCGATCATCAGCGTGCCGGGCACCGGGAAGCTCATGGTCGGGGCGTGGAAGCCGAAGTCGATCAGGCGCTTGGCGACGTCGTCGACGCTGATGCCGCTGGTCTCCTTGAGCGGGCGCAGGTCGAGGATGCACTCGTGGGCCACCAGGCCGTTGCTGCCGGTGTAGAGCACCGGGTAGTGCTCCTCCAGGCGGCGGGCGATGTAGTTGGCGTTGAGGATCGCCAGCTGGGTGGCGCGGCGCAGGCCCTCGCCGCCCATCAGGCGGATGTACATCCAGGTGATCGGCAGGATGCTGGCGCTGCCGAAGGGCGCGGCGCTCACTGCGCCGTCCTTGCGCGCCATGTGCGCGTGGCCGGGCAGGAAGGGCGCCAGGTGCGCCTTCACGCCGATCGGGCCGACGCCCGGGCCGCCGCCGCCGTGGGGGATGCAGAAGGTCTTGTGCAGGTTCAGGTGGGAGACGTCGCCGCCGAACTGGCCCGGGGCGCAGAGACCGACCATGGCGTTCATGTTGGCGCCGTCGATGTACACCTGGCCGCCGTTGGCGTGGATGATCGCGCAGATCTCGCGGATGCCTTCCTCGAACACGCCGTGGGTCGACGGGTAGGTGATCATCAGCGCGGCGAGGCGCTCCTGGTGTTCCTCGGCCTTGGCCTTGAGGTCGGCGAGGTCGACGTTGCCGCGGGCGTCGCAGGCGGTGACCACCACGCGCATGCCGACCATGGCGGCGGTGGCCGGGTTGGTGCCGTGGGCCGATTGCGGGATCAGGCAGATGTCGCGCTGGTCGTCGCCGCGGCTGTGGTGGTAGGCGCGGATCGCCAGCAGGCCGGCGTATTCGCCCTGGGAGCCGGCGTTCGGCTGCAGCGACACGGCGTCATAGCCGGTGGCCTGGCAGAGCATGGCTTCCAGCTCGCTGGTCAGCTCATGGTAGCCCTGGGACTGCTCGGCCGGGGCGAAGGGGTGCAGCGCGCCGAACTCGGCCCAGGTCACCGGGATCATTTCGCTGGCGGCGTTCAGCTTCATGGTGCAGGAGCCCAGCGGGATCATGCTGCGGTCCAGCGCCAGGTCCTTGTCGGCGAGCTTGCGCAGGTAGCGCATCAGCTCGGTTTCCGAGTGGTAGCGGTTGAACACCGGGTGGCTGAGGATGGCGCTCTGGCGCCTCAGGGCGGCCGGCAGGCGGCTGCCGACGCGGGCGGCCAGCTCGGCGAAGACCGGCAGGGCCTGGCCGTCGGCGAACAGCGCCCAGAGCTGCTCGACGTCGGCCGGGGTGGTGGTTTCGTCCAGCGACAGGCCGAGGCGCGCGGCGTCCACTTCGCGCAGGTTGAGGCGCTGGGCACGGGCCTGGGCGTGGCGCTCGGCGGTCTGGCTGCCGGTGGCCAGGGTCAGGGTGTCGAAGAAGGCTTCCTGCTCGACGGTCACGCCGAGCTGGGTCAGGCCCGCGGCGAGGATCGCGGTCAGCTGGTGCACGCGCTGGGCGATGCGGGTCAGGCCCTGCGGGCCGTGGTAGACGGCGTACATGCTGGCGATGTTGGCCAGCAGCACCTGCGCGGTGCAGATGTTGCTGGTGGCCTTCTCGCGGCGGATGTGCTGCTCGCGGGTCTGCATGGCCAGGCGCAGGGCCGGCTGGCCGTGGCGGTCGATGGAGACGCCGACCAGGCGGCCGGGCATGTCGCGCTTGAACGCGTCGCGGGTGGCGAAGTAGGCCGCGTGCGGGCCGCCGAAGCCGAGCGGCACGCCGAAGCGCTGGGCGCTGCCGAGGGCGACGTCGGCGCCGAACTCGCCGGGCGGGGTCAGCAGGGTCAGCGCCAGCAGGTCGGCGGCCACCGCCACCAGCGCGCCCACGGCGTGGAAGCGCGCCACCAGTTCGCGGTAGTCGAAGAGGTCGCCGTTGGCGGCCGGGTACTGCAGCAGGGCGCCGAAGTAGGCGCTGGCGTCGGTCAGCTCGCGCTCGTCGCCGATCACCACCTCGATGCCCAGCGGCTCGGCGCGGGTGCGCAGCACGTCGAGGGTCTGCGGGTGGCAGTGCTGCGAGGCGAAGAAGGCGTTACTGGCCTTGTTCTTCGCCAGGCGCTTGCAGAAGGTCATGGCTTCGGCGGCGGCGGTGCCTTCGTCGAGCAGCGAGGCGTTGGCCACCGGCAGGCCGGCGAGGTCGCTGACCAGGGTCTGGAAGTTCAGCAGGGCTTCCAGGCGGCCCTGGGAGATTTCCGGCTGGTAGGGGGTGTAGGCGGTGTACCAGGCCGGGTTTTCCAGCAGGTTGCGCAGGATCGGGCTGGGGGTGTGGCAGGGGTAGTAGCCCTGGCCGATGTAGCTCTTGAACAGCTGGTTCTTGCTGGCGATGGCCTTGATCGCGGCGAGGGCTTCGGCCTCGCCCTGGCCGGCCGGCAGGTCGAGTACGCTGGTGCCCTTGATGCTGTCGGGCACCACGCTGGCGATCATCGCGTCCAGGCCGTCGAAACCGAGCAGTTCCAGCATGGCCTGGACGTCAGCGTCACGGGGACCGATATGGCGCGGGACGAACTCGTTGCGCGTGTCCAGGGGGAATTGGGCGAGGCTCATGGCGGCTCCTCCGGCTCAGGCGTTGTCGGCGAGGAAGGCGTCGTAGTCAGCCTGGTCCATCAGGCCGGCAAGGGCCTCCGGATCGTCCAGGCGGATGCGGAAGAACCAGCCGCCGTCCATGGGCGCTTCGTTGACCAGTTCGGGGCTGTCGGCCAGGGCCTGGTTCACTTCGACCACTTCACCGTCCAGGGGCATGACGATGTTGCTGGCGGCCTTCACCGATTCCAGCACGGCGACTTCCGCGCCCTGCTCGTAGCGGCCGGCGTCGGGCAGCTGGACGAATACCACGTCGCCGAGGGCTTCCTGGGCGAAGCTGGTGATGCCGACGGTGACTTCACCGGTTGCTTCGATGCGCAGCCATTCGTGCTCGGGAGTGAAACGCAGAGTGGTCATGGATCTTCCTCTTGTTATCAGGTTGGGTCCCGAGCGCTGGAATCCGGCTCGGCTGATGGAACAAGAGCAAGGTGGGTGCCAACTCTTGGAAGTCCTTGTAAATCAATGGTTTGATGGGTTTTGTCGACGTCGGTGAGCCAATGGATGGAACGATATCGCTCCGGGTCGAGTTGGCCCTTCTGCCGGGGCGGATGCGGGAAGCTCCCGAAATCTGAGGGTTTCAGGCAAATGGAGCGAAATCGCTCCACTGGAATGGAATCGAACCGGGGCAGAGGACGTGTAGGGGTCGAATTCATTCGACCCCACAGGAAAAGCGGCCCTACGCCAGTCCTAACGGGAGATGCCGTATTTCCTCAACCGCTGGCCGATGGCGGTGTGGGAGGTGTTCAGCCGAGCCGCCAATTGCCGTGTCGAAGGGTAGGCGGCATAGAGCTGCTGCAGCAGGTTTTTCTCGAAGCCCTGCACCGCGTCCTCCAGGCTGGTGATCGCCAGGGGATCGGCCTGGGGCGTGCCGAGGGCGGTGCCGGCAAGCTCCAGGCTGTCGCAGTCGATGAGGTCGCCTTCGCTGATGGCGGCGGCGCGGAAGATCACGTTCTGCAACTGGCGCACGTTGCCCGACCAGCGATTGCCCAGCAGCACCGGGTAGGTGGCCGGGGCCAGGCGGCAGGACGGGCGCTGGATCTGCGCGCAGGCCTGGTCGAGGAAGTGCTCGGCGAGCAGGAGGATGTCCTGACCGCGTTCGCGTAGCGGCGGCACATCCAGGTTGAGCACGTTGAGGCGATAGAACAGGTCCTCGCGAAAGCTGCCTTCGCTGACCATGCGTTCCAGGTGCCGGTGGGTGGCGCCGAGGACCCGCACATTCACATGGACTTCCCGGTCGCCGCCGACCCGGCGGAAGCAGCCGTCGCTGAGGAAGCGCAGGAGCTTGGCCTGGAGGTAGGGCGACATCTCGCCAACCTCGTCGAGGAACACCGTGCCGCCGTCGGCCAGTTCCAGGAGGCCCGGCTTGCCGCCACGCTGGGCACCGGTGAAGGCGCCCGCCGAATAACCGAAGAGTTCGCTTTCGGCCAGGCTCTCCGGCAGTGCCGCGCAGTTCAGGGCCAGGAACGGGGCATCCCGCCGATCGCTCAGGGCATGGCAGGCACGGGCCACCAGTTCCTTGCCGGTGCCGGTTTCGCCGCGAATCAGCAGGTGCGCTTCCAGCCGAGCGACCTTGCGCAGGCGCGTCTTGAGTTGCTTCAGGGGCGGTGACTTGCCCAGCAGGTTTTCCATCCCCTCGCCGCTTTCGTGGCGCAGGGAGGCCAGGCGCTCGCCGATGCGACTGGGCGGGTAGAGGGTCAGCAGGCCGCCCGCCAGGTCCTGCGATCCGGCGTCCGCAGTACCGCTGACCGGGGTGGCGTCCAGCAGCAGTGATTGTCCCTTGAACGCCACGTCGCACATGGGCAGGCGGAAACCCCGGTCGATCAGGGTCTGCGCGAGGCCGGGATCATCGAACAGGTTCGACAGCGGCTCGCCCGTGGGGTCGCGTCCGTAGAGGCCGATCAGCGAGGGGTTGGCCAGCAGCACGTGGCCGCTGTCGTCCACCGCCAGCACCGGGTCGCTGACGGCGGCCAGCAGGGCATCGAGCTGCAGGCGTCGGCGTTGGCCGGGGAGGATGTCCACCATCTTCACCGCCTGCACGCCGCGCACGGCCAGCAATGCACCGCTCAGTTCGTCGAGCACCTCGGGGCCGAGGGTGGGGGCGTCGATGTAGACGTTGGGCGGGATCATCTCCACGGCTTCGAGGTTGAGGTTGCGGCCACCCAGCAGGGCGAGGACTTCCTGGGTGATGCCGACGCGGTCGATGAAAGTGACATGGATGCGCATGGGGTTTCGCCTGCTGGCTGGTCAGCCCTTGGTCACGCCGCCCGAGCAGGCGGTCAGGTCTTCGAGGAAGGCACGGAGGATGGGTGGCGGCGCCGCGCGACGGGTGATGACGTCAAAGGGCGATTCCAGCTGCTCCTGAGTGATGGGAAGACGCCGCATTTCTCCGGTGCTGACCCAATGGTCGGCTACGTGCACGGGCAGCAGGCCGAGATAGGCACCGGATATGACCAGGATCGCCAGGGCTTCGATGTTGTCCACGGTGGCCGCCGCCTTGCTCACGCCGAGCACGTCGAGGTCGTACTGCTGCATGTAGCCGCGTACCACGATGCGGCTTGCGCCGACGGCTTCGCGCAGGGCCGCCCCGTTCAGCGAACTCTTGAACAGCGGGTGATGACGCCCGCAGTAGAGGCCCAGCGCTTCCCGGTACAGCGGCGAGTAGTTGAGACCGGACACCCGTGCCGGAAAGTGGCCGATGGCGAGGTGCAGGCGGTTGTCGAGGACCCGCTCTTCCAACTCCGCAGGTGCGCCGACGTAGACGCTGAGGTGCACGTCATGCCCGCGGGAGACGAAGCGCTGGGTGGCGCGGGGCAGGGGAGAGTCGCGGTCGGTCAGGGTGCTGTCGATGATGCCGAGGTTGAGCTTGCCGCTGATGCTCTGCTTGAGCACATCGGCGTCCATGCAGAAGGCCTCGACCGCCGAGAGCAGGCGCTGGGTCGCCTCGTGAATGGCCACGCCTTGCTCGGTCAGGCGGAAGCCGCTGCGGCCACGCTGGCAGAGCTTGACCCCGAGGCGGGTTTCCAGGTGGCTCATCTGCTCGCTGATGGTGGACTGGCCTGCGTTGAGCGCGGCCTGGGCGGCGGAAAAGCCCCCACATTTGACGATCGTGGCGAAGACGCGGAGGAGCTTCAGGTCGACATCATGCAGCTGGATCACGGTGTGCCTCCCAGTCGATGGAAACATCGGAGGCTGCGATATGAGCATCTGATGTTTTGCATTTTTACAAAATAAATCTGCGCCCATAGTCCCTGCAACGGCGAATTCCAAGCCGGTTCGCCGACGACAGAAAACAAGAAGCGAGGCGCACCACGATGTCGAAGAATGCTTATGAATCCGGACGGTTGAACCTGCCTTTCGTAGGTCACTGCACCTTTGCCAAGTCCCCGATCTGCACCGATTGGGATGCCATAAACGCGGACGTCGCCGTGCTCGGCGCGCCCAATGACATGGGCACCCAGTGGCGCTCCGGGGCACGCTTCGGACCGCGCAGTATTCGCGAAGCCTCCACGCTCTTCTCCTTTGGCCATTCCGGCGCCTACGACCACGAAGACGATGCCCTTTACCTGACCGAAGACCAGGTACGCATGGTGGATGTCGGCGATGCGGACATCGTCCACACCGACATGGCCAGCAGTAACGACAACATCGAGTTCGCCGTACGCAAGATTCTCGAATCCGGTGCCATGCCGGTGGTGCTGGGCGGTGACCACTCGATCCATGCCCCGGTGATCAAGGCCTTCGAGGGCCACGCGCCCATCCATATCGTGCATTTCGATGCCCACCTGGACTTCGTCGACGAGCGCCACGGCGTGCGCTACGGCCACGGCAACCCGCTGCGCCGCGCCTCCGAGCTGGACCACATCGTCGGCATGACCCAGATGGGTATTCGCAACGTGTCCTCCTCCAACCGCGATGACTACGACGCCGCCCGCGCCGCCGGTTCGCAGATCCTGTCGGTGCGCGATGTGCGCCGGTTGGGCACGGAAGGCGTCATGGCGATGATTCCGGAAGGCCTGGATTACTACATCACCATCGACATCGACGGCTTCGACCCGTCCATCGCCCCCGGCACCGGCACGCCCAGCCATGGCGGCTTCCTCTACTACGAGGTGCTGGAGATCATCCAGGCGCTGGCCAAACGGAGCCAGGGCCGGGTCGTCGGCATGGACCTGGTAGAGGTCGCACCTGCCTACGACCCCACTGGCGCCACCTCGATCCTCGCGGCGCAACTGCTGATGAACAGCATTGGTTTCATCTTCCACGAACGCGCCCGCAACCGCTGACAGGCCAGGAGGAATAGAGAGTGGACATCAAGGTTAAAGACTATCTGCAGAAATTTGGTGTGTCCGAGGCGACCCAGCGTTTTCTCGGCAAGGTCCAGAAGATGTTTGTCGGCGGCGCCTGGCTGGAGTCGGCTGACAGTGCCGAGGTGATCGAGCCGTCCACCGGTGGCGTGCTCACCCGCATTCCCATGGGCACCGCAGACGATCTGGACCGCGCCGTGCAGGCTGCCCGCGCGCAGTTCGACGGTGGCGCCTGGAGCCAGCTCAAGCCCCTGGAGCGCGAGCGCCTGCTGCATCGCCTGGCCGACCTGATCGAGGCCAATGCTGATGAGCTGGCGGAGATCGAGTCCATCGACATGGGCAAGTCGGTCGCCCAGGCCCGAGCTGTGGATATCCAGGGCACCATCGACACCTTCCGTTATTTCGCCGGGTGGGCCAGCAAGATCCACGGGCGCACCGTGGAGCCGTCGCTGCCGGGCAATTACCTGGCCTACACCCGCAAGGAGCCGGTGGGGGTGGTGGGCGTCATCGTGCCCTGGAACTTCCCCCTGCAGACCATGGCCTGGAAGCTCGGCGCCGCCCTGGCGGTGGGTTGCACCGTGGTGGTGAAGCCGGCTGAGCTGACCTCCCTGTCGGCCCTGCGTTTTGCCGAGCTGGTGCAGGCGTCAGACATTCCCGATGGCGTGGTGAACATCGTCACCGGGCGCGGCAGCGTGGTCGGCGCGGCGATGTCCAATCATCCGGGCATCGACAAGTTGAGCTTCACCGGATCGACCCCGGTGGGCTGCTCGGTCGGCAAGGCGGCCATCGACCAGATGAAGCGCCTGACCCTGGAACTGGGCGGCAAGTCGCCGGTGATCGTCTTCGCCGATGCCGATATCAAGGCGGCGGCCCAGGCGGTGGCCAACGGTGTGTTCTTCAACTCTGGCCAGGTTTGCGACGCCGGTACCCGCGCCTATGTCCACCGCAGCGTCTACGCCGAATTCCTGAAGGAGCTGGCGGACTACACCGCGACCCTGAAGATCGCCCCCGGTCTGGACCCGGACTGCTTCATCAGCCCGATGGTGTCGCGCCAGCAACAGCAACGGGTGCTGGAGTACATCGAGACCGGCAAGGCCGAGGGCGCGGAGCTCTATTCCGGCGGCGAACCCGTCGAGGGCCCCGGCTTCTACGTCCAGCCGACCGTCTTCGCCAACTGCCGCAATGACATGCGCATCGTCCAGGAGGAGATCTTCGGCCCGGTGCTGGTGACCGCGCCCTTCGATTCCGAGGAAGAAGCCCTGGCCCTGGCCAACGATTCGCTGTTCGGCCTGGCTGCGGCGCTCTACTCCAACGACCTCGGGCGGGTCCACAGCCTTATCCCGCGCCTGCGTGCGGGCACCGTCTACGTCAACGCCCACAGCACCCTCGATCCCTCCATGCCCTTCGGCGGCTACAAGCAGTCGGGCTACGGCAAGGACCTCGGGTCGGAACAGCTGGATTACCTGCTGGAAACCAAGGCGGTGTGGATCACACTTCCTTAAGTGATTTCAGCTGAAGCGTCGGCAGTCCCCGCTGCCGCCGCATGATCGGTCCGCACCCGCCTTGCCAGGCAGTTCCTTACGGGCTGCCGGGGTGCGGACCCTGGTGATACTCCATACGAAAATAAGAGCGGAGATACCATGAAATCAGCATCGCAAAGCCTGTCCGCGACCGAGGGACAACGCGGACTGGAAATCGAAGGCCATTCCATCGATTTCATCCAGGAGAACGAGAGAACCGACAAGCTGTCCGCCCAGGGCCCCTTCTGGTTCGTTGGCAACTTCACCTTCTTCACCATGACCATCGGCTTCGTGGGGCCGAGCGTGGGTTTGAGCGCGTTCTGGACCATGATCGCCGGCACCCTGGGCATCATGTTCGGCACCCTGTTCATGGCATTCCACGGCTCGCAGGGGCCGCACCTCGGCCTGCCGCAGATGATCCAGTCCCGCGCCCAGTTCGGCTATCGCGGTGTGGTGCTGGTGTTGCTGGCGACGCTGTTCGTCTTCGCCGGCTTCAACATCGTCAACCTGGTGTTGATGATGCAAGGGCTGGAGACGCTGTTTCACTGGGAACCGATGACCGTCGCCCTGGTCGTCTCGGTGCCTGCCACGGTCCTGGCCATCCTCGGCCATGACTGGATGCACAAGACCTTCAAATGGTCGTTGTTCCTCTCGCTGCCGCTCTATGGGCTGGTGACGATGGCGGTACTGCTGGGATGGGTCCCCTCCGCTCCGCCGCCGGCCGATGGTGCCGAAACGGTCAAGCTTGGATTCACCCTGACCGGTTTCGTCGCCCAGTTCGCCGCCGCCGCCAGCTACAACATCGCCTATGCGCCCTATGTCTCGGACTACTCCCGTTACCTGCCGAAGAACACCTCGAGCGGCAAGCTGATCGCGGCTGTATTCATCGGTGCTTCGCTCTCGGGCGCCTGGATGATCTCGGTTGGCGGCTGGTTGGCTGAACACCTGCGCACGGCTGATGTCCTCGTCGCGCTCAACAGCGTCGGCGCCAGCTTCGCCCCGCAGTTGGGCACCGTGGTGGTGGCGATCACCATCCTGGCCTTCCTGCCGGTGATCGCGATGAACATCTACAGCGCCAAGCTCACCACCATCACGGGCGTGGACTCGTTCAGGAAGATCAAGCCCACGGCACGGGTGCGCATCTGGGCGATCCTCTTCGTGGTGCTCCTGCAGCTGGGCGTGGCGATCAGCATCAATGCCTCAGGTTCGGGCCTGTCGATGCTGAACATGTACCTGGTGGTGATGCTGTATTTCCTGGTGCCGTGGACGGCGGTGAACCTCACCGACTACTTCTTCGTGCGCAAGGGCCGCTATGCCATCCCGCACTTCTTCCTGCCGCACGACAACATCTATGGCCACTGGGGCAGCCGCGGCCTGATCGCCTACCTGATCGGCTTCGTGGTGATGATCCCGTTCTTCACCATCTTCAGCGGCGCCGAGGAAGTCTACGTCGGCCCGCTGGCCAGGATGATCGGCAGCGTGGACATGGCGTGGCTGGTCGGCCTGATCGTTTCGGGTGTCGCTTACTACCTGCTGTGCCTGTCGCTCGACCTGAAGAAAGAGGAAAGCCTCATTCGCCAGATCGAGAAAGACGCCCCCCAATTCACGACGGGTAAAGCCTGGTAACCACCCAGCCCGTCCAGTTTCATTGCGAGAAAGATCATGGCTAACAGATACGACTACATCATCATTGGTGCGGGTTCGGCCGGCTGCGTTCTGGCCAACCGCTTGACCGAGGACGCCGGCACCTCCGTGCTGGTTCTGGAATTCGGCGGCAGCGACCGCAGCGTGCTGATCCAGATGCCCAGCGCCTTTTCCATCCCGATGAACACCAAGAAGTACAACTGGCGCTACGAGACCGTGGCCGAACCGCACCTGGATGGCCGTCGCCTGCACTGCCCGCGCGGCAAGGTGCTTGGCGGCTCGTCTTCCATCAACGGTCTGGTCTACATCCGTGGCCATGCCTACGACTTCGATGAGTGGGAGTCGCTCGGCGCGAAGAACTGGGGCTATCGCAACTGCCTGCCGTACTTCAAGCGTGCCGAGAACTACAAGTTCGGTGGCGACGACTACCGGGGCGCCAGCGGCCCGCTGTCCACCAACAACGGCAACAACATGCAGAACCCGCTCTATGGGGCCTGGGTGGAGGCCGGCGCCCAGGCCGGCTACATCAAGACCGACGACTGCAATGGCTATATGCAGGAAGGGTTCGGCGCCATGCACATGACCGTGAAGGATGGCGTGCGCTGGTCCACCGCCAACGCCTACCTGCGGCCGGCCATGGAGCGCCCCAACCTGACGGTGGTCACCCACGCCATGACCCGGCGCATCCTCCTCGATGGCAAACGCACCGTCGGTGTGGAATACGACCAGGGCGGCCAGACCCACACCGTCTACTGCAATCGCGAAGTGCTGGTGTCCTCGGGGCCCATCGGTTCGCCACACCTGCTGCAGCGTTCCGGCATCGGTCCGCAGGAGGTTCTGAAGAAAGCCGGCATCGAGGTCCGCCATCATCTGCCCGGCGTGGGGGAAAACCTCCAGGACCACTCGGAGATCTACATTCAGTACGAATGCAAGCAGCCGGTGACGTTGAACAGCAAGATGGGCCTGTTCGCCAAGGCGCTGATCGGCCTGCGCTGGCTGCTGTTCAAGGACGGCCTGGGGGCCAGCAACCACTTCGAGGCGGGCGGCTTCATCCGCTCGGAGCAGGGTCTGAAATGGCCGGACATCCAGTTCCATTTCCTGCCGGCGGCGATGCGCTACGACGGTGACAAGCCGTTCAAGGGCCATGGCTTCATGGTGCTGACCGGCCCCAACAAGCCGAAGAGCCGGGGCCATGTCCATGCCCTGTCTGCCGACCCCTACCAGCACCCGGAAATCCGCTTCAACTACCTGGAAAGCGAAGAGGACCGCGAGGGCTTCCGTCGCTGCGTGCGCCTGACTCGGGAAATCCTGGGCCAGCCGGCCATGGACCGTTTCCGGGGCGAGGAACTGGCGCCCGGTGCCCATGTGCAGACCGATGAGGAAATCGATGCCTTCGTGCGCGCCAACATGGAAAGCACCATGCACCCCTGCGGTTCCTGCCGCATGGGTGAGGACGACATGGCGGTGGTGGACTCGGAGTTGCGGGTCCGTGGCATCCAGGGGCTGCGGGTGATCGACTCGTCGGTCTTCCCCACCGAGCCCAACGGCAACCTCAACGCGCCCACCATCATGCTCGCCGAGCGCGCCTCGGACCTGGTGCGCGGTCGCAGGCCGCTGGCTCCTGAGGAGATGCCGGTGGGCCTGGCCGCCAATTGGGAAACCGCCCAGCGCACCAACGCCCCCCTTCGCCAGGTCCGCGTCTGAGTCCGGGGCCGGGGAGGGGGCCACGCCAGCCGCCTCCCCGAGCCTGGCAACGACCGTTCGGCGCTCGTCATTAAATTGTCACGGTTCTGTGGCAGAGCGAATCACGGGAATTCATCAGAATCGCGTCTGACTGGGGTTTTGCGTTCTGGATTTCCAACATGCGTGTGCTGATCCTGCTCGCCGCGCTCATTTGCGGCCTGCCTTCTTTTGCTTTTGCCCGCTGCGATGTGACCGTGCCGACGGAAACCGTCGACCTGGCCGACGTGCGCCTGGCGTACCAGAGTGTGGGAGACGAGCGGGACCCGGCGTTGCTGCTGATCATGGGACTGGGCGGGCAACTGATCCACTGGCCGGACGAGGTGGTGGAGCGGCTCTGCCAGAGCGGTTTTCGGGTCATTCGCTTCGATAATCGCGACGTCGGCCTGTCCGCCTGGATCGGTGCGGCGCCGTCGGTGAACCTGCCCTATGAAGTGGTGCGTTATCGCCTGGGCCTGCCGGTATCGGCGCCCTATGGCCTTCGCGACATGGCGGTTGATTCGCTGCACTTGCTGGACGCCCTGGGCATCCAGCAGGCCCACGTGCTGGGTGCGAGCATGGGCGGGATGATTGCCCAGTACCTGGCTGACATGGCGCCGGAACGGGTGCTCAGCCTGACCCTGGTGATGACCAGTTCGGGGGCCCAGGGACTGCCGGCGCCGAGCGCAGCCCTGCTGGACCTGCTGGCGCGGCGTGAAGCGCCGAGCCGGGAAGTGGCCATCCAGCAGCAGGCCGACCTGTTGGCCGCCCTGGGCAGTCCGGAGGTCAGTGACGATCGCGAACAGTTGGTCGAACAGGCCGCCCGCGCCTACGACCGCTCCTTCAATCCTGAAGGCGTGCAGCGGCAGATGTTGGCCATCCTCGCCGAACCCAGCCGCGTCGACCTGCTCAATCGCCTGCGGGTGCCGACGCTGGTGGTGCACGGCACTGCCGATCCACTGTTGCCGGTGATGCACGGGGTCCATGTGGCGGCCCATATCAAGGGTTCGGAACTGAAACTGATTCCGGGCCTTGCCCATCGCTTCCAGGAGGCCTTCAAGGAGCCGCTGCTCTCAGCCGTGCTGCCGCACCTGATGGCCCACCGCCGCGCCGAGGGGCATGTGGCGCAACTCTGATCAGCCTTGTGGTTGGCGTTCGAGTGCTTATGTAGAGGCGAATTCATTCGCCCCTACAGGATTGAGCGTAAATGGTCAGGCCGCATCCACCCTCGGCCGGCGCGGATGCTCGTGCTTCAGGTACTGAACCAGGCGCGCCTGCTGGACGGGGCTCATGAACAGGCCCAGCTTGGTGCGGCGCCAGAGGATGTCTTCGGCGGTGATCGCCCATTCCTCCTGGCAGAGGTAGTCCACTTCCCGCGCATACAGCCCGGCGCCCAGGTGTTCGCCGAGGTCGGCCAGTTCCTGCACGCCGCGCACCAGGTGCCAGCAGCGGCTGCCATAAAGATTCGCCCAGCGCCGGGCAACGGAGGTGGGCAGCCAACCGAAAGTGGAGCAGAGGGCTTCCACCAGGGCGCTGCGGCTTTCCATCTGTTCGCCGCCGGGTAGCGGGGCAGTGGCGGTCCAGGGGCCGCTGGCGAAGGGGAACCAGGGCTGCAGCTGCTGCAGGGCGGCTTCGGCCAGCTTGCGGTAGGTGGTGAGCTTGCCGCCGAACACCGACAGCAGCGGTGCTTCGCCAGGGTGGGCGGACAGGGCCAGGGTGTAGTCGCGGGTCACCGCTGACGGATCGGCTGACTCGTCATTGCACAGCGGGCGCACGCCGGCGTAGCTGTGGACGATGTCCTGCTCACTGAGCTGGTGCTTGAAATGGCGGTTGACCACGTCCAGCAGGTAGCGAGTCTCTTCAGGCGTGATCGCCACCTTCGCCGGGTCGCCCTGGTACTCGCGGTCGGTGGTGCCGATCAGGGTGAAGCGCTCCAGATAAGGGATGGCGAAGACGATGCGGCGGTCCTCGTTCTGCAGGATGTAGGCCTGCTCGCCGTCATGCAGGCGCGGCACGATGATGTGACTGCCCTGGATCAGGCGGATGCCGTAGGGGGCTTTTTGCTTGAGGTCCTGCTCGATGAAGCGTGCCACCCAGGGGCCGGCGGCATTCACCAGGGCGCGGGCGCGGATGGACAGCAGACTGCCGTCTTCCCGCTCCAGATGGATATGCCAGAGCCCCTTGCTGCGCCGGGCACTGACACAGCGGGTGCGGGTATGCACATGGGCGCCGTGTTCGCGGGCAGCCATGGCGTTGAGGACCACCAGCCGGGCGTCGTCCACCCAGCAGTCGGAGTACTCGAAGCCTTGGGTGATCTCCGATTGCAGCGGACTGCCTGCCCCGAAGCGCACGCCACGGGAACCGGGCAGGCGCTTGCGTTTGCCCAGGTGGTCGTAGAGGAACAGGCCGGCGCGGATCATCCAGGCTGGGCGCAGGTGCGGCCGGTGCGGCAGGATGAAACGCAGCGGCTTGACGATGTGCGGGGCCTTGGCGAGCAGCACTTCGCGCTCGGCGAGGGCCTCGCGCACCAGGCGGAATTCGTGGTGCTCCAGGTAGCGCAGGCCGCCGTGGATCAGCTTGCTGCTGGCGGAGGAGGTGTGCTGGGCGAGGTCGTCCTTCTCGCAGAGAAATACCGACAGGCCCCGGCCTGCCGCATCGGCGGCGATGCCGACGCCATTGATGCCGCCGCCGACGACCGCAAGGTCATAGACTTCGGCGATGGGGGAATGGTTGTGGTTCATGGGCAGGCACCAAGGTCGAAATCGAACTTTCAATGTTCATTTTCGAAAATAGCCTAGTCGAATGAACACAGCATGACCAGCCTGATGCGCGCTTTCGCGCCAGGTGGTCATGAGAAATTCACAGGAAACGAATGGGGTCAGACCTGTTCCAGATGCACCTTGTGCTGGGTCAGCAGGCGGGCCAGGGCGGGGGAGGGCTGGTGGTCGGTGAACAGGCGGTCCACCAGGGCGATGGAGCCCAGGCGCACCACGGCGTTGCGACCGAACTTGCTGGAGTCGGCGGCGAGGAACACCTGCCGCGCGTTCTCGATGATGGCCTGGGAGACGCGGACTTCCTGGTAGTCGAAATCCAGCAGGCTGCCGTCTTCGTCTATGCCGCTGATGCCCACCAGGGCGTAGTCCACCTTGAACTGCTGGATGAAATCCACGGCCGCCTGCCCGACGATGCCGCCGTCGCTGCGTACCGTCCCGCCGGCCACCAGCACTTCGAAATCGGGCTTGTCGGCCAGTTGGGCGGCCACGTGCAGGTTGTTGGTGATCACCTTCAGGCCCTTGTGGCCCATGAGCGCGCGGGCGATGGCTTCGGTGGTGGTGCCGATGTTGATGAAGAGCGAAGCGTTGTCCGGGATGTACTCGGCCACGGCGTCGGCGATGCGCTGCTTCTCGTCGCGGTTCTGCCCGGCGCGCATGGCGTAGGCGGTGTTCTGGATGCTCGAGGCTTCGCTGGCCGCCCCGCCATGGGTGCGCCGCAGCAGACCGTGCTCGGCGAGTTGATTGATGTCGCGGCGAATGGTCTGCGGGGTGACGGCGAAGGCCTGGGCCAGCTCGTCGATGCTGACGTAGCCGCGCTCGCGGGCGAGGTCGAGGATGTCTTGTTGCCGTGGGCCCAGGTTCATGCTGGCTCCTAGTTTTGCGCGGCATTATAGCGGCGTGCTGCCGAATCACCGCTTTTCCGCTAAGGTACGCCGAATCTGCCGCAGGATTTTCACATTCGAACATGACTCCCGCCATCGATCTGCTGAAAAAAGCCAAGGCTGAGCACAAAGTGCACAGTTACCACCACGATCCCAAGGCGCCGTCCTACGGCCTGGAAGCTGCCGAGAAGCTCAACCTGGACCCGGCGCGGGTGTTCAAGACGCTGTTGGCCGCTACCGAAAAGGGCGAGCTGCTGGTGGCGGTGGTGCCGGTGGCCGGCAGCCTGGATCTCAAGGCCCTGGCCCATGCGGCTGGAGCGAAGAAGGCGGAGATGGCCGACCCCAACCAGGCCCAGCGCGCCACGGGCTATCTCGTGGGCGGCATCAGCCCGCTGGGGCAGAAGAAGCGCCTTCGCACCTTCATCGACAACAGCGCCCGCAATTTCGAGAGCATCCATGTCAGCGCCGGCCGTCGCGGACTGGAAGTCGAACTGAGCGCCGACACCCTGGCCGCTCACACTCAAGGCAATTTCGCCGATATCGGCCGCCCTTAAGACCAATAACAACAAGGAAGCATCGCCATGGCCCACTACCTGCTCGCCATCGACCAGGGCACCACCAGCAGCCGCGCCATCGTCTTCAGTGCGCAGGGCCTGCCGGTGGCTCGCGCCCAGCAGGAGTTCAAGCAGTATTTCCCCAAGGACGGCTGGGTGGAGCATGACGGCGAGGAGATCTGGCTGACCACCCTCAAGGTCTGTCGCGAGGCCATCGAACAGAGCAGCCTGAATCCCGGTGAGATCGCCGCCATCGGCATCACCAACCAGCGCGAGACCACCCTGGTCTGGGACGCCGCCACCGGTACGCCGATCCACCCTGCCATCGTCTGGCAGGATCGCCGCACGGCCGACTACTGCGCCGAGCTGAAGGCGGCCGGCCACGAGACGGACGTCGCCAATCGCACCGGCCTGCTGATCGATCCCTACTTCTCCGCCACTAAGTTGCGCTGGGTTCTGGAAAACGTGCCGGGCGCACGGGAGCGTGCAGAGCGCGGCGAGCTGCGTTTCGGCACGGTGGACTGCTTTCTGCTGTGGCGCCTGACCGGCGGCAAGGTGCACCGCACCGACGCCACCAACGCCTCGCGAACCCTGCTGTTCAATATCCACAGCCAGCAATGGGACGCGGAGCTGCTGCGACTGTTCGACATTCCTGCCAGCCTGCTGCCGGAAGTGCTCGATTGCGCCGCCGAGTTCGGCGACACCGATGCCGCGCTGCTCGGCGCCAGCATCCCGGTGCGCGGCATGGCCGGTGACCAGCAGGCCGCGCTGATCGGTCAGGCCTGTTTCCAGCCGAGCATGGTGAAGAGCACCTATGGCACCGGCTGCTTCATGATCCAGAACACCGGCGACCAGCCGGTTGTTTCGCGCAATCGCCTGCTGACCACGGTGGGCTACCGCCTGGGCGGCAAGGTCAGTTATGCCGTGGAAGGCAGCATCTTCGTCGCCGGCGCGGCGGTGCAGTGGTTGCGCGACGGCATCAAGCTGATCAGCCACGCCCGCGATACCGAGGCCCTGGCCGAGCAGACCGGGGATGCCTGCGGCGTCTATCTGGTACCGGCTTTCACCGGCCTCGGCGCGCCTTACTGGGACCCGCGCGCGCGGGGTGCCATCTTCGGCCTGACCCGCGACACGGGCATCAAGGAGATCGTCACCGCCGGTCTGCAGTCGGTCTGTTACCAGACCCGCGACCTGCTGGAGGCGATGGCCCAGGACGGTGCGGCCGCGCCCAGCGCCTTGCGGGTGGACGGCGGCATGGTGGAGAACAACTGGGTGATGCAGTTCCTCGCGGATATCCTCGGCGTACCCGTGGAGCGTCCGGAGGTGACTGAGACCACCGCTTTGGGCGTGGCCTATCTCGCCGGTCTGCAGACGGGGCTGTACCGCGACCTGGAAGAGGTGGCCAGCCACTGGCATCGCCAGCAGCGCTTTGCGCCTCGCATGGCCGAGGGCCACAGGAAGAAGCTTTACGAGGGTTGGCTGGATGCCGTGAAGCGGGTGCGCAGCGGCGGTTGACCGGACGCCGAAACACCATGGCCGGCCTCCGCTAGACTGATCTGGCTGTACCGGCAATTGTTGCCAGCCACTGTATGGCGCGCGGGTGGCCCGTGGCTGGCATGCTGGATTCACCCGCTTTTCTTTTTTCGAGGTGCTTTTTCATGCAGCTGGAATTCCACCAGGTCGATGCCTTCACCCAGCGCCCCTTCGGCGGTAACCCGGCGATCGTGTACAGACTTGACGCCTGGCTCGACGACCAGCTCATGCAGCGCATCGCGGCCGAGCACAACCTCTCGGAGACGGCCTTTCTGGTGAGGGAGGGCAATGTCTGGCATATCCGCTGGTTCACGCCCAAGGCTGAGGTGCCGCTTTGTGGACATGCCACCCTGGCCAGCGCTCACGTGCTTTTCGAGCTCTACCAGGAGCCGGGTGACCGCCTGGAGTTCACCAGCAAATCCGGTGAGCTGCGGGTGATTCGCGAGGAGGAGGGCCGCCTGGCCCTGGATTTCCCCGCTCAGGTGCCGCATGAGGCGGGTGTGACCCTGGAGCTGGAACATGCCTTGGGCGTCGCTCCGGTGGACGCCCTGGGTGCCAACTTCCTGCTGGCGGTCCTGGACTCGGAACAGGCGGTGCGTGAATGCACCCCGGACTTCAAGGCTCTGGCCCGCCTGCCCTGGTCGGGCGTGATCATCACGGCACCTGGCATGAAGCACGACTTCGTCTCGCGCTTCTTCGCCCCGGTGATCGGCATCGACGAAGATCCGGTGACCGGAGCCGCCCATTGCGCCCTGATCCCCTATTGGGCTAATCGCCTGGGCAAGCGCGTGCTACGCGCCGAACAATGCTCGGCCCGCAGCGGCGATCTCTGGTGCCGCCTGGATGGCGACCGGGTGAGCATTGCCGGGCATTCGGTGCTGGTGGCCAGCGGGCGTTTGTGGGTCTAGGAAAGTCGTCGTCTGGAAAGAGAAGGGGCCGCATCGTTGCGGCCCCTTCGCGTTTCAGAGTGCGCCGCTGATGCGGCGGACGCCGGATTCCTGCGGCGTGAAGTGAGCGGCGACGCTGCCCTGGGCAGGGAACACCACCAGGTGGTCGGCGGCGATGCGAATACCGACTTCCTGTCCGGGCTGATGGTCCGCGTGGCTGGGGAAGATCGATTCCAGCTGGCTGCCGGTGGGCAGCTGCAGGCGATAGAGGGTGGCGGCGCCGAGGAAGATCTTGCCGATCACCTTGGCTCGCAACTCGCTGTCCGGCGCATGGACGATGTCGTCCGGACGCAGCAGCACGTCCACGGCCGAGCCGGACGGCCAGGTGTAGGCGCGGTTGCCACGGATGGTGCCCAGCTCGGTGTTCACCGAATCAGCGGAAACCAGCTGGCCACGAATGAAATAGCCCTGGCCGACGAAGCTGGCGACGAACGGGGTCAGGGGCTCGTGGTAGAGGTTGTACGGGGTGTCCCACTGCTCCAGCAGGCCATTCCTGAACACGCCAACGTGGTCGCTGACGGCGAAGGCCTCTTCCTGATCGTGGGTGACGAGGATGGCGCTGGTGCCACGTGCCTTGAGGATCTCGCGGACCTCCTGGCTGAGGCGTCGACGCAGTTCGCCATCGAGGTTGGAGAAGGGCTCGTCGAGCAGTAGCAGGCGCGGCTCAGGCGCCAGTGCGCGGGCCAGGGAGACCCGCTGTTGCTGGCCGCCGGACAGTTCGTGGGGGTAGCGATCGGCCAGGTGCCCCAGTTTCACCAGTTCCAGCAGCTCGCCAACCTTGCGTTCGCAGTCGGGCTCCTTGCGGATGCCGAAGGCGACGTTGTCCGCCACGGTCAGGTGGGGGAACAGGGCGTAGTCCTGGAACACCATGCCGATGCGGCGCTTCTCCGGCGCCAGGGTGAAGCCGGCGCGGGAGATGACGTCTTCGGCCAGCTGGATCTCACCGTCCAGCACCGGCTCGAAGCCGGCGATGGCGCGCAGGGTGGTGGTCTTGCCGCAGCCCGAGGGGCCGAGGAGGCAGCCAATGTCACCGGCGTTGAGGTGGAGGTTCAGACCCCGCACAACCTGCTGGTCGTGGTAACCGCAGCTGAGGTTGCGCAGGCTGAGAAGTGTTTCGCGATTCATGCGTGATGGGTGTGTTCGACCAGCAGTTCGAGCAGGGCTTTCTGGGCGTGGAGACGGTTTTCCGCCTGGTCCCAGGCTACGGAGCGCGGATCGTCGAGCAGGTCGACGCTGATCTCTTCGCCCCGGTGGGCCGGCAGGCAGTGCATGAATATCACGTCTTCCGCAGCCAGGTCGAGGAGCGCCTTGTTGACCTGGTAGGGCGCGAACAGCGCCAGGCGTCGGGCGGTTTCCTCTTCCTGGCCCATGGAGGTCCAGACGTCGGTGCTGACCAGGTGGGCGCCGGCCACGGCTTCGCGCGGATCACGTACCACTTTCACCCGGTCGCCGGCCATGGCGACGAACTCGGCCTTGGGCTCGAAGCCCTCGGGGCAGGCGACACGCAGCTGGAAGTCGAACTGGACCGCCGCTTCTATATAGGTGTTGCACATGTTGTTGCCGTCGCCGATCCAGGCCACGGTCTTGCCCTGGATGCTGCCGCGGTGCTCGAGGAAGGTCTGCATGTCGGCCAGCAACTGGCAGGGGTGCAGGTCATCGGAGAGACCGTTGATCACCGGTACCCGCGAATGCGCGGAGAACTCGGTGAGGGTGCTGTGGGCGAAGGTGCGGATCATCACCGCATCGAGCATGCGCGACATGACGATGGCGCTGTCGCTGATCGGCTCGCCACGGCCGAGCTGGGTGTCGCGAGGGGACAGGAAGATGGCCTGGCCGCCGAGCTGGATCATCCCGGCTTCGAAGGAGAGGCGGGTACGGGTGGAGGCCTTCTCGAAGATCATCCCCAGTACGCGGCTTTTCAAGGGTTCGTAACGCACGCCTCGATTGCGCAGATCCTTCAGCTCGGTGCCTCGACGGATCAGGCTGTTCAGCTCCTGGGGAGTACAGTCCATCAGGGAGAGAAAATGCCTAGCGCTCATGGTTACTACCTTTCTTCTTTTGCCACTGGCCGCGTGTCCTGGCCGGGGATTGCTGCGGGAACAAAGCAGGCGGGACGGGCGGTTGGAGCCGCACGTGGCGACGATTTAGGGGGAAGGCGCGATCTTATAAGGAAATGTCGCTGTTTTC
Organism: Pseudomonas sp. LFM046; assembly: GCF_000949385.2. Lineage (NCBI taxonomy): Bacteria > Pseudomonadati > Pseudomonadota > Gammaproteobacteria > Pseudomonadales > Pseudomonadaceae > Pseudomonas > Pseudomonas sp. LFM046. The sequence continues at coordinate 4,375,179 of NZ_JYKO02000001.1, read as the reverse complement.
CAATATGTGCCGAAAGCCGCGTCGTTACTGGCTATGGGCGTGGCGGGCAGGACATCGTCCGGGAACGTCGGCAGCGGTTGCCAGGCCGCACCCCGCCTGACACTGGCGGCAGATGGGAGCTTTTACAACGGCTCCCCAGGGACTGGCAATCGGTGGATTTCAGGATTGTTTCGACGAGGTGGCTTGTCTATTTTGTGCCGACGCATGGAGCCGTGAGGAGTTTGGTGGATGGCTGGAACCGGGCCGGGACCTATTCAGGGGTCTTCGGGAACACGGCGCTCTCTCTGGCTTGCGTATGGCCTGCTCCTGCTGGCAGGGCTGGGCGCAATCCTGGTGAACCTGCTGCAGGTGCTGGATTCGAAGCAGCTTTACCTGCGTGAGGCGGACAAGGCCAACGCCAACCTGGCTTATTCCATCGCCCAGCATGCCCAGGAATCCATCAAGGAAGCGGAGATCGTCCTGAGTGGCCTGGTGGCGCTCATGGAAAGCGGCGAAAACAGCCAGGCGACGCTCAACCAGCTGCTGCTGAACTACAGGCAGCGCGCCCCGCAGTTAGCCGCTATCACCGTGCTCGACGCCGAAGGGCGCTGGCTCTATTACTCCAACCCGCCCTCCAGACCCGACGTCAATAACGCCGATCGCAGCTATTTCCAGCACCACCGCCAGTCGGTGAGCCGTGATACCGAAGTGAGCAACCCGGTTCGCAGTCGCTTGAGCGGAGATTGGGTCCTGCCGGTATCGCGTCGCTTCAACGGCAAGGACGGCCATTTCGCCGGGGTGGTGGTGGCGACCATCCGCATTGCGCACTTCCGGGACTTCTACAAGCTGTTCGATGTGGGTCACGAAGGCTCCATCCTGATGGCCATGAACGACGGCACGATCATCTACCGACGACCGGAGCAATCCGGTAGCACGGGGGCGAGCATGGCCAACAGCTATATGTTCCAGGCCGACCTCAAGCGCTCTCCCGTGGGCCTGGGGGCAAGCGTCTCATTGCTTGATGGGGTAGATCGAGTCTACGCCTATCGCGCGCTGGATCATTTCCCGCTCGTGGTGGCGGTCTCCATGTCGCGCAATGAGGTGCTGGGCGAGTGGGGGCGCAAGGCCGTGGTGGTGGGAGGGCTGGTCGCTGTCCTGATCCTGGCGCTGATGCTCGCGGGCCGCGGCGTCGTGACGCGGGTGCGCCAGAGCATGGTGGCGGCACAGTCCATCGAGCGGGAGAACGAGGAATTGTTCCTCCTGGCCAACCGCGACGGTCTGACCGGCATCTCCAACCGGCGGCAGTTCGATCAGTCCCTGAAAATCGAGTTTCACCGCGCGGCGACGGTGCAGGCACCCCTGGCGCTGGTGATGATCGACGTGGATAACTTCAAGGCCTACAACGACAGCTACGGCCATCAGGCCGGCGATCTCTGCCTCAAGGCGGTGAGCGAGGTGCTGCGCCGGTTCAAGGTGCGCGCCGGTGATACGGTGGCGCGCTATGGGGGCGAGGAGTTCGCCGTCCTGCTGCCGCATACCGACTTGATCGGCGCGCGGCTGGTGGCGGAGCGGATTCGCCAGGCTGTCTGCGAGCAGCGGATCGCCCATGTCGGCAACTCGCTCGGCGTGGTGACGGTCAGCATCGGCGTGCACAGCCTGGTGCCCGATGATTCCATCCGCCCGGAACAGCTGGTGGCACTGGCGGATTCGGCGCTGTACCAGGCCAAGAAGGACGGCCGTAATCAGGTCTGCCTGGCCGAGCCGATGGTCTAGTCGCATCGGCAGCCCTGATGCCTCCCGATTCATGGCGCTGAGGCTGCTGGTCGGGTGGCGGAACTGGCTCCATAGTCTGTTCTTTGCGACCCGACCGGTCGTCTCGAACAGGAACCTGAGGCCAGGCGATGACCAAGACCCTCCACCACCGTGCGTGCCATCTGTGCGAGGCCATTTGCGGCCTGACCATCGAGACCGAGGACCTGGATGACGGCAGCCGCCGCATCCTGTCCATCAAGGGGGACGCCCAGGACAGCTTCAGCCGTGGCCATATCTGTCCCAAGGCGGTGGCCTTGCAGGACATCCAGAATGACCCTGACCGCATCCGCCAGCCGATGCGCCGTGCCGGCAGCGAGTGGTTGCCCATCGAGTGGGACGAGGCCTTCGCGCTGGTGGCCGAGCGCCTGGCCGACATTCAGGCGCGCCACGGCAACAATGCGGTGGCCGTGTACCAGGGCAACCCGAGCGTGCACAACTACGGGTTGATGACCCACAGCAATTACTTCCTCGGCCTGCTCAAGACCCGTGGGCGTTTCTCCGCCACTTCCGTAGACCAACTGCCGCACCACCTGATCAGCTACCAGATGTACGGCCATGGCTTGCTGATCCCGATCCCCGACATCGATCACACCCAGTTCATGCTGATCCTTGGCGGTAATCCCCTGGCCTCCAACGGCAGCATCATGACCGTGCCGGATGTGGAAAAGCGCCTGAAGGCGCTGCAGGCGCGTGGCGGCAAGCTGGTGGTGGTGGACCCGCGGCGCAGCGAAACCGCGGCCATGGCCGACCAGCATCTGTTCGTACGGCCGGGGCAGGATGCCGCGCTGCTCTTCGGTCTGCTCAACACCCTGTTCGAGGAAGGTCTCGGCCGCGCCACTCACCTCCCCGTGGAGGGACTGGCACAGGTGCGGGAAGCCATCGCCCACTTCACGCCTGAGGTCATGAGCCAGCGCTGCGGTATTCCGGTGGCGCAAATCCGCCAGCTGGCGCGGGATTTCGCGGCGGCCGAGAGCGCGGTCTGCTACGGCCGCATGGGCGTTTCCACCCAGGCCTTTGGCAGCCTTTGCCAGTGGCTGATCCAACTGATCAACCTGGTCACCGGCAACCTTGATCAGGCGGGCGGCGTGCTTTGCACCCAGCCGGCGGTGGACCTGGTGGCGACCACATCGGGCGGGCATTTCAATCGCTGGCAGAGCCGGGTTTCCGGTCTGCCCGAGTACGGCGGCGAACTGCCGGTGGCGGCCCTTGCCGAAGAAATGCTCATGCCCGGAGAAGGGCAGGTGCGTGCGCTGGTGACGGTCGCCGGCAATCCGGTGCTGTCCACCCCCAACGGGCGCCAGCTGGAACAGGCGCTGGACGGCCTGGAGTTCATGGTCAGCATCGACCTCTACATCAACGAGACCACCCGTTACGCCGACCTGATCCTGCCGCCGACGGCACCCCTGGAACACGAGCACTACGACACGACGTTCAATGTCTTTGCCGTGCGCAACGTCACCCGCTTCAACGAGGCGGTGCTGGCCAAGCCCGCTGGTTCGCTGCACGACTGGGAAATCTTCGTTGGCCTGGCCAAGGCCTTCGCTGCCCGAACCGGCATTGAACTGAAGCCCACCCTGGAGCCGGAGCAGATGATCGACCTGGGCCTGCGCGTAGGCGCCTACGGCGATCGTTCGGAGCACAAACTCTCGGTGGCACGCCTGCGCGAGCATCCCCACGGCCTTGACCTGGGGCCGCTGAAGCCCAATCTCGCCAGCCGCCTCAAGACGTCCAGTGGCAAGGTAGAAGCCGCGCCGGCCATTCTGCTCGGTGACCTCGATCGTTTCGCCGCGCAGCCGGTACCCCGAGAGGGCGAGCTGGTACTGATCGGCCGTCGCCATGTGCGCAGCAACAATTCCTGGATGCACAACTACCATCGCCTGGTGAAGGGCAAGCCGCGCCACCAGTTGCTGATGCATCCCCGTGACCTGGAGGCACGTGGCCTGGTGGACGGGCAACGGGTGAAAGTGCGTTCGCGAGTCGGGGTGATCGAAGTGGAGGTGGGGGCCAGTGAGGACATGATGCCCGGCGTGGTCAGCCTGCCCCATGGCTGGGGCCATGCGCGGCCCGGCGTGCGTATGGGGATCGCCAGCGAGCAGCCGGGCGCCAGTGCCAACGACCTCACCGATGAGCGCCAGCTGGATGCGCTTTCCGGCAATGCGGCACTCAATGGCGTTCCCGTGGAAGTGGTGGCCGCCTGAAGGTAAGGGAAGTCCGAGCGTGTGGCTCGGCTTTCCGATACAATGCCGCCATCCAGCCGACTCGCCAGTCGGAAAGTTCAGCCGAGGTGCCCAATGGATATCATCGAAACCATCAAAGAGCAGATCGCCAACAACACTGTCCTGCTGTACATGAAAGGCTCGCCGAACGCTCCGCAGTGCGGCTTCTCCGCCCGCGCAGCGCAAGTCCTGATGGCCTGCGGCGAGAAATTCGCCTACGTCGACATCCTGCAGAACCCGGAAATCCGCGCCAACCTGCCGAAGTACGCCAACTGGCCGACCTTCCCGCAGCTTTGGGTAGGCGGCGAACTGGTCGGCGGCAGCGACATCATGACCGAGATGTTCGAGAAGGGTGAGCTGCAGACCCTGGTGAAAGATGCCGTGAGCAAGGCCAGCGCCTGATCCGACTTCGAATGAAAGAGCCCCGCCAAGTGCGGGGCTTTTTTATTGCGAACCGTTTTCAGCAGTCGCCATTCAAAGTTCCGTTTGATAAATGGAAATTGTTCCGACGTGTCGACTTCCAGGAACTCTCGCTCAAACAAAAAGCCCCGCAATTGCGGGGCTTTCTGTTTTGATCGGGATTATTCGTCCATCTGCGACTGCAGGTAATTCTCCAGACCGACTTTCTCGATCAGGCCCAGCTGGGTTTCCAGCCAGTCGATGTGCTCTTCTTCGGACTCGAGAATTTCCTCCAGCAGTTCGCGGCTGCCGTAGTCGCCGACGCTCTCGCAGTACGCGATGGCGGTCTTCAGGTCCGGCAGGGCCTGCTGCTCAAGCTTGAGGTCGCTGGCCAGCATTTCCTTGGTGTTCTCGCCGATCATCAGCTTGCCAAGGTCTTGCAGGTTGGGGATGCCTTCGAGGAAGAGAATGCGCTTGATCAGCTTGTCCGCATGCTTCATCTCGTCGATGGACTCGTGATACTCGTGGTCGCCCAGCTTCTTCAGGCCCCAATCTTCATACATGCGTGCGTGAAGGAAGTACTGGTTGATCGCAACAAGTTCATTGCCGAGGATCTTGTTGAGATGCTGAATGACTTTCTTGTCGCCTTTCATGTGCAGTCCTGCCGTGTGAAGAGTCGTGGATCAACGAATTCTGATCGCCGTACTTGGGTATGTCAAATGTAAGTCTTTGAATTACAAATAAATTTGAATATTAATAAGAATGTTTAACTTCTACATTTGAAGCCTAAATGTTTGAAAAACAGGCACAAAAAAACCGGACACTGAGGTCCGGTTTCTTTTCCTTCCGCCGAACGGTCAGGCGATGGCGTATGCGGCTGGATAGGCGAGGGCGGCCTGGCTGCTCTGGACCTCGGCCAAGGTCTCCTTCACGACCTGCTTGGCGAGGCAGGCGCACTTGCCGCACTGGGTTCCCACTTCGAGGGCGTTGCGTACTTCGCGATAGCTGCAGCAGCCTTCATAGATGGCTTCGCGAATTTGACCGTCAGTGACACCTAGACAGAGACAGACGTACATAGCGACTCAGGACTCGGGGGGAGTGATTGGATGGATGGGATACTAATAGTAATGAGAATGATTGTCAAAGATTTGGCTGGAAGGGCCGGACCAGAGGCCTTCCCGGGGGGATGGGTGAGCATGTGCGGGGGCAGAACCGTTCGCGGAAAAGCGGTGGGCGCATAAGTCGGGCCACGTGTATGATGCGCAGTCCTTGCAGGAGCCGGTGTCACCGTGGCGCCACAATGGTCGGCCAGGCTGTGACCCCGGACCCCACTGAATTCCTCATGAACATAGGAGACTTGAAATGAGCGTACTCGTAGGCAAGCAGGCTCCGGACTTCACCGTTCCGGCTGTACTGAGCAACGGCGAGATCGTCGACACCTTCACCCTGTCCGAAGCCATCAAGGGCAAGTACGGCCTGGTGTTCTTCTACCCGCTGGACTTCACCTTCGTTTGCCCGTCCGAGCTGATTGCCCTGGACCACCGCATTCCCGAGTTCAAGGCCCGCGGCGTGGAAGTGATCGGCGTATCGATCGACTCTCACTTCACCCACAACGCCTGGCGCAACACCCCGGTAGATAAGGGCGGCATCGGCCAGGTCAAGTACACCCTGGCTGCCGACATGAAGCACGAAATCGCCCAGGCCTATGACGTCGAGTCCGCCGATGGCGTGGCTTACCGTGGTGCCTTCCTGATCGACAAGAACGGCGTTGTACGTTCCCAGATCGTCAACGACCTGCCGCTGGGCCGTAACATGGACGAGCTGCTGCGTCTGGTCGACGCTCTGCAGTTCACCGAAGAGCACGGCGAAGTGTGCCCGGCCAACTGGAAGAAAGGCGACAAGGGCATGACCGCTTCTCCGGAAGGCGTTGCCCAGTACCTGGCCGAGAACGCTTCTTCCCTGTAAGCGTCAGCAGCCAAAGAAAAAGCCCGGCATCTGCCGGGCTTTTTCATGTCTGGACGTAGGCGAGGAGCGGATCAGTCCTCGTCGTCGATCCAGCCGCCCATCTCTTTCCAGCGGTTGACGATGCCGCAGAACAGCTCGGCAGTCTTCTCGGTGTCGTAGCGCGCGGAGTGCGCCTCGCGGCCGTCGAACTCGATGCCGGCGGCCTGGCAGGCCTTGGCCAGGACGGTCTGGCCGTAGGCGAGGCCGGCCAGGGTGGCGGTGTCGAAGCTGGAGAAGGGGTGGAAGGGGTTGCGCTTCATCCCGGTGCGGTTCACGGCCGCGTTGAGGAAGCCCAGGTCGAAGCTGGAATTGTGACCCACCAGGATGGCGCGCTTGCAGCCATTGGCTTTGATCGACTTGCGCAGGCCACGGAAGATTTCCGTCAGCGCGTGCTCCTCGCTCACCGCCATGCGCAGCGGGTGGTCCAGCTTGATCCCGGTGAACTCCAGCGCGGCGGGCTCGATGTTGGCACCCTCGAACGGTTCAACGCGGAAGAAGTGGGTGTGGTCCGGATAGAGGAAGCCCTGCTCATCCATGGCAATGGTGGTCGCCGCGATTTCCAGCAGGGCGTCGGTGGCGGCGTTGAAGCCGCCGGTTTCCACGTCTACCACTACCGGCAGATAGCCACGGAAGCGCGCGGCCATCGGGTGGCGTGGGCCGGACGGCAGGCTGCCGTCCAGTTCGTCGTCGTAAAGGTCTTCGCTCACGCTTGTTCCTCCACCAGACGCCAACGCAGCGTTTCGCCAGCACGCAGCGGTACCACCACCTGCTCGCCCAGGGGCAGGGTGGCGGGGGCGGTCCATTCCTCGCGCACCAGGGTGATGCGGTCGGTGTTGCGCGGCAGGCCGTAGAAGTCCGGGCCGTGGAAGCTGGCAAAGGCTTCCAGCTTGTCCAGGGCGTTGCGCTGCTCGAAGGCTTCGGCGTACAGCTCGATGGCCGCGTACGCGGTGTAGCAGCCGGCACAGCCGCATGCGGCTTCCTTGGCGTGCTTGGCGTGCGGCGCCGAGTCGGTGCCGAGGAAGAACTTGGTGCTGCCGCTGGTGGCAGCGTCCAGCAGGGCTTCCTGATGCACGTTGCGCTTGAGGATCGGCAGGCAATAGAAGTGCGGACGGATACCGCCCACCAGCATGTGGTTGCGGTTGTACAGCAGGTGATGGGCGGTGATGGTGGCGCCCACGTTGGCCGAGGCCGACTGCACGAACTGCACCGCGTCGCCGGTGGTGATGTGCTCGAACACCACCTTCAGGGTCGGGAAGCGCTGGACCACACGGGACAGGTGCTCGTCGATGAACACCTTCTCGCGGTCGAACACGTCGATCTCGCCACGGGTCACTTCACCGTGGACCAGCAGCAGCATGCCCACTTCGGCCATGGCTTCCAGGGCCGGGAAGATCTTGTCGATGCTGGTGACGCCGGAGTCCGAATTGGTGGTGGCGCCGGCCGGATACAGCTTGGCGGCGTGGACGAAGCCGGAAGCCTTGGCCGCGCGGATGTCCTCGGGGCTGGTGCGGTCGGTGAGGTAGAGCACCATCAGCGGCTCGAAGCGGCTGCCGGCCGGGCGGGCAGCGAGGATGCGCTGGCGATAGGCGTCGGCTTCCTCGGCATTGCGAACCGGAGGCACCAGGTTGGGCATGATGATGGCGCGGCCAAAGGTGCGGGCAGCATCGGCGACGGTGTGGGCCAGAACGGCGCCGTCGCGCAGATGGATGTGCCAGTCGTCGGGACGCAGGAGGGTCAAACGGTCGGACATGAGGGGCTTCCAGGCGGGCAGAACTGGGCGGACATGCTACCGGAAAAGGCCTTCCGGGGCACGCGGGGGCATGAGCCGGCGCGATCCCGCCGACCATTTGCCGCTCAAGTTTTGCCGCGCCGCACCGATATCCATCAGGAACGCCGCAATTCCCCGTGGAGCCCGCCGTGCGCCAGCGCTATCTCGTATTCCTGAGCTTGTTCGCCAGCCTGCCGGCCATGGCCGTCACCTTCCAGACGCGCCTGGAAAAGGTGGAATGGAAGGTGGAAGGCGACAAGTTCGAGTGCCGGCTGTCGCAACCCATCACCGACTTTGGTGCCGGCGAGTTCGTGCGCCGCGCCGGTGAGCAGGCCACCTTCCGCCTGAAGGCCCGGGAGCACTGGATGGGCGCCGGTTCGGCGACCCTGCTGGCGGCCGCCGCCCCCTGGCAGCCGGGGAGGGGGGACATCAACCTGGGCGCAGTCAGCGTCGGCGGCGGTGAGGTGCCCTTCAACAGCTCACAGCAGCAGGCCGGACGTCTGCTTGCCGGCTTGCTGGAAGGCCGCAGCCCCGTGGTTCGCCACCGCACCCTGCAGGGCGGCGATGCCCTTGAAGTGCGCTTGCTGCCGGTGAAGTTCAACAAGGCCTATCAGGATTATCTGGATTGCACCGCCAAGCTGATGCCGGTGAACTTCGACCAGGTCAAGCATGTGCAGGTCGGCTTCCCGGACGGCGGCGTTGAGCTGGACGCCATGGGGCGGGCCAAGATGGACATCATCCTCGACTTCATCAAAGCCGATCCCAGCGTCAACCACATCGAGATCGACGGCCATTCCGACAATAGCGGCAATCGCCTGACCAATCGCGACCTGTCCCGTCGCCGTGCCCTCGTGGTGTACGACTACTTCAGGGCCAACGGCTTCCCGGAGGCCCAGATGGTCATGCGCTTCCATGGCGAGCGCTATCCGCTGGCGCCGAACAACACGGCGGCCAACCGCACGAAAAATCGCCGCGCCACCGTCCAGCTGTCCCGCGTGGAGCTCCCTGCGCAAGCACCGGCCGCAACGCCAGCCGCTGCCGAAGCGCCGGCACCTGCGGCCGCGCCGGACGCTCCCGCCGCACCTGGCGTTCCGGCCGCCGCATCCGGTGCGCCTGCCGGAGGCCCCGGGGTCAAGGAGGTCCTGCCCAAGCCCCAGGCGCCGCCGGGCTCCTGAGCCCGCCGTCCGTCGCGCGGCCGAAAGATTCTGTCGCCTCGTCGTCATAAGCTGTCGCGCCACTGTAATTTGGCCGCCAGGGTCAGTAGAATCACGAGTTTTTCGTACAACCCCCGTGGAGTTGATGGCATGGCGGACGTAAAGAAGGTTGTCCTGGCTTATTCCGGTGGCCTGGACACCTCGGTAATCCTCAAGTGGCTGCAAGATACCTATAACTGCGAAGTGGTGACCTTCACCGCCGACCTCGGCCAGGGCGAGGAGGTCGAACCGGCCCGCGCCAAGGCCAAGGCCATGGGCGTCAAGGAAATCTACATCGACGACCTGCGCGAAGAATTCGTTCGCGACTTCGTCTACCCGATGTTCCGCGCCAACACCATCTATGAAGGCGAGTACCTGCTGGGTACCTCCATCGCCCGTCCGCTGATCGCCAAGCGCCTGATCGAGATCGCCAACGAGACCGGCGCCGACGCCATCTCCCACGGCGCCACCGGCAAGGGCAACGATCAGGTACGTTTCGAGCTGGGCGCCTATGCGCTGAAGCCGGGCGTCAAGGTGATCGCTCCCTGGCGTGAGTGGGACCTGCTGTCCCGCGAGAAGCTGATGGACTACGCCGAGAAGCACGGCATTCCGATCGAGCGCCACGGCAAGAAGAAGTCCCCGTACTCCATGGACGCCAACCTGCTGCACATCTCCTATGAGGGCGGCGTGCTGGAAGACACCTGGACCGAGCACGAAGAGGACATGTGGCGCTGGACCAAGTCCCCGGAAGCCGCACCCAACACCCCGACCTACATCGAGCTGACCTACCGCGCCGGTGACATCGTCGCCATCGACGGCAAGGACATGACTCCGGCGCAGGTACTGGCCGAGCTGAACCGCATCGGCGGCGAGAACGGCATCGGCCGCCTCGATATCGTCGAGAATCGCTATGTCGGCATGAAGTCCCGTGGCTGCTACGAGACCCCCGGCGGCACCATCATGCTCAAGGCCCACCGCGCCATCGAGTCCATCACCCTGGACCGCGAAGTGGCTCACCTGAAAGACGAGCTGATGCCCAAGTACGCCAGCCTGATCTACACCGGCTACTGGTGGAGCCCGGAGCGTCTGATGCTGCAGCAGATGATCGACGCCTCCCAGACCAACGTGAACGGCGTGGTACGCCTGAAGCTTTACAAGGGCAACGTCATCGTGGTCGGCCGCAAGTCCGACGACTCCCTGTTCGACGCCAACATCGCCACCTTCGAGGACGATGCCGGCGCTTACAACCAGGCTGACGCTGCTGGCTTCATCAAGCTCAACGCCCTGCGCATGCGTATCGCTGCCGGCAAGGGCCGCAAGCTGTTCTGATAAGCTTGTCAGAGCGAGCCCACAAACCCCGGCCACGAGCCGGGGTTTGTGTTTTGAGCCCGGGATCACGGGCAACCGATGAGGAACCAATGATGAGACTGCTGCATACCATGCTGCGCGTCGGCGACCTGGACAAATCCATCGCCTTCTATACCGAAGTGCTCGGCATGACCCTGCTGCGCCGCAAGGACTACCCGGACGGCCAGTTCACCCTGGCCTTCGTCGGCTACGGCGACGAGGCCCACAACAGCGTGATCGAGCTGACCTATAACTGGGGTGTGGAAAGCTACGAGCTGGGCACCGGCTACGGCCACATCGCCCTGGAAGTGGACGATGTGTACAAGGCCTGCGAAGACATCCGCGCCCGCGGCGGCAAGATCACCCGCGAGCCAGGCCCGATGAAGCACGGCACCAGCATCCTCGCCTTCGTCGAGGACCCGGACGGCTACAAGATCGAACTGCTGTCTCCCTCTCGCAAGGACTGAAGCTCTGTGCTGATATGAATCCGGGGCGTCTTTGTCCCGGTCTGGAGGCGTGGGTCTATGGATGGTTCCGCTGTCAGCTATGAACGCAATCTCGAAAGCCTGGTAAGGGCCATCCAGGAGCTGTCCCTGGCCCGTGATCTCGACCGCATCGCCGAGATCGTGCGCAGCGCAGCCCGGGAGCTGGTGGGCGCCGACGGCGCCACCTTCGTCCTGCGCGATGGCGATCGCTGCTTCTACAAGGACGAGGACGCCATTTCGCCACTGTGGAAAGGCCTGCGTTTCCCCATGGAAACCTGCATCAGCGGTTGGGCCATGCTCAACCGCGAGCCGGCGGTGATCGAAGACATCTACCGCGACTCACGCATTCCTTACGACGCCTACCGCCCCACCTTCGTGAAAAGCCTGGTCATGGTGCCCATCCGCAGCCTGGACCCGGTGGGGGCGATCGGCACCTACTGGGCCAAGGAACGCCGCGCAAACGAGCGGGAGGTGGGCCTCCTGCAGGCCCTGGCGGACTCCACCTCGGTGGCCATGGAAAACGTCCAGCTCTACAACGAGTTGGAGCAGCGGGTGATCGCCCGCACCCAGGACCTGGTGGCGGCCAACCGTCTGCTCTATGACGAAGCCTGCGAACGCGAGCGCGTGGAGCAGGACATCCAGCGTTTCGCCATGACCGATGAGCTGACCGGCCTCAACAACCGCCTCGGCTTTCTCCGCCTCGCTGCCGAAGAGCTGGAGACGGCACGCCAGCGCAACAGCCCCTGCCTGCTGCTCTACCTGGTGCTGAGCGCCGAGGGCGGAAGCCAGGGGGAGAGCCTGCCGATGGCCGCCGCGCGTCTGCTGCGGGAACAGTTCCGGCGGGGTGACCTGCTGGCGCGCCTGGGCGGTGGCGAGTTTATGGTACTGACCAGCGGCTACGGCGACGCGGAAGCCGTAGTGCAGCGCCTGCGTACCAGCGTTGGCGCGTTCAATCGTGCAGAGGGCCAGCGTCTGACCCTGCGCATCGGCCACGCCGAGTCGACGCCGGGCAAGAACCTCGAAGCGCTGCTGGAGGAAGCAGACAGGGCACTGCGCCGGAAAGGGTAGGGGTGAGGCGGCGAACGCGCATGATTCTGGCTGGCCATCAGGCTTCGCTATATAGTTCGCGACACAGCGAAATCTGATCAATTGGCCAACCCATGAGCTTCCCCCTCGACCGCACCGACCTGGCCGCCATCTGGCTCACCCTGGAACTCGCGATCCTTACCACCTTGCTCCTGCTGGTGGTGGGCACGCCCATCGCCTGGTGGCTGGCACGCACCCGCTCGCGGCTCAAGGGGCCGGTGGCAGCGGTGGTGGCCCTGCCGCTGGTGCTGCCTCCCACCGTCATCGGCTTCTACCTGCTGGTGAGCATGGGGCCCCACGGCTTCATCGGCCAGTTCACCCAGAGCCTCGGTCTCGGCACCTTGCCCTTTACCTTTGCCGGCCTGGTGGTGGGCTCGGTGATTTACTCCATGCCCTTTGTGGTGCAGCCGCTGCAGAACGCCTTCACCGCCATTGGCGCTCGCCCGCTGGAGGTGGCTGCCACCCTGCGCGCCAGTCCTTGGGACACCTTCTTCTCGGTGGTCCTGCCCCTGGCTCGGCCGGGCTTCGTCACTGCCTCCATCCTCGGCTTTGCCCACACGGTAGGTGAGTTCGGGGTAGTGCTGATGATCGGCGGCAACATCCCGGAGAAGACACGGGTGGTGTCAGTGCAGATCTTCGATCACGTCGAAGCCACGGAATACGCCCAGGCCCATTGGCTGGCCGGCGGCATGTTGTTGTTCTCCTTCCTCATCCTGTTGGCGCTGAACACCAGCCGGCGCCTGAAACCCGGCTGGACCTGAGTCATGCAAACGATTCGTGCACGCTTTCGCCTGAACCATCCCGGCTTCGCCCTGGAAGCCGATCTGGAACTGCCGGGACGTGGCGTCAGCGCCCTGTTCGGCCACTCCGGTTCCGGCAAGACCAGCCTGCTGCGTTGCATTGCCGGCCTGGAACGGGCAGCCGAGGGTTACCTGGAAATCAATGGTGAGGTCTGGCAGGACAGCACCCGTCGCCACTTCCTGCCCACCCACAAGCGCCCGCTCGGCTATGTGTTCCAGGAAGCCAGCCTGTTCGAGCACCTGTCCGTTCGGGGCAACCTGGAATTCGGCCAGCGCCGCATTGCGGCGCCGGAACGGCGCGTGCAATTGGACCAGGCGGTTGAGTTGCTGGGCATCGGCCATCTGCTCGAGCGCATGCCGGGCGGCTTGTCTGGTGGTGAGCGGCAGCGCGTGGGCATTGCCCGTGCCCTGCTCACCAGTCCGCGCCTGTTGCTGATGGACGAGCCCCTGGCGGCCCTGGACCTGAAGCGCAAGGGCGAGATCCTGCCGTACCTGGAGCGCCTGCACGACGAGTTGGATATCCCGGTGCTCTACGTCAGCCATTCGCCGGACGAGGTGGCTCGTCTGGCCGATCACCTGGTGCTGCTGGACAACGGTCAGGTGCTGGCCAGCGGGCCGCTCGATCGGACCCTCGCACGGCTCGATCTGCCCACCGCCCAGGAAGACGATGCCGGCGTGGTGATCGAGGGACGGGTGCAGGGCTTCGACGAGCGCTACCAGTTGTTGTCCCTGGCACTGCCGGGCAGTTCCCTGGGCATGCGCGTGGCTCATTCCCCGGTACCTGAAGGTCGCAACCTGCGCCTCAGGGTCCTGGCGCGGGACGTCAGCCTGAGCCTGGACAAGCAACGGGACAGCAGCATCCTCAACCTGCTGCCGGCTCGGGTGGTGGAAGCGTTACCGGCGGCCAATCCGGCCCACGTGCTGGTGCGTCTGGACGTGGACGGTACGCCGATGCTGGCGCGCATCACCCGCTTCTCGCGGGACCAGCTAGGGCTCTACCCCGGCCAGACGATCTGGGCGCAGATCAAGTCGGTGGCGCTGCTGGCCTGAAACCGGTCACCAAGGGTGGGATGGCGAACTGAGTCGCGAATGAAGTCGCTCCCACAGGGCCACGGGATCACTGCACGTCAGCATGGCCGGACGGCTCAACGCAGACGCAATTACGGCCCGACTGCTTGGCGCGATACAGGCCCCGGTCGGCGCGGGCGATCAGGCTGTCCAGGGAATCGTCCGGGTGCATCTCGGCCAGGCCGATGCTGCTGGTTATTTGCAGGTTCACCCCCCGGAAGGGGTAGCGCTTGGAGGCCACTTCACCGAGGACTTTCTCGGCCAACTGGTGGGCCGTGGAATTGCCGGTGTCCTTGAGCAGGATGATGAATTCCTCGCCGCCCCAGCGGCAGATGATGTCCGACTGGCGCAGGCTGTCCCGGAGGTTCTGCGCGAAACCCTGCAGCACCAGATCGCCGGCCTGGTGGCCATAGGTGTCGTTGAGCAGCTTGAAGTGATCGAGGTCCAGCAGCAGCGCAACCAGCGGCCGGCGGTCGCGGCGAGCTTCCTGCAGGGCCTGGCCGGCAAGCAGCTCGAAGCCACGGCGGTTGGGCAGTCCGGTGAGGCTGTCGGTGGTAGCCAGGGCGCTGATGCGCTGCTGGTAACGGCGCACCAGGCGGCTGACCAGCACCAGCACCACGATGGTGATCAGCAGGCAGATCAGCAGGTTGAGATAAAGCGTGTTGCGGATGCCGGACAGCAGCCCGCCTTCGTGCTTGTCGACGAAGAGGTACCAGTCCAGTTCGGGGATGTAACGCACATTCAGGAAGTGGCCGCGGCCCTGCTCCTGATACTCGAACTTGCCGGTCTGCGGGCGGCCCAGCCTGGCCTGGAGTGCTTCCAGCCCCGGTACCTCGGCCAGCTTCTGGCCAACCTTCGCGCCCATCGGGCCGCCGGCGGTCCCGGTGAGGACGATGCGCCCGTTGGTGTCGACGAAGTACACGCTGCGGTCATAGCGACGCTGGTATTCGTCGATCAGCTTGATCACCGCGTCCACGGTCAGGCCGACACCGGTGGCGCCAAGGAACTTGCCGTCGTAGTCGAACACCTTGTAGTTGATGAAGAAGGTCAGCTGGTCCTGGTTGGCCAGGTCGACGTCGACGTTGATCTCGTACGGCTCTTTCATCTCCCGCACGCGGAAGTACCAGATGTCCCGGGGCTCTTCGCGGTTCACCTTCTTGAGGACGCCCTTGGTCTGGTAGTAGGTGAGGGTGCGGTCGGAAATGAAGAAGCTGGTAAAGGCGCCGTAGTGCTGCTGGATTTCACGCAGGTAGCGGGTAATTTGCTCGACGTCCTTTTCGCCTTTCATCACCCAGTCCCGGACGAAGGTGTCGCGGCTCATCATCGAGGAAATCAGGATGGGCCGGACCAGGTCCTTCTGGATCTCCGAGTAGACGTTGTCGGATGTCAGCGGCAGTTCGGTGTTGACGATGCTGCTGCGGATGGACTTGAGCGATGCCTGGTAGCTCACCAGGGACGTGGCCAGAAAACCGCAGCCCAGCAGCAGGACCAGGGCGAGCAGCAGCAGGCTGTGACTGTACTTGGTGTGTTCTCGTAACGGCATCGTAAGCGCGGCCTCAGTGTGGTGGCGCAATGCTATCTTGCTGTAACGCGAGCGTCACGGACGGGTCCCTGACGCCAGGCTATCGGCGTGGGTGTCCGTTCGTTGCTGGTCTTGCTCCGGTAGTCCGGGGGCAGCGCTGATCCAGGGTTCCAGGCGCTGGCCAAAGCTGAGCTCCAGACGGAAGCGTGCCGGCACGGAACCTCGTTGCTCCGGTACCAGTTGTTCATCCAGCCATTCTCTCCAGGCGTGGGGCACATTGATCTCGGCAATGCGCAGTTGCCCGATCTGTCCGGTCAGGTGCCCGTCGTGAATCCAGGCATTCACGCTACCGGGGGCCAGGGCGTAGCGGCTGCGATCGGGATAGCGGGCGCGCAGGGCCGCTCGGTCCAGCCCCACATCCACAGCGAACAGGCGGCTCGCGCGGTTCTCTTCCTGCTCAAGGAACTCGCGGGCAGCGCGGTCGGCGTCCTGCAGGTGCTGGTCCTTGGGCGCGGCGGCCAGGGCGGCCCGGGCCTGATCCCGGCGCTGGCGTTCGCGTTCCAGCTCGGCCTTGCGCGCCGGACCGTCCAGTTCCAGTACCACCAGCACTTCACGGCTCAATCGGTCGCGGCGGCCATCCACGGGCTTCTCGAAGCCCAGTTCGAGCAGCTGCGGTTCATCCAGCATCCGGCTGCGGTAGCGCTCGTCGATTTTCGGGTCGCTGGGATGGCGCCAATCCAGGCGCAAGGACAGGCCGCTGCTCTCGTGCTGGGACCAGTCGTAGCTGCGTTGCAGTTCGCGCTCGGACAGCAGCAGGCGACTCTCCGGTTCGCCGCTTCGGTTGTACCAGACGCCGGCCAGGGCGATGGCATGGGTCAGGCCGATCAGCACAAGGCCGGAGAGCAAGGCGGCGCGTGTCTTCATGCGCTCCGGCCTCCCTGCCTGGCCTGGGCTCGGCGCAGGCGGCCGAGCACCAGCAGGATCAGTACGGCCACAAGACCGAGGACGAGGAAGAACAGATACTTGGGCATCACGTCCCACCACCAGTCGAACAGCTTGATGTACAGAAAAAGCACGAAGAACAGCAGGCCGGTGTGCACCACTTCCGTCCAGTCACGCCGGTTGCCCAGCCAGATGGCCAGCGCCGCACCGGCGAACCCGACCATCTGGTAGAAGCCTTCCACGCCGTTGCTCGACCAGGGCAGGTAGCTGCCTGAGCTCCAGTTCGCCAGAACCAGCACGGGAACGAACAGGCCCAGCAGGCCCATCACCCGGTAAAGCGCGGCGAACCCGCTGTAGCGGGTCTGGGAAACGAACTGCGGCACCAGGAAGATCAGCAGGCCGGCCGGGAGCAAGTGCTCCGGGCGCTCGGCGCAGTCCAGCCAGTAGAGCCCGGTCCAGCTCGCCATCCGCGTGGCGAACAACGCCAGGATGCACAGCAGGCCGGCACCCAGCAGCAGGCGCACCTCGCAAGCATAGGCCAGCAGCAGGGCGTAGGCGGCCCAGGGCAGCAGGGCGTTGTCGCTAGGGGTGATATTGAAGATCTGCCCCAGCATCACGACGTTGAGCACGAAGCAGGCAAACGCCAGGCTCGCCGCCAGTTTGCTGAAGTAGCCGGAGGGCGAGCGCTGGCGCAGCAGCAGGGTCAGCAGCAGGCTGCCCATGGAGAAGCCGGCGAGGAGGATCACCTGGGCGGTTTCGGGGAACAGGCCCCAGAACTGGTAGAAGAAGAACAGCAGGCTGGCGGCGAGCGCCAGGGCACCCAGCAGCGAGGCGATCCGCATGCCCAGGGACAGGCGGCGGGCGTGGGCGTCCGGGTCGATGTCGTAGGCGCTGCGGTAATCCGCCAGGAGCTGGCGGTGGTAGTCGCCGAGGTGGTCGATCTGAGCGGGGGAGAGCAGCAGCACCTGCTCCTCGTGGAGGCGCTGGACTTCGCGATAGAAGGCCTGGATATCGTCGGCGCGGTGTTGCGCCTGGTCGCGACTGAGCGGCGGCATTGCGGGTCCTTATGCGTGCGGTGCCGCTTTGAACTCTAGCGTCTTACCCAGGGTCGGGCGAGCGAGCCGGGCCCTCTGGAACGCCGGCTGTCCGCTCATCCTGGCGTTAGCGTCGGCCCGGGTTTCTGCAACAAGTGGAAATGGATTTTTCCGACAGGTAGCGCGTGCCGTTTTGTAGGCACGTTGTCCAACGCAGTGGGAGAAGTCCCTGTCGCCGACATCTGTCTGCGCCGTCCCTTGCGGTCGAAGGAGGCCGCCATGTCCTACCGATCTCTCTTCCTTGCCTTGCTGACCCTGGCCCTGGGCGGCTGCGCCGCCTACGACTACGACAACGATTACTACGGTCGCCGTTACTACGACGACGATTACCGGGTTTACCGCCACGACTACGACTCGCCGCGCAACGGCGCCTACATCGTCGACCACCGCTATTACGACAGTGACTACGACCATCGTTTCAAGGATCGCCGCTCCTACGACCAGCGCTACTACGATGGCTACAAGGACCACTACAAGCCCTACAAGCATCGTTACGACAAGCGCCGTTACTACGACGATGACTACAAGTACCGCCCGTATCGCCGTTACGACCAGCCGATCTATGACGACTACCAGGAGCGCCGTCACGACTACACGCCGCGCCTGCAGACCTGGGGCAAGAACAACGTCCAGCCGGGGTATCGCCAACCGGATTACCGCCAGTTCAACGGCCGGCAATCCGGCAATCGCCAGGCTGACTTCCGTCAGATGAACGACCGGCAGTCCGGCTACCGCCAGATTGAGCTCCGCCAGTCGGTTGACCGCCAGTCCGGCTTTCGGCAGTCCGATGTCCGTCAGCCAAGGGACCTGAACTCGGGGTATCGCCGGTCCGGTGCCCGCCCGCAGTACCAGGTGCAGCCCGGCTACGATGCGCGTCCGCACAATCCGCGGCACAACGAACGCAACCGCAGCAACTGGTCGATGGAGAACCGCCGCTGAAGGTTGCAACGGCCACCTCACCGGCTCTGCCCAGAGCCTTCAAGCGCTGGGGAACCGGCTGTCCTCTTCCACCAACAGATCCCTCACCGCCCGCGCAGCTGGAGACAGGCTGCGCGCGGCATGGCTGACCACGCCGTAGGCCGACGACGTCTGGGGGCTGACGGGCGTGTTCAGCACCGCCAGGCGCCCTGCGCGCACGTCCTCGGCCACCACGTCCCAGGGCGCCATGCTGATCACCTCGCTTTCGGCCACCAGTGCCTTCAGCACCATGAAGTTGTCGCATTCGATGCCCAGGGGCCTTTCGCTGCCGCTGAGGGTGCCTATGGCGCGCGCCACCTCGGCCGGCAACTGGGTGCCGGCCATTGCGTAGCGGGCGAGGTCTGGCAGCTGCACCTGTTCCTGACCCAGTAGCGGGTGGCCCGGCCGGCAGAAGAGGGTGCCGGGGTGTCGGCGCAGGGGAAGGATCTCCAGCAGCGGATCGCCTTCCAGTTCGCGGATATCGGCAACGAACAGCTCGATCGCATCGTCCAGCAGGCGTTGCCGCAGGCTGTGCCAGTTCTCCAGGCTGAGCTGCACACGCACACCGGGATGACGGCTGGCAAAACGTCCGAGGGCGCGGGGTACCAGCCGTGCGGCGGGGTAGGGGCCGGCGCCCAGGCGCAGCTCGCCGCTGTCCAGGTTGTCCAGCTGGGTCACGGCGCTGCGTAGCGCCCGATTGCCATCCAGCAGGCGTCGGGCATGTTCCAGCACCAGGCGGCCGTGGGCGGTCAGGTTCACCTGCCGTGGGCCACGATCCAGCAGGGCGCAGCCGAGGCTCGCCTCCAGGGCCTGAATGCTGCGGCTGAGGGCGGGCTGGCTGAGATTGACCGCCTCCGCCGCGCGGGCGAAGTGGCCGTGCTCGGCGAGCGCGACGAAGTGGCGGAGCTGGCGAAGGTCATTCATGCGCAGATTGCATCGCTGGTGAGAAAAGAATGCATTGGAATTATTAGCAGGCCCCTGCCAGCCTGTCTGCGCCCAATAACAACAATCCGAGCGAACCATGCGCATCTCCACTCGTTTGAGCGGCCTGCTCCTCGCCGCTGCATTGCCCCTGGGCGCCGACGCCGCCCTGCCGGAAGAGTCCATCGAGCCCAGCATCAACGCCGAGCTGGCCGAGCACACGAAGCACTTCAGCGAGAAGGTCTACAAGATCGCCGACAACGTGTACTCGGCGGTGGGTTGGAACCTCGCCAACAGCGTGATGATCGAGGCGCCCGAAGGGCTGATCATCGTCGACACCGGCGAGTCCGCCGAGCAGTCGCGCAAGGTGCTGGCGGAGTTCCGCAAGATCAGCGACAAGCCCATCAAAGCCATCGTCTACACCCACTTCCATCCCGACCATATCAACGGCGTGAAGGGCTTTATCAGCGAGGGGCAGGTGGAGAGCGGCGAGGTGCAGATCTACGCCCAGGAAACCCTGCTGGATAACGTGGTGACCCAGGGCGCGTTGGTAGGCCCCATCCTCAGCATGCGTTCGGGCTACAGCTTCGGCGTCGCCCTGCAGGACGCCGACAGGAAGGACATGAACGCCGGCCTCGGCCCCCTGCCCCAGGAGGGCAAGTCCACCTTCATCGCCCCCACAATCACCTTCAAGGACAAGCTCGACACCACCATCGCCGGGCTGCCGGTGCAGTTCCTCCATGTGCCCAGCGAAGCGCCGGACGAGATCGTTCTGTTCCTGCCGCGCAACAAGGTGCTGATCAGCGCCGAGGTGACCCAGGGCCCGACGTTGCCGAACATCCATACCCTGCGCGGCACCAAGTTCCGTGATCCGGTGGTCTGGGTGAACAGCCTCGACAAACTGCGCGCCTTCCAGGCCGACTACATGGTGCCGCTGCACGGCCGGCCGGTGTCCGGCAAGGACAAGGTGGAAGAGGTGCTGCGCATGACCCGTGACGCCATCGCCTACGTCCACGACCAGACCGTGCGCTGGATGAACAAGGGACTGACCCCGGACGAGCTGGTGGAGAAGGTCAAGCTGCCGACCTACCTGGCCGGCTACACGCCCTACCTGCGCGAGTACTACGGCACCGTGAAGCACAGCGTGCGGCAGATCTACCAAGGCTACCTGGGCTGGTTCCAGGGCGACCCGGTGGACCTTGATCCGACGCCGCCGGTGGAGAAAGCCACGCGTCTGGTCACGATGATGGGCGGCCGCGACAAGGTGCTGATGGCGGCCGGGGAGGCCTACCTCAAAGGTGACTACCAGTGGGCCGCCGAGCTGGCCAGCTACGTCATCCGCATCGACCACGACGACAAGCTGGCCCGTGACATCAAGGCCCGCAGCTTCCGGCGCCTGGGCTACGCCAGCATGAACACCAACTGGCGCAACTGGTACCTGATGAGCGCCATGGAACTGGAGGGCAAGTTGGAGGGTGATGCCGCGTTGGAATTGTCCCAGCACATGCGCAACGCCTTCCTTTCGCCGGACATGCTGAAAAACCTGCCGGCGCGCATCTTTCTGCAGAACTGGGTGACCCGTATCGACCCGGAAAAAAGCGCCGATGTGAACCTGACCCTGGGCTTCGTCTTCCCTGACATCAAGGAGGAGTGGGCTCTGGAGGTCCGGCGCGGCGTGGCCGAGCTGCACGAGGGCATTCCTGAAGGTACGACGCTCAAGCTGACCTTCGACAAGCGCTACCTCGACACCATCATCAGCGGCGAAAACGGCCTGCTGAAGGGCGCCATGCTCGGGGACGTGAAAGTGGACGGCAACCTGCTGGACATCAAGACCTTCCTCGGCTGCTTCGACTTCGAGGAAGTGCCCATCGCCCTGACCCTGCGCTGACCCGGAGGCGGGAAGGCTCCAACCAAAAGTGCGGAGAGCCGGAAGGCACCAGGCGGCACACTGGCCGCCTGGTCCGCATCAACAGGAGTCGACATGCACCTGCCTTCCTTCCTCAAAGGCGCCCTGGCCATGTTCTGGCTGGTGGCGCTGCTCAATGTCCTCTATCCCTTCGGCGAACCCCTGCATCGGCCACTGCTGCTGGCGGCTGGCGCCGTGCTGCTGGCCCATGTGCTCGAGGTTGCGCTGTTCAACCGCAGGTTGAAGGACCGGCCATTCCCCTGGCTGGAGCGGCTACAGGTGCTGCTGTTCGGTTTCCTGCATCTGCGCGGATTGCGCTGATCAGTCCCGCAGGTTGGGCTGAGCTCGCGAAGCCCAACTCATCTCGCGCATGCGTCGAATGACGGCATAATGCCATTGTCTTTTCCCGCCTCACCCCGCACCATTCGCCGCTTGTTCCACGGGGCCTGACGGCCCCCGAGGCGGGATGGTGGATGTTCCGAGGTAGCGTTCAGGCCTGGCGTGGGTGTCGGGGGCGGCGGAAGCTGGCCCTGGCGGTGCCATGGGTCCTGGCGCTGCTGGCAGGTGCCTTGCAGGCGGACTGGGATTTCTCCCTCATCAGCCGGCGCGCCGAAGCCCTCTACGGTCCCCTTGGCCCCGGCAAGCAGCGTATCGATGAGTGGCAGGCCACGCTGGCGCGCCTGGCGGGTGCCGACGAGAAGAAGCAACTGGAAGACGTGAACCGCTTCTTCAACGCCAAGCTGCGTTTCCGCGATGACCAGGAACTCTGGGGCGAGAGCGATTACTGGGCCACGCCTGTGCAGGCGCTGCGCATTGGCGCCGGCGACTGCGAGGACTTCGCCATCGCCAAGTACTTCAGCCTGCGCGAGCTCGGGGTGCCCAGCGAGAAACTGCGCATCACCTACGTCAAGGCGCTGCGCCTGAACCAGGCGCACATGGTGGTGACCTACTACGCCACGCCGGATTCCGTGCCGCTGGTGCTGGACAACCTGGTGGGCATCATCCGCCCCGCCAGCCAACGGACCGACCTGTTGCCCGTCTACGCCTTCAACGCCGAGGGCCTGTGGATCGCGGGTAGCGGTGGCGGCAAACAGGTCGGCGATGCCAAGCGGTTGTCGCGCTGGCAGGAATTGCTCAGGAAAATGAAGGCCGAGGGCTTCCCAGTGGAGCCGGACCGATAGGAGTCGAGATGTCCCTGTTCAAACAGTTGTTGATCGCCATCTGTCTGTTCCTGGTGGTCGCTTTCAGTGGCAGCTTCATGGTCGGCCTGGAAAGCTCGCGGGAGCAGTACAACAACCAGTTGCGCTCCCACGCCCAGGACGCCGCCACGGCCCTTGGCCTGTCGCTGACCCCGCATATCGACGACTCGGCGATGGTCGAGCTGATGGTCAGCTCCATCTTTGACAGCGGCTACTTTGAAAGCATCCGTGTGATCGACCTGGCTACCGGGAAGGTGCTGGTGGAGCGCACTGGCGTGCCTGACGCCGTGGGCGCTGAGGTGCCGCAGTGGTTCGTCGACCTGATCGACCTGCACTCGGCCGGCGGTGACGCCATTGTCAGCCGTGGCTGGGAGCAGGCGGCGCGGGTAGAGGTGCAGAGCCACCCGCTGTTCGCCATTGCCCGGCTCTGGCAGAGCGCCCTCGGCAGCCTCGGCTGGCTGCTGGCCTGCGGCCTGGTCAGTGCGGGCCTCGGTGCGTTCCTCCTGCGCCGCCAGTTGAAACCCCTCGACTACATGGTGGAGCAATCCCACGCCATCTCTCGCCGCGAATTCCTCAGCCTGCCCGAACTACCGCGCACGCCCGAATTGCGCCGCGTGGTGCAGGCCATGAACCAGATGGTGGAGAAGCTCAAGGCGCTGTTCCAGGAGCAGGCCGAGCGTAGCGAACGTCTTCGGGACGAAGCGTACAAGGACAGCCTGACGGGCCTCGCCAACCGCCGTTACTTCGAAATGCAGCTACAGGCGCGGTTGAGCTCCGATGACCGGGCCAGCGCCGGCTACCTGCTGCTGCTGCGGGTCCATGACCTCGCCGGCCTCAACCAGCGCCTGGGGGGCCAGCGCACCGACCAGCTGTTGCTGGCGGTGGCCGAACTGCTCTCCCACGCCATGGCGGAGCAGGGCGCCAGCCAACTGGTGGCGCGCAGCCGGGGCGGCGACTTCGCCCTGCTGATGCCCGGCCTGGTGGCCGAGGAGGCCCAGCAACTGGCGCAGCGCCTGGATGCGGCCCTGGCCAACCTGGTGGTCACCGGGGCGGCGGATGCCCTGCCGGTGGCCCATCTCGGCCTGGCGCCCTTCAGCCCTGGCGACGATTTGGCGGACCTGCTGCGCCTGGCTGACGAGGCCCTGGCCAAGGCGGAAAGTCAGACTGACAGGACCTGGGCGACCCTGACCGGCGGTGAGGCGCCCAGCGTGGGCGACGAGCGCCACGCCTGGCATCGGCTGCTGGACCACGCGCTGGCCCAGCGCCAGTTCCAGCTTTACTTCCAGCCTGTGGTGGACAGCCGCGATCGCACGCGAGTGTTGCACTACAAAGTGCTTTCGCGCCTGCGCGACGAGCGCGGCGAATACATTCCCGCCGGGCGTTTCCTGCCCTGGCTGCAGCGTTTCGGCTGGACGGCGCGCCTGGACCTGCTGATGCTCGAACTGGTGTTCGAGCAGATGGCCGGCCATGGAGAAACCCTGGCGCTAAACCTGTCCGGCGCCCTGCTGCGAGATGCCCAGAAACTGGACAAGGCGTTCGAACTGTTGCGCCGGCATTCCCGGTTCGGCGCACGCCTGGTGCTGGAACTGGAAGAAGACCAGTTGCCTGAACAGGCCGTGCTGGAACAACTGACCCGCCGCCTGCGGGAGCAGGGTTTCAGCCTGAGCCTGCAGCACTTCGGTGGCCGTTTCAGCATGATCGGCAACCTGGCTCGCCTGGGATTGGCCTACCTCAAGGTGGATGGCAGCTACATCCGCGCCATCGATCGGGAGGCGGACAAGCGCCTGTTCATCGAGGCCATGCAGCGCGCCGCCCACAGCATCGATCTGCCGCTGATCGCCGAGCGGGTGGAAACCGAGGGGGAACTTGAGGTGCTGCGAGAGATGGGCATCCGGGGCGCCCAGGGCCAGCTGTTCGGCGCACCGTCACCCTGGCGTTAGTGCGCCGGGACGGCTTGGTGCGAACAGTGGTCGGCCAGGTGTTGGAAGTGAACGGTCTCGGGCGACGAAGCCGGCAGTGCCCCTGGAAACTCCCAAGGGCAGTTCTGTAGAGCGAATGAATTCGCCCCTCAATGCACTGCAGGGCTAGGACAAAGGGAGCGGCAGGTTCAGATCAGTCCCGAACCCACGTTGTCGTCTTCTTCCACGATCAGGCGGGAAATGCCACCCAGGGCTTCGCGCGCCTGGTTACGGCTGAGCAGCTTGGATTGCGCTGCCGGTGGAAGGTCGGTGATGCGGATGACGCCTTTGGTCATCAGCACGGTGATCAGGTCGTCCAGCACCCGGATCATGTCCAGGTCGCTCTGCTTCAGTTGCAGCAGGCTGCTCTGCACCGCCAGGTTGGCGTACCAGGCCTGGATTTCCTGGTCGTTGGCAGGCAGTTGCCCGGTCATTTCTGCGAATTCGGCCGCTTCGACGCGAACCAGTTTCCCTTCTTCGTCACGCTGGATGTAGAGCATGGCAATCTCCGTCAAGGACTGCCGCGAGCATGACGGCAGACGCCCCCTGTCCGCAACCGCCGGAGCGATTGCGGACAGGGTAGCCATCAGCTGTGGTCGACCTTGATGGTCGGATCGGCGCCCGCGATCAACGAGTTGATGGAGGACCCGCTGAGCTGAGCGGCCGCGCCTTCCAGGGTGATGGTCAGGTCGGCGTGGCTGGCTGCGCCGCCGGGCTGGTTCAGGTGACCTTCCGTACTGACCTGCAGGGTGGCGTTGCCTGTGCCGTTATCGACAATCAGCTTGAGGTAGTTGTCGATGTTGGCCGTGGTTTCCCCGTGCAGGAGGTCGCTCAGGTCGAGGCGGTCGCCCGCGCCCTTGTTGAAGTCCTTCACCACATCCTGGTTGGGGCTGCCCTCGTTACCGGCATGACCGGACTTCCAGACGAAGGTGTCGCCGCCATTGCCACCCGTCAGGGTGTCATTGCCCTTGCCTCCGGTGAGGAAGTCGTCGCCTGCGCCGCCAATCAGTTTGTCCGCACCATTGCCTCCGCCCAGAGCGGTGCCGCTGGAGCCTGCCTGGACAGTGTTGTCCGAATCGAAGGTAATCTGCAGCGACTGGTTGGTTGTGCTGTCGGAGTCCCCGTCGGTGGCCTTGACGCCCAGGTTGATTTTCTGGTCGTAAGCCTCGGTCTGTCCGGTGATGGAGCTGATCAGCAGCTTGTAGGTGGTACTGCTGCCTGCACCGAAGCTGACGGAGCTGAACTCATGCACACCGCTGTTCAGCTGGCTGCCATCGATGGTGAAGGTGGTCGTACCGCTATTCACCCCGTTCACGGTGCCACTGCCAACGGTGTTGCCAGCGCTGTCAAATGCGGTCCAGGTCAGTTTTTCGCCAGTGCCGAGCTTGTCGGTGGTCAGCGAAATCGAGGTCATGTCCGTGGCTTGGCTGGTGGTCTTGTCGATGAAGGTGAATTTGAGCACATCACCGGTATCGATCGACTGGCCACTGCCCACGCCGAAGCTGTTGTTGCTGGTGTTCACCGTGGAGGCCGCACCGTTTTCGGTGGCCGTGGCCTGGAGGCTGAACCGGGAGTCGGCACCCAGGTCGTACAAACCTGAGTTGCCACCCGACAGGTTGAAGCTGGTGAAGGTCGAGGAGGGCGAGTCCAGGTCGACGAAGTTGGTGACCTGATAATGGCCGGTGGCTACGTCGGCCGTGATCTTGAAGACCTCGGTGCCATTTACGTCGACGGCGGTCAGGGAGTTGGTGCCCGACACGTAGTGCAGCTTGCTGCCCTGATAGGTCAGGTAGCTCGACGAATTGACGACGCTTCCGTCCTTGGCCAGTACGGTGCTCAGGATATTGCCGCTGGCGTCGACAGCGCCGCTGATGGCGGAGTTGAACTGTACGCTGGCGCCCTTGGCGTCGGCACCGGTGGACAGGTTCAGATTGCCGATGGCGGTGGAGCCGGCACCGTCCAGCACGATGCTCTGCATCGGCGTCGCCAGGATCGGGGAATCATCTTCGACCGTGACTTGCAGGGTACCGTCAGTGCTGTTCACGCCGTCGCTGGCGGTCACTTTCACCCCGAAGTTCAGCAGGTCTTCCGCCACGGCTGACGAATGATCCAACTGGCCCAGCAGGGTCACGGTATAGGCCCCCACGCTGTTGATGCTGATGGTCATGATCGGCTGGCCGCCGGCACTCGCACTCAGGGTCGAGGTGCCACTGCCCGACCAGGTCAGGGGCACGCCATTGGAGGTGAGTGCGGTGGTCGGTGCCGTCAAGGTGACCGAGAGGCTCGGGCTGTCGGCATCGGTGATTGCGAAGGTGCCGGTGGAGACCACGGCATTGGTGCTATCGCTCGGGGAGCCCGCAGTGTCCTGCAGGCCACTGGCCAGGCCCTCTTCCGAGACGATGGCGGTCTTGGTGGAGGTGCCGAATACCGGGGAGTCATCGCCCGGGGTGACGCCGATGCTGACGGTGGCCGGGTTGGACTCGACGCCAGACTGGTCCTTGATGGTGTAGGTGAAGCTGTCGGTGGTGGTCTCGCCGCCGTTGTGCTGGTAGCTGACCGTGCCATTGGCGTTGACGATGACGGTGCCGTTGGCCGGGCCACTGGTAATGGTGATGCTGCCGAGGTTGAGGCCGTCGTCGGCGTCACTGTCGTTGCCGGCCACATTGATGTTGACGCTGCCGCCCTCGTTGACGGTGGCAGTGTCGGCGACAGCGACCGGCGCATCGTTCACAGGGGTGACCCCGATGCTGACGGTGACTGGGTTGGACTCGGCGCCGGACTTGTCCTTGATGGTGTAGGTGAAGCTGTCGGCGGTGGTCTCGCTGCCGTTGTGCTGGTAGCTGACGGTGCCATTGGCGTTGACGATCACGGTGCCGTTGGCCGGGCCGCTGGTGATGGTGATGCTGCCGAGGTTGAGGCCGTCGTCGGCGTCCGTGTCGTTACCGGCCACGTTGATGTTGACGCTGCCGCCCTCGTTGACGGTGGCAGTGTCGGCCACGGCAACCGGCGCATCGTTCACCGGGGTGACACCGATGCTGACGGTGGCCGGGTTGGACTCGACGCCGGATTTGTCCTTGATGGTGTAGGTGAAGCTGTCGGTGGTGGTCTCGCCGCCGTTGTGCTGGTAGCTGACCGTGCCATTGGCGTTGACGATGACGGTGCCGTTGGCCGGGCCACTGGTAATGGTGATGCTGCCGAGGTTGAGGCCGTCGTCGGCGTCGCTGTCGTTACCGGCCACATTGATGTTGACGCTGCCGCCTTCGTTGACGGTGGCAGTGTCGGCCACGGCAACCGGGGCATCGTTCACCGGGGTGACCCCGATGTTGACGGTGACCGGGTTGGATTCGGCGCCAGACTGGTCCTTGATGGTGTAGGTGAAGCTGTCGGCGGTGGTCTCACTGCCATCGTGCTGGTAGCTGACGGTGCCATCGGCATTGACGGTGAGGGTGCCATGCGCCGGGTTGGTGCCGATGACGATGCTGCCGAGGTTGAGGCCGTCGTCGGCGTCCGTGTCGTTACTGGCCACATTGATGTTGACGCTGCCGCCTTCGTTGACGGTGGCAGTGTCGGCGACAGCGACCGGCGCATCGTTCACCGGGGTCACGCCGATGCTGACGGTGACCGGGTTGGACTCGACGCCAGACTGGTCCTTGATGGTGTAGGTGAAGCTGTC